>NZ_JBICXM010000004.1:426432-556157 GCF_043200235.1 Streptomyces sp. NPDC048441
CTTTGTGCCCCCCCCCCGGGGGGCCGGGGGGGGTGGGGGGGGGGGGGGGGGGGGGGGGGGGGGTTGGGCCGGGGGGGGGGGGGGGGGGGGGGGGGGGGGGGGTTGGGGGGGGGGGGGGGGGGGGGGGGGGGGGGGGGGGTGGTGTTGGGGGGGGGGGGGGGCCCGGGCGGCCGCGGCGGGGGGGGGGGGGCGCGCCCCCCCCCCCCCCCCCCCCCCCCCGGCGTTACGTTTCTGCTCAGCTGTCCCTTGAAGGATCAGACGTCGTCGTGGGCGACGGCGCGGCGCGCGTCCGCGTCGAGGACGCCCCAGCTGATCAGCTGCTCGGTGAGCACCGAGGGCGACTGGTCGTAGATCACGGCGAGGGTGCGCAGGTCGTCCTGGCGGATCGAGAGCACCTTGCCGTTGTAATCGCCGCGCTGTGACTGGATCGTGGCGGCATACCGCTGCAGGGGGCCCGCCTTCTCGGCCGGGACGTGCGCGAGGCGCTCCAGGTCGAGGACGAGCTTGGGCGGCGGCTCGGCCGCGCCGCCGGGAGCTGTGCCGGGCAGCAGCTCCTGGACCGGGACGCCGTAGAAGTCCGCCAGCTCGGCAAGGCGCTGTACGGTCACGGCGCGGTCGCCGCGTTCGTACGAACCGACCACGACCGCCTTCCAGCGTCCCTGGGACTTCTCCTCGACGCCGTGGAGGGAAAGGCCCTGCTGGGTACGGATGGCGCGGAGCTTGGCCCCGAGCTGTTTGGCGTATTCGCTGGACATATAGCTCCCCGGACGAAGAACGGTAACTCACTGTGAGGTTACGCAGCGTTACTTGGGTGCGTCAAGCCGAATGGTCCGTACCGACCCTTCCGAGGGGAGCTGTGACCGGCGGTGTTGCCCGTGCTGGTACCGTGGATGGCGCAATTCCGACGTCCTTTAAGAACCGTCCTGTGAGGCGGAGAAGGAGGTCCGTTTCATATGGACTCGAACGACACGAACGAACCCGATGTCGCCCGGCCTGTGCTCGAAGGCCCTGACATCGCACGGGTGTTGACCCGTATCGCGCACGAGATCGTCGAACGCGCCAAAGGCGCCGAAGACGTGGTGCTGCTCGGCATTCCCACCCGCGGCGTCTTCCTCGCCCGACGGCTCGCCGAGAAGCTCGAAGAAATCACCGGACGCACTATCCCGGTTGGCTCACTCGACATCACGATGTACCGCGACGATCTGCGTATGCATCCGCCGCGCGCACTCGCCCGCACCGAGATCCCCGGTGACGGCATCGACGGCCGTCTGGTCGTCCTCGTCGACGACGTGCTCTTCTCCGGCCGCACCATCCGCGCCGCCCTCGACGGCCTGAACGACATCGGCCGGCCGCGCGCGGTCCAGCTCGCCGTCCTCGTCGACCGAGGCCACCGCGAACTCCCGATCCGCGCCGACTACGTCGGCAAGAACCTCCCCACGTCGCTGCGGGAGACGGTCAAGGTCCAGCTCGCCGAGGAGGACGGCCGCGACGCCGTGCTGCTCGGTGCCAAGCCCGCTTCCGCGTAGGACCGGCTCCCCCCACGGGCACCGGGGCACACCCCTGCGCGCCCGCGTGCCCGCACACCTCCACATGACGGAGTACACCCAGATGATGCGACACCTCATCTCGGCCGCCGACCTCACCCGCGACGACGCCGTTCTCATCCTCGACACCGCCGAGGAGATGGCCCGGGTCGCCGACCGGCCGATCAAGAAGCTGCCCGCCCTGCGCGGCCGCACGATCTGCAATCTGTTCTTCGAGGACTCGACCCGGACCCGGATCTCCTTCGAGGCCGCCGAGAAGCGCCTCTCCGCCGATGTCATCAACTTCGCCGCCAAGGGATCCAGCGTCTCCAAGGGCGAGTCCCTCAAGGACACCGCCCAGACCCTGGAGGCGATGGGCGTCGACGCCGTCGTCATCCGGCACGGTGCGTCCGGCGCCCCCTACCGCCTCGCCACCTCCGGCTGGATCGACGCCCCGGTGATCAACGCGGGCGACGGAACCCACCAGCACCCCACCCAGGCCCTGCTCGACGCCTTCACCATGCGGCGCCGCCTCGTCGGCAAGGACGAGGGCCTCGGCAAGGACCTGAGCGGCAAGCGCATCACGCTCGTCGGCGACGTCCTGCACAGCCGGGTCGCGCGCTCGAACGTCGACCTCCTGCACACCCTGGGCGCCGAGGTGACCCTGGTCGCCCCGCCCACGCTGGTGCCGGTCGGCGTGGACAGCTGGCCCTGCGACGTGTCGTACGACCTGGACCGCGTGCTCCCGAAGTCCGACGCCGTGATGATGCTGCGGGTGCAGCGCGAGCGCATGAACGACGCGTTCTTCCCGACCGAGCGCGAGTACTCGCGTCGCTACGGCCTGGACGGCGAGCGCATGGCGAAGATGCCGGAGCACGCCATCGTGATGCACCCGGGGCCGATGGTCCGCGGCATGGAGATCACCGCCGAGGTCGCCGACTCCGACCGCTGCACGGTCATCGAGCAGGTCGCCAACGGCGTCCACACCCGGATGGCCGTCCTCTACCTGCTCCTGGGCGGCAACGAACCCGCCGTCACCCACACGCGCCCCACCGCCTCAGAGGAGAAGTAAGACATGAGCAAGACCCTGATCCGTGGTGCGAAGGTGCTCGGCGGCGAGCCCCAGGACGTCCTGATCGACGGCGAGACGATCCTCGAAGTGGGGACCGGTATCGAAGCGGGCGACGCGACGGTCGTCGAGGCCGAGGGCAAGATCCTGCTGCCCGGCCTCGTCGACCTGCACACCCACCTGCGCGAGCCCGGCCGCGAGGACTCCGAGACCGTCCTGACCGGCACGCAGGCCGCCGCGTCCGGCGGCTACACCGCCGTGTTCGCCATGGCCAACACCTTCCCCGTCGCCGACACCGCAGGCGTCGTCGAGCAGGTCTACCGCCTCGGCCAGGAAGGCGGATACGCGGACGTCCAGCCGATCGGCGCCGTCACCGTCGGCCTCGAGGGCAAGAAGCTCGCCGAGCTCGGTGCCATGCACGAGTCCGCGGCCGGAGTCACCGTCTTCTCCGACGACGGCAAGTGCGTCGACGACGCCGTGATGATGCGCCGTGCCCTGGAGTACGTGAAGGCGTTCGGCGGAGTCGTCGCACAGCACGCGCAGGAGCCGCGCCTCACCGAGGGCGCCCAGATGAACGAGGGCGTCGTCTCCGCGGAGCTGGGCCTCGGCGGCTGGCCCGCCGTCGCCGAGGAGTCGGTCATCGCCCGTGACGTGCTGCTCGCCGAGCACGTCGGGTCCCGCGTCCACATCTGCCACCTGTCGACCGCAGGGTCGGTCGAGATCGTGCGCTGGGCCAAGTCGCGCGGCATCGACGTGACCGCCGAGGTCACCCCGCACCACCTGCTCCTCACCGACGAGATGGTCCGTTCGTACAACCCGGTCTTCAAGGTCAACCCGCCGCTGCGCACCGAGCGCGACGTCATGGCGCTGCGCGAGGCACTGGCCGACGGCACCATCGACATCGTCGCCACCGACCACGCCCCGCACCCGCACGAGGACAAGGACTGCGAGTGGGCCGCGGCCGCCATGGGCATGGTGGGCCTGGAGACCGCGCTCTCCGTCGTACAGCAGACGATGGTCGAGACGGGCCTCCTCACCTGGGCCGCGGTCGCCGACCGGATGTCCGTCAAGCCCGCCGAGATCGGGCAGGCGAAGGGCCACGGCCGCCCCGTCTCGGCAGGTGAGCCCGCGAACCTCACGCTTCTCGATCCGGCTTACCGTGGTGTCGTGGACCCCGCGGGCTTCGCCTCGCGCAGCGGCAACACCCCCTACGAGGGCCGTGAGCTGCCCGGCCGTGTGACGCACACCTGGCTGCGGGGCCGCGCCACGGTCGTCGACGGGAAGCTCGCGTGACATCTCTTCTGGAACTGGCCGCCGAGAAGAAATCGGCGGACGTGACCGACTGGGCCGCCCGTGCGGGCTGGGTCGTCGGCCTGCTGCTCTTCATCGCGCTCGTCTACTGGCTGATGCGCGAGGGCTGGAAGTGGCGCGGCACGCTCCAGGGCGACCTGCCGGAGCTCCCCAGCGCGCCGAGCGAGCCGGGCCCGGTGAGACTTGAGCTGACCGGCCGCTACCACGGCTCGACCACGGCAGGGCAGTGGCTCGACCGCATCGTGGCGCACGGCCTCGGTACCCGCAGCCGCGTGGAGCTGACGCTCACGGACGCGGGCCTCGATGTCGTACGCCCCGGGGCAGCCGACTTCTTCATCCCGGCCGCACAGCTGCGCGAGGCCAGGCTCGACAAGGGCATCGCCGGAAAGGTCCTCGCGGAGGGCGGTCTGCTGATCGTCACCTGGGAGCACGGCGAGAAGCTGCTCGACTCGGGCTTCCGATCGGACCACGCGGCCGAGCAGGCGGAGTGGGTCGAGGCAATCAACAACATGATCAACACCAGCACTACGGAAGGCACCGCACGATGACGACCTCCACCAGGGGAGCCAGCAAGGTTCCCGCCGTACTCGTCCTGGAGGACGGCCGCATCTTCCGCGGCCGCGCCTACGGGGCCGTGGGGGAGACCTTCGGCGAAGCGGTGTTCTCCACCGGCATGACCGGCTACCAGGAGACCCTCACCGACCCGTCGTACCACCGCCAGGTCGTCGTCATGACGGCCCCGCACGTCGGCAACACCGGCGTGAACGACGAGGACCCCGAGTCGAAGCGGATCTGGGTCGCCGGTTACGTCGTGCGCGACCCCGCGCGCGTGTCCTCCAACTGGCGCTCCCAGCGCACCCTCGACGAGGAGCTCGTCAACCAGGGCGTCGTCGGCATCAGCGGCATCGACACGCGTGCCCTCACCCGCCACCTGCGCGAGCGCGGCGCGATGCGCGTCGGCATCTTCTCCGGCAACGCCCTCCCGGACGCGGGCGTGATGCTCGCCGAGGTCCGCCAGCAGCCCGAGATGAAGGGCGCGAACCTCGCCGCGGAGGTCGCTACCAAGGAGACGTACGTCGTCCCCGCGATCGGCGAGAAGCGCTTCACCGTCGCCGCCGTCGACCTCGGCATCAAGGGCATGACCCCGCACCGCATGGCCGAGCGCGGGATCGAGGTGCACGTCCTGCCCGCGACCGCGACCGCCGAGGACATCTACGCGGTCGAGCCCGACGGCGTGTTCTTCTCCAACGGTCCCGGCGACCCGGCGACCGCGGACGGCCCTGTCGCGGTCATGCGGGCCGTCCTGGAGCGGGGGACCCCGCTCTTCGGCATCTGCTTCGGCAACCAGATCCTCGGCCGTGCCCTCGGCTTCGGCACGTACAAGCTGAAGTACGGCCACCGCGGCATCAACCAGCCCGTGCAGGACCGTACGACCGGCAAGGTCGAGGTCACCGCGCACAACCACGGCTTCGCCGTCGACGCGCCCCTCGACAAGGTCTCCGACACCCCCTACGGGCGGGCCGAGGTCTCCCACGTGTGCCTGAACGACCAGGTGGTGGAGGGGCTCCAGCTCCTCGACCAGCCCGCGTTCAGCGTCCAGTACCACCCCGAAGCCGCTGCGGGACCGCATGACGCCGCGTACCTCTTCGACCGCTTCACGTCTTTGATGAACACAGCTCAGATGGAGGGCCAGCGTGCCTAAGCGCTCCGATATCCAGTCCGTCCTGGTCATCGGCTCCGGCCCGATCGTCATCGGCCAGGCCGCCGAGTTCGACTACTCCGGTACCCAGGCGTGCCGCGTGCTCAAGGCCGAGGGCCTGCGCGTCATCCTGGTGAACTCCAACCCTGCGACGATCATGACCGACCCCGAGATCGCCGACGCGACCTACGTCGAGCCGATCACCCCGGAGTTCGTCGAGAAGATCATCGCAAAGGAGCGCCCCGACGCGCTCCTGCCCACCCTGGGCGGCCAGACCGCGCTCAACACCGCGATCTCCATGCACGAGCAGGGCGTCCTCGAGAAGTACGGTGTCGAACTCATCGGCGCCAACGTCGAGGCGATCAACAAGGGCGAGGACCGCGAGCTCTTCAAGGGCGTCGTCGAGGAAGTCCACAAGAAGATCGGGCACGGCGAGTCCGCCCGCTCGTACATCTGCCACACCATGGACGACGTCCTCAAGGGCGTCGACGAGCTGGGCGGCTACCCCGTAGTCGTCCGTCCCTCCTTCACCATGGGCGGCGCGGGCTCCGGCTTCGCGCACGACGAGGAGGAGCTGCGCCGCATCGCCGGGCAGGGCCTCACGCTCTCGCCGACCACCGAGGTGCTCCTCGAGGAGTCCATCCTCGGCTGGAAGGAGTACGAGCTCGAGCTGATGCGCGACAAGCACGACAACGTGGTGGTCGTCTGCTCCATCGAGAACTTCGACCCGATGGGCGTGCACACCGGCGACTCGATCACCGTCGCGCCCGCGATGACGCTGACCGACCGCGAGTACCAGACCCTGCGTGACGTCGGCATCGCGATCATCCGCGAGGTCGGTGTCGACACCGGCGGCTGCAACATCCAGTTCGCCATCGACCCGACGGACGGCCGGGTCATCGTCATCGAGATGAACCCGCGCGTCTCGCGGTCCTCCGCGCTCGCCTCGAAGGCCACCGGTTTCCCGATCGCGAAGATCGCCGCGAAGCTGGCCGTCGGCTACACGCTGGACGAGATCCCGAACGACATCACCGAGAAGACCCCGGCCTCCTTCGAGCCGACGCTCGACTACGTAGTGGTCAAGGCCCCGCGTTTCGCCTTCGAGAAGTTCCCCTCGGCGGACTCGACCCTGACGACCACCATGAAGTCGGTCGGCGAGGCCATGGCGATCGGCCGCAACTTCACCGAGGCGCTGCAGAAGGCGCTGCGGTCCCTGGAGAAGAAGGGCTCGCAGTTCACCTTCGTGGGCGAGCCCGGCGACAAGGCCCTTCTTTTGGAAGAGGCCGTCCGGCCGACCGACGGGCGCATCAATTCCGTCATGCAGGCCATCCGCGCCGGCGCAACGCCGGAAGAGGTCTTCGAGTTCACGAAGATCGACCCGTGGTTCGTCGACCAGCTCTTCCTGATCAAGGAGATCGCGGACGAGCTGACCGCAGCCGAGCGCCTGGACGCCGACCTGCTCGCCGAGGCCAAGCGGCACGGCTTCTCGGACGCCCAGATCGCCGAGATCCGCGGCCTGCGCGAGGACGTCGTGCGCGAGGTGCGGCACGCCCTCGGGGTGCGCCCGGTCTACAAGACGGTCGACACCTGCGCCGCCGAGTTCGCCGCCAACACGCCGTACTTCTACTCCTCGTACGACGAGGAGAACGAGGTCGCCAAGCGCGAGAAGCCCGCGGTCATCATCCTGGGCTCGGGCCCCAACCGCATCGGCCAAGGCATCGAGTTCGACTACTCCTGCGTCCACGCCTCCTTCGCGCTGAGCGACGCGGGCTACGAGACCGTGATGGTCAACTGCAACCCCGAGACCGTCTCGACGGACTACGACACCTCGGACCGGCTGTACTTCGAGCCGCTGACGCTCGAGGACGTCCTGGAGATCGTCAACGCCGAGGCGCAGGCAGGGCCGATCGCGGGCGTCATCGTCCAGCTCGGCGGCCAGACCCCGCTCGGCCTCGCGCAGGCGCTCAAGGACAACGGCGTGCCGGTCGTGGGCACCCCGCCCGAGGCCATCCACGCCGCCGAGGACCGCGGCGCCTTCGGCCGCGTGCTCGCGGAGGCCGGTCTCCCGGCACCCAAGCACGGCACCGCGACCACGTTCGCCGAGGCCAAGGCCATCGCCGACGAGATCGGCTACCCCGTCCTCGTACGCCCGTCGTACGTGCTCGGCGGCCGCGGCATGGAGATCGTGTACGACGAGACCCGCCTCTCCGCGTACATCGAGGAGTCGACCGAGATCAGCCCCTCGCGTCCGGTCCTCGTCGACCGCTTCCTGGACGACGCGATCGAGATCGATGTCGACGCCCTCTACGACGGCGAGGAGCTCTACCTCGGCGGCGTCATGGAGCACATCGAGGAGGCGGGTATCCACTCCGGCGACTCGGCGTGCGCGCTGCCCCCGATCACGCTCGGCGGCTTCGACATCAAGCGGCTTCGCGCCTCTACGGAGGGCATCGCCAAGGGCGTCGGGGTCCGCGGGCTCATCAACATCCAGTTCGCGATGGCCGGGGACATCCTCTACGTCCTCGAGGCCAACCCGCGTGCCTCGCGCACCGTTCCCTTCACCTCGAAGGCGACCGCGGTGCCGCTGGCCAAGGCCGCCGCGCGGATCTCGCTCGGCGCGACCGTCGCCGAGCTGCGCGCCGAGGGAATGCTCCCGGCGACCGGCGACGGCGGCACGCTGCCGATGGACGCGCCGATCTCGGTGAAGGAAGCTGTCATGCCGTGGTCTCGCTTCCGCGACATCCACGGGCGTGGCGTCGACACGGTCCTCGGCCCGGAGATGCGCTCCACCGGTGAAGTCATGGGCATCGACTCGGTGTTCGGCACGGCGTACGCCAAGTCGCAGGCGGGCGCGTACGGTCCGCTGCCGACGAAGGGCCGCGCCTTCATCTCCGTCGCCAACCGCGACAAGCGCTCGATGATCTTCCCGGCGCGTGAACTGGTCGCGCACGGCTTCGAGTTGATGGCCACGTCCGGCACGGCCGAGGTGCTCAAGCGCAACGGCATCAACGCCACGATCGTGCGCAAGCAGAGCGAGGGCGAGGGCCCGAACGGCGAGAAGACGATCGTCCAGCTGATCCACGACGGCGCGGTCGACCTCATCGTCAACACTCCGTACGGCACCGGTGGCCGCCTCGACGGCTACGACATCCGTACGGCGGCCGTGTCCCGCTCCGTGCCCTGCCTGACCACGGTCCAGGCGCTCGCCGCCGCCGTCCAGGGCATCGACGCGCTCAACCACGGGGACGTGGGCGTCCGTTCACTCCAGGAACACGCGGAGCATCTGACCGCGGCCCGCGACTAGCAGCCCACTAGGGGGACACCGATCCGGTGTCCCCCTTCTGGTGAGGACACCTACATGTACAAGCTCTTCTTCAACCTCGTCTTCAAGCGCATGGACCCGGAGCGGGCCCACTACATGGCCTTCCGCTGGATCCGGCTCGCGGCCCGCATCCCCCTGCTGCGCACCGTCATCGCGGCCGTGCTCGCGCCGCGTCACAAGGAGCTGCGCACCGAGGCCTTCGGGCTGCGGATGCACGGGCCCTTCGGGCTCGCGGCGGGCTTCGACAAGAATGCCGTGGCGATCGACGGCATGTCGATGCTGGGCTTCGACCACATCGAGATCGGCACGGTCACGGGGGAGCCGCAGCCCGGCAACCCCAAGAAGCGTCTCTTCCGCCTCGTACCGGACCGTGCGCTCATCAACCGCATGGGCTTCAACAACGAGGGCTCGGCCGCCGTCGCCGAGCGTCTGGGCACCCGTGAGGCCGTCTTCAAGACCGTCGTCGGCGTGAACATCGGCAAGACCAAGGTCGTCCCCGAGGATGAGGCGGCCACCGACTACGTGAAGTCGACCGAGCGGCTCGCCGCCCACGCCGACTACCTCGTGGTGAACGTGTCGTCCCCGAACACCCCGGGCCTGCGCAACCTCCAGGCCACGGAGTCCCTGCGGCCGCTGCTCACCGCCGTACGTGAAGAGGCCGACCGGAGCGTCTCCGGGCGGCGCGTCCCGCTCCTCGTGAAGATCGCCCCCGACCTCGCGGACGAGGACATCGACGCGGTCGCCGACCTGGCCGTCGAGCTCGGTCTCGACGGCATCATCGCCACGAACACGACCATCGCGCGCGAGAGCCTCGGTCTGCGATCCGAACCTTCGCTCTACGGAGAGACCGGCGGTCTATCAGGAGCGCCCCTCAAGGAGCGCTCCCTGGAGGTCCTGCGCCGCCTCTACGCGCGCGTGGGCGACCGCATCACGCTCGTGGGCGTCGGCGGCATCGAGAACGCCGAGGACGCCTGGCAGCGGATCCTCGCGGGCGCCACCCTGGTGCAGGGGTACAGCGCGTTCATCTACGAAGGACCCTTCTGGGCGCGCGAGATCCACAAGGGGCTCGCCGCGCGCCTGAACACCTCCCCGTACGCCACGCTCGCCGAGGCCGTCGGCGCCGACGTAAGGAAGCCCGCATCATGACTGCCCTCGAACCCTTCGGTACGCGCCTTCGCCACGCCATGGACGAGCGCGGACCGCTCTGCGTCGGCATCGACCCGCACGCCTCCCTGCTCTCCGCCTGGGGCCTGAACGATGACGCGGCGGGCCTTGAGCGGTTCACCGCGACGGTCGTCGAGGCGCTGGCGGAGAGCGTCGCGGTGTTCAAGCCGCAGAGCGCGTTCTTCGAGCGCTTCGGCTCGCGCGGCATCGCCGTACTGGAGAAGGCGGTGCAGGAGCTGCGCGCGGCCGGCGCTCTGGTGGTCATGGACGCCAAGCGCGGCGACATCGGCTCGACGATGGCGGCGTACGCGGAGACCTTCCTGCACAAGGACTCGCCGCTGTTCAGTGACGCCCTCACGGTCTCGCCCTACCTCGGCTACGGCTCGCTGAAGCCGGCCGTCGACCTCGCGCGCGAGAACGGCACCGGGCTCTTCGTGCTCGCCCTCACCTCCAACCCCGAGGGTGCCGAGGTGCAGCACGCGGTGCGCGAGGACGGCCGCACGATCGGCGCGACGATCCTTGGCCACCTGGCGGCCGAGAACGCCGGTGCGGAGCCCCTGGGCTCCTTCGGGGCCGTCGTCGGGGCAACCCTCGGCGCCCTGTCCTCGTACGACCTCGCCGTCAACGGTCCGCTGCTCGCCCCGGGCATCGGAGCACAGGGCGCCACCCCGGCGGATCTGCCGGGCGTCTTCGGGGATGTCGTACGCAATGTGGTGCCGAGCGTCAGCCGGGGTGTCCTGCGTCACGGGCCCGATGTGGCCGGGCTGCGCGTCGCGGCGAACCGTTTCGCGGACGAGATTCGCGAGGCCGTCGCCTCGGCCTGAGGGTGTTTTTCCGCCTTCGAAGGACGTGTCCGGCCACGTCCTTACGTTTCTCTGATGGCTCACCCGGCCAAATCCAGGGTGAAATGACCGAAATGTACGCCTCGACAGAGGCTGACCAGGACTTTTCGTCTGTTCTCGCTGACTCCAGCGGCCATGCCCGCTAGTCTCCGACGAGAGCGAACGGGCAAGCGCGTTGCACGTTGCTCACCAGGTGTGGGGCGATTAGGTTCCTCACCGGTCCGTATCCGACAGTTCGACATCCGAGGTGACGTAGGCGTGGCTCTTCCGCCCCTTACCCCTGAACAGCGCGCAGCCGCGCTCGAAAAGGCCGCCGCGGCTCGCCGGGAGCGGGCCGAGGTCAAGAATCGACTCAAGCACTCCGGTGCCTCCCTGCATGAGGTCATCAAGCAGGGACAGGAGAATGATGTCATCGGCAAGATGAAGGTCTCCGCTCTCCTGGAGTCCCTGCCCGGCGTGGGCAAGGTCCGCGCCAAGCAGATCATGGAGCGTCTTGGCATCTCCGAGAGCCGCCGTGTGCGCGGTCTCGGCTCCAATCAGATCGCCTCCTTGGAGCGTGAGTTCGGTGGTGGCGCTGCCTGACGTTCTCAGGCACTCCTGAGAACCTGGATAATCGCTGCATGGCTGCAACATCCCGGGGGACGACCCCCGTACCCCCGGACGCACGTCCGCGGCTGACCGTGCTCTCCGGCCCCTCTGGGGTCGGCAAGAGCACGGTCGTCGCTCATATGCGCAAAGAACACCCCGAGGTCTGGCTCTCGGTCTCGGCCACCACCCGGAAGCCGCGCCCCGGCGAGAAGCATGGTGTCCACTACTTCTTCGTCTCCGACGAAGAGATGGACAAGCTGATCGCCAACGGCGAGCTGCTCGAATGGGCCGAGTTCGCGGGCAACCGCTACGGCACGCCGCGGGGTGCCGTCATCGCCCGCCTCGAGGCGGGCGAGCCCGTCCTCCTGGAGATCGATCTGCAGGGCGCGCGTCTGGTCCGCGAGTCGATGCCGGAGGCGCTGCTCGTCTTCCTCGCCCCGCCGAGCTGGGACGAGCTGGTCCGCCGGCTCACCGGTCGGGGGACCGAGGCGCCCGAGGTGATCGAGCGCAGGCTGGCTGCCGCGAAGATCGAGCTGGCCGCCGAGGCGGAGTTCGATACGCCCCTGGTCAATACCTCCGTCGAGGATGTAGCGCGTGAGCTGCTAGCCTTGATGAAAGTTGTTTGATCTTCATCCGCAGTAAAATGCTCAGTAAATCCTCAGTAATTCGGTTTGATCTTCATTTTCCAGCAGAAGACCGAACCCCATCGGAAGGCAGAGAGTGTCCTCTTCCATCACTGCGCCCGAGGGCATCATCAACCCGCCGATTGATGAGCTCCTCGAAGCGACCGACTCGAAGTACAGCCTCGTGATCTACGCCGCCAAGCGCGCGCGCCAGATCAACGCGTACTACTCGCAGCTCGGTGAGGGCCTGTTGGAGTACGTCGGCCCGCTGGTGGACACCCACGTCCACGAGAAGCCGCTCTCGATCGCGCTCCGCGAGATCAACGCGGGTCTGCTGACGTCCGAGGCCATCGAGGGCCCGGCTCAGTAGTCGCAGTTCTTTTCTTGTAGTTCTGTTTCTTGTAGTTCTCATCACCACAGGCCCGGCAGCGCGACTGCCGGGCCTGTGGTGTGTCATGGAGTCGTACGTCTTCCCGGTGCGGGGAGCCGAGTGCGGGGAGGCACGGACGGTGGACAAGCCCAAGGTCGTTCTGGGGGTCAGCGGCGGTATCGCCGCGTACAAGGCCTGTGAGCTGCTGCGGCGGCTGACCGAGTCGGGCCATGACGTACGCGTCGTGCCGACCGACGCGGCGCTGCACTTCGTGGGGGCGGCCACGTGGTCGGCCCTGTCGGGCAACCCGGTCTCGACCGAGGTCTGGTCCGATGTCCACGAGGTCCCGCACGTACGGATCGGTCAGTCCGCCGACGTCGTGATCGTCGCCCCGGCGACCGCCGACATGATGGCGAAGGCGGCGCACGGCCTCGCCGACGACCTCCTGACGAATACGCTCCTCACCGCCCGCTGTCCGGTGATCTTCGCGCCCGCCATGCACACGGAGATGTGGGAGCACCCGGCCACCCAGGAGAACGTCGCCACACTGCGCCGCCGCGGGGCCCTGGTCATCGAGCCCTCCGTCGGCCGCCTCACCGGCGTGGACACGGGCAAGGGCCGCTTCCCCGACCCTGCGGAGCTCTTCGAGGTCGTACGCCGTGTCCTGGCGCGCGGCGACCTGGCCCGCGACCTCACGGGCCGGCACGTGGTCGTCAGCGCGGGCGGGACGCGAGAGCCGCTCGACCCGGTGCGCTTCCTGGGTAACCGTTCCTCCGGCAAGCAGGGGTACGCGCTGGCCCGCAGCGCGGCGGCGCGGGGCGCCCGCGTCAGCCTCGTATCGGCGAACGCGGCGCTGCCGCAACCGGCGGGCGTCGACGTCCTGCACGTCGGCACGGCCGTCCAGCTCCGCGAGGCGGTCCTGAAGGCTTCGGCGGACGCCGACGCCGTGGTGATGGCGGCGGCCGTGGCCGATTTCCGCCCGGAGACGTACGCGGCAGGAAAGATCAAGAAGAAGGACGGCCAGGAACCGGCCCCGATCGCCCTGGTCCGCAACCCCGACATCCTCGCCGAGATCGCCGGCGACCGGCCGCGCCCCGGCCAGATCGTCGTCGGCTTCGCCGCCGAGACGGACGACGTGCTCGCCAATGGCCGAGCCAAGCTGGCACGCAAGGGCTGTGACCTGCTCGTCGTCAACGAAGTGGGCGAGCGCAAGACGTTCGGCTCCGAGGAGAACGAGGCGGTCGTGCTCGGCGCGGACGGCAGTGAGACGCCGGTGCCGTACGGTCCCAAGGAAGCGCTCGCGGACCAGGTCTGGGATCTGGTGGCTGAACGTCTGCCGAAGATCTCCTGAAAAAGTTGGGGTGGGCCCGAGTGGAACAAGGTCGAGAACCCTGAGGTCGAATGTCACATTCGCCCCACTGGGCGTCCCAAACCCGGGAAATTCGGGCACGATGCCCTCTGGTGGAGACCGATCGTCGTACCGCACAATGCAGTGCCGCAGGTCACAGCACTCCCAAGTGGCGAGACACGTGGTCCGGCGGCCGAGTGTGACCGATAAACTGGTCTCGGACGACGTCGAGCGCAGCTCTCGGCCCGTCCACCAATGATCAGCCAGCAGCCGCTGCAACCACAGGGAGCGATGTGTCCCGCCGTCTCTTCACCTCGGAGTCCGTGACCGAGGGTCACCCCGACAAGATCGCTGACCAGATCAGCGACACCATTCTCGACGCCCTTCTGCGGGAGGACCCGAAATCCCGGGTCGCCGTGGAGACGTTGATCACTACCGGCCTGGTGCATGTGGCCGGTGAGGTCACGACCAAGGCGTACGCGCCGATCGCGCAGCTGGTGCGCGACAAGATTCTCGAGATCGGTTACGACTCCTCGAAGAAGGGCTTCGACGGCGCTTCTTGTGGCGTCTCGGTGTCCATCGGATCGCAGTCCCCCGACATTGCGCAGGGCGTCGACACGGCGTACGAGCAGCGGGTCGAGGGCGATGAGGACGAGCTCGACAAGCAGGGCGCGGGCGACCAGGGCCTGATGTTCGGCTATGCGTGCGACGAGACGCCGGAGCTCATGCCGCTCCCGATCCACCTCGCGCACCGCCTCTCGCGCCGTCTGTCCGAGGTCCGCAAGAACGGCACCATCCCGTACCTGCGCCCGGACGGTAAGACCCAGGTCACCATCGAGTACGACGGCGACAAGGCCGTCCGCCTCGACACGGTCGTGGTCTCCTCGCAGCATGCGTCGGACATCGACCTGGACTCGCTCCTCGCCCCCGACATCCGGGAGTTCGTGGTCGAGCCGGAGCTGAAGGCCCTCCTCGAGGACGGCATCAAGCTGGAGACCGAGGGGTACCGCCTCCTGGTCAACCCGACCGGGCGTTTCGAGATCGGCGGCCCGATGGGCGACGCCGGTCTGACCGGCCGCAAGATCATCATCGACACGTACGGCGGCATGGCCCGCCACGGCGGCGGCGCCTTCTCCGGCAAGGACCCGTCCAAGGTCGACCGCAGCGCCGCCTACGCGATGCGCTGGGTCGCCAAGAACGTGGTCGCCGCGGGCCTCGCGGCCCGCTGCGAGGTCCAGGTCGCGTACGCGATCGGCAAGGCCGAGCCGGTGGGCCTCTTCGTGGAGACGTTCGGCACGGCCACGGTCGACACCGACAAGATCGAGGCCGCCATCGCCGAGGTCTTCGACCTCCGCCCGGCCGCGATCATCCGCGACCTCGATCTGCTGCGCCCGATCTATGCGCAGACCGCGGCGTACGGCCACTTCGGCCGCGCCATTCCCGACTTCACGTGGGAGCGGACGGACCGCGTGGACGCGTTGCGGAAGGCGGCGGGCCTTTAAGGCTGCCTCGTTTCGCGGAATTCGACGAAGCCCGGTGCCCCTGGTGGGGTGCCGGGCTTCGTCGTGCCGTGGTGGATCTCGGGCTCGTGGGGGTGTCAGTGGGGTCTGGTAGGAATGCTGCTGTGAGCAGCGAGAACCAGAAATCCGATAGGGCGGGCGGGGCCGAGCCTCCGGAGCAGCTTGCGCTTATTCGGGAAGCGGTGCGCAAGGCTGAGGTGCCGCGGGCCAAGCCGCGGACTTGGCGTGGGGCCGCGTTGGCCAAGAGCCTGCCGGTGGCTCGGGTACTTGTCGACAAAGGGGTGCTGCACCTTGACCGGTACTTCGACTATGCGGTGCCGGAGGAGTTGGACGAGCAGGCGCAGCCGGGGGTGCGGGTGCGGGTGCGGTTCGGGGCCGGGGCGCGGAACGTGCGCGGTGGGCGGCGTGAGGGTGGGGGGTTGATCGACGGGTTCCTCGTGGAGAGGGTTGCCGAGACGGACTACTCCGGGCCCCTGGCTGCTCTTGCGCAGGTCGTCTCGCCCGAACCCGTGCTTGATGGTGAGTTGCTCGGGCTCGCTCGGGCCGTGGCCGATCGGTATGCGGGCAGCCTCGCCGATGTGCTGCAGCTTGCCGTTCCGCCTCGCCATGCTCGGGCCGAGGCGCGGGAGGCCGGGGAGGTTCCCGCGCCTCCGGCGGCGCCTGAGGTCGGGTCCTGGCGGCGGTACGGGCATGGGGCGGAGTTCTTGGGGGCCCTTGCCTCGGGGGGTGCGCCTCGGGCTGTGTGGACCGCCCTCCCCGGACCGGAGTGGGCCGAGGAGATCGCGCGGGCCGTGCAAGCGACGCTTGCTTCGGGGCGCGGGGCCCTTGTCGTGGTGCCCGCCGGGCGGCCCGCCGCTCGTGTCGATGCGGCGCTCACCGGGCTGATGGGTCCCGGGCGACATGCGGTGCTCACCGCCGATGCGGGGCAGGAGCGGCGGTATCGGGAGTGGTTGTCCGTGCGGCGCGGTGCCGTGCGGGCCGTCGTCGGGACGCGGGCCGCCATGTTCGCGCCCGTGCGCGATCTCGGGCTTGTCGTCGTCTGGGACGACGGCGATGCGAGCCACAGCGATGACAACGCTCCCTTTCCGCATGTGCGTGAGGTGCTCGAACTTCGTGCTTCGCGGGACAAGTGCGGTTTCTTGTTGGGGAGTTGGAGCTGCACGGTGGAAGCCGCCCAGCTCGTCGAGACCGGGTGGGCCGCGCCGCTGGTCGCCGATCGTGAGCAGGTGCGGGGAGCCGCGCCGCTCGTACGGACCGTGGGGGACGGCGATCTCGCCCGGGACGGGGCGGCTCGGGCCGCGCGGCTTCCCACGCTGGCCTGGAACGTCGTCCGGGAGGGGCTGAAGCACGGGCCTGTGCTGGTGCAAGTGCCTCGGCGGGGGTATGTGCCCCGGCTCGCGTGCGAGCGATGCCGGGAGCCTGCTCGGTGTCGGCACTGTGCCGGGCCGTTGGAGGCGCGGGACGGTGGCGGGCTGTGGTGTGGCTGGTGCGGGGTGGAGGAAGGCGGCTGGCACTGCGGGGAGTGCGGGGGGTTCCGGCTGCGGGCGCAGGTGGTGGGCGCGCGGCGTACGGCCGAGGAGCTGGGGCGGGCGTTTCCCGCTGTGCCGGTGCGGACCTCCGGGCGGGAGCAGGTGCTCGACACCGTGCCGGGGGAGCCCGCTCTGGTGGTGAGTACGCCGGGGGCGGAGCCTGTCGCCGAGGGTGGCTATGCCGCCGCCCTGCTGCTGGACGGGTGGGCCATGCTGGGGCGGCCCGATCTACGGGCCGCGGAGGATGCTTTGCGGCGGTGGATCGGGGCGGCGTCCCTGGTGCGGCCCCAGGGGGCGGGCGGGACGGTGGCGATCGTCGCCGAGCCGACGCTGCGGCCTGTGCAGGCCCTGGTGCGGTGGGATCCCGTGGGGCACGCGGTGCGGGAGCTTTCGGAGCGGGCCGAGCTGGCGTTTCCGCCGGTGTCGCGCATGGCATCCGTGGCGGGGACCTCGGAGGCACTTTCGGGGTTCCTCGCCGGGGTGGAACTTCCTCGGGACGCGGTGGTGTTGGGTCCCGTCCCGGTGTCGGACGCGGGGCCTGGGCCTACCCGCAGGGCCGGGTCCGCGCCTGTCGGGGAGCAGTGGGAGCGGGTGCTGATCCGGGTGCCGCCGGGGAGCGGGGCGGCGCTTGCCGCTGCGCTGAAGGCGGCGCAGGCGGGGCGAGCGGCGCGGGGTGCGGCGGCGGAGCCCGTACGGATTCGGGTGGACCCGTTGGATATCGGCTAGGCGGATTTGTCGTGCCCCGCAAGGGGGCGGGCTTTCCTCGCGGTCCGCGGTCCGCGGTCCCGGCGGGGGTACAACTCGGGCGGGGTACGACGGCGGCTGCCCCCAACCGGGGAAACCGGTTGGGGGCAGCCGCCGTCGCTGTTGTCGTATCCAGCCGTTGTGTCTAGCCGTTGCGGGGGCCGGGGAAGGCGTTGGTGCGGGGGTCGTCGCGGAGGATGGGGCTGCCCGCTGTGGGCTGGGTCGGCATCGCGCGGGCCGCGGGGACCGAGGGGAGGGGGGCGCCGACCGGGACCGGGGGGCGAGCGGTCGTGGGGGACGGGATCGTCTCCGTGGCCCGCTCGGCGTCCGCAGCCGCCTGCGTCGTGGCCCTGCGGGCCCCGTAACGGCGGTGCACCGCCTGCTTGGTGACCCCGAGGGCGGAGCCCACCGCGTCCCACGAGAAGCCCAGCGAACGGTCGAAGTCCACGGCCGCGGTCACCAGCGTCTCGACGCTGTCCCGCAGTTCCTGGGCGAGGCGGACGGTCGGAGCGGGGGCCCGCCCGTACACGACGAAGCCCGCGGAGGGGCTGGAGCGGCGCGGGCGGTAGACGTTGCCGAGCTGGGCGGTGAGGGTACGCAGTGCGTCCACCTGCCGGCGGACCCGCTCGATGTCCCGCACCAGGAGGTGCAGGCTGGCCCGTGCCTGGGCGTCGTGGGTTGCGTGGTCGGCCATGAACAAGCCTCTCGAACCGGCGTTGAAAAGGATCGGGCCGCATCCGCGGCCCGTTGTGGTCAACTCTTTCTTGACCAACGCGCTAGGTCGTGTGGGGTCACGGTGCAGGGGCGTATGCGCATATGCACAGGGCGCGCGGCCACGCGTACGCCCCCGGGCGAGCGGCGCGCCGGGTGGAGCGGGCGGGGTCGGGGCGGGTCGGGTGGCCCGCGGTGAGTGCCCCCCGATGAGCGGCCCGGGTCAGCAGGCCCGCAGCGAGCGACCCCCGGGATGCGCGGCACCCAGGCCGGGCGGCAAGGGACGGGTGACAACAGCCGGGCGGCAAGGGACGGGTGACAAGAACCGGGCGGCAAGAGCCAGGCGGCGAGGCGTCGGCGCCCCCGCAGGGAGCGTCCCGGCGGGGCGGCTCATAGACTGGTGCGCTCCCCGCACCTTCCCGCCCCGAGAGGCCGAAAGCCAACGATGAAGCTTGTCTTCGCAGGCACCCCCGAGGTCGCCGTCCCCGCACTGGACGCCCTGATCGCCTCCGACCGGCACGAGGTGGCCGCCGTGGTCACCCGGCCCGACGCCCCCGCGGGCCGGGGCCGCAGGCTCGTCGCGAGCCCGGTCGCCCAGCGTGCGGAGGAGGCCGGGATCGAGGTGCTCAAGCCCGCGAAGCCGCGCGACGAGGAGTTCCTGGCACGGCTGCGCGAGATCGCGCCCGACTGCTGCCCCGTCGTCGCGTACGGCGCGCTGCTGCCCAAGGTGGCCCTGGACATCCCGGCCCACGGCTGGGTCAATCTGCACTTCTCGCTGCTGCCCGCCTGGCGTGGTGCCGCCCCCGTACAGCACGCGGTGATGGCGGGCGACGAGATCACGGGTGCCTCCACCTTCCTGATCGAGCAGGGGCTCGACTCCGGCCCGGTGTACGGGACCGTCACCGAGGTCGTCCGGGCCACCGACACCAGCGGTGACCTGCTCACCCGCCTCGCCTTCGCTGGCTCCGGGCTGCTCGCCGCCACCATGGACGGTATTGAGGACGGCTCGCTGCGGGCGGTCCCGCAGCCCGCCGACGGCATCACCCTCGCCCCGAAGATCACCGTCGATGACGCCCAGGTGGACTGGGCGGTCCCGGCCCTGCGGGTCGACCGCGTAGTGCGCGGCTGCACGCCTGCCCCCGGCGCCTGGACCGTCTTCCGCGACGAGCGGCTGAAGATCATCCAGGCCGCGCTCGTCCCCGACCGTACCGACCTCGCGCCCGGCGAGCTCTCCGCCGCCAAGAACAATGTGTACGTCGGCTCCGGCTCGCACGCCGTGGAGCTGCTCTGGGTCCAGCCCCAGGGCAAGAAGCCCATGCGCGGTGCCGACTGGGCACGCGGGGTGCGGATCGCCCCGGGTGAGCGGTTCGGGACAACCGACGTACGCTGAACAGGTTCGGCCCCCATCCAATCGCGGAGCACCTTTGAACGACCAGCCCAACCGGCCGCCCCAGAAGCAGGGCAAGCCCGGCAAGCCTCATCGCCGCCCCAAGAAGGACCCTGTCCGCTTCCTCGCCTTCGAGGCGCTGCGAGCCGTGGACGAGCGCGACGCGTACGCGAACCTCGTCCTGCCGCCGCTCCTGCGCAAGGCCCGGGACAAGGGCGATTTCGACGCGCGTGACGCGGCGCTCGCCACCGAGCTCGTCTACGGGACGCTGCGCAGACAGGGAACGTACGACGCGATCGTGGCCGCCTGCATCGACCGGCCGCTGCGCGAGGTCGATCCGCCGGTGCTCGACGTCCTGAACATGGGCGTGCACCAACTGCTCGGTACGCGCATCCCCACGCACGCCGCCGTCTCCGCCTCCGTCGAGCTGGCGCGTGTCGTCCTCGGCGACGGGCGGGCCAAGTTCGTGAACGCCGTGCTTCGCAAGGTTGCCGCCGACGATCTCGACGGGTGGCTGGAGAAGGTCGCGCCGCCCTACGACGAGGACGCCGAGGATCATCTCGCTGTCTTCCACTCGCACCCCCGCTGGGTCGTCTCCGCGCTGTGGGACGCGCTCGGCGGCGGCCGTGCGGGCATCGAGGACCTCCTGGAGGCCGACAACGAACGGCCCGAGGTGACCCTCGTGGCCCGGCCGGGACGTACGACGGCCGATGAACTCCTCGACGAGGTCGGCGAGGAGTCCGCGCTGCCGGGCCGCTGGTCGCCGTATGCCGTGCGGCTCAGCGAGGGCGGCGAGCCCGGCTCGATCGGCGCCGTGCGCGAGGGCCGTGCCGGTGTCCAGGACGAGGGCAGCCAGCTGGTCGCCGTCGCACTCGCGAACGCCCCGGTCGACGGGCGCGACGAGAAGTGGCTCGACGGCTGCGCGGGACCCGGCGGCAAGGCCGCCATGCTCGCGGGTCTCGCCGCCGGGCGCGGCGCCACCCTGCTGGCCGCGGAGAAGCAGCCCCATCGGGCTCGTCTGGTGGCGCAGGCGTTGCGGGGCAACCCCGGCCCGTATCAGGTCATCGCCACCGACGGCACCCGGCCGCCGTGGCTCCCCGGCACCTTCGACCGCGTCCTGATGGACGTGCCCTGCACCGGACTCGGCGCCCTGCGCCGTCGCCCCGAGGCCCGCTGGCGTCGGCGACCGGAGGACCTGGACAGCTTCGCGCCGCTCCAACGGGGGCTGCTGCGTACGGCGTTGGAGTCCGTACGCGTCGGGGGCGTCGTCGGCTACGCCACCTGCTCGCCGCATCTCGCCGAGACGCGCGCCGTCGTCGACGACGTGCTCAAGCGGCACGAGGGCGCAGAACTGATCGACGCGCGCCCGCTGCTGCCCGGCGTCCCGGCGCTCGGCGACGGACCCGACGTACAGCTGTGGCCGCATCTGCACGGCACGGACGCGATGTATCTAGCGCTGATCCGGCGGACCGCCTGAGGTCTCGGACGGACCGCCTGAAGTCTCGGACGGACCGCCTGAGGTCTCGGACGGACTGCCTGAGGTCTCAGGCGGACCGCCTGAGGCCACCTCGGGAGCACGGGGGGCCGCCGCGTCCTTGCTCAGCGCGTGCGGCCACCACACCTTCGGCCCCACGTCCAGGAACAACGACGTGACCAGGACGGAACGTACGACGAAGGTGTCGAGCAGGACGCCGAGCGCGACCGCGAAGCCGATCTCGGCGAACGCCACCATCGGGAGCGTGCCGAGCGCGGCGAACGTGCCTGCGAGGACGAGGCCCGCCGACGTGATGACCGCGCCGGTCGCGGCGAGGCCGGTCACCACGCCCGCACGGGTGCCCTGTCGGCCCGCTTCCTCACGGATGCGGGTCGACAGGAAGATGTTGTAGTCGATGCCGAGCGCCACCAGGAACACGAAGACGAAGAGCGGGAAGTCCGTGGCCTCGCCCGCGTAGTCGAAGAGGTGACGGAAGGCGAGCGCACTGATGCCGAGCGCGGCGGAGAACGAGAGAACGACCGTCGCGATCAGGAGCAGTGGCGCGATCAGGGCGCGGAGCAGCAGCGCGAGGATCAGCAGGACGACCCCGAGGACGAGCGGGATCACCAGCTTGTTGTCGTGAGCCGTCGCGCGGTCCATGTCCAGGAGGGCCGCAGTCCCGCCGCCCACCTGCGCGTCCGCGCCGGGCACCGCGTGGACCGCGTCGCGGACCCGGTCCACGGTCCGCTTGGCCGCCTCGCTGTCGGACGGGTCGGTCGCCGTCGCCTCGAACAGGACCTTGCCGTCGGCCTCCGGTTTCGTCCCCGGCGGTACGCCGACGCTCGCCCGGTCGATGCCGTGGGTCCCGGCGACCGCGCCGCGGATCTTGTCGCCCTGGTCCGCGGTGGCCACGATCACCAGGGGGTCGCCGCTGCCCGCCGGGAAGTACTCGGCCTGTAGCTCCTGGCCCACGATCGAGTCGGGCTTGTCCGTGAAGGAGTCCGCGTTGCTGAGCCCTTCGGCGCGCAACTGCGTCAGGCCGAACGCCAGGGCTGCCAGGGCCACCGCGGTGACGCCCCAGGTCAGGCGCGGGCGATGGGCGATACGGCGGCCCATGCGGGCCCAGACGCCTCGCTCGGTGGGCTCCGCGGAGCCGTTGTGCGGGATGAGCGGCCAGAACAGCCACCGGCCGCAGACCACCAGGAGGGCGGGGAACAGCGACAGCATCGCCAACAGGGCGACCGCGACACCGATGGCGGCGACCGGGCCGAGACCCCGCGTCGAGTTCATCTCGGCGGTGAGCAGCACCAACATGCTCACGACGACCGTGGCGCCCGACGCGATGACCGCGGGCCCCGCCCGGTGCAGGGCGAGCTGCATCGCCTCGTGCCGGTCCTCGTGACGGCGCAGCTCTTCGCGGTAGCGGGCGACGAGGAGCAGGGCATAGTCCGTCCCCGCTCCGAAGACGAGGACCGTGAGGATGCCCGCGCTCTGGCCGTTGACCGTCAGGCCGCCGTACTCCGCGAGGAGGTAGATCAGCGCCTGGGCGGTGAAGAGGGAGACGATCACCGAGATCAGCGGGACGATCAGGAGGACCGGACTGCGGTAGGTGATCAGGAGGATCACGATGACGACGCCGGCCGCCGAGAGGAGCAGCGTCGAGTCGAGGCCGTCGAACGCCTCGGAGAGGTCCGCCGACGTACCGCCGGGTCCGGTGACGTGCACGGCGAGTCCGTTGCTCCTCTCACCGGTCGTCCCGCCCACACGCTCACGGATGGAGTCGACGGCGGGCGCGATCCGCTCCCAGCCCTTCTCGTCCATGGTGATGGGTACGAAGATCTGGGCCGCCGCGGCGGTATTCGGGTCCTTGGTGTCGAAGACGGCGGCGCGGGTCTCCGCGCCGCGGATGCCGTGGGCGCGCAGCTCCTTGAGCTCGCTGACGTCCTCGGCGATCCGCGCCCGGTCCTTGGCCGTGAGGCCGCTCTCGCGGGCGTACACGACGACCGCCGGAATCTGTTCGGTCCTGAACTCATCGGAGATGTCGAGGACTTGGGTGGACTCCGCGGACCCCGGCAGCCAGGATGACGCCTGGTTGTCCTGGGCGTCCGTGAGCTTCTGGGCGAGGGGCGCTGCGGCCACGATCACCACCAGCCAGAACAGCACCACCAGCCACTTGGTGCGCCGCCCGCACACCAGCCAGGCCACGCCTCGGCCCGCCTGGCGCTGTCCGTCCGGCCGTTCCTCCGGCATGGCTACCCCCGCTGCCCCACGTCGTCCCGGTGGACCGCCCAGCATGGCACGCGGTCCATGGTCAAAGGAGCCGGTCGGCTCACGCTTCGGACCGTGGAGGGCAACGGGCGCCGGGCATGGCAGTCTTGGGGCATGGCCGTGCAGATCAACCCCAGCATCCTGTCCGCGGATTTCGCCCGCCTTGCCGAGGAGGCAAGGGCGGTAGAAGGTGCCGACTGGCTACATGTCGACGTCATGGACAACCACTTCGTCCCTAACCTCACCCTCGGGGTGCCGGTCGTAGAGTCTCTGGCCCGAGCGACGGATACGCCGCTGGACTGCCATCTGATGATCGAGGACGTCGATCGCTGGGCTCCGCAGTACGTCGAAGCGGGCGCCGGATCCGTCACCTTCCATGTGGAGGCCGCCGCCGCGCCGGTCCGCCTGGCCCGTGAGATCCGTGCCAAGGGGGCCCGCGCCTCGATGGCGCTGAAGCCCGCGACCCCCATCGAGCCGTACGAGGATCTGCTCGCCGAGCTCGACATGTTGCTGATCATGACGGTCGAGCCGGGTTTCGGCGGCCAGGCGTTCCTGGACATCATGCTGCCGAAGATCCGCCGCACTCGCGAGTTGATCAGCAAGCACGGCCTCGAACTCTGGCTCCAGGTCGACGGCGGGGTCTCGGCCGAGACCATCGAGCGCTGCGCCGAGGCGGGCGCCGACGTCTTCGTGGCGGGTTCGGCGGTGTACGGGGCGAAGGACCCGGCAGAGGCGGTACGTGCACTGCGCACCCAAGCGGCCGGGGCGAGCGCCACGGCGGGATGGGCGTGCGGCCACTGAGCCACGGGAACGTGAACGCGGTCCTTCGGGGCTGATCAAGTACGCCGGATCTGCAAGGATGAACGGCGAACCCACGTTGCGCTGCGGCGATGCGCTCGAAGCAGTGGCAAGGCGCGCGAAGCCGTACCAAAGCGTGTGAATGCGGAACGACAGTATTGCGTGAACGACAGTGAGGAGATCGTCGTGTCGACGGGCGGCCGGTCAGCCATGCGGATGGGACCCGCGGAGCTGGTGCAGGCGGCGGCCATGGCCCGCCGCTTCTATCTCGAGGGCAAGTCCAAGATCCAGATCGCCGAGGAGTTCGGCGTCAGCCGCTTCAAGGTGGCCCGGGTCCTGGAGACGGCTCTCGAACGCGATCTCGTACGGATCGAGATCCGTGTGCCCGCCGAGCTGGACGCGGAGCGCTCGGACGCGCTCCGTGCCCGCTACGGCCTGCGGCACGCGGTCGTCGTCGAGTCGCCGTCCTCCACCGACGAGGTCGAAGAGTCGCCCGACCCCGAGAACCTCGGCGAGGTCGCGGCCGATCTGCTCGGTGAACTGGTGACCGAGGGCGATGTGCTCGGCCTGGCGTGGGGGCGCTCGACCATTCACATGGCCGCGGCCCTCGACCAGTTGCCGCCGTGCACGGTCGTGCAGCTGACGGGTGTGTACGACGCCGGGACCGCCGAACGCGGTTCGGTCGAGGCCGTGCGGCGTGCCGCGCAGGTCTCCGGCGGCGAGGCCCACCCCATCTACGCGCCGATGCTGCTCCCGGACCCGGCCACGGCCGCCGCGCTGCGGAACCAGACCGGGATCGCGCGGGCGTTTGAGTACTTCGACAAGGTGACGGTGGCCGCGGTGTCCATCGGTTCCTGGGAGCCCGGCATCTCCACCGTCCACGACATGCTCAGCGAGGAGGAGCGTGCGCATTACGCTTCGCTGGGCGTGGCCGCTGAGATGTCCGCGCACCTTTTTGACGCCGAGGGGCGTCGGGTCGGGCGTGATCTGGGGGAGCGGTGCATCACCGTCGAGACCGATCGGCTCCGGCGGATTCCTGAGGTTGTCGCCATCGCGGGCGGGCAGCGGAAGGCTGCCGCCATTGACGCGGTGCTTCGGTCGGGGCTTGTCACCAGCTTGGTGACGGATACGGCCGCGGCGGATCAGTTGCTGGTCATGGGGCCTACGCCGTACCCCGCGTTGGATCGGGCCGATCCGGACGGTAGCTGAGTATCCGCGGGCCGTCCGCGGCTGGTCGCGCAGTTCCCCGCGCCCCTGATGGAGCGTCGTGGCAGCATCTGTCGCATGGTGACCCGGTTTGTCCCCCGCGCGCTGGCGGCGCTACTGGTCTGTCTCGCTGTCCTCGTCGCCGGGTGTTCCTCGGGCAGCGGCGGGGAAGCGGAGACCTCCGCCCCCGCCTGGGCTCGCGGCAAGGCCACCGTTCAGGCCGGGCGGCTGCCCGCGGAGGCCCGGCGGACGCTGCGTCGCATCGACGACGGGGGCCCGTTCCCGTACGAGAAGGACGGCACCGTCTTCCGCAACTTCGAGCGGGAGCTGCCCCAGCACGAACGCGGCTACTACCGGGAGTACACCGTCCGTACCCCCGGCGAACGCGACCGCGGCGCACGCCGGATCGTCACTGGGAGCGGTGACGAGATCTACTACACGGATGACCACTACGCGTCCTTCAAGGCGGTACTGAGATGACGTCCGATCCGTTGGCGACCGTGCTCGATGCCGTCCGCGCCGCCGGCTTGAGCACCGTTTCGCTCGACCTGAACGGCGTGCGAGACAAGGCCGCGTTCATGGAGCGCTGCGCCCGCGCGCTCGACCTGCCCGACTGGTTCGGGCGCAACTGGGACGCGCTCGCCGACTGCCTCACCGACCTGGGATGGGCGCCTGCCGCGCCCGGACGGCTGCTCGTCGTCTCCGGCTGGCAGGAGTACGCGGACGCCGCGCCCCAGGAGTGGGTCGTCGCCCAGGAGGTGTTCACCGACGCGGTGGGGTACGCACGAGAGCGCGGGGCGGGTCTGGAGATCGTTCTGGCGCTCGGCACGCGCGCGTGAGCGGACGGTGACCTTCGGGGCCGCCGCTTGGAGGTTCCGACCAGGGCGCTCGCGGGCTCGCTGGGTGATCATCCCAGGCAGCGCATTCCCCGGGGCATGGGACACTGAAGTACGTGCTTTTCCCTCGGCCTAACTGTCCGGGGGCCACCTCTGATCGACTGGGATGAGCAGCACGTGCGTTTCCTCAATGACATCCAGCCTGCGTACGACCTGACGTACGACGACGTCTTCATGGTCCCCAGGCGCTCCGCCGTCGGCTCGCGCCAGGCCGTGGACCTCTCGTCGCCGGACGGCACCGGCACCACGATCCCGCTGGTCGTCGCGAACATGACCGCGATCGCGGGCCGCCGGATGGCCGAGACCGTCGCCCGCCGCGGTGGCCTCGTCGTGATCCCGCAGGACATTCCGATCGAGGTCGTCACCGAGGTCATCTCCTGGGTCAAGACGCGCCACCACGTCCTCGACACCCCGATCATCCTGGCCCCCACGCAGACCGTCGCCGACGCGCTGGCCCTGCTGCCCAAGCGTGCGCACAACGCGGGCGTCGTCGTGGACGCCGACCAGAAGCCGGTCGGCGTCGTCACCGACACGGACCTGAACGGCGTGGACCGCTTCACCCAGCTCTCCGAGGTCATGTCCAAGGACCTCGTGCTGCTCGACGCGGACATCGACCCGCGCGACGCCTTCAACAAGCTGGACGGCGCCAACCGCCGCTACGCCCCCGCCGTGGACAAGGACGGCCGCCTCGCCGGCATCCTGACCCGCACGGGCGCCCTGCGCGCGACCCTCTACAGCCCGGCCCTCGACGCCAAGGGCAAGCTGCGCATCGCCGCCGCCGTCGGCATCAACGGCGATGTCGCGGCCAAGGCCAAGCAGCTTCTCGACGCGGGCGCCGACACCCTCGTCGTGGACACCGCGCACGGTCACCAGGAGTCGATGATCGCCGCGGTCAAGGCCGTGCGCGCGCTCGACCCGCAGGTGCCGATCGTCGCGGGCAACATCGTCGCCGCCGAGGGCGTACGCGATCTGATCGAGGCCGGTGCCGACATCATCAAGGTCGGCGTGGGCCCCGGCGCCATGTGCACCACGCGCATGATGACCGGCGTCGGCCGCCCGCAGTTCTCCGCGGTGCTCGAATGCGCCGAGGAGGCAGCCAAGTTCGGCAAGCACGTGTGGGCCGACGGCGGTGTCCGCCACCCCCGTGATGTCGCCATGGCGCTGGCCGCCGGTGCGTCGAACGTCATGATCGGTTCGTGGTTCGCCGGGACGTACGAGTCCCCGGGTGACCTGCAGCAGGACGCCAACGGCCGCCTCTACAAGGAGTCGTTCGGCATGGCGTCGGCCCGTGCGGTCAAGAACCGCACGAGCGAGGAGTCGGCCTACGACCGTGCCCGGAAGGCGCTGTTCGAGGAGGGCATCTCGACTTCGCGGATGTTCCTGGACCCGGAGCGGCCCGGTGTCGAGGACCTGATCGACTCGATCATCGCGGGTGTCCGCTCCTCCTGCACGTATGCCGGTGCGGGCTCCTTGGCGGAGTTCGCGGAGCGGGCGACTGTGGGTGTGCAGAGCGCCGCCGGGTACGCGGAGGGCAAGCCCCTCCACGCCAGCTGGAGCTAGCCGCTCCGCGGGGGACCGCGCTGCTATGTCCGCGGGTCGACCGTGGCTGGTCGCGCAGTTCCCCGCGCCCCTTACGGGGCGCTGGTCGCCGCCACCGCCTTTGCCAGCAGTGCGTGGCCCGCGTCCCCCGGATGTACGCCGTCCACCAGGTGTCCGGCGTGCAGCAGTTCGCCGCCCGGCAGCAGGCCGGTCCCCGCGTCCAGGGCCGCGCGTTCCACGGCGGTTCGCAAGGCTTCGGCGTCACCATCCTGCGGGGGAAGGAGAACCGCTCGGACTCGTACGCGAAGTACTCCTCGCGCCACATGCCCGTCACGATCTCGATGGCCTCGCGCCAGTCCGCCCGCGACTGCTCGCGGTCGACGCCAAAGGCCGTTTGCTCCATGGGAGTTGAGCGTCCCGTGCCCCACTCCACGCGGCCGTCCGACAGGACGTCCACCGCCGCCACCTTCTCCGCGATCCGCTGCGGCGGAGTGAAGCCGAAGGGGGTGAGGGTGACGCCGAAGCCGAGGCGTATCCGCTCGGTGAGCGCCGCGAGATGGCCGAGCAGCACCTCGGGTGCCGGGCAGTGCGAGCGGCCCTCGCGGAAGTGGTGCTCCACCGCCCACACCGTGCGGAAGCCGACCCGGTCCGCGAGCCGGATCTGTTCCACGGCCTCGCGGTAGGCGCGCTGCTCGGCGGCGCGCTGGCCGTGCGGATGGGGTCCGTTCCAGGGCTTCGGTACGTCGATCTCGTACAGCACATCGAGGTCCATTGCCTGCTGCCTCCCTCTCGACCGGGGTGCACGATGAGGGAGATCTGACGAAGTGTCAACCGCTTCCCGCGGGCCTCGGCGCGCAACGGACGAAACGGACCGCGCAACGAAGACCCGCAGGAAGGGGAAGTGCGCAACGATCATGCGGGTCTGCGCAAGGTTGCTTCATTACGTACGTGAAGCGCCCCACATAGAGTCATCCGCTGTACGTGGTGTGGCGGGGACCGCCTGCTCGGCGGTCCCCATCCATGCGTGGGAGCTGCCGCCGGTCCCGCCGCCCTGACCGGCAGCGATGAAGGAGCCATGCGTGCTCGACCAAGGCGCACCCCCGCAGAACCGCCCAAGTCCCTCGGGGGCCATGGGACTCGGCCGTCGCCTGATGCGGCGCAAGCCGGTGGAACTCCTGGTCGCGGAGGGCGGCCAGGGTGAAGGCGGCTCACTGAGGCGCTCCCTCGGCATGTGGCAGCTGACCATGATCAGCATCGGCGCCACGCTCGGCACCGGCATCTTCGTCGTCCTCGGCGAGAGCGTCCCCAAGGCCGGGCCCGCCGTCACGATCTCCTTCGTGATCGCCGGACTCACCGCCCTCTTCTCGGCCCTCTCGTACGCCGAGCTGGCGGGCTCCATACCGGTCGCCGGGTCCTCGTACTCATACGCGTACGCAACGATGGGTGAACTCGTCGCCTGGGTCTGCGGCTGGTGCCTGGTCCTGGAGTACGGCGTCTCGGTCGCGGCCGTCGCCGTCGGCTGGGGCGAGTATCTGAACGAGCTGCTCGACGGCACCATCGGCGTCACCATCCCCGACGTGCTCTCCTCGGCACCCGGTGAGGGCGGCATCATCAACCTGCCGGGCCTGATCGTCGTGCTGCTCGCCATGGTGTTCCTGCTCGGCGGCGCCAAGGAGTCGGCGACGGCCAACACGATCATGGTCATCGTGAAGATCGCCGCGCTCGCGCTCTTCTGCACCATCGGCTTCATGGGCTTCAAGTCCGGCAACTACTCGGACTTCATGCCGCTCGGCACGGCCGGTGTCAGCGCCGCCGCCGCGAGCCTCTTCTTCTCGTACATCGGCTTCGACGCCGCCTCCACCGCCGGTGAGGAGGCGAAGAACCCGCAGCGTGACCTGCCCCGCGCGATCATGCTCTCGCTGGTCATCGTCACGGCGCTCTACGTCCTGGTCGCCGCCGTCGCCGTCGGTGCCTGGAACTGGAAGGACTTCGAGGGCTCCGAGGCCACGCTCGCCGCGATCATGAATGATGTCACCGGGCAGGGCATGTGGGGCACGATCCTCGCCGCCGGCGCCGTCATCTCCATCGCGTCCGTCGTCCTCACCGTCCTCTACGGCCAGACCCGCGTCCTGTTCGCCATGTCCCGCGACGGCCTGGTCCCCAAGGTGTTCGGCAAGGTCAGCAAGAAGACGGGCACGCCCCGCGTGAACACCGTCATCGTGTCGCTGTTCTGCGCCGCCCTCGCCTCGGTCATCCCGCTCGGCAAGCTCGTCGACGCCACCAGCATCGGCACGCTCTTCGCCTTCGGCCTGGTCAACATCGCGGTGATCGTCCTGCGCCGCACCCGGCCGGACATGCCGCGCACCTTCCGGGTGCCGCTGGGCTGGCTCTTCCCCGTGCTCGGCTTCGGCTTCTGCGCGTACAACATGTTCAGCCTCGACTCGATCACCTGGATCGTCTTCGGTGTCTGGATGGCCGTCGGCCTCGTGTTCTACTTCTTTTACGGCATGAGCCGCTCCCGATTGGCCTCCGCAGAGAAGTGATCCACCCCCAGTGCGACTGAACGATCTCGACGAACGCATCGTGCACGCCCTCGCCGAGGACGCCCGCCGTTCCTACGCCGACATCGGCCAGCTGGTCGGACTCTCCGCGCCCGCCGTGAAGCGGCGCGTGGACCGGCTGCGGGAGACCGGCGCCATCACGGGATTCACCGTGCGGGTCGACCCGGCCGCGCTCGGCTGGGAGACCGAGGGGTTCATCGAGATCTACTGCCGTCGCAATACCTCGCCCGAGGCCATCCGCCGTGGCCTCGAGCGGTATCCGGAAGTCGCGTCCGCCTCCACCGTCACCGGGGAGGCGGACGCCGTCGTCCAGGTCTTCGCCGCCGACATGCGGCATTTCGAGCGGGTGCTCGAGCGGATCGCGGGCGAGCATTTCGTGGAGCGGACGAAGTCCGTCCTTGTGCTTTCGCCGCTGATGCGGCGGTATTCATCGGGGTCGCCCGCGTAGCGCTCCGCTGGGGCGGGCGGCTGGGTGCGCTACTTCATCGGCAGTACGTGAAGGTCGCCGCTGCCCAGCTTCGTTTTGTCGAACGGGGCCGCGCTCACACACTTGGGCATGTCGTCCGGCAGGTCGTTCGGGATGCCGACCATGGCCCAGCTGTAGCCGAAGCGGTCCTGCTTGCCCTGGTCGTGGACCGTCATGCCGACGCGCTTGCCGACCGCCCCCTTGAGGCCGCCGTCCGCCTTCGTGACGACCGCCGACACCGTGGCCACCTTTCCGCCGGTCAGCAGGCAGTCCACGCGGGCCTCGGCGGAGCCGCCGAACTTCGGGTTCTCCATGTAATGGCTGAGCTTGATGGTGCCGTGCGCCGCCCCGGGGTCGTTTCGGTCCCTGGCGTCCAGATGGGCGTCGAAGGTGATGGTGGCGTTGTCGCCAGGGGGACGGTCCAGCTTGGCGGTTCCGGTCAGAGCGGCGGCCTCGCGCCCCGGATGCGGGGCGTCCGACGCGGTCGCGGGGCCCACGGCTCCGGCAAGGGCGAGGAGCGCGGCGCCTACGGCGATGGCTCGGATGAGGGTGGAGCGGCGGTTCATGGGAAGCCCCCGGGTGGCTGTGGTCCGCCCGGTCCTTCCGGGCGTGATCCACACTTCCGTGGGCCGGTGCCAGGTGCATCGTGCGCGAGGGGGTGACCGCCTCCGCCGTGCGGCGGACCCACCCCTTTACCGGAGGTGGACACGACTGACACCCGAGGCGCACACCACTGATACCTGAGGCGCACGCCCCCGCGCAACGAATCGCCGCTTCGGGCCCGCCACGCGCAACAGATCGTGCGGCAGCCCGCAACGCTCGCGCCTTGTCCGGGCAAGGCCGCCGACCGTACCGTCTTAACGGTCCCCACCAGTCCGTCAGTCCCTTCGCACGCCCCGAGGTCCCGCCATGCCCCCGCTGCGCACCGCCCTGCTCCAGAGCTCGGGCCGCCTTGGCTCCGTCGCCGCCAATCTGAAGGCGCTCGACGAGGCCGCCGCCCGTGCCGCCGCGGCGGGCGCGGGTCTCCTGGTGGCGCCCGAGCTGTACCTCACCGGGTACGCCATCGGCGACGACGTGGCCCGCCTGGCCGAGCCCGCCGACGGGGCATCGGCTGCCGCGATCGCCGAGACCGCCGTACGCCATGGAGTCGCCGTCGCCTTCGGCTATCCGGAGCGGGAGGGCGAGAGGGTCTTCAACTCCGTCCAGCTGATCGGCCCCGACGGCGCGCGGCTGGCGAACTACCGCAAGACCCACCTCTTCGGCTGCTTCGAGCGCGACTCCTTCACGCCCGGTGAACAGGCCGTCGTCCAGGCCGAGTTGGGCGGTCTGCGGATCGGCCTGATGATCTGCTACGACGTGGAGTTCCCGGAGAACGTCCGCACGCACGCCCTCGCGGGCACCGACCTGCTGCTCGTGCCCACGGCCCAGATGCACCCCTTCCAGTTCGTCGCCGAGTCCGTCGTGCCGGTGCGGGCCTTCGAGAACCAGATGTACGTCGCGTACGTCAACCGGGTCGGCAAGGAAGGGGAGTTCGAGTTCGTCGGGCTCTCCACGCTCGCCGGACCCGACGGAGTCGCCCGCACCCGTGCGGGGCGGGACGAGCAGCTGGTGTTCGCCGACGCGGACCCCGCCTTCCTGGCCGCGTCGCGCGAGGCCAATCCCTATCTGCGAGATCGCCGCCCGGGGCTGTACACCTCCCTGATCTGAGCTGAGCCTCCCGAGCTTCCCCCTTCTTCTGTTCTGCCGTTCCCGCAAGGAGTCCGTACCCCATGACGTCCACGGTGCCCAATGCCGTCCAGCACACCGACGCCCAGCCGCCGATCACCATGTTCGGTCCGGACTTCCCTTACGCGTACGACGATTTCCTCGCGCACCCGGCGGGCCTGGGCCAGATACCCGCGACCGAGCACGGCACGGAGGTCGCGGTCATCGGCGGTGGCCTTTCCGGCATCGTGGCCGCGTACGAACTGATGAAGATGGGCTTGAAGCCCGTCGTCTACGAGGCCGACCAGATCGGCGGTCGGCTTCGCACCGTCGGGTTCGACGGCTGTGACGGCGACCTCACCGCCGAGATGGGCGCGATGCGCTTCCCGCCGTCCTCGACGGCGCTTCAGCACTACATCGACCTGGTGGGCCTCAAGACTCAGCCGTTCCCCAACCCCCTCGCCGAGTCGACCCCCTCGACGGTCGTCGACCTCAAGGGCGAGTCCCACTACGCGACGTCCGTCGACGACCTGCCCCAGGTCTACCGCGACGTCATGAATGCCTGGAACTCCTGCCTGGAGGAGGGCGCCGACTTCTCCGACATGAACCGCGCCCTGCGTGAGCGCGACGTACCGAAGATCCGGGAGATCTGGTCGAAGCTCGTCGAGAAGCTCGACAACCAGACCTTCTACGGCTTCCTCTGCGAGTCCGAGGCCTTCAAGTCCTTCCGGCACCGCGAGATCTTCGGCCAGGTCGGCTTCGGCACGGGCGGCTGGGACACCGACTTCCCGAACTCCATCCTGGAGATCCTGCGCGTCGTCTACACCGAGGCCGACGACCACCACCGGGGCATCGTCGGCGGCAGCCAGCAGCTCCCGCTGCGGATGTGGGACCGTGAGCCGCGGAAGACCGTGCACTGGGAGCCCGGTACGTCCCTGAGCTCGCTGCACGAGGGCGGCGTGCCGAAGCCCGCCGTGACCCGGCTCGACCGGACCGCGGGCAACCGCGTCACGGTCACCGACGCCTCGGGTGACATCCGCACCTACCAGGCGGCGATCTTCACCGCCCAGTCGTGGATGCTGCTCTCGAAGATCGCGTGCGACGACACGCTCTTCCCCATCGACCACTGGACGGCGATGGAGCGGACCCACTACATGGAGTCCTCGAAGCTCTTCGTCCCGGTCGACCGGCCGTTCTGGCTGGACAAGGACGAGGAGACGGGGCGTGACGTCATGTCGATGACGCTCACCGACCGCATGACGCGCGGTACCTACCTCCTGGACGACGGGCCGGACAAGCCCGCGACCATCTGCCTCTCCTACACCTGGTGCGACGACAGCCTGAAGTGGCTGCCGCTGTCCGCGAACGAGCGCATGGAGGTCATGCTCAAGTCGCTCGGCGAGATTTATCCCAAGGTCGACATCAGGAAGCACATCATCGGCAATCCGGTGACCGTGTCATGGGAGAACGAGCCCTACTTCATGGGCGCGTTCAAGGCGAACCTGCCGGGTCACTACCGATACCAGCGGCGGCTGTTCACGCACTTCATGCAGGGCTCGTTGCCCGAGGACAAGCGGGGGATCTTCCTCGCCGGTGACGATATTTCCTGGACGGCCGGGTGGGCCGAGGGTGCGGTTCAGACTGCGCTGAATGCTGTGTGGGGGGTTATGCACCACTTTGGTGGTGCTACCGATGCGACCAACCCCGGGCCCGGGGATGTGTACGACGAGATTGCGCCTGTCGAGCTGCCTGAGGACTGACAGGGAGCGCCGATTCAGGTGGGGCGCGTGGGAATCTGGCGGTCCGTTGTGGCTGGTCGCGCAGTTCCCCGCGCCCCTAGGACCTATACCCCGGCCGCCCTCGCGGCCTCGTACACCTCCGCCGCCAAGTCCTTCAGTTCCTCCGCGTCCCGCGTGCTGCCCTGGAGCTCGATGAGGATCTCCTCCACGGCGTTCACCGAGGCATGGGCCTGGAGGTCCTCGGTGATCTGCTCGACGCTGCCCTGGAACGGGGCGCGGCCCTCGCCCTCGTACGCCTTCGCCGTGTACCGCGTGTTGACCCGCAGGACGCTCTGGACCGGCTTCTCGCGTCCGCGCTCGGCAGCGAGCTCCTTGAGTACGCGTGCCTCTTCGGCCAGTTGGCCGGCGCCCATGCCCACCGGCATCCAGCCGTCCGCACGGTCCACGAGCCTGCGCAGGGCGCGGGGGCTGTTGGCGGGCAGCAGGATCGGGATGGGGCGGGCGGGCTTCGGGCCGACCACGGAGGGCGCGATCGTGGTCAGCTCACCTTCGTACGACACCGGGTCCGGGCCCCACACCGCGTGGCAGACGTCGATCAGCTCGTCCAGTACCTTGCCGCGCTTGTTGAAGGGGGCCACCGCCGCGGCCGCGTACTCGTCGTGCGACCAGCCCGTGCCGAGACCCGCGACGACGCGGCCACCGCTCGCCGCGTCCAGCGTGGCGAGCGAGCGCGCCAGCTGGAACGGCACGTGCAGCGGGGCGACCAGGACGCTGGTGCCCAGGCGGGCCCGCTCGGTGGCCGCGGCGGCCAGCGTCAGCGTGATCAGCGGGTCGGGCACCGAGCGGTACGTGTCGGGCCAGGGCAGGCCCTCGATTCCGTACAGACCCTGCGTCGGGGGCTCGGGGAACAGGACGCGCTCATAGACCCAGAGGCTCTCGTACCCGATCTCCTCGGCCGCGCGGGCCACGGCGGGGACATCACGTCCGATGCTGTACTGGCGGCCCTGTGGGAGGCTGAGTCCGAGTCGAATGGCCATGCTGGTGCTCCTTCGCATCCGATATCCCTTGCGTTCAACTTACAACCGCCGAGGGTGAGTTGTTCCGCCGGGCAACGCAGGCGACGCCGGCGTGGCCGGATCAGTCCGGCACGGGAGTGAGCAGCATCCGGCCCACCAGACCCACCGCCGCGTCCAGCCGGGAGCGGAACGCCTCGGTGACGGAGGGCAGTTCGCGCAGCGCCCACAGCGTCAGCGCCGTCGCCCACGCGCCGTCCCTGGCCCGTTCCAGGCTCCAGGAGCCGAGGAGATGGGTCAGCGGGTCGGCGATCTGGAAGAGGTCGGGCCCCGGCATCAGATCCTCGCGGATGCGCTCCTCCAGTGATACGAGGATGTCGCCCACGCGGTCGAACTCGTCCTCGATGTCGGCCGGTTCGCAGCCGAGCGTACGACAGGTGTCCACGACGGCGAGCGGAAGGTCGTGCCCGATGTGCGCATTGATGCCCGCGAGCGCGAACTGCAGGGGGCGTACGCCCGGATGGCGACGGAACTGGAACAGCGGCCGCCAGCACGCGGGCGGCCTGCGGTCGGCGGCCACGGCGGCGACCGCCGCCAGATAGCGCTCGGCGAACAGCACGTCCAGCGCGATGGCGGCCCCGGCATCAGGGAAACGGCCGCCGTCGACATGCCGGTCGACCTCTTCGGTGACCGACAGATAGACCCGGTTGAAGACGCCGACCCCGTCACCCGATGCGAACCCCGCACCGAGCGTGCGCATCCGCGTCACCACCCCGTCCACCTCATGTGCCGGGTTCCTGCACTCCGCGAACCGCTCCAACTGCGCCATGGTGGCAGCGTCCCAGTCCTAGGCTGGCCCGAGTGCCACCGCACCGGCCGCGTCCCCAGAACGAGGGAACGGCGACCGTGTGTGCCCCTGGGGAGGGGAGCGGGTGCGTCGTGTCAGGGGGGCGCGGCGGAGGGGGAGGAGCGGAACTGTGTCAGGTGTGTCAGGCAACCGTGCGCGACATCGCGCCGAACGGCGGGCCGAGCGCGGGCGCGCCGCCCGCCATGGGGTCATGGTGGCCGCGGCCTCGGTCGTGGCGGCCGTCGGCACCGTCACCGGAATGGTGTCCGCGCTGGACGAGGGCGGCGGCAAGGACCAGGCGCGGCCGAAGGTGACGAAGTCGCCGACGCTGGAACCGCTGCCCGCGGTGCCGACGCCATCCGCGTCGGAGTCCTCGGCGAAGCCTTCCTCGGCGAAGTCCTCCGCCGCGCCGAAACCGAAGCCGAAGCCTTCGACGCAGCCTCCGAAGAAACCGAGCACAGCCGCCCCGAAGGGCAACTCCCTCTACCGGTACGGCGATTCGCAGGTCCTCGACTGGGTCAGAGGCAACCGGAGCGACCCGCGCCGCCCGCTCATCGAGTCACGGATAGCCGATAAGCCCGCCGCCGTCTGGTTCGCGGACTACGCGCCGGGGACCATCACCTCACGGGTGCGGGCGGTGACGTCGGGCGCCGGGAGCAGGGTGCCCGTGGTTGTGCCGTACGCGATACCGGACCGCGACTGCGGGGGAGCGTCGCAGGGCGGGGCGCCGGATCTCGCGGCGTACGACGCGTGGATCGAGAAGTTCGCCGCGGGCCTCGGCTCCGGCGAGGTCATCGTCATCCTCGAACCGGACGCGGTCGCGCAGTCCGAGTGCCTCTCGGCGAAGCAGCGCACCGCGCGCTACGCCTCGCTCGCCCGCGCCGGCCGCACCCTCAAGGCCGCCGACCCCAAGGCCAGGGTCTACTTCGACGCGGGGCACTCGGGCTGGAACGGCGCCGCGCGACAGGCCGGGCGGCTGCGCGCGGCGGGCGCCGCGTCCCCCGCCTCGTCGGACGGCGTCTTCACGAACGTGTCGAACTTCCACCGCACCGCCGACGAAGCCGCCTACGCCCGCAAGGTCCTTTCCGCACTCGGCGGCCCGGCGAGCCTGGGCGCCGTCATCGACACCAGCCGGAACGGGAACGGAGCCCCGGCGGACGGCGAGTGGTGCGACCCGGCGGGCCGGGGGCTCGGGCAGAGCCCGACGCTGCGTACCGGCCAGGCTCGGATCGACGCCTATCTGTGGATCAAACTGCCGGGCGAGTCCGATGGCTGCAAGGGCGAGCCGGGGACCTTCACACCCGGGTACGCCTACGACTTGGCGCGCGGCTGAGACCCGTCGGTGTTCTCTTCGCCGTCTTCCGCGTCGTACGTGGAAGTGCCCGAATCCAGGAGCGGTTCCTGCGACTTGAGGTGGGGCGGGGCGAAGGCGCGAAGGACGTGGTATCCGGTGATCACGACGATCGTGCCGAGGGCGATGCCGCTCAGCTCGAAGTTGTCGGTGATCTTCAGCGAGACGCCGCCGACGCCGATGATGATGCCCGCGGCGGCCGGGACGAGGTTCAGCGGATTGCGCAGATCCACCCCGGCGCTGATCCAGATCTGGGCGCCGAGCAGGCCGATCATGCCGTAGAGGATGACGGTGATGCCGCCGAGCACGCCGCCCGGGATCGCCGCCACGACCGCGCCGAACTTGGGGCAGAGGCCGAAGAGCAGGGCGAAGCCCGCGGCGGCCCAGTAGGCGGCCGTGGAGTAGACGCGGGTCGCGGCCATCACACCGATGTTCTCGGAGTACGTCGTGTTGGGCGGGCCGCCGACCGCGGTGGAGAGCATGGACGCGGCGCCGTCGGCGGAGATGGCCGTGCCCAGCTTGTCGTCCAGGTCGTCGCCGGTCATCTCGCCGACCGCCTTGACATGCCCGGCGTTCTCGGCGACCAGGGCGATGACCACGGGCAGCGCGACGAGGATCGCCGACCACTCGAAGCTCGGCGCGTGGAAAGAGGGCAGGCCGATCCAGTCCGCGTTGCCGACAGCGGAGAGGTCGAGGCGCCAGTGGTCGACGACCTTGCCGGAGGCGTCGGCCGAGTGGATCTTGCCGAACACCGAGTCGAGGGCCCAGGACAGGGCGTACCCGAAGATCAGCCCCAGGAAGATCGCCACGCGTGACCAGAATCCGCGCAGGCACACCACGGCCAAACCGGTGAACAGCATCACCAGGAGCGCCGTCCACTGGTCCTGCGGCCAGTACGTGGAGGCGGTGACCGGCGCGAGATTGAAGCCGATCAGCATGACGACGGCGCCGGTCACGATCGGCGGCATCGCGGCATGGATGATCCGCGCCCCGAATCTCTGGACGGCGAGGCCCACCAGGAACAGTGCCGCGCCGACCACGAAGACCGCGCCCGTCACGGTCGCGGAGGAGCCGCCCTGGGCGCGGATGACCGCCGCCACACCGACGAAGGAGAGCGAACAGCCCAGGTAGCTGGGCACCCGGCCGCGCGTGGCCAGGAGGAAGATGACCGTCGCGACGCCCGACATCATGATCGCGAGGTTCGGGTCGAGGCCCATCAGGACGGGCGCCACGAAGGACGCGCCGAACATGGCGACCACGTGCTGGGCGCCGAGCCCGATGGTCCGCGGCCACGAGAGCCGCTCGTCGGGACGGACGACGGCTCCGGGCGCGGGGGTGCGCCCGTCGCCGTGCAGTCTCCAGCGCACGCCGAGATCCATGGTTCTGCTCCGCCTTCTGTGCGCCCGACTTTGTCAAGACCCGAATGAGTCAGCGCAATGTTAATCCGGCATAAGTGCCGTGGTTTCTCAGCGGTCGCTCGCGGGGCGCCCCGGCCCCATCCTGCGCAGCCGCGGGTTCAGGACTTCGGCCCTGGCGCCGTCGCGTCCGCGGGCGCGACCGGCGTGGCGTCGCGGCCGTCCGTGCGAAGGACACCCGCGAACAATGCGAGCCCGCAGGCGAGCACCGTCACCAGACCGAAGGAGACCACCAGGCTCGTCGCGTCGGCGAGCGTGCCGATCGCCGAAGGGGCGATCAGGCCCGAGGTGTACGTGATGGTCGCGACGCCCGCGATGGCCTGGCTCGGATTCGGTCCGCTGCGCCCGGCCGCCGCGAAGGCGAGGGGCACCACGACCGCGATGCCGAGCCCCATCAGGGCGAACCCGCACATGGCGAGCGCGGGATGCGGCGCCACCACGACGAGAAGACCGCCGAGGGCCGCGACCACGCCGCCCACCCGCACCGTCCGCACCGACCCGAAGCGGTCCACCACCGCGTCGCCCGCGAGCCGCGCGATCGCCATGGTGAGCGTGAAGCCGGTGGTGGACGCCGCGGCGAGACCGGCCGATGTGTCCAGGACGTCCCGCAGATACACCGCCGACCAGTCCAGGCTCGCGCCCTCCGCGAAGACCGCGCAGAAGCCGACCGCGCCGATAAGGAGCGCCGACTTGGGCGGCAGCGAGAAGCGCGGCGGCGCCGCCTCCTCGGGTGCCGCCTGAAGGTCGAGCACGTTCCGGCAGGCGACGAGGCCGATCGCGGTGAGCGCCACCGCCGCGAGCGCGTGGTGAAGGCGGGCGTCCGCGCCCAGGTGGGCGGCGACCGTGCCGGCCGCGGAGCCGATCAGGGCGCCGACGCTCCACATGCCGTGCAGGCCCGACATGATCGACTTCTTCATACGGGTCTCGACCTCGACGCCCAGGGCGTTCATCGCCACGTCCGACATGCCCGCCGTCGCGCCGTACACGAACAGGACGAGGCAGAGCGTGAGCAGGTTCGGCGCGAGCGAGGGGAGGGTGAGGGCCATCGTCCACAGCGCGAGCAGCCCGCGCAGCGCCGTCCTCGCGCCGAAGCGGTGGCTGACCCAGCCCGCGAGCGGCATCGCCACGGAGGCGCCGATCGCGGGGAAGGCGAGGGCCAGGCCGAGGAGCCCCGCGCTCAGCCCCGCGTGCTCCTGGATCCAGGGGACGCGGGTCGCGAAGGAGCCGGTCACGGCGCCGTGCACGCAGAAGACGGCGGCCACGGCGTACCGCGCCCGCTTCAACTGACGTACGTCGTAGACCACTTCACTCATCGATACTCCGCCCCTCCCAAGGTGCCGCCTCGCTACGGCGACGTAAACTATCAGGAACCCTGCCTGATAAATAGCAGCTTTATGGAAGGATCCCCGGCATGCCCGCATCACCGAGCACCGCCCGGGTCATCAACGACCGGCTCGCCCTGGGACTCCTCCAGCGCGAAGGGCCGCTGACAGCCAACCAGTTGAAGCAGCTCACCGGTCTGTCCCGGCCCTCGGTCGCCGACCTCGTCGAGCGCCTCCAGGGCTCGGGCCTGATCGCGGTCGTGGGGGAGGCGGGTGCCCAGCGCAGGGGGCCCAACGCCCGGCTGTACGGGATCGTCGCCGACCAGGCGCATCTCGCCGCCCTCGACGTGCGCACCGAGGGCGTCTCCGTCGTCGTCACCGATCTGCTGGGCGCGGTGCTCGCCGAGGCCTCCGCGACCATCGGCGGTGACACGGACACCGGGCCCGCCGTCGAGCGGGCCGTCGCCCTCGTCGAGCGCACCGCGGAGGAGGGCGGCAGCGGGCGGCTGCACACCGTGGCGATCGGCGCCCCCGGCCTCATCGACCCCACCACCGGCGAGCTGCGCGACACCACCGCGCTCCCCGCCTGGCACCGCCGCCTCGCGGGCGCCCTCCAGGATCGGCTCCCGGCGCGCGTACTGGTGGAGAACGAGACCAACCTCGCCGCCCGCGCCGAACAGCGTGACGGCGCCGCCCACGACCGCGACACCTTCGTGCTCCTCTGGCTCGGCGAAGGGGTGGGCGCGGCCGTCGTGCTCGACGGGACGCTGCGCCGCGGCGCTTCGGGCGGCACGGGGGAGATCGGGTTCCTGCCGGTGCCGGGCACGGCCGTGCTGCCGTCCGCCACCGGCTGCGAGGGCGGCTTCCACTCGCTGGTCTGCGCCGCCGCCCTTCGCGAACTGGCCGCGGAGCACGGTGTGGCGGTCGGTGAGCATGGTGTGGCGGTCGGTGAGCACGGTGTGGCGGTCGGGGGCGAAGCCGCGGACCTCGTCCGGCACGCCGTATCGACCGGACACGAAGCCTTCCTCGACGCCGTCGCCGACCGGGTCGCCGTGGGCGCCGCCGCGACGGCCGCGATCCTCGACCCCGGCTGCGTCGTGCTCGGCGGCGAGGTGGGCCGCGCGGGCGGTGACGTGCTCGCCACCCGGGTCGAGGGCCGTCTCGCCGCTATGTCACCGCTGCGCACCGAGGTGCGTGCCAGCACGCTCGGCGGCTCGGCGGTGCTGCGAGGCGCGCTGCTCGCGGCCAGGGACGCGGCGCAGGACGAGCTGTTCGGGCCCCGCCGCTGAGTGAGGGGGGTCGGGCGGCCCTTCCCCACGGCCCGTTCGGGGGCCGGCCGCGCGGCGGTCAGGCAGGTGACAGCTGACGCGCGACGAAGGTGAGCTTGTCGGGATTGACCACCGCCCGCACTTCGCTGATCAGGCCGTCCCGGAACGCGAACGACGCGATGCCGACGACCGCCCCGGCCTTCCCCGCCGCCCCTGTGGCCCGCGCGACCATCGCGGGCGCGCCGTTGACCTCGGCGTACGAAAGATCCACGGGGTACGCGAACCTGTCCATGCCGCCCACCAGCAACCGGAGCACCTTCGCGCGCCCGGCGATCGGCCTGCGCGTGGCGGTGGCCTTGCCGCCGCCGTCGCCCCACCACGTCACGTCCGCGGTGAGGATCTTCTCCAGGCCCGCGAGGTCGCCCTCACGGGCCGCGGCGAAGAACGACGTCACGAACTCCTCCCGCCGCTCGGTCACCGTGTCGAATCGCGCCCGCTCGCCGACCACCGCCCGTGACGCCCTGCGATACAGCTGACGGCTGTTGGCCTCGCCGATGTCAAGCACGCCGGCTATCTCCCGATGGCTGTACGCGAAGGCCTCGCGCAGCACGAACACCGCGCGCTCCACCGGCGTGAGCCGCTCGAGGAGGATCAGCAGCGCCATCGACACCGTGTCCCGCTGCTCCGCGGACTCCAGCGGGCCGAGCGCGCCATCCGACGTGATGACCGGCTCCGGAAGCCAGGACCCCACGTACGCCTCGCGCCGCGCCCGCGCCGAGGTCAGCCTGTTCAGGCACAGGTTGGTGACGACCTTGGTCAACCAGGCGGCGGGCCGCTCGATGGCGGTGCGGTCCGCACCGCTCCAGCGCGGGTACGCGTCCTGAACGGCGTCCTCCGCGTCCTGGGCGGAGCCGAGCATTCGGTAGGCGAGCGAGAACATATGGGGGCGGTGGGCCTCGAACTCAGCGGCCGGTTCTGCGGCCGGAGCTGCGGTCGGTTCTGCGTTCGGCTCTGCGGTCGTCACACGCCCAGCGTGCCAGAGGGCCCGTCACCGCCGGTCAGGCCCCTGTCACAGGCTGCTGTGAGCCAGCCCACACGGGCTCACCCGTATGGGCCGCGATCAGGCGTGGCACACTGGCCTCGTACCAAAAGCAGCGCACTCCGGGGTCGGTGTAATTCCGAACCGGCGGTTATAGTCCGCGACCCGTCCGCCTCCAGCGGCCGGTTGACCAGGTGAAATTCCTGGACCGACGGTGAAAGTCCGGATGGGAGGCAGTGCGCGGCGGGCGGGCATTCGTGCACGTCGCCGAGTGGCTTGTTTTTGGGATACCCGTTTTTTCGGGTTCCCCAGGGAGAGGTCTCGTTTCCGGCGTCGCTCCCGGTGTCGCAGTCCGTACATTCTGTCGTCATCGACAGGCCCCGGAGTCCGTGCCCTATGAGGCAGGAGGACCCGGTGGCCACCGCCCCCGCAGTCGCAGCGAATGAGCATGAGCGCATCGCCATGCGCCGCGCCATCACGCTCGCCGCGCTCGGCCTCGGCTCCACAAGCCCCAATCCCGTCGTCGGGTGCGTCATCATCGACGCCTCCGGAGAGGCCGTCGGCGAGGGCTACCACCTGCGCGCGGGTGGCCCGCATGCCGAGGTCCACGCCCTGCGCGCGGCCGGCGAACGGGCCCGCGGCGCCACCGCCCTCGTGACCCTCGAACCCTGCAACCACACGGGACGCACCGGCCCCTGCGCCCAGGCGCTCATCGACGCCGGGATCGCCCGCGTCGTCTACGCGGTCGGCGACCCGACCCCCACCGCGACCGGGGGCGCGCACCGGCTGCGTACCGCCGGACTCGACGTGGAATCGGGCCTGTTGGAGGACGAGGCCGCCGCGGGGAACGCCGCCTGGCTGACCTCCGTGCGGCTCGGCCGCCCGCACGTCACCTGGAAGTACGCGGCGACGCTCGACGGCCGCATCGCCGCCGCCGACGGCACGAGCCGCTGGATCACCTCGGCGGAGGCCCGCTCCGACGTCCACCGCCTTCGCGCCGAGAGCGACGCCGTCGTCGTCGGCTCCGGCACGCAGCGCGCCGACGACCCGCACCTCGCCGTGCGGGGTGTGGCGGGAGCCGTCCAGCCGCTGCGGGTCGTCGTCGACACGAACGGCACCGCCGTCGTGCCCGGCGCCCGCGTCCTGGATGACGCGGCGCCCACACTCATCGCGATCGCCGAGGATGTCACCCCCGGACTTGAGGCCGAGACCGTACGACTCCCGCGCGCGGACGGCGGGTTGGACATCCGAGCCCTCCTCGACGTGCTCCACGCGCGCGGGGTGCGTTCCGTCCTCCTCGAAGGCGGGCCGACCCTCGCCGGAGCCTTCGTCGCCGCGGGCGCCGTCGACCGCGTCGTCGGCTATCTCGCCCCCGTCCTGCTCGGCGCGGGCCCCGCCGTCCTCACCGGCGGCGGAATCACGACCATCACCGAAGCGTTGCGGCTCGACGTGAGCGAGACCGTGCGCATCGGACCCGATCTGCGCGTCACCGCGACCCTCGTAGCGAAGGAGCACTGAAGTGTTCACCGGAATCGTCGAAGAGCTGGGCGAGATCACCGCCGTCGAGAACCTGGACGACGCATCGCGCTTCCGTGTCCGTGGCCCCGTCGTCACCGACGGCGCGAAGCACGGCGACTCCATCGCGGTCAACGGCGTCTGTCTGACGGTCGTGGAGCACGAGGGTGACGAGTTCACCGCCGATGTGATGGCCGAGACCCTCGACCGGTCAAGTCTGGGCGCGCTCGCAGCAGGTTCGCGGGTCAACCTGGAGCGGCCCACGGCCGTGGGCGACCGCCTCGGCGGGCACATCGTGCAGGGGCACGTGGACGGGACCGGCGAGATCGTCGACCGCAAGCCCTCCGAGAACTGGGAGATCGTCAAGGTCTCGCTCCCCGCCGAACTCGCCCGCTATGTGGTCGAGAAGGGCTCCATCACCGTCGACGGCGTCAGCCTGACGGTGGTCGACGCGGGACCCGACTACTTCACCATCAGCCTCATCCCCACCACCCTCGCCCTGACCACGCTCGGCATCAAGCAGCCGGGCGACCCGGTCAACCTCGAGGTGGACATCATCGCGAAGTACGTCGAGCGGATGCTCGGCGACCGCGCCCACGCCACAGCTCCCGCCCCGGCTCCCGCTCCCGCTCAGGAGGCCTCGAAGTGAACTGGCTCAACTCCGAAGCCTTCACGGCCTTCGGGCAGCACGTGATCTGGTCCGACATGGTGGGCAACACCGTCGGCCTGATCGCCCTCGCGCTCGGCTGGCGGCGCTCCATATGGACCTGGCCCGCCCAGTTCCTCTCCGGCGTCATCCTCGTCGGCGCCTACGCGTCCGCACACCTCTCCGGCGGCGTCGGCAAGCAGCTGCTCGTCATCGGCGTAGCCCTGTGGGGCTGGCGCCTGTGGACCAACGGCAAGCAGCAGGCGCAGGACGGCTCCATCGCCGTCCGGTTCGCCACCTGGAAGGAGCGCGGGGTGCTGCTCGGCGGCACAGCGGTCGGCACGCTCGCGGTCGGGGCACTGTTCGCCGCCGTCCCGGATCTCTCCTGGAACCCGTGGCCCGACGCCTACATCTTCGTCGGCACGCTCGCCGCGATGGTCGCCCAGGCCCGTGGCCTCGTCGAGTTCTGGTTCGCCTGGCTCCTGGTCGACATGGTCGGAGTGCCGCTCGCCTTCAGCAGCGGCCTGGCCTTCTCGGGCCTTGTGTACGTCATCTATCTCGCCCTCGTCCTGTGGGGGATGCGCGACTGGTGGCTGCGGTCGCGCACCGTGTCCTCGCAGGCCTCGCAGGCCTCGCAGCCCGACATGGAAGGAGCCCCGGCATGACTGCGGCACCTGTTTGGTACAGCACGGGTCATGAGGAAGACGCCTCGGACCTCGCCCTCGACCCCGTAGAGGCGGCCATCCGCGACATCGCCGCCGGGCGGCCCGTCGTGGTCGTCGACGACGAGGACCGCGAGAACGAGGGCGACCTCGTCATCGCGGCCGAGAAGGCCACGCCCGAGATCATCGCCTTCATGATGAGCGAGTGCCGCGGCCTGATCTGCGCGCCCATGGAGGGCGACGAGCTTGACCGCCTCAAGCTCCCGCAGATGGTCGAGAACAACACCGAGTCGATGCGGACGGCCTTCACCGTCTCCGTCGACGCGAGCGGCGCGCACGGCGTCACCACGGGCATCTCGGCCGCCGACCGCGCCACCACGCTCCAGCTGCTCGCGGCGGGCACGTACGAACCCACCGACTTCGTGCGGCCAGGACATATCTTCCCGCTGCGCGCCAAGTCCGGCGGTGTCCTGGTCCGGGACGGCCACACCGAGGCCGCGGTCGACCTGGCCCGGCTCGCGGGCCTGCGCCCGGCCGGGGCGATCGTCGAGATCGCGGGCGAGGACGGCACGATGCTCCGCCTGCCGGAGCTGATCCCCTTCGCCCGCAAGCACGGCCTGACGATCATCTCCATCGAGGACCTGATCGCCTACCGCCGCGGCTCCGAGCCGACGGTCCGCCGCGAGGCCGAGGTCCGCCTGCCCACCGCCTTCGGCGACTTCACGGCCTTCGGCTACCGCTCGACCGTCGACGGTGTCGAGCACGTCGCCCTCGTCCACGGCGAGATCGGCGAGGGCGACGACGTCCTCGTCCGCATCCACTCCGAGTGCCTGACCGGCGACGTCTTCCACTCCCTCCGCTGCGACTGCGGCCCCCAGCTGGAGGCGTCGATGCGGCGCATCACGGACGAGGGGCGCGGCATCGTGGTCTACCTCCGTGGACATGAGGGACGAGGCATCGGTCTGCTCTCCAAGCTGCGCGCCTACGAACTCCAGGAGCGCGGCAGCGACACCCTGGACGCCAACCTGGAGCTCGGCCTGCCCGCCGACGCCAGGGACTATGGCGCGGGCGCCAGGATCCTCGACGACCTCGGCGTAAAGAGCCTGCGCCTGATGACCAACAACCCCGACAAGACCGACGCGGTCGTCCGGCACGGCCTGAAGGTCACGGGGCGCGAGCCCATGGCGGTCCAGGCGGGCGAGCACAACCTCCACTACCTGCGCACCAAGCGGGACCGGATGGGGCACGACCTGCCGTGGCTGGACACCCCCGAGGTGTCCGCCTGCGGCAATCAGTAAGTACTGGCATCAGCTAAGTACTGGCATCAGCTAAGTACCGGCATACGAAAACAGACGAGAACAGACGAGAACCAGGAGAAGCGCGTGAGCGGCAAGGGTGCACCCGAACTGAGCGTGAAGAACTGCGGCGACCTGCGGGTCGCGGTGATCGCCGCCCAGTGGCACGAGAAGGTCATGGACGGCCTCGTCGACGGCGCGCTGCGCGCCCTGCACGAGCTCGGCATCGACGAGCCGACCGTCCTGCGCGTGCCCGGCAGCTTCGAGCTGCCGGTCGTCGCCAAGGTCCTCGCGGGCCGCGGCTACGACGCGATCGTGGCGCTCGGCGTCGTCATCCGCGGTGGCACCCCGCACTTCGAGTACGTGTGCCAGGGCGTCACCCAGGGCCTGACCCAGGTCACCATCGACACCGGAGTGCCGATCGGCTTCGGCGTCCTCACCTGCGACACCGAGGAGCAGGCGCTGGACAGGGCGGGCATCGAGGGCTCCCGCGAGGACAAGGGGCACGAGGCGGTCACCGCCGCCGTCGCCACCGCGGCCACGCTGCGTACGATCTCCGAACCCTGGCGGTGAGCGGGGTCGGGGAGCCGCGTAAAGTAAGCGACATCATGTCCAAGAAGACTTTCGAGGAGCTCTTCACCGAGCTCCAGCACAAGGCCGCCAACGGCGACCCCGCCACGTCGCGCACCGCCGAGCTGGTGGACAAGGGCGTCCATGCCATCGGCAAGAAGGTCGTCGAGGAGGCCGCCGAAGTCTGGATGGCCGCCGAGCACGAGGGCAAGGAAGCCGCCGCCGAGGAGATCTCGCAGCTCCTCTACCACGTGCAGGTGATGATGGTCGCCCGCGGCATCTCCCTCGACGACGTGTACGCGCACCTCTGAGCCGTACGCCCCCGCCGTCCCATCTCCCCTCAAACTCCCCTCAACGCAAAGGAATCCGACCTCATGCTGCGCATCGCCGTCCCCAACAAGGGTTCACTGTCAGGACCTGCGTCGGCGATGCTCCATGAGGCTGGATACCAGCAGCGCAAGGAGTCGAAGGAACTCGTCCTCGTCGACCCCGACAACGAGGTGGAGTTCTTCTACCTGCGGCCCAAGGACATCGCGATCTATGTCTCGGCCGGCAAGCTCGACATCGGCATCACAGGGCAGGACCTCCTGATCGACTCGGGCGCGAACGCCGAGACGATCCTGCCCCTCGGCTTCGCCCGCTCCACCTTCCGCTTCGCCGCGAAGCCCGGCACGGCGAGCACCATCGCGGATCTCGCGGGCAAGACCGTCGCGACCTCGTACGAGGGCATCGTCGCCAAGCACCTCGCCGACAGCGGCATCGACGCCTCCGTCGTCCACCTGGACGGCGCCGTCGAGACCGCCATCGAGCTGGGTGTCGCCCAGGTCATCGCGGACGTCGTGGAGACCGGCACCTCGCTGCGCAACGCGGGCCTCGAAGTGTTCGGCGAGCCGATCATGAAGTCCGAGGCGGTCGTCATCCGGCGTACCGGCGCCGAGAGCGACGACCCCAAGGTGCAGCAGTTCCTGCGCCGTCTCCAGGGCGTCCTGGTGGCCCGTGCGTACGTGATGATGGACTACGACTGCCGTGCCGAGCACCTGGAGCAGGCCGTCGCCCTCACCCCGGGCCTCGAGTCGCCGACGATCTCGCCCCTGCACAACGAAGGCTGGGTGGCCGTCCGCTCCATGGTCCCCGCCAAGGAAGCCCAGCGGATCATGGACGACCTGTACGCCATCGGCGCGCGGGCCATCCTGACCACGGCCATTCACGCCTGCCGCCTCTGATGACCCGGCAGGAGACGCCCGCCATGCCTGACCAGACCACCCCCGCCCTGCCCACTCTGCCGGTCACCTTCCGGCCGAGCCGGACCCGGGTCGTGCTGCTCACCGCTGGAGCCGCGATCTTCGTGGTCCTCACGGTGATCGCCCTGCTCATCCCGGGCCTCAGCCCGGGGGAGCGGACCAGCTTCATCTTCACCGGGGCGCTGCTCTTCGGCGTGCTCATGCTCCTGAGCAGGCCCAAGGTCGTCGCCGACGAGTCCGGCGTGACCGTCGTGAACATCGCCACGAGCAGGCGCCTGGCCTGGGCCGAGATCGTCCAGGTCAACCTGCGCCCCGGCGACCCCTGGGTGTTCCTCAACCTCAGCGACGGCACCAGCCTGCCGGCCCTCGGCATCCAGCCCGGCATCGCCAAGGAGCGCGCCATCAGGGACGCCCGCGCCCTGCGTGCCCTCGCCGATACGCGATCGGCGGGAGCCCCCGAGACGCCTCAGGGCTGAGCCGGACCGACATCCGGGCTCACTCAGGGGCGCACGCCCTGACGTTCCGGGCCCGGTCTTGATTAATCTGGTGGCGGGGCACGCATGGTGTGCTGCCCCGCCCCTGACGGGTCCGCCCGGTCCACAGGGGCTCCTGCTACCCGAGGAGTGACTCCCTCCGGCGATGGACGGTTCGTCCTGTAGTACATGCGCCGCCCCCTCCCGACATACCGGGACTGGACTGACCAGGGAGGCGGCGGTATGACCACCTCCCTGCTGCTTCTCGGGGCGGCATTCCTGCTGATTCTCGCCAACGGCTTCTTCGTGGCCGCCGAGTTCGGGCTCGTCACGGTCGAGCGCCCGGACGCGGAGAAGGCAGCCGCCGACGGCGACCGAAGGGCTCGTACGGTCGTCGACGCCCTCAAGGAGCTGTCCTTCCAGCTCTCCGGCACCCAGCTCGGCATCACCATCACCTCACTGGTGGTCGGTATGCTCGCCGAACCGGCCCTCGCGCATCTGCTCGCGGGCCCCTTCACGGCCACCGGCCTTCCGGAAGGTGCCGTACCGGGCTTCTCCGTAGTGGTCGGGATGCTCCTCGCCTCCGCCGTGCAGATGGTGATCGGCGAGCTGGTCCCGAAGAACTGGGCGGTGTCCAAGCCGCTCCAGGTCGCACGGTTCGTCGCGGGCCCGCAGCATGTGTTCTCGCGGCTCTTCCGGCCCGTGATCTCTCTCCTGAACGCCACGGCCAACCGGCTCGTGCGGCTGCTCGGCGTCGAGCCGGCCGACGAGCTCGCCTCGGCCCGCACGCCCGGCGAACTGGTCTCCCTCGCCCGGCACTCGGCGCAGGCGGGCACCCTCGAACAGGACACCGCGGAGCTGTTCGTCCGCACGCTCTCCCTGGGCGAGCTGACCGCGCAGCACGTCATGACGCCGCGCGTGAAGGTCAGCGCGCTGCAGACCTCGGCGACCGCCGAGGACGTGGTGAACCTGACCCGCGCCACCGGGCTCTCGCGCTTTCCCGTGTACCGCGATCGCATCGACGAGATCGTCGGCATGGTGCACCTCAAGGACGCGCTCGCGGTCCCGGCCCACGAGCGCCTGAGAGCGCCCGTGGGACGCATCGCGCAGGCGCCGCTCCTGGTCCCCGAGACGCTGCCCGTGCAGCAGCTCCTGGAGCAGCTGCGCAGTGAGCAGCCGATAGCTGTCGTCGTCGACGAGTACGGCGGCACAGCAGGCGTGGTCACCCTGGAGGACATCGTCGAGGAGCTCGTCGGCGAGGTCCGCGACGAGCACGACCTCCTCGACCTGCCCGAAATCGCCGTGGCACCGGCGGAGGACGGCAGCCCCGCGTGGGACGCCGACGGCAGCTGCCGCGTCGACACCCTCCAGCGGATAGGACTCGACGTCCCCGAGGGGCCGTACGAGACCGTGGCCGGGCTCGTCGCCGATCTGCTGGGCCGCATCCCCGCTCCCGGTGACCGGGCCGAACTTCCGGGCTGGCGGCTCGCGGTGCGCCAGGTCGACCACTACCGAGCCGAGCGGGTGCGTCTCGTACGGACCGTGGACATCGGCGGTAGCCCTAAGGCACAGGTCGCGGAGGCCGTCCGATGAGCGTGCTCCAACTCCTGTTCGCCCTTCTCCTCGTCCTCGCCAACGGCTTCTTCGTAGGGGCCGAGTTCGCGCTCGTCTCCGTGCGCCGCAGCCAGATCGAGCCGCTGGACAGCAAGCGGGCCCGTCAGGTCCTCTACGGCCTGGAACATCTGCCGCAGATGATGGCGGCCGCCCAATTCGGCATCACGATGTGCTCGTTGACGCTCGGCGCGGTCGCCGAGCCCACCGTCGCGCATCTCCTGGAGCCGGTCTTCGAAGCGGCCCACATCCCCGAAGGCGTCATCCATCCGCTCGGGTACGCCATCGCGCTCGCCGTCGTCGTCTTCCTCCACCTCGTCATCGGCGAGATGGTCCCGAAGAACCTCGCGATGGCGGCCCCCGAGAAGACCGCGCTCTGGTTCAGCCCCGGCCTTGTCGCCTTCGCCCGTCTGTGCCGTCCGGTTACGGTGGCGCTCGGGGCCTGTGCGCGGGTCGTCCTGAAGCTCTTCGGGGTGGAGCCGAAGGACGAGGTCGAGGCCGTCTTCACCAGTGAGCAGCTCAACCGGCTCGTCGGCGACTCGGGCCAGGCGGGGCTGCTCGAACCGGAGGAGCAGGAGCGCCTTGAGGACGCCCTCGAGCTGGGTTCGCGCCCGGTGACGGACGTCCTGCTCGACCGGGCATCCCTGGTCACCGTGGGCGCATCGGTCACTCCCGAGCAGGTCATCGAACTCACCGGGCGCACCGGCTACTCCCGCTTCCCGGTCTGCGCGGAGAACGGCGCCTTCATGGGCTACCTGCACGTGAAGGACGTACTGGACGTCGAAGAGACGGACCGCGCGGTGCCGCAGCAGATCTGGCGGCCGATGACCACACTGCGCGCCGAACTCCCTCTGGACGACGCCCTGACGGTGATGCGCCGCGCCGCGACGCATCTGGCGCAGGTCGCTGACGCCTCGGGCAAGGTGCTCGGCCTGGTCGCCCTGGAGGATGTCCTGGAGCTCCTGGTCGGCGAGGTCCGCGACCCGGCGCACCGGGTCGCGGTGCCACGGAAACCTCAGGAGGCCAGGGACAGCGCCCTCGTGTGAGCGGTCGGGGCGGGGGTTTCAGCCCACCGTCGGGGGCTTCAGAGTCCCGGCGGATTCTGTGGTCCCCGCCCCGAGAGCACCTCTCCGTACGCCTGCATCAGGTCCGGGAGCCGCAGTGTCGATAAGTCGTCACGGCTCGGCTCGCCGGGGTAGCCGGTGAGCCGCAGGTCGCGGTAGGCGCAGCTCTTCTCGTAGAGCGTGCGCAGGAAGCGGCCGTTGCCGAGTTCGTCGATCCAGGACTGGTCGACGACATGGCCGCTGATCGAGCGCAGCTCGTCGAGCGCCTCCTCGTCCCACACATCGCCGTTCTCGCGGGCCAGGACCTCCCCGATGGAGGTGAGTTCCAGCGGGCGGTACGAGGGGAAATCGACGCGCGTGGTGAAGCGGGAGGAGAGCCCGGGGTTGGCGGCGAGGAGCCGGTCCATACCCTCGGGGTAGCCCGCGAGGATCACGACCAGGTGGTCGCGGTTGTCCTCGGCTCGCTTCAGCAGGACCTGGAGGGCCTCGTCGCCATACGCGTCGCCCTTGCCGTAGCCCGAGTTGGAGAGGGAGTACGCCTCGTCCACGAAGAGGACACCGCCGATCGCCGAGTCGATCAGCTCATTGGCCTTCACGGCGGTCTGGCCCAGATACTCGCCGACCAGGTCCGCGCGCTGCGCCTCCACCAGGTGGTCGCCGCCGAGCAGGCCGAGCGCGTAGAAGGCCCGGCCCAGAATGCGGGCCACCGTGGTCTTGCCGGTGCCCGAGGGGCCTGAGAAGACGAAGTGTCGTTTCGGCGGCTGCACGGGCAGCCCCTGCGCGGCCCGGAGCCGTGCCATGTTCAGCTGCGCGGAGAGCGCCTTGACCTGTCGCTTCACCGGTTCGAGGCCGACCATGCCCTCCAGCTCGGCGAGCGCCGCCTCGAGGAGTGCCGGATCGGTGGGCCCCGGAGGCAGTTGAGCCGGCCCCGGCTGGATGGGGATCACGGCCTTCTCGCGCACGGAATCCGTCTCGGCGGAGCCGCCGCCCGGCGGGAGTTCGGGCTCGGTGACCTTCAGGTCGCGGCCTTCTGTACCGAAGAGCGGATCGATCCCGTCGGGCGCGTCCATGACGTCCTGCCCGAAGCCGGTCATGGCGATCGACGCCAGGTCCGTCATCTCGTCGTACCCATCGCCCTCGGAGATGGCCGCGAGCCGCGCCGAGGTGTCCATGAAGGCGGGGTCCACCCGGTGCACCGCCCGGTAGAGGGGCAGGGCCGCCGCCGAGCGGCCCGTGCCCTCGTGCGCGCGGGCCAGCCAGTAGCGCAGCTCCTTGCGCTGCGGCTGCTCGCTGCGGCATCGCATCAGCGCTGCGGACAGGAGCGGCTCGGCCTGGCCGTACATCTCCAGGCGTACGCGGGCCATGCCTCCGAAGAGGCCTGCCTCGATGCCCAGCATCGCGTCGTCGATCAGCGAGTCCGTGTGCCGGACCAACTGGTCCCAGTCCTTGACCAGATAGGACCGGCAGGCGTGCAGGAACCGCACCTGGGGATCCGCGTCGACCGGTGGAAGGCCCGCCAACGCCCGGTCGAGCTCCGGGACATGGCGCCCGTCGAGCCAGTGCGACGCGTGCGCGAGCAGCAGGTCGCGCGTGCTCTCCAGGACGGGCTGCACCCACCAGCCGAGCCAGTACCAGGAATTGAGCGTGCGCCCGTGCCGAGTGCGCTGCTCGCCGAACCTGTCCCGGTGCTGGAACATCCGAAGGAGCGCCGTCGTCGTGTCGATCCGCAGCGCGTGCAGGCCGAGCCAGCCGTCAGCCATCCCCGGATCCATCCGCACCGCCGCCCGGAACTCCTCCTCCGCCTGCGGATAGGCGCCCATCGTGTAGGCGTCGACGCCCCTCAGCCAGGCGAGGTCGGCCGGGGCGGGTGAGCCCACCGCGTCGAAGTCCATCACGTCCCCCACAAACCGTGCCCCCGTTTGTGTACCGCCGGGCCGATGCCCGCCGGCAACTTCGCTGAACCGCCGTGCTGCGGACGGACGTTGAATCGGTGCGCAGAGCAGCCGTCCGGAAAATCGCACCGAAGGGCATCGTACCTGCGGGGGAGTGCTCGGCCGTAGGGTGCCGCAGCGCGGGATCAGGCAGGTGAGGGGGTATCCCGTCGTCACCGAGTGTGAGCGAATGGCGGCTCGTGGCGCCCGGAATGCGAGCGCGGAGGGCAGAACGAAGCCCCCGATCACGGGGGAACAACCGGGGGCTTCGCGTCTGCGGGCGGCCCCGAAAGACCGCACATTCAGAACGTAAGTCCTGTAAGGGCCCTCGGTCAAGCCGAGTTGAGGCACTCATGGAAACTCGGCGGAACTTCCGGAAGTCGCTTTCCGCGGGGTCAGCGCACTGCCCCCGGTCCATCACTCTGTGTGACGGATTGGCTCTGTGTGGCCGTTACATCCGGCCCCGGCAGTACCTCATATCCCTCTCGCAACTGTCGTACCAAAGACTGGGCAAAGGGCCGCGAGGGATCATCGGCGAAGTGCCGGCGCTCCGCGGGCTCCCACCCGTCCCAGAAGTCGCTCTGGGCTGCTCCGTCCCGGTGGCGGCCCCGTCCCCATGCCTCATCTCGGGGCAACTCCATCCACAGCAGCCACGCCAGGAACGGGCGCAGCGTGCGGCGGCCCGCGCCGACACCCTCGATGAGGACGACGGGGGCGGGCGGCAGGGTGCGGGTCTCGGCGCCGAAGCGGCGCGAGTTCCAGTCGTACGTCTCGTAGTGCGCCGTCTCGCCGCGCGAGAGCGGCACGATGACCTGCCGCCGCAGCCGCTCCGTCCAGCCGAACAACTCGTCGTGGCTCGCGATGTCGTCGAGGCGCAGGACGGGCGCGCCGCCGAGCGCCCCGGCGAGGCCCCTGGCGAGGGTCGACTTGCCCGAACCGGCGTGCCCGTCGACGGCGACGAGCCGGACGGGGCCGCAGGAGGGCGGAAGGCGGAGCAGGGAGTGGGCGAGGCGGGAGAGGGGAACGGGTGTGTGCGGTGGCTGTGCGGTCATCGCCTACCAGCGTACGGGTGCGGAATCCAGAGTTCCGCGCGCCGCCGCAGCTCACGCCAGTGGTCGAGGCCAATATTGACAGGTGCGGTGGTGTCCGAATCGCTGGCAGAAGTCGGCGTGCAGCAGCCATAGTTGGCATACCGCCGTGCATCTGACCTGCCCCTTCCGGATCCGTCCGGAACCCACGTCGACTGGGGGTCCCGCCATGGACCGAGCTGATGACATGTCCCGCAGAACCGTCCTCGCCGCGGCCGCCGCCGTAGCCGCCGTGGCCGCCACCGCGAGCCCGGCGCTCGCATCGGGCGGCCAAGGCCTACGCCGTCAGGCGCGCGCCGAGAGGCCGGTGAGCAACCGCTTCTGGACCTCGCACGCGGACTGGAGCGCGGGCACCGCCAACGGCACCCGTGCCGTCTCCGGAGCCCGCCCCGCCGTGGAGATCGCCCAGGCCGCGGGCCGCACCGACTACGCCGATCCGCACACCGGCAAGACCGCCACGTGGGAGTACGCCCAGTGGACGTCCCCGGTGCACCGCCCCACCACTCCCGCCACGGAGGTCGTCGCCTCCTGGAACGCCCGCACGCCCACCGGCACCTGGCTCCAGGTCGAGCTCCAGGGGACGTACTCGGACAAGACGAAGACTCCTTGGTACGTCCTGGGCCGCTGGACATCGGGCGACGACAAGGAGAAGGACATCCGCCGTACGTCGCTCGACGACCAGAGCGACGGCAAGTCCAGCATCTGGACGGACACCTTCTCCATCGACGACACGACGAAGGGGCTCCGCCTCGCCTCGTACCGACTGCGCCTGACCCTGTACCGCAAGCCGGGCGCCACGGTGACCCCCACCGTGTGGCGCCTCGGCGCGATGGCGTCCGACGTCCCCGACCGCTTCACGGTCCCGGCGTCCAAGCCGGGGCTCACCAAGGAACTGAAGGTCCCGCGCTATTCGCAGGAGATCCACGCCGGGCAGTATCCGGAGTACGACAACGGCGGCGAGGCCTGGTGCAGCCCCACCTCCTCGCAGATGATCATCGAATCCTGGGGCCGCAAGCCGACCGCCGACGACCTCTCCTGGGTCGACCCGTCCTACGCCGACCCCCAGGTGTGCCACGCGGCGCGCCACACCTTCGACTACCAGTACGCGGGCTGCGGCAACTGGCCCTTCAACGCGGCGTACGCGTCGACGTACAAGGACCTCCAGGGCGTCGTCACCCGCCTGTCCTCCCTCACCGAACTGGAGTCGCTGATCGCCGCGGGCATCCCGGCCATAACGTCCCAGTCGTTCCTCAAGGAGGAGCTGACGGGCGCCGGCTACGGCACGGCGGGCCACCTGATGACAGTGATCGGCTTCACGGCGAATGGCGACGTGATCGCCAACGACCCGGCGTCGCCCAGCGATCCGGCGGTGCGCCGGGTCTACAAGAGGCGGGAGTGGGAAAATATCTGGCTCCGCACGAAGCGCTACAACGCCACGGGAAAGGTCGTCTCCGGCACGGGAGGCGTCTGCTATCTGTACTTCCCGACGAAGCTGAGCGCGGCGCAGAAGGCGGCGCTGGCGGGGGTAGGGATCAGGTGACGTTCACCGGGGCGGGCCGGTGGCCCGCCCCGGTGGTGGAAGCGGTGGAGGTGGCCCAGGCGGGTGTGGAGGCGGTGGTCGGCTCTCGGGCCGGGCCTGGTGGTGCTGCCTCCGCGACTGCCACCAGCTGAGGAAGCAGAAGGCGCAGAAGTACGCCACGCCCTGGGTGGCGCCCGTCAACGCGGAGTCCGTCCCGGAATCGCCCCTGGCCCAGTGGGTCAGGCCCATGCCCGCGCCCGCGACGGAGGAGGCCCCCGCGCAGATCAGGAGCCCCCTCCGTGTGGTGCCCGCCCGGATCACGTCGCCGGAGTCACCACCCAGTCCGGATGCCCCGGCATCGGCGGCGTCTTCGAGCCGTACAGCCACGGGTGCAGGAAGCCCTCCAGGTCCTGGCCCGCCACCTTCGAGGCCAGGTCGATGTACTGCTGGGTGCTCGCCGTCTTCCCCCGGAAGCCGCTCACCCAGGCCCGCTCGATCTTCTGGAACGTCGCGTCGCCGACCTGCTCCCGCAGGGCGTACAGGACCAGGGCCGAGCCGTCGTACCGCATACGCTTGAAGAGGTTCGGCTCGGTCGGCTCGGCGGGGGCGCCGTAGTCCTTGCGCCACTGGTCGTGCGCCGCGTACGCGGTCTTCATGGCGGCCTCGAAGCTGTCGCCGCCGTGCTCCTGCGAGTACATCCGCTCGTAGAAGCGGGCGTGCCCCTCGCTCACCCACAGGTCGGACCAGCTCGCCAGGGCCACGCTGTCGCCGAACCACTGGTGGGTCAGCTCGTGCACCATGTTCCGCTCGGCGTCGACCTTCGTGCCCAGGAGGTCGGCCTTCGGGATGAGCGAGAGCGTCTGGGTCTCCAGGGCGACGCCCAGGTCGGTGTCGCCGACCAGGAGGCCGTAGCGGTTGAAGGGGTAGGGGCCGAGCTTCTTCTGGAGCCAGGTGAGGTGGTCGGGGGTGAGTTTGCGGTACTCCGCCGTCGGCTCGACCAGTGCGTCCGGGACGACGTCCCGGAGCGCCAGACCGTCGGGGCCCTTGCCGTCCACCAGCTTGAACTTGCCGACCGCCATCTGCACCAGCTGCGTGGACAGCGGCTGTTCGGAGTCGTACGTCCAGCGCACCCGGTCACCGGGACGCTCCGCACGGTCGACCAGCTTGCCGTTGGCGACCGCCGTCAGATCCTTCGGCGTGGTGATGCGGAAGGTGATCGGCGCCCGCTGGCTGGGGTGGTCGTTCCCCGGGAAGATCAGCCGCGCGCCGTTCGGCTGCGGATAGACCACCGTGCCGTCGGCGGTGGGTATCCAGCCGTAGTCCTCGATGGCGTCGTCGCGGTGCCGCGTCTGGGTCGGGTCGGCGGTGTACGTGATCTTGGCGGTGAACGTACGGCCCTTGGCGATCGGGGACTTGGGCGTGACCGTCAGCTCGTCACCGTCGCGGGACGTGCCCGCTGCCGAGCCGTCGACCGTCACGCCGTGCAGTGTGTTGCCACCGAAGTCCAGGTTGAAGCGGGAGAGCGACTGGGTGGCGGTGGCCTTGATCGTCGTCGTCGCCTCGAAGGGGGTCTTCGGGGCCTGCCAGTCGAAGTCCAGGGTGTAGCGGTCGACCCGGTATCCGCCGTTACCGTCCAGCGGGAACATCGGGTCGCCCAGGCCGGGCGCGCCCGGCATCGGTTTCCCCGATGCGGACGGTGCGGCCTGGGAGACCGGGCCGGCGGTAAGAGCCGCCGTCACGGCGACGGCGGCCGCGAGCGCGAGCCGCGCTCTGCGGCGAGGAGTCCGGTACGTGCTCATCGGGAACCCTTCGGTCGGGATGGTGCGCGAACGGTCGTCCTGAGGGACGTACAGCTTTAGACGCACGGCATCCCGCCGCAGTTGTGGGTGACCAACATCTCTCTCGCACGAGCCGGTCCTGCTGGCATGGTGGATGGGTCAGTGGGGGGAGTCCACTGCCGGACGTCGTGTCGTCGGACGCGACGCATACGTATCGAGTGATGCCATGACAGCGACCACCGTCAACGCCACCGCACAGACCCGTGCCACGGCCCGTGCCACGACCCGCACCGGGGGCCCCAAGGAAGACGGGCCGAAGGTGCTCGAGCACATCCTCGGCTGGACGCTCGTCGTCGTGCTCGCGATGCTCGTCACGCAGACCGGTCTGATGTGACCCCGGTCTCGGTCTCGGTCTCCGTCTCGGTCTCGGTCTCGGTCTCGGTCTCGTAAGGGTCCTCGTCCCGTTCGAGATCCGCCCGCCAGTGCCGATGCGGCACCCCCACCAGGCCGTAGAGCCACCGCACCGGCGACCGCCCCGACAGCAGCGTGAGCCCCGCCAGGACCGCGAACAGCGGGAGGCCGATCCAGCCGCCCAGGAGGCGGACGAGGACGCTCGCGATCAGCGCGCCGACGAACGGCAGGCCGTAGACCCCGGCCGCCGCGATGGCGATCGCCAGGAACCGGTGCACCTTGCGGTCCTCGTCCGCGCCCGGCAGTGACCAGCCCTCCATCAGCCAGCCGATCTCGGTCAGCAGCATCGTGCCGATCACGGCCGCGCCGAAGACGAGCAGCGCGAGGAACGTCCCGGACGTCAGGAAGTCCAGTACGTGATTGACGACGCTGTCCTGTCGCCAGTTCGCGAAGTCCCGCGCGCCTGGCGAGAAGAACCGCTCGTACCCCCTGCCGTCCCAGCCGTGGATCAGTGTCCCGAAGAGCAGGAAGTACCCGCCCACACACTGGAGATACGCCCAGTAGCCCGCCCCCACCAGGACGAGCCCCTGCGCCACAAGGAAGCCGATGATCGCGGCGACGGGAATCCCGCCCGCGTAGAAGAGCACGAACCCCGCCCACACCCCGTCGTGCCCGCCCGCGACATGCATCGTCGCCCACGCCGGGTTCTGCCACAGCAGGAAGAGCCCCGTCGGCACCATCAGGACCGCGGCGAAGAGCGCCGTGAGCGCGAGATACGGATTGGCGGCGCGGCTGCGCGTCCGCGGCCCCTCGCCCGCGTTGATCCGCTCCCACACCTGGAGCTGCCGCCCCGCAGAGAGCGCGAACGTCGCGCCGATCGCGTACGCCCAGAAGAGTGCGGACTGAATCTGGATCATGCCGATACCTTCATGCCGATGCCTTCAGGGTGAGTCCGCCCGCGACGATCAAGTCCGATGTGACCAGGGCCTGTTCGGCCTCCACGTCGGTCATGAAGGCGAACGGCGGCACTACGGGAGGCACCGGCAGCTTGTCGGGCGTGAAGGTCAGGCAGAGCAGCCCTTCCAGGCAGCCCTTGAACTTCGTCAGATAGAGCGTGACGGAGCCGCTCAGGTCCAAGGTGTCGGCGCCCAGGGCGAGTTCACGGCTGCCGTCGCGCGTCTTCAGCCGGTAGTCGGTGAGCGAGGCGGCCTTCATCTTCAGCACCATGACCTTCAACGGCCCGTCGGCCGTGGGGATCTCGCGTACGCCGGCCAGGAGGAAGCCCTGCGGCGAGAAGAGCGTGGTGGTGACCGTCGGCGGTGTCCTCGGTGTGACGACCGCGTCGCCGGGCGCCGCCTTCGCCGGAGTGCCGCCCCACAGCGTCGCCCCGATGATGATCACCGGAAGCAGCACACCGAGCGTCCGTGTGCCCTGCCCGTCCCGCACCTTCGGCCGCTCGGGGCCCTCCTCCGCGTCCTCCGGCACCGGCGTCCAGCCGAAGCCCATCGCGCTGCCCGCGATGCCGAGCACCATGCCCACCAGGAACCCGCCGAGATTGGTCGCCGCGAACGAAAGCACCGAAAGGATCAGGGCGTTGACGCTCACATAGTGATGGGCGTGCGGCAGGAGCCACAGGAAGATCCCGGCGGCGACAAGCGCGAGCCCGATGCCGATCGCCGCGAGCCCGCCGAGCCCCAGACTGACCAGGACCGTCAGCGGCGAAAGGGGCACGAGGAGCAGTTCGGCGCCGCCCAGGATCAGCAGCAGACCGCCCCAGAAGGGCCGGGTGCGCCGCCATCTGCGCAGCACCCGGCGCGGCTCCCGCAGCGGAAGGCGTTCGTCGAGCCAGCCGCCGCCGTCCCTGCCCCATGCCCTGACCCCGGCTCTCCGGCCGCCGGTCAGAAGCACTTCTTGCCGCCGATGCTGACGTCGACCTTCATGCCCTTGAGCCGGAAGTTCCCGCCGGTCGCCGACCAGGCGTGCGACTTCACGCCGGAGACGGTGATGTCCCCGGCCTGTAGCCCGAACTTCCCCTTCTCGCCCTTGACTCCCGGCACTTCGTCGAGTGTCGAGGCGTCCCGGCCGATCTCGGCGGTGCCGAAGCGGGCGTCGCCGTTCAGGTCCTCGCCGTCGATGATGAGATTGCTGGCGGTGACCTCGCCCGCCGAACCGCCCGCCGTCAGCTTGAACACCACGGTGCCCACCGGGGTCTTGACCTCGGCGGCCTGGCAGATGTCGGACAGTGTCGCGTCGCCGATCCCGAGGAGCGCCACCGGGTGCCCCTTGCCGTCGACGTCCCGGTCGGTCTGTACGTAGGACGACAGGCCCTTGCTGCTGAGCTTGCCGGATGACACCTGGAAGCTGGTGCCCGAGACGGCGAACGAGGCGGCGAGCGCCCCCTCGGCCATCACGGAGGCCATCGCGCCGACGGCCAGGACGGCCGGCAGGGCCACGACGGCCGTCTTCTTCCAGGAGGTTCTGCCCTCGCGTGAAGCGTTGCGTGCTGCGCCCACTGGTTTCCTCCCGTACGTCGTACCGCGTGCTCAAGCGTGCGTAAGGGGAGTGCGTGAAGCGCCTTCGGGAGCCGAATCGCAGGTGGCACGGTTCTGCCATACTGCGGACATCCCGAGGCAGTTGGAGACTAGGGCCGAAATTGAATAATAGTCAACAGCGCGGCACCGACCGCTCCGTGGCGCGCCGCGCCGAACTCATCAGCATCGGCCGGAAGCTGTTCGCCGACACGTCCTACGACGCCCTGTCGATGGACGACATCGCGAAGCAGGCGGGCGTCGCCAAAGGGCTGATCTACTACTACTTCAAGTCCAAACGCGGCTACTACCTCGCGATCATCGAGGACTCCGTGTCCGAACTGGTCGCCCGCGCCGGACGCCACGACGACCTGCCGCCCGTGGAGCGGGTGCAGCGCACCATCGACGGCTATCTCCGTTATGCCGAGCACCACCAGGCGGCGTACCGCACCATCATCAGCGGTGGCGTCGGGTTCGATACCGAGGTACATGCCGTACGGGACGGTGTGCGCGAGGCGATGATCGCCGCCATCGCCGAAGGTGCGTACGGCCGCAAGGAGATCCCGCGCCTCGCACGCACCGCGCTCCTCGGCTGGCTGTGCAGCGTCGAGGGCATCACGCTCGACTGGGTGGGCCACCAGGAGCTGACGCGCGACACGGTGTGCGAGCTGCTCGTGCGGACCCTCGGTGACACCCTGCGCACCATCGAGGACTTCGAGCCGTCCTTCCCGGCCCCGCCACGGCCATGAGGAACACACGGAGCGCACGGAGTACGAGGAAGGGGCGGGAGTCCGAAGACTCCCGCCCCCAACCAGCCAGTAGCGAAGATCAGTTGATGGCCTTGATCAGCTCGCCGTTCGCGGTGTCACCGCTCAGCTCCCAGAAGAACGTGCCGCCGAGCCCCGCCTGGTTCTTGTAGTCCATCTTCCCCGCGATGGTCGCCGGGGTGTCATAGCTCCACCAGTCGGATCCGCAGTGGGCGTACGCGGTCCCGCCGACGGTGCCGTTGGCCGGGCACTTGGCTTTAAGTTCCTTGTAGTCGTCGATACCCGCCTCGTACTTGCCCGCGGCGGCTCCGGTCGCGGTGCCACCGGGCTCCTTCTGTGTGACGCCCGTCCAGCCGCGGCCGTAGAAGCCGATGCCGAGCAGCAGCTTGTCGGACGGGACACCGAGGCCCTGGAGCTTCTTGATCGTGGACTCGGTGTTCCAGCTCGCCTTCGGTGCACCCTCGTACGCCTTCAGCGGCGAGTGCGGGGCGGTCGGGCCCTTCGCGTCCCAGGCGCCGAAGTAGTCGTACGTCATCGGGTTGTACCAGTCGACGTACTGGGCGGCGCCCGCGTAGTCGGCGGCGTCGATCTTGCCGCCCTCCTCCGCGTCGGCCGGGATGGCCGAGGTCACGAGGTTGTCCCCGCCGAACTTCGAACGCACCGCGGACATCACGTCCTTGTACGCCGCGCGCCCACTGGTGTCACAGGTCAGACCACAGGCGTTCGGGTACTCCCAGTCGATGTCGATGCCGTCGAAGACATCGGCCCACTTGGAGTTCTCGACGAGGTCGTAGCAGGACTGGGCGAACGCCGCGGGGTTCTTGGCGGCCTCGGTGAAGCCGCCGGACCAGGTCCAGCCGCCGAAGGACCACAGGACCTTGAGGTTCGGGTGGAGCTTCTTGAGCTTGCGCAGCTGGTTGAAGTTGCCGCGCAGGTCCTGGTCCCAGGTGTCGGCCACGCCGTCGACTGACTGGTCGGCGGTGTATGCCTTGTCGGTCGCCGCGTACGCGTCGCCCGTGGTGCACTTGCCGCCCTGGACGTTGCCGAAGGCGTAGTTGATGTGCGTGAGCTTGTCGGCCGAGCCGGACGTCTCGATGTTCTTGACGTGGTAGTTCCGGTCGTAGACACCCCATTCGGTGAAGTATCCGACGACCTTGGAACCGGCCGCGGCCTCGGAGCTCGCGGCCTTGGTGGACCCACTGTCCTGCCCGGCGGCTGCGCTGCCCGCGCCGGCGAGCAGTCCCGCGCCGAGCACGGCGCAACATGCGGAGGCGATGAGCGCCTTGAAGGAGGCGCGGGGGAGGTGCGGTCTGAGCATCGTTTCTCCTTGTGGGGGAGAGTGCACATGGGGGGACATGGTGCTGTTGACCTGCGGGTGCCAGGTGACGTCTGACCTGCGGGTGCCAGGTGACGTCAGTGAACGTTGAATTGGCATGAACGCGGAAAAGCGCTCGGCTGGACTCTAGGAGGACTAGACCAGTGGGTCAATGGTTCGGACCAATTTCAACGGCCGCCTTGCGGCCGTCGGTTATCTTTTAAGTGAGCGGTCGTTAACTAGTGACTGGCCGCCACTGATCGGGCATACTCAACGCGCCACAGCCGCTGGTCACAGCACCTTCCGCGACCCGGAAGGGCACCATCGGCAGGGCCGTGAGACACGGTGGCGCCGCATCACCCCGCGCGTCCGCCGCAGTGCCGAAAGGGAGGAATGCGCCGCCATGCCTGAGCGAACCCCGCAGCAGCCGGTCGACCGTCAGTTGCCTACGGAAGAGGCCCGGGACCTGCTCTCGCTCGTCCGTGACCTCGTCCAGCGGGAGATCACTCCCCGCGCGGCCGAGGAGGAGGACGCGGGGCACTTTCCGCGCGCCGTCTTCACCCTGCTCTCCGATTCCGGACTGCTCGGGCTTCCGTACGCCTCCGAATTCGGCGGTGGCGACCAGCCGTACGAGGTCTATCTCCAGGTCCTGGAAGAGCTCGCCGCCGCCCGGCTCACCGTCGGCCTCGGCGTCAGCGTCCACTCCCTGTCCTGCCACGCGCTCGCGGGCTACGGAACCAAGGAACAGCAGGCCGAGCACCTCCCCGCGATGCTCGGCGGCGGTCTGCTCGGGGCGTACTGCCTCTCGGAGCCCGCGGCAGGGTCCGACGCCGCGTCCCTGTCGACGAAGGCCGTGCGAGATGGCGACCACTGGGTGATCACCGGTACGAAGGCGTGGATCACGCACGGCGGAGTCGCCGACTTCTACACCGTTCTGGCCCGCACCGGCGGCGAAGGCGCCCGAGGCATCTCCGCGTTCCTGGTGCCGGGCGACGCCGAGGGCCTGAGCGCGGCACTTCCCGAGAAGAAGATGGGCATGAAGGGCTCGCCCACCGCCCAGATCCACTTCGACGGGGTACGGGTCTCCGACGCGCGCCGCATCGGTGAGGAGGGCCAGGGCTTCGCGATCGCGCTCTCCGCGCTCGACGGCGGGCGGCTCGGCATCGCGGCCTGCGCGATCGGCGTTGCCCAGGCGGCCCTTGACGAGGCCCTGCGCTATGCCACCGAGCGGCGGCAGTTCGGGCGGCCGATCGCCGACTTCCAGGGCCTGCGGTTCATGCTCGCGGACATGGCGACGCAGATCGAGGCGGGCCGGGCGCTCTACCTGGCGGCGGCGCGTCTGCGGGACGCCGGCAGGCCGTTCTCCAAGCAGGCGGCCATGGCCAAGCTGCTGTGCACCGACGCCGCGATGAAGGTCACGACGGACGCCGTGCAGGTCCTCGGCGGCTATGGGTACACCGCGGACTTCCCCGTGGAGCGTTTGATGCGCGAGGCCAAGGTGCTCCAGATCGTCGAGGGCACCAATCAGATCCAGCGGATGGTCATCGCCCGTCACCTCGTGGGTCCCGACTCGCGCTGAACTCACCTCGCGAGTCCCGACTCGCGCTGAACTGGCCGAGCCTGACCGGAGGCGCCGCGAGGCGCACCCACTCCGGGTCGTGGCGCCCCGGCAGGGTCTTGCCCCGCTCGGCCCAGTGCCGGATCAGGGCGCGGTAGATGGGCGGATCCTGCACATGCGGCGGCTGGGGCTGCGGCGGCTGGGGGCGCTGTGGAGCCTGGGTGTGCTGGGCCGGCTGAGGGCGCTGGGGTGGCGGCTGAGGGGGCTGGGGAACCGATTCTGCCGACGAAGGGGGAGCCGTCAGGAGGGTGCGCCTCCGGCGGCCGGTCGGCTGGTGGGCGGTGGGGGTCGGCGTGGGGGTGGTCATACGGGGCCAACGCGCGGTGCGGGGGACAAGTCACCACCCGTCGGATTCGAGCGTGAGTTCGCGGCTTCCCCGGGTGACGGCGGGCCGTCCGCTCCCGCGATCTGTGCGTCCGCACCAGCCGCGGGCGGTCGAAGGCGCCGTGAATGCGGGGCGGCACGTGTCTGGCTCCGTCGCATTGTCTGACGTACCGTCAACTTCGCGTCGGGGCCTGTCGTTTGCCCGGCGTCCACCAACTGCCGTGCGCCCAGGGAGGTTTGCCGTGGCAGACGACCGTCCCGTTCCGCTCGACGAGTACCCGATCCACCAGGTGCCGCTCTCCATGAAGCAGGTCGCGACGGGCGACCGCAACGCCTACGACCGCTGCATCTTCCACCTCTTCGACCATGAGGGACGCGCGCTCCTCATCCTCGGGCTCGGCGTCTACCCGAACGTCGGTGTGATCGACGCCTACGCCACTCTGCGCAGAGGAGATACGCTCCATGCTGTACGCGCATCGGACGCGCTGGGCGACGACCGGATGAACCTCTCCGTCGGCCCGCTGACCATCACCGTCGAGGAGCCGCTGCGCAGGCTGCGCCTGACGTGCGCCGCCGATCCCGACGACCCCGAATCCCTCTCGTACGACATCACGTGGACCGCCGGATTCCCCGCCCTCTGGGAGCCGCACCACATCCAGCGGCGCGGCGACCGGCTCTCGCTCGAAGGCCGCCGCTTCGTCCAGGCGGGCGGCTGCGCGGGGACGATCCGCGTCGGTGGCGAGGAGATTCCGGTGACGGCGGGGGAGTGGACCGCCACTCGCGACCGGAGTTGGGGCGTACGGCCGATCCCCGGCGAGGAACGCGGGCGTCTTGAAGAGGAGTTCGGCACCGAGGGATTCCACTGGATCTGGAACCCGGTGCGCTTCGACGACCGCTTCCTGATGGTCATCGCCCAGGAGGATGCGGACGGCTACCGCACCCTCAACGAAGCGACGCTCGTACGGCCGGGGCAGCGCGACCGCCAACTCGGCTGGCCCCAGGCCGACATCACCTACCGCTCAGGCACCCGCCATCCCGAGCGCGCCGTCATCCACCTCACCGATCCCGATGGGCGCAAGCCGCTGGAGCTCGGCGTCGAGGTCCTGACGTCCCTGCCGCTCGCCGTGGGCGCCGGTTACCCGCCCGCGGACGACTGGCAGCACGGCACCTGGCAGGGGCGCGACTGGACCGACCGTCGTACGTACGACCTGTCGGACCCGGCGGCGCACCCCATGGCCGCGTACGGAGTCATCGACCACGCGGCCCGCTTCACCCTCAACGGGCAGACGGGGTATGGCATTTTCGAGCACGGCAGCTTCGGCCGCCACGACCCGAGCGGCTTCACCGGCTTCGACTCGGTAGCGCCCTGAGACTCGGTAGCGCCCTGAGAGGAGCCCTGAGATGGCGAACGCACCCCGTCAGCCCCGCCCCCGTACCTCCACCCGTGAACCCGATGAGCTCGCCCGCAGGCTCACGGCCTGGCTCGACACGCGGCTCCCCGGCGCCAAGGCCACCGGTGTGCGGGTGCCCGAGTCCAACGGCATGTCGAGCGAGACCCTGCTCTTCGACATCGAGCACCCCCAACCACCGCTGCGGGCCTGCGCGTTGCGCGTGGCCGCGGACCCTGCGGCTTACACGATCTTCCCGGTCTACGACCTGCCGCGCCAGCACCGCACGATGCGGCTCGTCGCCGAGCACACCGACCTGCCCGTGCCGCGCGTGCTCTGGCTCGAGGAGGACCCGGGGCCGCTCGGCGCGCCCTTCTTCGTCATGGAGCGGGTCGAGGGGCGCGTGCCGCCGGACGTCATGCCCTATACATACGAGGGGAATTGGCTGTACTCCGCGAGTGACGCCGAACGCGCGCGCCTGGAGGAAGCGTCGATCCGCCTGATCGCCCACCTCCACGACCAAGTGCCCGTCAAAGAGGCCGAGTTCCTGGCCCTGCCCGGCGAGGGCAGCCCGCTGCGCCGCCACGTCGACGCCCAACGCGCCTACTACGACTGGGTGGTGGACGACCTGCCCCGCTCACCTCTCATCGAGAGCGCTTTCGAGCGGCTCGAGGAGTGGTGGCCCGAGGTCGAGGGTGAGACCGTCCTCAACTGGGGTGACGCGCGCATCGGCAATGTCATCTACGACGGCTTCGAACCCGCGGCCGTGCTCGACTGGGAGATGGCGGCGCTCGCACCCCGCGAGGTAGACATCGGATGGATGGTCTATCTGCACCGCTTCTTCCAGGACCTGACGGTGAGCTTCGGACAGGACGGCCTGCCCGGCTTCCTGCACCGCGACCGCGTCGAGGAGCGCTACGCCCAACTCACCGGCCACACACCGCGGTCCATGGACTTCCACACGCTGTACGCGGCGCTGCGGCACGCCATCGTGATGTTGCGCGTCGCCTACCGGCAGGTGCACTTCGGCGAGGTCGCCGTGCCCGTGGATCCGGACATGCTGATCCTGCACCACGCCAGCCTCACGGCGATGGTGCAGGGCAGCTACTGGTAGGCGTCAGGCCGCGGAACGGTGATCCTGCTCGGGCACGCGACGCGGGCGCGAGCTCTGGCCGCCGGCGTGCGAGAAGGGCTGCGTCCGCCAGTCGAGTCCCTGAGGGAGCGTCAACAGCAGGCCCATCTCCTGCTCCTGAGCCTCCATCGTCTCGTCCGCGGGCTGCGCGTCGGCCGCGGCGCGACCCGTCCCCGTGCACACCGTGAGACCGAACGGGTTCCACGGAGTGGCGCAGAGGGCGTGCTCGGGCAGTACGTCCTCGTCGGCGAGGAGCGCGATCGGCTGCGCGCAGTCGGGGCATGTCACTCGGTACATCTCGAAGGTGTCGTACGCGTCGAACTCGGATTCACCCGGTTCGACGCCCTCCGATACGAGTGCCGACGCGGATTCATCGGAGCGCTGCTGCTTGCTACGGGCAGAGCGACCGGGGCGCTTCAAGTTCTGCATGGGATTCTCCCCCTTGGGTGGGCCGAGAAGGCGCTGCGGCCTCGACCACAGCAAGCACTTCCCGTCCCGTCGTAGGGGTAATCGTGGCATCCCATTGGACACGGTCACAGGTATGTGGCGTTCGTCACATGCCCGGCGAAGATGCCGCCGCAGTGCCGACGGGTATCCGGAGGGATCAAGAGCCCTGTAGGTTCAGCGCATGGAGGAGCTGGACCGACAAATTGTGCAGCTGCTCGTCAAGGACGGGCGGATGAGCTACACCGACCTGGGCAAGGCCACGGGCCTGTCCACATCGGCCGTGCACCAGCGTGTGCGCCGCCTGGAGCAGCGCGGCGTCATCCGTGGCTATGGAGCGGTCGTGGACCCGGAGGCCGTCGGCCTTCCGCTCACGGCGTTCATCTCGGTGAAGCCGTTCGACCCCAGCGCACCCGACGACATCGCCGAACGCCTCGCCGGCGTCCCGGAGATCGAGGCATGCCACAGCGTGGCGGGCGACGAGAACTACATCCTCAAGGTGCGGGTGGCCACCCCGCTCGAGCTCGAGCACCTGCTGAGCCGCCTGCGCGCGCTCGCGGGCGTCTCCACCCGTACGACGGTCGTGCTCTCCACGCCGTACGAGGCGAGGCCCCCGCAGGTCTGAGCCGCTCTCGGGGGACCCCTGCGCGGGGCGTACGCCAAGAGGGGCCAGACTGGTCCCATGAGCGAGAGCACCACCCCCCAGAACGGCCCTGAGGGCCACCGCACCGTGCTGCTGCGCGGCGGAGACGTCCACAGCCCCGCCGATCCGTTCGCCACGGCCATGGTCGTCGAACGCGGGCACGTCGCCTGGGTCGGGTCGGAAGGCGCCGCCGACGCGTTCGCCGACGGCGTGGACGAGGTCGTCGACCTCGAAGGAGCCCTCGTCACCCCGGCGTTCACTGATGCGCACGTGCACACCACATCGACCGGACTCGCCCTGACGGGACTCGATCTGACGGGTGCGCGCTCCCTCGGCGAGGCACTGGCTCTCGTACGCGAACACGTCGCCGCACGCCCGCACGACCGCGTCCTTCTCGGCCACGGATGGGACGCCGCCCGCTGGACCGGCGGTCGCCCGCCCACGCGCGCGGAGCTCGACGACGCCACCGGTGGCCGTCCCCTCTACCTCTCCCGCGTCGACGTCCACTCGGCCGTCGTCACCACCGCACTGCTCGACCTCGTCCCCGGCATCACCGGGCGCACCGGCTTCCACCCGGACGCGCCGCTGACCGCCGACGCCCACCACGCGGTGCGCGCCGCCGCGCTCGGCGCGCTCACCCCGCGGCAGCGATCGGAAGCCCAGCGCGCGGCCCTGAAGCGGGCCGCGTCCCTCGGTATCGGCTCCGTGCACGAGTGCGCGGGCCCCGAGATCTCCAGCGAGGACGACCTCACAGGGCTCCTTCGCCTCGCCGCCGACGAGGCCGGTCCCCGGGTCGTCGGCTACTGGGCGCAGCAGGGTGACGAAGGCGTCGCCCGTGCAAAGGAACTGGGTGCCATCGGTGCCGCGGGCGATCTCTTCGTCGACGGGGCGCTCGGCTCGCACACGGCCTGCCTGCACGAGCCGTACGCCGACGCCGCCCACACCGGCACCGCGTACCTGGACGCCGCCGCCGTCACCGCGCACGTCATCGCCTGCACCGAGGCGGGGGTCCAGGCGGGCTTCCACGCCATCGGCGACGCCGCCGTGAGCGCCGTCGTCGACGGCATCCGCGCCGCCGCCGAGAAGGTCGGCCTGGCCCGCGTCCGCGCCGCGAGGCACCGTGTGGAGCACGCGGAGATGCTCACCCCGGAGACGATCGCCGCCTTCGCCGAACTCGGCCTCACCGCGTCCGTGCAGCCCGCCTTCGACGCCCTGTGGGGCGGCGACGACGGCATGTACGTCCAGCGCCTCGGTGCCGAACGGGCCCGCACCCTCAACCCGTACGCCGCCCTCCTGCGCACCGGCGTCCCGCTCGCCTTCGGCTCCGACAGCCCGGTCACCCCGCTCGACCCCTGGGGCACCGTGCGGGCCGCCGCGTTCCATCAGACCCTCGAGCACCGCGTCTCGGTGCGCGCCGCGTTCACCGCACATACCCGGGGCGGCTGGCGGGCCATCGGCCGGGACGACGCGGGTGTTCTGGTGCCGGGGGCGCCCGCCGACTACGCCGTGTGGCGTACCGAAGACCTCGTGGTCCAGGCCCCCGACGACCGGGTCGCGCGCTGGTCGACCGATCCGCGCTCCGGCACGCCCGGTCTGCCCGACCTGACGCCGGGCGCTGAACTCCCCGTCTGTCTGCGCACGGTGGTCTTCGGAAAGACGGTCTTCGTAGGGCCGGACGAGTGATGTCCCGGCGGTGCGTACCGCCGATCGCGGCCCGTTCTGCCGTCGTACGACCTGCGTATCCTCCGCACTGACCTGCCAGTCTGTGGAATCGCCCCAGGTCAAACGGCTATTGACAGAACGCCGCCGTCGGCCGGTAGGTTCGGCCGGGTCCACCACAGGACGTCCGACCGGAGAATCTCCACGCGATCGTCGAACGCCGCTGGGCCATGGGTGGTGTGCCGCACCGGCGCACCGCCACTGGGAGCCAGGTCCAGCGCCCGCGCTTCGGACGCGAGGGAACGTTCCACCGGGCCGGCAGGTGTGACCCGGGTGGGGCCCGGACGCTCAGTAGACAACGGCTCTCGGTCGACCCGCAGCCAGCGGGCCCCAGGTCGGCCCGAAGGGTGCCGGGCCCCGATCCGCAGTACTCCCCTCAACCGCCCGTGCCGTCGTGGCTCTGCGGGAGGCGGCCACTATGGTGGTCCTCTGCGTACGAACGAAGGGGCAGTTTTGAACGACGGCGGTGGGGTCTCCGGAAACGGGGACCAGGCGAGGCAGTTCGGCCCGCTCGGCATGGCCTTGGTGATCATTCCGACCTACAACGAGGCGGAGAACATCCAGTCCATCGTCGGCCGTGTCCGGGTTGCCGTGCCCGAGGCGCACATCCTCGTCGCCGACGACAACAGCCCCGACGGCACCGGCAAGATCGCCGATGAGCTCGCGGTCGAGGACGACCAGGTCCACGTCCTGCACCGCAAGGGCAAGGAAGGCCTCGGCGCGGCCTATCTCGCGGGCTTCCAGTGGGGCCTGGACAACGACTACGGAGTGGTCGTCGAGATGGACGCCGACGGCTCCCACCAGCCCGAGGAGCTGCCCCGGCTGCTCACCGCGCTCAAGGGCGCCGACCTCGTCCTCGGCTCGCGCTGGGTGCCGGGCGGACGGATCGTGAACTGGCCCAAGTACCGCCAGCTCATCTCGCGCGGCGGCAGTACGTACTCACGCCTGATGCTCGACGTGCCGATCCGCGACGTGACGGGCGGCTACCGCGCCTTCCGCCGCGAGACCCTCGAAGGCATCGGCCTCAGCGAGGTCGCCTCGCAGGGCTACTGCTTCCAGGTCGACCTCGCGCGCCGGGCGATCAAGTCGGGCTATCACGTCGTCGAGGTGCCGATCACGTTCGTCGAGCGGGAGCTCGGCGACAGCAAGATGAGCAAGGACATCGTCGCCGAGGCGCTGTGGCGGGTCACCGCGTGGGGCGTGGGGGAGCGGGTCGGTCGCGTGATGGACCGCAAGAAGCCCTGAGGGGCCGTGCGGCGGCCTCGCTCGACCTCGCCTGATGTGATCCTGTTGATCATCCCCTTATGCCGGTCTGAGCCGGGCCCAGGCACACTGGAGCCATGACGAATGGCGTACCGCCCACCAGACCCGCCCGGCCCCCGCGCTCCCGCGTCCTGAGGTTCCTGCCGCTCGGCATCGCCGCGTGGCTGGTCCTGGAGATCTGGCTGCTCACCGTCGTGGCGGGCGCCGCGGGCGGTCTTACGGTGTTCCTGCTGCTCGTGGCCGGGTTCGTGCTTGGTGGCGCGGTCATCAAGTACGCAGGGCGCCGGGCCTTCCGCGAGCTGAGCGAGGCTGTGCAACAGCAGCAGAGCGGTCTGGCGCCGCATCCCTCCGAGCGGGGCGGCGGCAACGCCCTGACGATGCTGGGCGGCCTGCTGATCATCCTGCCGGGGATGATCTCCGACGCCCTGGGACTGCTCCTCCTCGTGCCGCCCGTCCAGAAGGCCGTCAGCCGTTTCGCGGAGAAGACCTTCGAGCGCAAAGTCCGCGAGGCCACGACGGGGAGCGGTCTCGGCGACGCCTTCCAGCAGGCGCGTATGCACCGTCCGGACGGCAAGGTCGTCCAGGGCGAGGTCATCAGGGACGACGAGCGGCAGGATCGTGGCGCGCACCCGGACGACCCGCAGCTGCCGCCGCGCTGAGCGGCTCGCCGCCCCTCTCTCGCCGCCCCTCTCTCGCCGCCCCTCTCTGGTGGCCGAGAGCAGGTCAGGACAGCACGAAGGCCGGGGCCACTGCTGAGCAGTGGCCCCGGCCTTCGTGTGCGGTGTTGTTCAGTTCGCCGTCAGTTCGCCGTCAGGCGGACTTGCGGCTGTCCCGCGGATGCACCGCGATGTTCATGGCTCCTGAACGGAGAACCGCAAGGCGCTCCTCCAGGACCTCCTCGAGTTCTTCTCGAGTACGTCGCTCCATGAGCATGTCCCAGTGCGTTCGCGCAGGCTTCCCCTTCTTCTCCTCAGGTCCATCGCCGTCTACAAGGAGTGCCTGGACCCCGCAGACCTTGCACTCCCACTCCGCAGGGATTTCCGCCTCTACCGAGAAGGGCATCTCAAAACGATGTCCGTTCTGGCATGCGTACTCCACGGCCTGGCGCGGAGCCAAGTCGATGCCGCGGTCGGTCTCGTAGCTGGTCACCACGAGGCGCGTACCGCGAAGAGCTCGCTCACTCATGAATCGTGCCTCCCGGGCTTGTCGCCCACAGGACAGGTGTCGCTGTCGTCGTCATCCGGTCAACGTCCGGTCGGCGGTAAAGATTCCCGTTAAGGGTCATGCGTCGCCGTCGTATGCCGCCCCTTGTTGTACCCACCAGCGCCCGGTTTGTCACATCTAGCAGTAGATGTCACCCTGCGATTCTGAATCTTCAGCGCGCAGTAACGGTCCGCCTGGTAAGCCAAACGCGTACACTACCGCCCTTTGGCTTCAGTTGCTAAATCCTGTCGGGTACGGGATTCCCCGCGTCGCGCACCGCTTGCCGTACAGGCACCCGTGCGAGCAGCGCGAAACCGATCACGAAGAAGGCCACGAGCGAGACGATCGCGTCCCGATAGCTCCCCGTGAGCTGGTACGTCAGGCCGAAGACCAGCGGCCCGAGCCAGGCCATGCCGCGGTCGCTGATCTCGTACGCGGAGAAGTACTCGGCCTCCTTGCCCGCGGGCACCAGATGCGAGAACAGGGACCGCGAGAGCGCCTGTGAACCGCCGAGCACCAGACCGATCCCCGCCGCGAGGACGAAGAACCACACCGGAGCCCCCGCGGGCAGGAAGTACCCGGCCCCGATCGTCACCGTCCAGGCGACGAGCGAGCCGAGGATGGTGCGCTTGGCGCCGTACGTCCGTGCCAGACGCCCCATGGCGAGCGCCCCCGCCACCGCGAGCACCTGCACGAGGAGTACCGCCACGATCAGGGTGGACTGGTCGAGGCCGAGCTCTTCGGAGCCGTAGACGGACGCCTGCGAGATCACCGTCTGTACGCCGTCGTTGTAGACGAGGTAGGCGAGCAGGAAGGAGAGGGTGTGCGGGTGGCGGCGCATGTCGCGCACCGTCGACGCCAGCTGCCGCCAGCCACGTGCCGACGCTTCCGGACGCGGTGTGTTGCGGTCGCGCAGCCGCCGCAGCGGCACGAGCGTGAAGGCGCCCCACCAGACGCCCGCCGACGCCAGACAGATGCGCACGGCCGTCGACTCGGAGACACCGAAGGTGTCATGGGCCAGGAACAGGATCAGATTCGCCACCAGGACGAGCGCGCCCGCCGCGTAGCCGAACGCCCAGCCGCGCGACGAGACCGCGTCACGCTCCTCCGGAGGGGCGATCTGGGGCAGATACGCGTTGTAGAGCACCATCGAGACGGCGAGCGAGGCATTGGCGACGATCAGCAGGAAGCCGCCGAGGAGATAGCGGTCGCCCGCCAGGAAGAACATGCCCGCCGTCGCTGCGGCCCCCAGGTAGGCGGCCGTCGCGAGCAGCGGCTTCTTGCGGCCGCTGCGGTCGGCCGCGGCGCCCGCGAGCGGCATGACCAGGATGGACACGATCACCGACGCCGAGACCGCGTACGCGAAGAAGGACCCGGCGCTGACCGGGATGCCCAGCGGGTGGACGTATCCGTCCTTGTCGGCGGCCGACTTGGCGATCTCCGTCAAGTAGGGGCCGAGGAACACGGTCAGGACGCTCGTCGAGTAGACGGAGCACGCCCAGTCGTAGACGTACCAGCCGCGCTGCTCGCGCCGTCGCTCGGTCGTTTCGTCGGTCGTTGCCGCCCGCACGGTGTCGGTGCCCACCCGTGCCCCCTCGCTGATCCCCGTGGTCCGCTGCCGCCCTGAAGGCGGTCAGGCCCAGGCTCCCCGGTCCTTCAGCACCTCACGCAGCGTCTCGATGTGATCAGAGATGATGCCATCCACTCCGAGGTCGAGCAGAGCGGCCATGCGTTCCGCGTCATTGACCGTCCAGACGTGCACCTGGAGCCCGCGCGCGTGGGCCGCGCGTACGAAACGGCGGTCCACCACCCGGATCCCGGCGTGCGCCTCGGGAACCTGTGCGCACACCGCGGAGCGGCGCACCGCGGCGGGGACGCCGAACGAACTCAGCCGCAGGCTCGCCACACCCCGCGTACCGAACGAGGTGGCCAGGCGCGGTCCCGCGAGCCGCTGGGCCCTGGCCACGCGGGCCTCGGAGAAGGAGCCGACGCACACGCGGTCCCAGGCGCCGGTGCGGCGCAGCAGATCCAGGAGAGGGAGAAGGGCGGGCTCGGCCTTCACATCCACGTTCCAGCGGACGTCCGGGAACGACTCCAGGAGCTCTTCGAAGAGGGGTACCGGCTCACTGCCCGCCACGCGCGCGTGGCGCACGTCGCTCCAGGGGAGATCGCTGATCCGCCCGGCCCCGTCCGTCACCCGGTCAAGCGTCGCGTCGTGGAAGGCGACGAGCTTGCCGTCCGACGTGGCGTGCACATCCGTCTCGATGTAGCGGAACCCCAGACCGACGGCGTGCCGGAACGCGGCGGCGGTGTTCTCCAGGCCGTCCGCAGCGCCGCCGCGGTGGGCGAAGGCGAGCGGTCCCGGGTGGTCGAGGTAGGGGTGGCGTATGCGCGTGGTCACCGCTGCAGTATCGCCCGCTCCGGTTGACCGCCGGCGGCCACGATGCCTCGCTCGGATGGAGCGGGGACGGCGAAGAAGCGCAGGAAGAACTGGGCCAGCGGGCCGATCGCAAGGGCGTAGAGGACCGTGCCGATGCCCACCGTGCCGCCGAACGCGAAGCCGGTGGCGACCACCGCCACCTCGACCAGGGTCCGCATCAGCCGGATCGAGCGTCCGGTGCGCTGGTGCAGGCCCGTCATCAGGCCGTCCCGCGGTCCAGGACCGAACTTCGCCGAGATGTAGAGCCCGGTCGCCAGACCGTTCAGGACGATCCCGGCCACGAGGAGGGGGATCCGGACGATGAGAGTGTGCGCGTCCGGCAGCAGGGCGAGAGTGCCGTCCATCGCCAGGCCGACGACGAAGACGTTGGACACCGTGCCGAGGCCGGGGCGCTGCTTGAGCGGGATCCAGAGGAGCAGGACCGCGGCACCGATGAAGATCGAGACGACGCCGATGGACATCCCCGTCAGCTCGGCGAGCCCTTGGTGCAGCACGTTCCACGGCTCGAGGCCGAGCCCTGACACCACCAGGAGCGCGGAGCTCGCGCCGTACAGCGCGAGACCGACGTACAGCTGGATCAGCCGACGGGTGAGGTGAGGCTTCACCGATGGTGGCCGACCAGTCGTCGGTGGCTCGGTCGTGGACAAGGGATCCCCCTGCTGGTGGTAGTGGCCTGACGCATGACACTCTGTGGCTTGTAAAGGGATGCCAACCATGGCCAATTCCAGGAAGGTGGACTGGGAATCATGGCTCAGTGGACTTCGGCGGTGGGCGCCACACAGCTCGCCCGGCTGCTCACCTCTCAGCAGACGCGCCCCGCGGGCCCCGGCACCAGGCGCCCGCCGGCCTACCGCGCCCTCGCCGACGGCATTCGGATGCTCGTCCTCGAAGGCCGCGTCCCCGTGGCCGCCCGCCTGCCCGCCGAGCGCGAGCTCGCCGTGTCCCTCACCGTGAGCCGGACCACGGTCGCCGCCGCGTACGAGGCGCTGCGCACCGAAGGGTTCCTGGAGTCCCGTAGGGGAGCGGGCAGTTGGACCGCCGTCCCGGCAGGGAACCCCCTGCCCGCGCGCGGTCTCGAACCCCTGCCGCCCGAGGCACTCGGCTCCATGATCGACCTGGGCTGCGCGGCGCCGCCCGCGCCCGAGCCCTGGCTCACCCGCTCCGTCCAGGGCGCCCTGGAGGAACTCCCCCCGTACGCGCACACCCACGGCGACTTCCCGGCGGGCCTGCCCACCCTGCGTCAGATGCTCGCCGAGCGCTACACCGCACGCGGCATCCCGACGATGCCCGAACAGATCATGGTCACGACCGGCGCCATGGGGGCCATCGACGCGATCTGCCATCTCTTCGCGCCGCGCGGTGAACGCATCGCCGTCGAGTCGCCCTCGTACGCCAACATCCTCCAGCTCATGCGCGAGACGGGCGCCCGTCTCGTCCCCGTCGCCATGGCCGAAGGGCTCGAAGGCTGGGACATGGACCGCTGGCGCCAGGTGCTTCGCGACGCCGCGCCGCGGCTCGCCTACGTGGTCGCCGATTTCCACAACCCCACGGGCGCCCTGGCCGACGAGGACCAGCGACGCAAGCTCGTCGACGCCGCGCGCTCCGCGGGAACGGTCCTCGTCGTCGACGAGACCATGATCGAACTTCAGCTCGACGACGACCTGCCGATGCCGCGCCCCGTCTGCGGGTTCGACCCCGCGGGCTCGACCGTCATCACGGTCGGCTCGGCGAGCAAGGCCTTCTGGGCGGGCATGCGCATCGGCTGGGTGCGGGCCGCGCCCGACGTGATCCGCAGCCTGGTCTCGGCACGCGCGTACGCCGACATGGGCACCCCCGTCCTGGAGCAGCTTGCCGTGAACTGGCTCATGAGCACCGGCGGCTGGGAGTCGGCCGTCGAGGTGCGCAGGACCCAGGCCCGCGAGAACCGCGACGCCCTGGTCGCCGCCGTCCGCCGCGAACTGCCCGACTGGGAGTTCGCGGTACCGGCGGGCGGTCTCACCCTGTGGGCGCGCGCCGGGGGCCTCTCCGGCTCACGTCTTGCCGAGGTGGGCGAGCGAGTCGGGGTCCGGGTTCCGTCAGGGCCGCGGTTCGGCGTGGACGGGGCCTTCGAGGGGTATGTGCGGCTGCCGTTCACCGTGGGTGGCGCGGTGGCGGACGAGGCCGCTGTGCGGCTCGCGGCGGCGGCTCGTCTTGTGGGGACGGGAGCCGGGTCGGGCGTGGAGACACCGCGAGCGTTCGTGGCCTGAGCGTCAGCCTTCGGCGGGCACGGGCTCCGGGGTCGCGTCGGGTTCCGTGGGCACGGTGTCGGCATCGGCGTCGGCATCGGGTTCTGTGCCGGTGCCGACGCCAGCAGGGGTGCTTCTCGCGGGCAGCAGCTCCACCACCGCTTGCCGGTGCGACTCGCTCGTCGCGTCGTCGTACGGATCGGGCGTCGCGGGCACCTGGAGCCGGTGCACCGGACCCGTGCCGAGCCGGGCGTAGCCGCGGCCGGGCGGGACGTCGGACGTGGGCGTCGTGTGGGGCGGCACCCCGAGGATGTCCTCGACCTGGTCGAGCGTCGTGGCGCCGAGGACCACGCGCGCGCGGGTGTGCTGGCGCACCGGATCGCTGAGGGCCTCCAGGCTGTCGAACTGGTCGGCCACGACGACCGTGACATTGGCCGCCCTGCCGTGCCGCAGCGGCACCTGGAGCAGCGACTGAGGGTCCTTGCGGCCGTCGGCGGCCGCCAGGTGACCCAGCACGCTGGGGCGGTCCAGGAGGATCCACAGGGGGCGCTTGGTGTCGTCAGGGACGGCGTGGCCCGCCTGCCGGGCGCGGTTGGCGGAGATGAGGCGCCGCTCCGTCTCGTGCGCGGCCCACTCCAGGCTCGCCAGGGCCCCGGCGAGCCCGCACTCGATGGCCAGGACGCCGTCGCGGCCGGTCAGGCAGGCGTAGTCGCCGATGCCGCTGCCCTCGACGATGACGACGTCGCCGTGGCACAGGGCCTGTAGGGCGATGGAGCGCAGCAGGGTCGTGGTGCCGCTGCCGGGTTCGCCGACCACCAGGAGGTGCGGCTCGGTGGAGCGGGGTCCCGTGCGCCAGACGACGGGGGGCACGTCGCGCTGTTCGTCGCCGTCCGCCACGGGGAGGGTGCGCTGGACTCCGGTGGGATCGGTGAAGCCGAGCACGGTCTCGCCGGGGGCCGTGACGAACCGCTGGGCGGCGATGTCGGTGGGCAGCGGGGGCAGCACGTTCACCGTGAGCTGGTTGCCCTCCTCGTCCCACTCGAAGAGGTACTCGCGGCCACGGCCCGACTTCGCGTGCAGGAGCTGCTCGATCCGGGCGCGCGATTCGGCCTCGCCGTCCGTGAAGTACGCGGGGTAGCGCACCACCAGATGGGAGACGCGCCCGGTGTCGTCGAACTCGTACGACGTGAGGGCCTTGTCCCACTCGCCGCCGTGTGCGAAGAGCGGTGCGGGGTCCTCGGGGACGGAGAAGTACGGAACGAGCGCTTCGTAGAGGGACTGCAACCGCTGTGTCTGTGCCTCGTCAGGGCCGGTCGGCGCGGGGGTCGTGCGCTCCCGTCCTGTCCACGCTGCGGCCGCCATCAGGCAGATGGCGGCGAGCAGCGGGCCGTACGGAATGAGGGCCACGACCAGGACGACGGAGGCCACCAGGAAGAGCAGCGGCCCGCGCCGGTCCTTGGGGGTGTCGGCCCACCGGCGCCGCCCGGCGGCTGCAAGGCGGCGCAGTCCACGAGTGATCGTGATCAGCGGGTGGAGGACGTCGGTGGCGCTGTCGGCGGCCGACCGCGCGAACTCCCGGCTGCGGGCGATCGAGGCGGTGCCGTTGCTCAGGATGCGGGGGAGGGGGCGCCGAGCCACGTCAGTCTCCAGATGGTGCGAACGGAGTACTACATGCGAACGAAGTACTACGGAGGGCAGGGGGCGTCAGAACTTGATCCCGCCGAGAAGGCTCGCCAGGCTCGCGCTGCCGGCCTTGATGCTCGGGGCGATGGCGGTGCCCGCGAGGAAGAAGCCGAAGAGCGCGGCGACCAAGGCGTGGGACGCCTTGAGGCCGTCCTTGCGGAAGAAGAGAAAGACGATGATTCCGAGCAGCACGACACCTGAGATGGACAGGATCATGAGGGTTCTCCTGGTTGGTGGGGACAGTCACCATGAGTTGTTCCAGGTTCACAGCATGTATCCATACGATAAAAGGTGCAAATGGGGGAATTATTGAGAATTTCCCTCGAATGGCGGATACCTGTTGGGCCGCCCGAGCGCGGGTCCGGAGGGTGAACGGGTCCTGTCGTGATCATTGCCGCGGGCGGGCCCGGCCATGTACCCGGACGGGCAGTACCCTGTCGATTCACTCGTACGGCCGCACTGGACGCCGTACGCCCCCAGTCACCCCGTAGTCATCCCCTAGTCGAAAGGCGGTCCGGTTCCATGAGTGAAGCCCCCGACCCGGAGGTCGTGGAGCTCGCGACCAAGATCTTCGATCTGGCGCGCCAGGGCGACACCGCGGCGCTCGCCGCGTACGTGGACGCAGGAGTCCCGGCGAACCTCACCAACGACAGCGGCGACTCCCTCGTCATGCTCGCCGCCTACCACGGCCACGCGGAAGCGGTCCGTGCCCTCCTGGAGCGGGGCGGTGACGCCAACCGCGCCAACGACCGGGGGCAGACGCCGCTCGCCGGTGCTGTCTTCAAGGGCGAGGGCGCGGTGATCCGGGTGCTGCTCGACGGCGGAGCGGATCCGGCCGCGGGCACGCCGTCGGCGGTGGACACCGCCCGGATGTTCGCCAAGACGGAGCTGCTCGACCTGTTCGGGGCGGCCTGAGCTGGGTAGCTGACCAGCAACGACGGGGGCGCTGGAAATGTGGTCGCGGCGGGCTGAACCGCTGGGTCATCATGACGAAGTGATTCACGGACGCGACGGCGGGGCAGGTGTTGCCGCACCGCGCGGGCCGTGAGCGGCTCGCCCCCGGACCTTTCGTCCGGGATCCCTACGGGCCACCGACGAGAGGCAGAGGAAGATGGTCTACAGCAAGCAAGAGACGGCGGGCGGCCCGACGTGTTGGCGCACGGCCAGGTAATTCACGATTCCCGGTTGCGTCGACGCTTGATGTGAGGCTGTTTCCCATGTTCGATCCGGTCATAGCGCCCAGCGGTACGCTGCTCGGCCTGCTCCAGCGGGGCCGCGGCGACGGCACGCTGCACGCACTCACCGCACCCCGCTCCGAGGCGCTCGCCGCCCTCGAGACCTGCGTGCTCCACGATCCACGCCACGACTGGCAGGTGGAGAACCGCTCGCTGTACTACGCCAGGCTCTACCTCGATCTCGACGGCGGGATCGACGAGATCGGGCGGCATCTCTTCGACTCCGAAGACGTCCTGGACACGGACGACTCCCGCACCGGCCTCGCACTCGCGGTCCTCGGGCACCTCGCCTCCTACGGCAGGCGGGACGCCCTCGAACTGCTGCGGCGGTACGCGGCGTCCGGCACCAATTGGGCGTGGGCCCTGGACGAGCTCGCACTGCGGGACGACGACGCGGGTCTGCGCGCACTCGCCGTGCCCGTGCTCGCCAGATTCCCCCGGGACGCGGAGGGCGAGGCCGAACTGGCCGCCGTCGTACGCGACGCCTACGAACCCCGGCCCTGGCGGCTGTGGGAAGAAGACCCTCGAGAGGCCGTCGGCGCCCGGGTGCGGGCCGCGCGGGAGCAGGGCTCCTTCGACCGCTGGCAGCGCCAGATGCGCCCGGCGGGGCCGCGGCCGGGCTGGAGCGTCCAGGCCGTCTTCGACTGGGCGCAGGAAGGGCTCGAGCGTGGTGCCGCCCTGCACGTGCCCGCCGCTCGCTGCCTGAGCGCCGTCGCCGGGCCCGACGACCGTGCCGAGATCCTCGAAGCGGCCCGAAACGGCTCCGACGGGGCGCGCGGCACGGCTCTGCGCTACCTCGCGGACACGCACGACCCCGATGTGTTCGATCTGATCGAGTACGCCGTCCAGAGCCCCTCACAAGCCGTCGTGGACGCCGCGGCCGAGGCCTTCGAGCGGATGCGCAGCGTCGCCGCCGTGGAGCGGGCCCGCCGCTGGGCCTACCGGCCCGACGCGCTCGGCGCCGCCGCCGGACGGGTCCTCGCCTGCAGAGGCGGCGCCCAGGACAGCCACCTCGTCCTCTCCGCGCTGCGGGAAGCGGTCCGCGGCGACGGCCCGGACGCGCCGACCCTCTGGACGCTCGTCGATGGAGCGGGACGGCTCGGCATCGCCTGCGCGGCTCCCGTCCTTCGGCACGTCTACCGCGAAACCGCCTCGTCCCACCTGCGAGGTCGCGCTGCCCGCGCGCTCGCCGCCACCGATCCGTCCTTCGCCGCCGGATTCGCCGTCGAATGCCTGTGGGACTGCGAGGAGTCCACCCGCGAGGTCGCCGCACGACACGCGGAGACCGGCGACGCCCGCGTGGTCACCCAGCTCAGAAGGCTCGCCGCGGACCCCGCCGAGGAGGACGAGGTGCAGACCGCGGTACGGAGCAGAATCGGACCCGACGCGGCCGAGGTGTAGCCGGGAGCGCGCTCGGCCAGGGGCGTGCGGAGGGGAACGCTCATGGGACGTTCCCCGCCAGGAAAGATCCACGTTGACGTGCCCACGCCCCGCGCGACGACAACACGGGTATGCGTGTCGTCATCGTCACCGAATCCTTCCCTCCCGACGTCAACGGCGTGGCGCACTGCGCCCTGCAGACCGCCCGGCAGCTCGCCGCCCGCGGTCACGACCCCCTCGTCATCGCCCCGGCCCCCGCGGCCGGGTCCTACGCCGCCACCGATGCCAGTGCGCCCTGCCCCGTCATCCGTGTCCCCTCACTCCCACTTCCCGGATATCCGCAGGTCAGGGTGGCCCTGCCGAGTCGGCGCCTGTCCGCCGCGCTGAGCGCGCACCGGGCCGAAATCGTCCATCTGGCCAGCCCGTTCGTCCTCGGCGTGCGCGGCATGGCCGCCGCCGCGCGCCAGGGCATTCCCGCCGTCGCCGTCTACCAGACCGATTTGGGCGGCTACGCGCGTACGTACATGGGGATGGGGGAGTCCACCGCCTGGCGGCGCATCCGTGCCGTCCACGCCGCGGCCGACCGCACCCTCGCCCCGTCGTCGGCCGCCCTGCGCGATCTCGTGGCGCACGGGGTGCCACGGGTGCGGCTGTGGCCGAGGGGCGTGGACACCACCCGGTTCAGGCCCGCCCACCGGGACGAGGCCGTACGCCGGGAACTCGCGCCGAACGGTGAGCTGATCGTCGGCTACGTAGGGCGCCTCGCTCCCGAGAAGCAGGTCGAGCTCCTCGCCGGGGTGTGCGGTCTGGAGGGCGTCCGGGTGGTCGTCGTCGGCGACGGGCCGAGTGAGGCTTCTGTGCGGGACCGGCTGCCGGGCTCGGTCATGCTGGGGCGCCGCACCGGGGACGAACTCGCCCGGATCTTCGCCTCGCTGGACCTCTTCGTGCACACCGGGCCTTACGAGACGTTCTGCCAGACCGTGCAGGAGGCCATGGCCAGTGGTGTGCCGGTGGTCGCGCCCGCGGCCGGCGGTCCCATGGACCTCGTCGCCACGGGCCGCACCGGGGTCCTCGTGCCGCCCCAGGACGCTCTCGCGGTGCGGGACGCGGTCTGGGCGCTCGCCGCCGATCCGGGGCTGCGAGCGGCGTACGGGGCGGCCGGGCGTGCGGCCGTCCAAGGGCGGACCTGGGAGGCCGTCGGCGAGCAACTCGTCGGCCACTATTCCGAGGTGCTCGCCGCACGGACGGTGGTGGCGGCATGAGGGCGGCCCAGTACAGGAAGACCGCGGTACGGCCCGGCGGGCCGGGTTCCGCGTCGCTGCGGATCGTCCGTCTCGCCAACTTCGTCGCCCCCTCGTCGGGCGGACTGCGCACCGCGCTGCGGGAGTTGGGGCGCGGTTACCTGGCGGCCGGGCACGACCCCGTGCTGATCGTGCCCGGCGAGCGGGCCGGGGTCCGCGACACCGACCAGGGCCGCGTCGTGACGCTGCCGGGCACTCTGCTGCCCGGTACGGGCGGCTACCGCGTCCTCACGGACCGCCGAAGGGTGGCGCGGCTCCTGGAGGGCCTCGCCCCCGACCGCATCGAAGTCTCCGACCGCACGACACTGCGCTGGACCGGTGCGTGGGCGCGGCATCGCAGGGTCCCGGCCGTGATGGTCTCCCACGAGACGACGGACGGCGTCCTGAGGTCCTGGGGCCTGCCCCAGGAGGCCGCCGTGCGCGCGGCCGACGCGCTCAACTCCCGTACCGCGCACGCGTACGCGCGTGTCGTGTGCACCACGGAGTGGGCCGAGCGCGAGTTCATCCGCATAGGGGCGCGCAATGTCGTACGCGCTCCACTCGGCGTCGACCTGGCTGTCTGCCGTCCAGAACTGCGTGATCCACGTGTGCGTGCCCGTCACGCGGGCGGGGCGGAGGTGCTTCTGGTGCTGTGCTCCCGGCTCTCCGTGGAGAAGCGGCCCGGCACGGCGCTCGACGCCTTGGCGGTGCTCCGTGGCCGGGGTGTGCCCGCGGTGCTGGTGGTCGCGGGGGACGGGCCGTTGCGCGCCAGGCTGGAGCTGCGAGCACGTGAGCGGCGGCTGCCGGTGACGTTCCTGGGGCATGTCGCGGACCGCAGGTCCCTGGGGGCGCTCCAAGCCGCGGCGGACGTCTGCCTGGCACCGGGCCCCTGCGAGACGTTCGGTCTCGCGGCCCTGGAGGCGCTGGCCTGCGGTACGCCGGTGGTGTCCAGCGCGTCGTCGGCGCTGCCGGAGATCGTGGGCGGGGCGGGCGCGGCGGCGAAGGACAGTGGGGAGGGTTTCGCGACCGCCGTGCAGACCTTGCTCGCACGCCCTGAGCGTGCCCGCAGGCAGGCGGCACGCGCGCGTGCCGAGTGCTTTGGGTGGGAGGGGGCGGTGGGGGCGTTCTTGGGGGCGCATGAGGCTTCTGCGGGTAGCCATCAGAGCTGTGGGCAGGCGTCTCACAAGGCGGGACAGGTAGGCACAACCCTGGTGCCGAGCGCCGATTCACCAGGCGAAAGGGCGCACCCCGAGGGACGGGCCTCGTGAGCCCGCTCCGGTTCGTAGCCATGGGCGACTCCCTCACCGAGGGCATAGGTGACCCGGTGGCAGACGGCTGGCGAGGATGGGCCGCGCTCCTTGCCACGGGACTGGCCCCGCCCGAGCGGGACGTCGAGTTCCACAACGTGGCGGTCAGCGGCTCCCAGACCGCCGACGTGCTGAACCGCCAGCTGCCGGAGGCGCTGGTGCTGCGGCCCGACCTGGTGTCCGTCATCATCGGCGTCAACGACACCCTCCGCTGCACATTCGACATCCAGGCCGTGGCAGCCCGCCTTGACCAGATCTACGCCGCCGCCACAAGGCAAGGCGCGCACCTGCTCACCGCCTGCCTCCCCGACCCCGGAGCCATGCTCGGCCTCCCCGGCGCCCTCGCCCGCCCGCTGGCCCGGCGGCAGCGCGCGGTCAACGCCGTCGTGCACGCGCTGTCCGAGCGCTACGGAGCTGTCCATCTGCATCTGGCGGAGGACGAGTGGGTCGGCGACCGCGCCCTGTGGAGCGCGGACCGCCTGCACCCCGGAGAGCGAGGGCACCGACTGGTCGCCGCCCGCTTCCACGCGCTGCTCGCGGCACGGGGCCTCGCGGCAGGCAGCCCACCCTCGTGCGAACCCCAACTGCCGCTGCCCGCCAGGTCGGCGAGCCTGTGGTGGCTGGCTACCGCCGGCACCGGCTGGGTGGCACGCAGGTGCACCGATCTGCTGCCTCAGCTACTCACCCTCGCGGCCGACGAGGTGCGCCACCAGGTGCGGGGCAGCAGCGCCCGGCTCGACCTGAGCGCAAGCCACGCGGTGGCGGCGGCCCTCGCCACGCTCTCGGCCGCCGAGCAGCCGGACGCGGCGTAGTGGACCTCAACGCCGCACTGCCTCAACGCCGCACCACCGTCCCGCCGGTACGAAACGCACCGGCGTGCCCGGTGCCGCCTGGGCGGCGGCGCCGAGATCCGCCTCCCTGACCACCGCGATCACGGGGTAGCCCCCGGTCGTCGGATGGTCGGCGAGGAACACCACGGGCCGCCCGTCCGGGGGCACCTGGACGGCACCGAGGACCATGCCCTCACTGGGGAGCTCGCCGGTGAACGCCCGCTCCAGGGAGGGGCCTTCGGTGCGCAGACCGATACGGTTGCTCGCCGACGACACGCGGTACGCGCGCGTGGTGAGCGTCCGCATCGCGGCGGGCGTGAACCAGTCGGCGCGCGGACCGGGCATCACCCGCAGGACCAACTCCCGCGGTGGCGCCGGATGCGGAACCGCGTCCACGCGCGCGTGGGGCGCGACGGTGCTCCCCAGGGGGAGGACGGCACCGTCCACGAGCGGCGGCGGGCCGAGGCCGGAGAGCAGATCCGTGGAGCGGCTCGCGAGGACCGGGTCGGCGGTCACTCCACCGCCGAACGCGACATAGCAACGTACTCCGGAGACGGCTGCTCCGACATCGAGCAGCGCCCCGGCCGCCACCCGCACGGGCGCGCCCCACGTCACAGGACGGCCGTCGACCGTTACCGCGCAGGGCGCACCGACGACCGCCACCGTCACCGCGCAACGCGGCCTTACGGAACAGCCGTTGAGGGTGGTCTCCAGGACGGCCGCCTCGGAGGGGTTGCCGACGAGGCGGTTGGCGAGGCGGGCCGCGGACAGGTCCAGAGCTCCGGAGCGCGGCACACCGAGATGGGCGTGGCCGGGGCGACCCTGGTCCTGCACCGTGGTCAGCGCACCGGCCCGTACGACGGCGAGAGCCCGGTCCGTCATCGTGCGTCCGATACGGGGACGAAGCGCACCCGCACGCCAGGAGTGAGCAGCGCGGCAGGCACGCGCGCGTGGTCCCACAGCACGGCATCCGTCGTGCCGATCAGCTGCCAGCCGCCGGGTGAAGTGCGCGGATACATGCCTGTGTACGGCCCCGCCAGGGCGACGCTTCCCGCCGGGACGGCCGTGCGCGGCGTGTCCCGCCGGGGTACTCCGTAGTGCTCCGGAAGCCCGGTCAGATACCCGAAGCCGGGCGCGAACCCGCAGAAGGCGACCCGGAATTCGGCCGCCGAGTGAATCCGCGCCACCTCCGTCACGGGCACCCTCCAGCGCGCCGCCACATCCACCAGGTCAGGCCCGTCGTAGCGGACGGGGATCTCCAGTACCGCCTCCGCACGCGCCGACAGCGGCGGGATGTCCAGGGCCGTAAGCTCCGCTCCGACGCGGTCGAGGTCGTCAAGGCCGTCCAGGAGCACTGTGCGGGCCGCGGGCACGATCTCCCTTACCCGGATAAGGCCCGCGGCCCTGCGGCGCAGCAGCTCGGCGTGGAGCGCCTGCGCCTCGTCACCGTCGGCGAGTTCGACGAGCAGCGCCAGGTCGCCGACCGGAAGTACTCTCACGCGAAGGCCTCCACCCGGACACCGGCCGCCGCGAGCCGCGCCCGGACCTCCCGGGCGAGGGCGACCGCCCCGGGGGTGTCGCCGTGCAGGCACAACGACCGCGCGCGGACGTCGATCCGCTGTCCGCCCCGCGCGGTGACGACCCCGTACCGGGCCATGTCCACGGAGCGGTCGACGACGACGTCCTCCTCGGTGATCACCGCACCGTCGCTGCCGCGTGGCACGAGTGTGCCCTCCGGGGTGTACGCCCGGTCCGCGAACGCCTCGGTGACGACGGGAAGTCCGGCCTTCTCGGCGACCTTGAGGAAGCGTGATCCGGGCAACCCGAGGACAGGCAGCTCGTCATCCGCGAGCAGGACTCCTTCCACGACGGCACGCGCCTGGTCCTCGTCGTGGACGACGCGGTTGTAGAGCGCGCCGTGCGGCTTCACGTACGACACGCGCGTGCCCGCCGCCCGCGCGAAGACCTCCAAGGCGCCGATCTGGTACGCCACTTCGGCCGCGAGCTCATCGGCGGGCACGTCCATCGCGCGACGCCCGAAGCCCGCCAGATCGCGGTAGGAGACCTGGGCCCCGATCCGTACCCCGCGTGCGGCGGCCTGCTCGCAGACGCGGCGCATGGTGGGCGCGTCCCCCGCGTGGAAGCCGCAGGCCACGTTGGCGCTGGTGACGACGGAGAGCAGTTCCTCGTCGTCGGTCAGGCGCCAGCGGCCGAAGCCCTCACCGAGGTCGGCGTTGAGATCGATCACGGCATCGGTCATGCGGGTGGTTCTCCTGTTTCCGTCCGGTGGCCTGCTCAGGCCACCCGGTACTGCTCGTCCCTGGCGTCGGTGATGAACATCTGGCCCGGCGCGTGAGTGATCGCGAACGGCGGCCGCGAGGCCATCACCGCCGCCTGCGGCGTCACCCCGCACGCCCAGAACACCGGGATGTCACCAGGCTCGGCGGCCACCGGATCACCGAAATCGGGACGGTCGAGATCGTCGATGCCGAGCCCCGCCGGGTCGCCGCAGTGCACCGGACTGCCGTGCACGGCGGGCAGCAGGGCGGTCTCCCTGATCGCTGCGGCGAGATGCTCCGGCGGCACGTGGCGCATCGACACCACCATGGGGCCGTGCAGACGGCCCGCGGGGCGGCAGGGGCGCTCGGAGACGTACATGGAGACGTTGCGGCCCTGCTCGATGTGGCGCATCGGCACCCCCGACTCGGTGAGCGCCCACTCGAAGGTGAAGCTGCACCCGATGAGGAACGACACCAGGTCGTCGCGCCAGTGCCCGGCCACGTCCGTGGGCTCGGCCACCAGGTCGCCGGCCTCCCACACCCGGTAGCGCGGCAGATCCGTGCGGAGATCGGCACCGGGAGCGAGCGGTGTGGTCCAGGAGCCCTCGTCCGTGACGTCAAGGACCGGGCAGGGCTTCGGGTTGCGCTGGCAGAACAGGAGCATGTCGTACGCCCAGTCGGCGGGGACGGCGATCAGATTGGCCTGGGTGTGCCCGGCCGCCCAGCCCGCGGTCGGCCCGCTCACGCCCGAACGGAAGAGCGCGCGGGCCTCCTTGGGGTTCCCCGGCACTGTGCTCGTGAGGCTCATGCCAGCTCCTTCCCGCGTGTCTCGGGCAGCCCGAGGAGGGCGAGGACGGCGATCGCGTAGCCGATCGCACCGAAGACCAGGGCGCCGCCCACGCCCCAGCTGTCGGCCAGGAAGCCGACCATCGTGGGGAAGACGGCGCCCACGGCACGACCGGTGTTGTACGTGAATCCCTGCCCGGTGCCGCGCACGGCGGCCGGATAGAGCTCGCTGAGGAACGAGCCGAAGCCGCTGAAGATGGCCGACATACAGAAGCCGAGCGGGAAACCGAGCACAAGGAGAAGGCCGTTGGCCCCGTCCGGAATGTTCGTGTACGCGAGGATGCTGGCCGCGGAGAGGAACGCGAAGAGCGTGATGTTCCGTTTACGGCCGAGCACATCGGTGAGATAGCCGCCGGCCAGATAGCCGATGAAGGCCCCGGAGATCAGGAACGCGAGGTACCCGCCCGTGCCGACCACCGTGAGTCCGCGCTCGCTCTTGAGGTAGGTGGGTACCCAGGTGGCGAGCGTGTAGTAGCCGCCCTGGACGCCGGTGGACAGCAGGACCGCGAAGAGCGTGATGCGCAGGAGACCCGGCCTGAAGATCGCCGTGAACGACCCCTTGTCGGAGCTCCTCTGGCGTTCGGCGGCCGCTTCGGGGGCGTCGTGCACATTGCGGCGCACGTAGACGACGAGCAGGGCAGGCAGCGCGCCGGTCCAGAACAGCATGCGCCAGGCGATGTCCTCGTCCACGAACTGGAACACCACGGTGTAGACAATCACCGCGAGAGCCCAGCCGATCGCCCAGGCGCTCTGGATTCCGCCGAGCGTGCGGCCGCGATTCTTGGCGGTGGCGTACTCGGCGACCAGTATCGCGCCGACCGCCCATTCGCCGCCGAAACCGAGGCCCTGGAGGGCGCGGAAGACCAGCAGGGTCTCGTAGTTGGGGGCGAAGCCGCAGGCGACGGTGAAGACCGCGTACGTGACGACCGTGATCATCAGCGCCTTGACCCGGCCGATCCGGTCCGCGACCACCCCGGCGATCGCGCCGCCAATGGCGGAGACGACCAGCGTGACCGTGGTGAGCAGGCCGGTCTGGCCGCTGTCCAGGCCGAAGTACGCGGCGATCGCGACCATGCTCAGCGGCAGCGTGAAGTAGTCGTAGGAGTCGAGGGCGTAGCCGCCGAAAGCGCCCGCGAAGGCGCGGCGACCGCGCGGGCCGAGGGCGCGCATCCAGCCGAACGCGCCGTCGTCATGGGGGAGTTCGCCGTCTACGGGACGCACTTCGGTCGAAACGGGAGAAACGGGCGGCGGTGGAGGGGGAGTGCTCATGGGCACCTCGCAGGAGGGGGACGCGCGGACTGTGCTGAGCCGTGCCCGACAAGTTAGAGGATCGTTGAACGATCCTTCAATACCCATGTTGTCTCGTTCTCTTATCTGCGATTGAATCCGGGCATGGCTGAGGGAATGGCTGACGCGAGCGGACTGGCCGACGACCGTGCGCTTCTTGGGCGCACCAGCACCGCGGAGCGGGTCTCGGACATCCTCCGGAGTCGCATAGCGGAGGGCTATTTCCCGCCGGGGGCACGGCTCTCGGAGGACAGCATCGGCGGCGCGCTCGGCGTCTCGCGCAACACGCTGCGCGAGGCCTTCCGCCTCCTCACGCACGAACGACTGCTCGTGCACCAGCTCAATCGCGGGGTATTTGTCCGAGTTCTCACGATTGAAGACGTGGAGGACATCTACCGCACCCGGCGCCTCGTCGAATGCGCGGTCGTCCGCGGACTCGGCGACCCGCCCTTCACGCTGGACGGACTCGCGAACGCCGTCGCGGAGGGCACGAAGGCCGCCCGCGAGCGGCAGTGGAAGGGCGTCTCCACGGCCAACATCCACTTCCACCGCGAGCTGGTCGCCCTCGCCGGAAGCGCCCGCACCGACGAGGTGATGCGCAGCGTCTTCGCCGAACTGCGCCTGGCCTTCCATGTGGTGGACGATCCACGGCGGCTGCACGAGCCGTATCTCGTACGCAATCGGCAGATCCTGGGGACCCTTCAGGCCGGGGACGCGGTGGAGGCCGAGCGGCTGCTCGCGGTCTACCTGGACGACTCGCGCCTCGGCCTCGTCGAGGCCTACGGCCAGCGCGTGGCGGAGGGCGAGCGGGCAGGCTCCTGAGCCCTGTGCGGGCCTCGGTCCGACGCTGTCAGATCTGCGCCGTTTCGACCGTTGTCAGACCGAGGATCTAGTCTGTGCACCGTGACTTCGCCTGCCGTTTCGGACACCGCTCCGCCCCAGCTCAGCGCGGGGCCGAGGCCCGCCCTGGGCCCGGCCGCCGACGAGGGCCTGGCGCGGCGGCTCCGCGCGCTCGCCTGCACGGCGCCGCTGCACGACCTCGACGTGCGCAAGGCCAACCTCGCGGGCGAGTATTCGGTGTACGCGATGGCGGAGGTGGCCCTCTCCGCCATCGACCTCGTCACACTGAACATGGACTTCGACACCGGCGCCGATCATGAGCAGATAGTGGCCAGGCTGCTCCCGCGCGTCGCCGCCCAGGCCCCCCGGCGCCCCGTGGCCGAGCATGAGCGCGTGGCCCGCTGGGTCCTGGAGAACCTGATCAACGTCGGCAGCGTCGACCGCGGCTTCCGCGCGGTGTACGGCACTTTCGCGCCCGACGGCACCTATGTGCGCAGGGACTACGACTTCAAGCTGATCGAAGAAGTCCCCGGCTATGGGGGAAGTGTCTATCTCCGTACGACGGACGAGGCGGTCAACGTCCTCGTGGGCGCCCTCGACACCGACGTCACGAGCGCCCAGATCGCCGCCGAGGTGAAGCTCGAGGTGCTGATCAGCCGCGGCCGTCTCGCCGATGCCCAGCTCGCGGCCGAGCAGGCGCGCTATCGCACCGTGCAGTATTCGGAGACCCTCCGCAGGGCACTCGACGCCACCCGGCGAAACGTCCGCGCGGTGGACTGGCTCCAAGCCGTCCCCGACATGATCGCCGAGGCGCTCGACCACGTGGCCGACCGGTATCGCCACGAGAACGCGATCCTGACCAACATCCGCAAGGCACGCGACGAATCCGAGGATCCCGAGCAGAAGCGCCGCGCCGCCGAGCTCGTCGACATCGTCAAGGACTGCATCCGCCGCCATACGCAGCTGCAGTCCCGGCTCCTCGACGCGGGGCCGCTGTTCCGTGCCGAGCAGGACCGTCAGGCCTTCGCGACGCCCACCGCGCGGACCGGTCTTGATCTGTACGGCCAGCTCGTCGCGCCCCTCCTGCCGCTCCCCGTCGAGCAGGCGAGCCGCGTGACGGACGCCTTCTTCGCGCGCGGGACGGGGCTGCGCACGCCCGTCTCCGTTCGTATGGGGGACCTCGTCGACATACTGCTCACGCCGCCGCTGGAGCGGGAGCACCTGGGCGTGGAGATGCCCGAGCCCGACCTCATCGCCACCCCCGACGACAGCCGGTTCAGCGAGGCGCAACTCGCCAGTGCCATGGAGCTGCTCGACCTGCCGTCCGACGCGCCGAGGCGCCTCTCCGGACTGCTCGCCGACGCCCGCCGCCGCGACACCGAACTGCCCTACCTGGTCGCTCTCCTGGCGGTCCACGCCGCGAGCCCACCGGTCGGCACCGCCTACCGCCAGGGCGAGGAGAAGCTCCTGTTCGCCGTGGACGACGGCACCGAACTGGACGATCCGGAGTTCGGCGGCGCCGACCTCATCGTGGGCACCGCGCTCCTCGACGCCGCCGGGATGGCGGCAGGACGGACGGAGGCCGCGTGAGCACTCCCGACCCCCTCAAGACCCTCCCGCCTCTCAAGACCCTCCCGGACGACCGCCGCAAGGAGCACAAGCCGTGACCGAGCACCCCGCAGAGCACGCCGCGTGGGTCGAGCCGGAGTCACCGGCAGCGCCCGCCGCGACCGCCGCCATCACCCCGGCCGACGCCGCCGACGCCGCGCGCCTGGTCGCCTTCGGACTGCAGCCCAAGCTCCAGCCCGCCCGCGACCAGGAGTACGCCGAGCTGCTGCGCCGGCATCGCGAGGACCCGCCCTTCGCACGGCTCGCCGACGCCGTCGCCGCCGGGCTCGGCCTCGTCGTCCTGGAGGTGTCCCCGCGCGCGGGGATGGCCGTGACGGCCGCCGAGGACTCCGTGTTCGCCGTCCGCATGGGGGACTACGCACGCCGTACGACCGCCGACTCCACCGACCGCTTCCTGCACGGCCTCGCACATCTCGCCGTCGCCGCCCTGGCGTTCCCCCGCCCCGAGGACCTCGCCGACGACGGGTACATCGGCCGGGTCACGGTCAATGGAGTCGACGCCTTCGTACGCCAGGCCTGCCACCGCCTGGAGGAGCGCGCCGACGAACAGGGCGAGAACACCGACCCGGCGACCGACGCTCCCAGCCTGGAGGCCGCCTGGCGGATCTGGGCGCGGCGGAGCTCGACGGGCGCTACCAAGGACGCCCGCCGTCTCGCCGGATCGACCACCGGCATCATCGGCAAGGCCGTCACGTTCCTCACCGAATCCGGGTTCCTGCAACGCACGGGAGACGACTCTGGGGGGACGTACCGCACTACGGCCCGCTATCAGTTGCAGGTGCGCGACATGGCGGGCGGCGCCGCCATGGCCGAGCTCATCGAGCTCGGCATCGTGCCCGTCACGGACGGGTCCGCGACCCTGCTGCCCCCTGATGACACCGACGATCTGGAACTGGCCGCCGACGCGGGTCTGCCCTTCCACTCCTGACGCCACCGCCTGACGCCACTCCCGGTGTCACCCCGCACCTTCCTGCTTCTCCGCACGACTTACGACGAGAGTCCGCCGCCATGTACGAGCTGTCCCGGGTCCGCCTCTACTCCATCGGCCCCGCCGGTGCGCGCTACGCCGACACCGTGCTTGACCTGCGCGGCGTCGGCGCTGAGGTGCCCGACCCCGCGCCCGCCCAGGCGGAGTTCTTCGAGGACGAGCCGGTAGGTCCCCCACGCCGCCCGGCGCCCGCGGGCGTGCTCTTCCTGGAGAACGGCGGCGGCAAATCCGTCCTGCTCAAGCTGATCTTCTCGGTGATGCTGCCGGGCCACCGGAACACGCTGGGCGGCGCGAGCTCCGGAGTCCTGCGGAAGTTCCTCCTCGCCGACGACTGCGGCCATGTCGCCCTGGAATGGCAGCACACGCTGACCGGCGAGTGCGTCGTCGTCGGCAAGGTCAGCGAATGGCGTGGCCGGCAGGTCTCGAACGACCCGCGGAAGTTCGCCGAGGCCTGGTACTCCTTCCGGCCGGGCCCCGGCATGAGCCTGGACTCGCTGCCGGTCGCCGAGGCCACCGCCGTACGGCCGTCCGTAGAGGGCGTGTCGGGCGCGCAGGGGCGGCGGCGCACCATGAAGGGCTTCCGGGATGCGCTGACCGACGCGGCCAAGGTGTACCCCCACCTCGAAGTGCACTGGGAGGAGACCCACGACCGCTGGATCGAACACCTCGGCGACCTGGGCCTCGACCCCGAACTCTTCCGCTACCAGCGCGAGATGAACGCGGACGAGGGCGAGGCGGCGGGCCTCTTCGCCGTCAAGAAGGACTCCGACTTCACCGACCTGCTGCTGCGCGCCGTCACGGACACGCGCGACACGGACGGCCTCGCCGACCTCGTCCACGGCTTCGGCAACAAGCTGGGGCGCCGCTCCGAACTCATCGCCGAACGCGACTTCACCGCGGGCTCCGTCGACCTGCTCGGGCGGATCGTCGACGCCGCCGACACGCGCTCACGCGCGCGTGACGTCCATGCCGGTGCCGAGCGGCGCACAAGGACGCTCGCCCGCCGCTTCTCCGCGCGTGGTGTCGCCGAGCGGGGCCGCGCCGGGGAGCTCGCCGAGCGGGTCACCGCCGCCGCGCACACCGTCACCACGGCGGAGGAGGCACGCGGCAGGTGCGCGCTGATCTCCGCCGAACTCGCCTTCCGGCACGCATCGTTGGCGCTCACCGTCGCCGAGAAGGCAGCCGCCGCGCAGCGCCGTGAGCTCGCCGACGCACGCCAGCTGCACTCCGCGTGGCAAGCCGCAGAGGCCGTTCTGCGCCACCGTGCGGCCGCCGACCGCTCCGCGCGCGTGGCCTCCGCGATCCTGGAGGCCGAGCGGGACGCGGCCCCCGCGCTCGCCGCACGCGCCAAGGCGGCGGCCGATCTCGTACGAGTCCTGCACACCGCAGCCGAAGGCGCCGAGTCAGTCGCGAACGAAGAGGAGGAGCGCTCGGCGGCGCTCCAGGAGACCGGCGAAGTCGCCCACCGGGACGCCACCGCCGCCGCGACCGAGGCACAGCGCGCCCGCAGCGAGGCCGGGCACCTGCGTCAGCGCCTCACCGAGGTCGAGCAGGAGACCGCTGAGGCGGTCCGCGCGGGGTGGCTCGACGACACCGCGCCGGACGCCGACCCGGCGCGCGCGGCACTGGCCGCCAGCGATGCCGAGAAGACCACGGTGGCCGCCTGGGACACCGCCCGCGAGACGTCCCTGCGCGCCGCCGAGCACGCCAAGGAGGCCGCCGCGGCCGAGGCCCGTGCCGAACTCACCGCGGCCCGCGCGTCGGACGCTGCGGACGCCGCCGAGCACGCGTACGACGCGGAGCGCGGGGCCGCGGAGTCGATCGCGGGGGACGAACGCCTGGCCGAGCTGCTCGGTCTGCCGGGGGCCGGCTCCCTGGGCGGGGTGCCGCAGCCTCGGCACGGCGCAGGTCCGGCCGATGGGGACGGGGGACCCGGCACCGGCCCGCACTCCGTGACCGAAGACACCCTCTCCATCCCGGAGCTGGACCGCAGCGCCGACGACCTCCGCACGCTCCTCGAAGACGGCGTCGCCTCCGCCGAGCGGCAGCTCTTCGAACTGCGCACCGCCGCCGCCGACGACGCCCGGATCCTGGGCGCCCTCGGTGACGGCGGGCTGCTCCCGCCGGGGCCTGACGTCTTGGCCACCGTCGAGTTCCTCGGCGAGCACGGCATCCCCGCCCTGCCCGGCTGGCGCTATCTCGCCCAGGCCGTCGACCCCGCCGACCACGCGCGCGTGCTCGCCGCCCGGCCCGAGCTGGTCGACGGCGTCGTTATCACCGACCCCGCCACGCACGCACGGGCCCGCGAAGCGCTCGCCGGCGCCGCCCTGCTGCCCCGGTCAGCCGTGGCCGTGGGCACAGCTGCCGCCCTCCTCGCCCCGACCCCCGGTGAAGACGCACAGGGCGGTGATGTCTTCCTCGTACCGCCGAACCCCGCCATGCACGACGAGCATGCCGCCGACGAGGAGCGGCAGACGCTCCGCGCGCGGGCGGCGCAGCGCGACGAGGAGATCAGGGCGCTCGCCGTCCGGCTCGCCAAGGACCGTGAGCTCGCCGCACGGCTCGCCTCCTGGCGCGGCGGCTGCCCGGCAGGGCGGCTCGACGAGCTCGCCGTCGCCGCACGGAGCGCCCGTGCCTTCGCCGAGGAGGCCGAGACCGAGCTCGCCGAAGTTCGTTCGGTCCGCGCCGAGGCCGACGAGGCGGCGGCCGAAGGGGCACGCGCGCGTGATGAGCGGCAGGAAGCCACCCAGCGCGCACGACGCGTCGCCGACGCCCTCGCGGGGCTCGCGTTCCGCCTGCGCGAGCGCGCGGGCTGGCAGACCAAGCTGCGTGAACTCGCCGACGACGCCGTCGAGTCGGAGTCCCGCGCCCAGACGTGCCTGGATCGTGCACGCGCCGCCGACGAGGACCGCCGAGCCGCCCAGCGCGCTGCCGACGACGCCCGCCGCACCGCGCGTACCCTGCGCGCCGAGCGCGCCGAGATCGCAGGCGCCCCCGAGGAGCTGCCGGAGGACACCGGCGCCCCCAAGACCTCCCTGCCCGCACTCCGCGAGGCCTACCGCGCCGCGTCCCAGCTCTACGAAAAGGTCGGCGTCGGCGCCGACCTGCGCGCCGAACAGGCCCGCGCCGAGAGCGACGAGAGCAGTGCACTCGCCGAACTCGACCGGCTCAGCAACAAGGTCCGCACCCGTGCCGCCCTGCTCCTTGAGGGCACGGACGGCTCCGACGGTCCTTCCCGGCAGGCCGCATCCGCGCGCGCGGAAGCCCAGGTCCAGCTCATCGAGACCCGCGCATCCACCGCGAGCGAGCAGCTCGGCAGGCTCCGCGGCGAGGCCGAGCGGCTCGCCCCGCAGGACGGCGACGCGCACACCGAGCTCCCCGAAGAGCTTGTCCCCGCCGACGCCGAGCAGGCGCAGACCCTCCTGCGCACCGCCACCGGCGAACTGGCCGCCCACACCGATGCGCTGAGCCAGGCCAAGGACGCGCACGCCACCCTCCTGCACGCCCACCGCGCCACGGAGGACGCCGCCGGAGGCTTCGACGAGACGGCGGCCCTCCTGCGCGACCTGCTGCGCGAGCAGCACCACGAGGAAGAGACGACCGAAGAGCCCGAGCCCTACCCCGGCTCCCTCGAAGAGGCCCGCCAGTCCGCGGCCGAGGCCCGCCGCTCCCTGCGTGGCTGCGCCGCCGACCTCTCTTCCGCCGAGGCCGCTGTCCGCGAGGCCAGTGACATCCTCGTACGGCACGCGAACTCCACCCGCTACGAGCAGGTGCGCACCCCCGCCCGCCAGCAGATCCGCGAACTGCCCGCATCCGCCCTTCCGGAGCACGCCAAGAAGTGGGCCGACGCCTTCGCGCCCCGCCTGCGCGTGCTCACCGACGAGCTGGAGCAGCTCGAGCGCAACCGCGACAGCATCGTGGACCGGCTCCGCGGGCTCGTGGAGTCCTCGCTCGCCACGCTCAGGTCGGCACAGCGGCTTTCGCAGCTGCCCGAGGGCCTGGGGGAGTGGTCGGGCCAGGAGTTCCTGCGCGTCCGCTTCGAAGAGCCCGACCAGGCGACTCTGACCGAGCGCCTCGGCGAGGTCATCGACGACGCCACACGGGCCGCCGTCAAGAAGAACTCCGACATGCGGCGGGACGGCATGTCCCTGCTGCTGCGCGGAGTTCAGGCCGCCCTGGAGCCGCGCGGCATCGCCGTCGAGATCCTCAAGCCGGACGCCGTCCTGCGCGCCGAGCGCGTGCCGGTCGGCCAGATGGGCGACGTCTTCTCCGGCGGCCAGCTGCTCACCGCCGCCATCGCCCTGTACTGCACGATGGCCGCCCTGCGCAGCAACGACCGGGGCCGTGACAAGCACCGCCACGCGGGCACGCTCTTCCTCGACAATCCCATCGGCCGCGCCAACGCCACGTACCTCCTGGAGCTCCAGCGGGCCGTGTCGGACGCGCTCGGCGTGCAACTGCTCTACACGACAGGGCTGTTCGACACGACCGCGCTGGCCGAGTTCCCGCTGGTCATCCGGTTGCGGAACGACGCGGACCTGCGTGCGGGCCTGAAGTACATCAGCGTCGAAGAACACCTCAGGCCGGGCCTGCCGCAGCAGGACCCGGGCGAGGAGACCGTGCACGGGGAGATCACGGCGACGCGGATGTACAAGCGCCCTGCCGCCTCGACCTCGTAAGTCCGAGGCTAGTGAGTCCTAGGCGAGCCGACCGGTCAGCCACTCGTGGAACTGCCCGATGTGATGCTCGGTCGGCACCAGCACCCCGCCTCCGCGATAGGCGCGTGACGCCATCGCGGGCTGGGTGCGCTCACAGGCCTCGAAGTCCTGCTCGTTGACGCGGTGGAAGAGCTCCACGGACTTGTCGAGGTCGACGCCGGACGCGACGACCTCGGGTGTGTACAGCCAGTCGCACTCGACTACCGTACGGTCCTCGGCCAGCGGGAACATGCGGTGCAGGATCACATGGTCGGGGACGAGGTTGATGAAGACGGTCGGCTTGATGGTGATCGCGTAGTAGCGGCGGTCCTGGTCGTCGGCGATCTCGGGCAGACGGCCGAAGCCCGAGCTGCCGTCGACGGTGAAACCGCTGACCTCCTCACCGAAGGATGCGCCGTGCCCTACGTAGTACTGGGCGGCGAACCCGTCAGCGAACTCCGGAAGGACCTCCGTCAGTTCGGGGTGGATGGTCGCGCAGTGATAGCACTCCATGAAGTTCTCGACGATCAGCTTCCAGTTGGCGCGCACGTCGTACGTGACGCGCTTGCCGAGGGCGAGTCCTTCGGTTCCGTAATTTTCGATGGACGCCGAGTTGCCGAGACGCTCCACGGCCGCACCGATGACGGTCTCTTCGAAGGAGGACGGTTCGTCGGCCAGACAAACCCAGGCATAGCCGAGCCACTCCCGCAGCGCGACCTTGACCAGGCCGTACTCTGTGCGGTCGACGTCGGGCATCTTCACCAGGTTCGGCGCGGCGATCAGCTTGCCTTCGAGGTTGTACGTCCATGCGTGGTACGGGCATTGGAGTGCGCGACGCACCTCGCCCGACTCCTGTGTGCAGAGGCGGGCGCCGCGATGGCGGCAGATGTTGAGGAAGGCGCGCAGGCCCCCGGACCGCGAGCGGGTGATCAGTACGCTCTCGCGGCCGATCTGGACGGTCCGGAAGGCGCCGGGTTTGTCGAGGTCGGCGGAGCGCACCGCGCAGAACCAGAGGGACTCGAAGACACGTTCCTGCTCCTGCCGGAAGATCTCCGGGTCGGTGTAGAAGTGGCCCGGCAGCGTGGTGATCAGGCTGGCGGTGGACGGGGCCTCAGGGGTCGTCGTCACGGTGGCGTACTCCTCAAGCGGGCGCGGCGGCTCAAGCGGGCGCGGCGGCAAGGCGGCTGGGGTCGAAGAGCTCGATGGGGTGCTCGGTGGCGCCCCGCAGCGCCAGATCGGCGACGATCTCGCCGACGACCGGCACGAACTTGAAGCCGTGCCCGGAGAATCCGGCCGCGACGGTGACCGAATCCGGGTGGGCCGGGTGGCGGGCGATGACGAAGTGTTCGTCGGGCGAGTTGGAGTACATACAGGTCGCGGCCTTGAGGAACTGCCCCGGCAGGGACGGGATATGGCGTGCCATGTGCCCGGCCATCGCCTCGACCTCATGCGCGTGGACCGTGCGCTCGATGGTCTCCGGAGTGCACGCGGTGCCCTTGCGGAAGAAGGCGACCTTCGCGCCGAGATCCGGGCCGTCGATCGCCGGGAAGCCGTAGACCTGCACGTCGTCGGCGTCCTCCCAGATGTAGATCGGGTGGTTCTGCGGCAGGAAGGGGTGCACGCCGCCGGTCGGCTGGAACCAGTACATGACCTGCCGCTCGATGGTGAACGGCACCCCGATGTCGGTGAGCAGCTGCGGCGCCCAGGCTCCCGGACAGATCACCAGCTGGCCCGCCGTGTAGGTGTCTTCGGCGGTGTGCACGCGGACGCCGTCCCGATACGGCTCCCAGCGCGTCATCGGCTCCTCGAAGTGCAGGTCGGCGCCCTGCCGCGTGGCGAGCTGAAGATGTGCGGCGACGGTGTTCTCGGGGCGGACGAGGCCGGCCCGCGCCTCGTACAGCGCGACCTCGTCGTCGCGCGGGCTGAGCGTCGGGAAGCGGCGGCGTATCCCGGGGGCGTCGAGCATCTCGTGCGGGAGGTCCCACTGCTGTGCGGAGAGCAGCGATCCGGAGACGGTGCGGCTCTCGGGGCGGCCGAGCATCACGCCGCCGCACAGGGTGGCGATCTCGCGCCCGGTGTCGCGCTCCAGGCGTGCGTAGAGTTCGTACGAGCGCAGGAGGAGCGGGACGTACGCGGGGTCCTCGAAGTAGGACTGCCGGGTGATGCGCGAACCCCCGTGGCTGGACCCGCGGTTGTGCACGGGCCCGAACTTCTCCAGGCCGAGGACACGGGCGCCACGCGCGGACAGATGGTGGGCGGCGGCGCTGCCCATGCCGCCGAGACCGATCACGATCACGTCATAGGTGGGGGACACAGGGCTTCCTCCAATACAGCGGCTGATGGGCCTCTAGCGGCGGATGCGGGTCATCTTCGGGTCGAACAACGGCTCCTCGGCGACCGTGGCGGGCACCTTCTCGCCGAAGTACTCGATGTGCACGCCCGCGCCCGTCTCCAGCTGTGGGAGCCACGCGTAGGCGACGCAACGGCCCAGCGTGTAGCCGTACGAGGCGCTGGTGACGTAACCGGCCGGGACCCCGTCTACGTAGACCGGCTCTTTGCCGAGGACGACGGCGGCCGGGTCGTCGAGGAGCAGGGCGGTCAGCTTCCGGGCGGGGGCGCCGAGTTGTTCGAGCGCGGCACGGCCCAGGAAGTCGCCCCGGTCCATGCGGACCGCGAAGCCGACGCCCGCCTCGTAGGGGTTGTGTTCGGTGGTCATGTCGTGACCCCAGGCGCGGTAACCCTTCTCCAGGCGCAGGCTGTTGAAGGCGGACCGGCCGGCCGCGATCACGCCGTGCTCCTGCCCCGCCTCCCACAGCGTGTCCCAGAGCCGGAGCCCGGTATCGGCGCTCGCGTAGAGCTCCCAGCCCAGCTCACCGACGTACGAGAGGCGCATCGCCGTCACGGGCACATGCCCGATGTACGTCTCCTTCGCCTTGAAGTAGCCGAACGCCTCGTGCGAGAAGTCGTCGCGGGTGAGCGGCTGGACGAGAGCGCGGGCGAGCGGGCCCCAGACGCCGATACAGCAGGTGCCGGAGGTGATGTCGCGCAGCTGGACGTCTCCGGGGGCGTGCCGGAGGAGCCAGTCCAGGTCGGCCGGACTGTTGGCGCCGACCTGGAAGCGGTCCGGGGCGAGACGGGCCACTGTCAGGTCGGAGCGGATGCCGCCCGACTCGTCGAGGAGGAGGGTGTACGTCACCGCACCTGGCTTCTTCGCCAGGTTGTTGGAGGTCATGCGCTGGAGGAAGGTGAGCGCTCCGGGGCCTGACACCTCCAGGCGGCGCAGCGGCGTCATGTCGTAGAGGGCGACCTTCTCGCGGGTCGCCTTGGCCTCCGCGGCCGCGATCGGCGACCAGTAGCGGGCCGACCAGGCGTCGCGTTCGGGGACCTCGACGTCCGCGAGGAGCGGGGCGTTCGCCTCGTACCAGTGCGGGCGCTCCCAGCCGCCGCCCTCAAGGAAGACGGCGCCCAACTCCTGCTGCCGAGCATAGAAGGGGCTGACCCGCAGGGGGCGCGGCTGCTCCATGGGCTGCAACGGATGGAGCACGTCGTAGACCTCGACGAACTGCTGTGCCCCGCGGTCGGCGACGTACGAAGGGGAGCGCTGGGCATCCTCGAAGCGCGTGAGGTCGCAGTCGTGCACGTCGATGGAGGGCTGCCCGTCGACCATCCACTCGGCGACCGCCTTGGCCACGCCCGCGGAGTGCGTCACCCACACCGCCTCGGCCAGCCAGAAGCCGCGCAGGGCACGGGACTCGCCGAGGACCGGCATCCCGTCCGGCGTGAAGGAGAAGACTCCGTTGAATCCCTCCGCGATCTCGGCGTCCCGCAGTGGGGGCAGCAGCCAGCGGCAGTCCTCCCAACTCGGCGCGAAATCCTCCTCGGTGAAGGGGTAAGAGGACGGCATCTCCTTCGCGTCGTCGTACGCCGGGACCGTGAACGCGTCCACGGGCAGCGGGCGGTGGGCGTACGAACCGATGCCGATGCGGTCGGTGTGCTCACGGAAGTACAGATCGCGGTCCTGGAAGCGGAGGATCGGCTTCGAAGCCTCCGCGCGCGGGTCGTTGACGCCCGCGAGCTCGGGGAGCGGCTCCGTCTTCGCGTACTGGTGGGCGAGCGGGAGCAGGGGTATGTCGACACCGGCCATCCGGCTGATCACCGGACCCCAGAAGCCCGCCGCCGATACGACGTGGTCGGCGGGGAAGGTGCCCCGGTCGGTGACGACGGCGGTGACGCGGCCGTCCTCCTGCTCCACGCCGGTCACGGTGTGCCGGTCGAGAAAACGCGCTCCACGCGCGCGTGCCCGCTCGATCTGCGCACGGCAGGCGAGCACGGCGCGGGCGAGCCCGTCGTCGGGGGTGTGCAGACCGCCCAGGACCTTGCCCTCGTCGATGAGCGGCCACATCTCCTTGCACCGTGAGGGTCCGACCAGATCCGCGCGGATGCCCCAGGAGGCGGCGTATCCGGCCTTGCGGTGCAGGTCGGCCAAGCGCTCGGGCGTGGTGGCGAGTTCGAGGCCACCGACGGGGTTGAAGCAGGACAGGCCGTCCACTTCGAGCGCCCCGAACTTCTGAATCGTGTACGTGGCGAACGTGGTCAGGGTCTTGGAAGGGCCGGTCTGGAAGACCAGACCGGGGGCGTGCGAAGTGGAACCGCCCGGGGCGGCCAGCGGGCCCTGTTCGAGGACGGTGACGTTGGTCCAGCCGCGGGCGGTCAGCTCGTCGGCGAGGGAACAGCCGACGATGCCTGCGCCGACGATGACGACGCGGGGTGTCGGGGATTCGGCCTGGAGCGCCGGAGCGTCGGCCTGCGGCGCGGAGGCGGTGTCGCTCACAGGACCACCACCGAACGCAGGACCTCACCGCGGTGCATCCTGCCGAACGACTCCTCGACCTGGTCGAGCGTGATGGTCTCGGAGACGAACCCGCCGAGGTCGAGCCTGCGGCTCAGATACTGGTCGACGAGGATCGGGAAGTCCCGCGTCGGCAGACAGTCGCCGTACCAGGAGGACTTGAGGGCGCCCCCGCGCGAGAACAGATCGATCAGCGGCAGATCGATCGTCATCCGCGGGTCGGGCACACCGACCTGCACGAGCACACCCGCGTGATCGCGCATGTAGAAGGCCTGTTTGTACGTCGACGGGGTGCCGACCGCGTCGATCGCCACGTCGACCCCGAAACCGCCGGTGAGCTCGCGGACCGCGTCGACCGGGTCCGTGCGACGGGAGTTGACGGTGTGCGTGGCGCCGAACCGGGTCGCCCCGTCGAGCTTGGCCTCGTCGATGTCGACGGCGATGACGCGGCGCGCTCCCGCGAGGGAGGCCCCGGCGATCGCGGCGTTGCCGACGCCCCCGCAGCCGATGACAGCCACGGTGTCGCCGCGTCCCACCCCGCCGGTGTTCACGGCGGCCCCGTATCCGGCCATCACCCCGCAGCCGATGAGACCGGCGGCCTCGGGGCGTGCCGCCGGGTCCACTTTCACCGCCTGCCCGGCGGCGACCAGGGTCTTCTCGGCGAAGGCGCCGATGCCGAGGGCGGGACTCAGGGGGGTGCCGTCCAGGAGGGTCATGGGCTGGGCGGCGTTACGGGAGTCGAAGCAGTACCAGGGGCGACCGCGCAGACAGGAGCGGCAGGCTCCGCAGGGGGCGCGCCAGGCGAGCACCACATAGTCGCCGGGGGAGAGGTCGGTGACGTCGGCGCCGACCGCCTCGACGGTACCGGCGGCCTCATGGCCGAGCAGGAACGGGAAGTCGTCGTTGATCGCGCCTTCCCGGTAGTGCAGATCCGTGTGGCAGACCCCGCAGGCCTGCACAGAGACGAGGACCTCTCCCGGTCCTGGATCTGGCACGACGATCGTCTGCACCTCGACGGGTGCGCCCTTCTTCGTGGCGACGACGGCACGGACCTCGTGTGGCACGGCCAGGCTCCTCTGCTGTTGCGCACTGCACGACGGGTTGCGCTATGAGAGACATAGTGGGAACGCCATCAAGAGGTCGTCAAGGGGTGGGAGTTAAGCCTTCGCAAATCACCTGGGCACAGCGAAACGTGACCGACACACGCACTGGCACACGCACTGGCACACGCAAGGAGGGCGGAGCCGGGAATCCCTGGCTCCGCCCTCGTATCAGGCGTCTAGCGGCGGCCCGTCAGAAGCCGTAGCCCATCCGTCGCGACAGCTCGAGTGCGGCGGCGACCGTGCGCTTGGCGAGCTCGGTGAGGCGGTCCTCGGTCAGGCGGTACACGGGCCCTGACGTGCTGAGCGCCCCGATCACCTTGCCGTCGTGCGCCCGCACCGGTGCGGCGACGGCGGCCAGGCCCACTTCGAGCTCCTCCACGGCGATGGCGTACCCCCGGTCGACGACGACCTCGAGCTCGCCGCGCAGCGCCACCGTTCCGGTCACCGTGTGCTCGGTCAGGCGCGGCAGCGTACGCGCGATCAGGCCCTCGCGCAGAGTCGTCGGGAGGTGGGCCAGGAGGATCTTGCCGCTGGAGGTGGCGTGCAGCGGGGTGCGCCTGCCGAGCCAGTTCTGCGCGGTCACCGACGAGGGGCCGCGGGCCTGCATGATGTTGACCGCGGCGTCCTCGTCGATGATCGCGATGTTGACGGTCTCGCCCAGTTCGTCGGCGAGATCGCGGCAGACGGGGCCACCCTCCTGGGAGATGTCCAGACGCACTGCCGCCGCCCCCGCGAGGCGGAGTACGCCGGCCCCCAGGAAGTACTTCCCGCGGTCCTTGGCCTGGCCCACGAGGCCCCGGTTCTCCAGGACTCCGAGCAGCCGGAACGCCGTCGACTTGTGCACCCCCAGCTCGTCGGCGATCTCGGTGACTCCGGCCTCGCCGAGTCGGGCGAGTATCTCCAGGACGCTGACCGCGCGGTCCACGGACTGGACGGATCCCGGTGCGGCTTTCGGCTGTTTCTCGCGTGGCTCGGGCTGGTTCTCGGGCCGGTTCTCGCGCGGCTTCTCGTTCTGATCAGGCTGTTTCCGCGTACCGGTCATATGTCCACTCTCACCACCTGGCGGCCCGTTGAAGCCGCGTCTTCGGGAAGCCCTTGACGTGATGGGCATCCCGACCGGATTCTGTTGCGTATAGCGCTCCCTCGTGCGCCATGCGAAACATCATGTTACCGAAGGGTCCTGTGCCGGGAAGGCGTCAGGACCGGGCCGAGAGAGATCAAGAGGGGGGCCCATGATTCCCGTCTGCCGCCTAGAAGACCTCCCCGCGGGCGAATCCGTCCGCATCGACACCACGCCACCCATCGCGGTGTTCAACGCCGAGGGCGAGATCTACGCCATCGACGACACCTGTAGCCACCAGGACGCCTCTCTCTCGGAGGGGTGGCTCGAGGGCTGTCTGGTCGAATGCCCGCTGCACGCCGCCTCATTCGATCTCCGTACCGGGCGGCCGACCTGCCTGCCCGCCCGCCGCGCCGTGCGCACCCACCGGGTGAGCGTCGATGACGGCACGATCCATGTCCACCTGGTGGCCGAGGAGGGTTCCGCCGCATGAGGACCATTACCGTGGTGGGCGCCTCGCTCGCCGGGCTGTACGCGGCGCGCGAGCTGCGCGCCCAGGGATTCGACGGACGGCTCGTGATCATCGGCGACGAGCCGCACCCACCGTACGACAGGCCGCCGCTCTCCAAGGACTTCCTGACCGGCAAGGCGGATGAGGATCAACTCGCCCTGTCCGACGGCGAGGAGACGGCCGAGATCGCCGCCGAGTGGCTGCTCGGGGTGCGCGCCCGCGGTCTTGACCCGCGCGCTCGCACCGTGGTCCTCGAAGACGGCAGGACCGTCGCGAGCGATGGGGTGGTCATCGCGACCGGCGCGTCCGCGCGTCGGCTGCCGGGGCCGCCCCTGGCAGGGGTCCACACCTTGCGCACCCTGGACGACGCCCGCGCCCTGCGCGCGGAGCTGACCATCGGCCCGCTGCGGGTCGTGGTGATCGGCGGCGGGTTCATCGGCGCCGAGACCGCGTCCTCGTGCGTGGCGCTCGGGCACGACGTGACGGTCGTCGAGGCGGCCCCGCTGCCGCTTCTCCCGCAACTCGGCGCGGACATGGCGGCGGTGTGCGCCGGACTGCACAAGCGCGGGGGCACGGAGCTGCTGACCGGCACCGGCGTGGCCGCGCTGCATGGCGGCGCGACCGGCGTCCCCGGCAACAAGGACATCACCGGCGACACCACCGCCCCCATCACCGGCGTCACCGCAGTGGAGCTGTCCGACGGCCGGATGATCCCCGCCGACGTGGTCGTCGTCGGCATCGGGGCAGCCCCCAACACCGGCTGGCTCGCGGGCTCGACCCTCGCCCTGGCCGACGGAGTCCTCTGCGACGACGGCTGTGTCACCAGCCTTCCGCACGTCGTCGCTGTGGGCGATGTCGCCCGCGTGGGCGCCACGCGGGCCGAGCACTGGACGAGCGCCACGGAGCAACCGCGCGTCGCCGTCCGGAACTTGTTGGCAGGCCACACCGTCGAGACGGTCCGCCCGCTCCCGTACTTCTGGTCCGACCAGTACGGCTCCCGTATCCAGTTCGCGGGACGGCGGCACGTCGATGACACCGTGCGCATCCTCGAAGGGGCGCCGGACGACGGGAGCTTCCTCGCCGCGTACGAGCGAGAAGGGCGCACCACGGCGGTGCTCGCGATCGACCGGCCGCGTCCGTTCATGCGGAAGCGGCGCGAACTGAAGGCGGATGCGGCCGAGCCGACGGCGGTACCGGCGCCGGCAGGGGTGCCCGCGGGGGTCTGAGGCCAGGGTGCGTGACTCCTGGGAGGTCGACAACCCTGAGGAGGGCGACGACTCCTAGGAGTGCAACAACTCCTAGGAGTGCGACAACTGCCCCGCTCCGCCCCGCCTCCGTATGCGTCCCTCGCCCCGCGCGGCCACCCGAGCCTGCCGACGGGCCCGGCGCCGCTCGCGTCGCAGCTGACGCGCCGTGCTGCTCGGCACCGAGATCACCCCGTGCCGCTGGTTCCACACCTGGCGGGTCACCCACACATCGAGGACGCCCCAGGTGGCCACCACCGTGCTGGCCACGCTGCTGAGCACCATCGGGAAGGACAGCCAGGATCCCGCAAGGGCGCTCAGGAACGCCGTCATCGCCTGTATGAGGGTCAGCGCCACGATGATGACGGCCCGCACCGCTGCCGTGCGCACCGGATCGGGCAACCGGCGCCTGCTCGCCGGCTCCTCGACCCACAGATCCCTGCCGCTCTCGCCGTACGGACGCCCGGATGCCTCGTACCGCTCCTCAGGCGCTTGTCGGCGCTCTGCCGTGCCCATCAACTCGTCACTCCCCCCGATGCCGCTCGCTGAGATGTCGGCGGTCCCGCTCTCCCATTGGCTGCCCGGTATACGCAGCTTTACGCCACCTCGGCACGCCCTGCGGTCTCTGGTGCCCGCTGTCCCCAACTCCCGCACTGAAAGACGAACGAGGGGCCGGGAAGATTCCCGAGCGGTTTCGGGAGAGCGAAGAGATCCGGCCAACTGGGTCGATCGGTAGGGGTGATTGTGCCGAGTGGCATGTGCCACACGCGGGATGCAATCTCCCGAATTGGAGGGACAACTAGGGACGTCCGTTTCACGTCACGGCTGAATTCCGTCCGGACGCGCCTTCGAGTTGCTCCTGGGTCAGTAGTAGGCTCACGCCGTTTGTTGACGCACATGTGTGCCCCTGGCCATTGCGTGGCCGAAGGGGGCCGATCTGGGGGAGGCCATGCGCTTTCGCGGGAAGTCCATCCGCCGGAAGATCGTGGCATTGCTGCTGGTGCCGCTCATTTCCCTGACCGCGATGTGGGGTTTCGCCACCTATCTCACCGGCCAGTCGGCCAAGGACCTCATCGACGCCTCGAACGTCGTCGACAAGATCGGCTACCCGATCGAGGACACCGCCCGGGTCGTCCAGCAGGAACGCCGCCAGACCCTCGTCTATCTCGCCGACCCCCGCGCGTCCGACGCGCTCGCCGCACTGCGCCGCAGCCGTACGGCCACCGATGACACGGTGGCCAAGGTCGTGGACAACGCGGCCGACCCGGATGTACGGGACGAGGTCACCGGACAGTCGGCGGACCGGCTCGCCTCTCTCCTCGACTCCTTCGAGGGCATCGAGTCGCTGCGCCGCACGGTCGAGGAAGGCACGATCACCCGGGCCGGCGCCCTGAAGATGTATACGAAGCTGATCGATCCCTGCTACGGCTTCCTGATGACCCTCCACGGTCTCGACGACGTGACGATGGACGAGCAGCGCCGGGCGCTCGTCGGGGTGTCACGCGCGCGTGAACTGCTCTCCCGAGAGGACGCGTTGCTCGGTTCCGCACTGGTCGCGCGCCGCCTCACCAAGAAGGAGATCCGGGAGATCTCCGACCTCAGGGCCCAGCGCACGCTCCTGTACGAGGTCAACCTCGCCCAGCTGCCCGAGGACGAACGCGCCACGTACGAGCGCTACTGGAACGGCGCCGAGACGACGCAGCTGAGGGGCGCCGAGAAGGACGTCATCGAGGCCGCGCCCGGTACGCCGCACGTCGTCACGTCGGCGCGCTGGGACTCCGCTTCGGGCAAGGCGCTCAAGGATCTCGCCGAGCGCGACAAGGCGGCGGGCGACCGCTTCCAGGACCGGGTCGAGCCGGTTGCCGTCGGCGTGATCATCCGGGTCGCCGTGGCGGGCGTGTTCGGCCTGCTCGCGCTGCTGTTCTCGATCTTCATGTCCATGCGCATCGGCCGCAGCCTCATCCGCGACCTGCGCCGCCTGCGCCTGGAGGCCCACGAGGCGTCCGGCGTCCGGCTGCCCGGCGTGCTGCGCCGCCTGGCGGCGGGCGAACAGGTGGACGTCGAGACCGAAGCTCCCCGCCTCACGTACGAGAAGGACGAGATCGGCCAGGTCGGCCAGGCACTCAACACGCTGCAGCGCGCCGCGGTCGAGGCCACCGTCAAACAGGCCGACCTGCGCCGCGGCGTCTCCGAGGTGTTCGTCAACCTCGCCCGGCGCAGCCAGGTGCTCCTTCACAAGCAGCTCACCCTGCTCGACACGATGGAGCGCAGGACCGAGGACACCGACGAACTCGCCGACCTCTTCCGCCTCGACCACCTCACCACCCGCATGAGGCGGCACGCCGAGGGCCTCGTGATCCTGTCCGGCGCCGCCCCGTCCCGGCAGTGGCGCAAGCCCGTCCAGCTCATGGACGTCGTCCGCGCTGCCGTCGCCGAGGTCGAGGACTACGAACGCATCGAGGTGCGCCGCCTGCCGCGCATCGCCGTCACCGGGCCCGCGGTCGCCGACCTCACCCACCTGATGGCCGAACTCCTGGAGAACGCCACGGTGTTCTCGCCCCCGCACACCGCGGTGCAAGTCCTCGGCGAGCACGTTGCCAACGGCTTCACTCTGGAGATCCACGACCGGGGTCTCGGCATGGCGGCCGACGCACTCCTGGACGCCAACCTGCGCCTCGCGGAGACACCGGAGTTCGAACTCTCCGACACCGACAGACTCGGCCTCTTCGTAGTGAGCCGACTCGCCCAGCGGCAGCGCGTACGCGTCTCCTTGCAGCCCTCTCCGTACGGCGGGACCACCGCCGTCGTGTTCATCCCGGAGACGCTGCTCACGGACGACGTACCGGACACGAACGGCATCGGATTCCGCCTAGACCGGCCGCAGCCCAAGGAGGCCGTGGGCCGCGACAGCGCAGGGGACAGGAAAGCCGCGCTCGGCCAAGTTCCCGTACAGCTGCCCGGGTTGCCCGCGTCCCTCCTCGACGGCCCCGTCGAGCTGGAGGCGCCGGTCGGCATGGCGGGCCTGGACCCCTTCCCCGGCGCGATCGGCGACGACGACAGCGAGCGCGGCGGCCTCTTCCGCCCGCGCCGCCGCATGGCCGGGGTCCCGGGGGACGAACAGCACCAGCAGGCCCGCGACGAGCGGGAGACGGGCGAGCGCGAACCCACCCGCTCCGACGACTCGGCACCAGGCGGCAGCGGCTTCGGTGACTCGAGCGGCAGTGACTCCGGCGGCTCAGGCGAATCCGGCGACCATGGGGACCCCGTGGCGCTGCCCCGCCGCAGGACCCCGAAGCTGGTCTCCTCGCACGGCCGCCCCGTGACGCACACGAGGCCCCGGGGGGCGGCAGGGGACGCCGACGAGGACCCGGAGCGCCCGGAGCGCTCAGGGGCCTCTGCGGGACGTCCTCAGGGCGGCGCGGTGGACAGGGAAAGCGTGGTGGACAGGACCAGCGGCCGCAGCGCAGCCGAGGCAGTGGACCTGCCGCGCCGCCCCGAGCCGCAGTCCGCCTGGCCCGACCTCTCGCCGCCGCATCATGACGTCACCTCGGCCGGCGACCCGCCGCCGGACCTCCCCAGGCGCAACCGGCGGGCGGAGCCCCAGCCCCGCCCGGAGCCCAGGACCGGCACCGGGACGTCACCGGACGCCGACCGGGTGTCCACCACAGCCCCCGGCGGACTGCCACGGCGCGTCCGTCAGGCCAACCTCGCCCCGCAGCTGAAGGACGGGCCGGAGCACCGCACGGAACGCGACTCGGCCCCGGCCACGACCAGGCCGGAAGAGCGCGACGCCGATGAGGTTCGCAGCCGGATGGCTTCGCTCCAGCGTGGCTGGCAGCGTGGCCGTGAAGAGAACGCCGCGGGCGAAGACGCCTCCGACGGCACAGCACCAGGAACCACATCTGAGGGGGACGGTCGATGACCGCACCGAAGGCCGACGCACGTACCGCCACATCCGGGGGATCGGGAGAGCTGAACTGGCTCCTCGACGACTTGGTGCAGCGGGTCGCCAGCATCCGCAAGGCGCTCGTGCTCTCCGGCGATGGTCTGCCCACCGGCGTATCGAAGGATCTGACCAGGGAGGACAGCGAGCACCTCGCGGCTGTCGCCTCCGGCTTCCACAGCCTCGCCAAGGGCGTCGGGCGCCACTTCGATGCGGGCCGGGTCCGCCAGACCGTGGTCGAGCTCGACGACGCGTTCCTCTTCGTCACGGCTGCCGGCGACGGCAGCTGTCTCGCCGTCCTCGCGGACGCGGACTCCGACGTAGGTCTGGTCGCCTACGAGATGACGCTGCTGGTCAAGAGGGTGGGTGTGCATCTGGGTACGGCGCCACGCACCGACCTGACCACGGGAGGGTAGCGGGAGGGTATGAGCGAAGACGGTCAAGGGACACAGGGGACGCCTCGCTGGTTCGACGACGACGCCGGGCCCGTGGTGCGCCCGTACGCGATGACACGCGGCCGCACCACGAGCCCGGCCCAGCACCGCCTCGATCTGATCGCGGTCGTCATCGCGGAGGCCCGCGCCGGTGACCCGGAGGCCGACAGGACGCTGTCTCCGGAGCATGTGGACATCGTCGGGCTCTGCCGTGACAGCCCTCAGTCGGTCGCCGAACTGGCGGCCGAACTCGACCTTCCCATCGGAGTGATCCGCGTCCTCATCGGCGATCTGGTCGACGACGAACTGGTGCACGTGACACGTCCCGTACCCCCGGCGGAACTGCCCGACGAGAGTATTCTGCGCGACGTGATCAACGGCCTCCGGGCGCTCTGAACAGCGCGGAAGCGGGAGTGAGACGTGACTGGCTGGCAGTTCTGGGTCGACAGGGGCGGCACCTTCACGGACGTCGTCGGGCGGCGTCCCGACGGGCACCTGCTCACGCACAAGCTCCTGTCGGACAATCCGTCCCGCTACGCCGACGCGGCCGTCGCGGGCATTCGTGAACTCCTGGGCGCCGCCCCTGGCGTACCCGACGACCCGGCAGACGTACGCATCGACGCCGTCCGCATGGGCACCACCGTCGCCACCAACGCCCTCCTGGAGCGCAAGGGCGAGCCCACCGCTCTGGTGATCACCCGCGGCTTCGGCGACGCCCTGCGCATCGCCTATCAGAACCGCCCGCAGATCTTCGCCCGCGAGATCGTCCTCCCGGAGCTGCTGTACGACCAGGTCATCGAGGTCGACGAACGCGTCACCGCGGAAGGGGACGTCGTGCGCGCCCCCGACCTGGAGCAGCTCGCCGCGCCACTGCGCCAGGCCTACGAAGACGGCATCCGGGCCGTGGCGGTCGTCTGTATGCACAGCCATCTGTACCCCGCCCACGAGCGGGCCATCGGTGGACTCGCGGACCGCACAGGCTTTCCGCAGGTCTCACTCTCCAGTGAGGTCAGCCCTCTGATGAAACTGGTCCCGCGCGGGGACACGGCCGTCGTCGACGCGTATCTCTCGCCCGTCCTGCACCGCTACGTCCAGCACGTCGCCGATGAACTCCGGGGCGTGCGGCTGATGTTCATGCAGTCGAACGGCGGCCTCACCGAAGCGGGCCAGTTCCGTGGCAAGGACGCGATCCTGTCCGGGCCCGCTGGCGGCATCGTCGGCATGGCCCGCATGTCGCACCGTGCGGGCTTCGACCGCGTCATCGGCTTCGACATGGGCGGCACATCCACGGACGTGTCGCACTACGCGGGCGAGTACGAGCGGGTCTTCACCACCCAGATCGCGGGCGTGCGGCTTCGTGCGCCGATGCTGGACATCCACACGGTCGCGTCGGGTGGCGGCTCCGTGCTGCACTTCGACGGGAGCCGATACCGCGTGGGACCCGACTCGGCGGGCGCGACACCGGGCCCGGCGAGCTACCGGGGCGGCGGCCCGCTCACGGTCACCGACGCGAACGTCGCGCTCGGCCGCGTCCAGCCCGCCCACTTCCCCCGGGTATTCGGGCCGAACGGCGATCAGCCGCTCGACGAGACACTCGTACGCGACCGCTTCGCGGTCTTGGCCCGCGACATCAGGGACCGCACCGGCGACGACCGCACTCCCGAGCAGGTCGCCGAGGGCTATCTACGGATCGCGGTCGCCAATATCGCCTCCGCCGTCAAGCGGATCTCGGTCCAGAAAGGCCACGACGTCACCCGCTACGCCCTCACGACATTCGGCGGCGCGGGCGGCCAGCACGCCTGCATGGTCGCCGACTCGCTCGGCATCCGCACCGTCCTCGTACCACCGATGGCAGGCGTGCTGTCCGCGCTCGGCATCGGCCTCGCCGACACCACCGCGATGCGCGAACAGTCCGTGGAGGCCCGCCTCGAACCGTCCGCGATGCCCCACGTCCTGAAGACCGCCGACGACCTCGAGGAAGCGGCCCGCGCCGAACTCCGCGCGGAGGACGTGCCCGAGGAACGCATCCGCGTCACCCGACGCGCCCAACTGCGCTACGACGGCACCGACACCACGCTCACCGTGGAGCTCACGGAGCCGGACACCATGACCCGCGTCTTCGAAGAGAACCACCGCACCACCTACTCCTTCACCCTGGACCGCCCTGTCGTCGTCGAGGCCCTCTCCGTGGAGGCCACAGGACTGACCGAGCAGCCCGACCTCTCCACGCTTGTCGTCGCCACCCGGCAGGGCACCCCGGAGACCGTCAGCCTGCACACGGGCGGCATCTGGCGCGACGTCCTCCTGCACCGGCGCGAGGAACTGCCGCCCGGCGAGACCGTCACCGGACCCGCGATCATCACCGAGGCCAGCGCCACGACGATCGTGGACGACGGCTGGCAGGCGGCCATCACACGCGAGGGACACCTGGTCATGGAACGTGTGGCGGTGCCCGAGGGTTCCAGCGCGAGCACCGAGGCCGACCCCGTACTCCTCGAAGTCTTCAACAACCTCTTCATGTCGATCGCCGAACAGATGGGCGCCCGCCTGGAGTCCACGGCCCAGTCGGTCAACATCAAGGAGAGGCTCGATTTCTCCTGCGCGCTCTTCGACCCGGACGGCAACCTGGTCGCCAACGCCCCGCACATCCCGGTGCACTTGGGCTCCATGGGCACCAGCGTGAAGGAGGTGATCCAACGGCGTGGCGCGAGTATGCGCCCCGGGGACACCTACGCCGTCAACGACCCGTACCACGGAGGGACCCACCTCCCTGACGTCACGGTCATCACCCCGGTCTTCGACACTGCGGGGGAGCGGGGGCAGCGGATCCTCTTCTACGTGGCCTCGCGCGGGCATCACGCCGAGATCGGCGGCATCGCCCCCGGCTCCATGCCCGCGAACAGCCGCACCATCGAGGAGGAAGGCATCCTCTTCGACAACTGGCTTCTTGTGGAGGGCGGTCGCTTCCGCGAGGCCGAGACCCTGAGCCTGCTCACCGACGCCCCGTACCCCTCCCGCAACCCGGCCACCAACCTCGCCGACCTGCGCGCCCAGATCGCCGCCAACCAGAAGGGCGTCGACGAAGTAGCCCGCATGATCGAGAACTTCGGGCTCGATGTCGTCCAGGCGTACATGAGGCACGTCCAGGACAACGCCGAGGAAGCGGTACGCCGTGTCATCGACGCCCTGGAAGAGGGCGAGTTCGCCTATCCAACCGACTCGGGAGCCGTCATCCGGGTCCACGTCTCGGTGGACCGCGAAGCACGCTCGGCGACCGTCGACTTCACCGGTACGTCCCCCCAGCTCGCCACCAACTTCAACGCACCCTTCGCGGTGGTCAACGCCGCGGTCCTGTACGTCTTCCGCACTCTGGTGGCCGAGGACATCCCGCTCAACGACGGCTGCCTGCGCCCACTGCGCATCATCGTGCCGCCTGGCTCCCTGCTCGCGCCCGAGCCTCCGGCGGCCGTCGTCGCCGGGAACGTCGAGACCTCACAGGCGATCACCGGTGCGCTCTACGGCGCCCTGGGCGTCCAGGCCGAGGGCTCCGGCACGATGAACAACGTCACCTTCGGAAACGACCGCCATCAGTACTACGAGACGGTGGCCTCCGGATCCGGCGCGGGCGACGGCTTCGACGGGGCATCCGTCGTCCAGACCCATATGACCAACTCCCGGCTCACCGATCCCGAAGTGCTCGAATGGCGCCTTCCCGTGCTGCTCGAGGAGTTCGCGGTGCGGCGGGGCAGCGGCGGCAGCGGGAGGTGGCGCGGCGGGGACGGGGCCGTGCGCCGCATCCGGTTCCGCGAACCGATGACGGTGTCCACGCTCTCGCAGCACCGCAGGGTGGCGCCGTACGGCATGGCGGGCGGTAGCCCCGGAGCGCTCGGCACGAACCGCGTGGAGCGCGCCGACGGCACCGTCCAGGCGCTCGGCGGCAGCGATTTCGCGGACGCGGGACCCGGCGACGTACTCGTGATCGAAACCCCTGGCGGCGGCGGATACGGCCGTGCCGCGCTCGATACGACTGAAGCAAGCGGAACCCCTGATGAAGCAAGCGCAACCCCCGAAGCAACTGATCCAGGAGAAGCGAGCGATGATCTTCAAGCGTTCTGAGCGCGGCAAGGCCCCCGTCGAGCCGGTGACGCTGAAGATCCTGGTGGCGGGCGGCTTCGGAGTCGGCAAGACGACTCTTGTCGGCGCGGTCAGCGAGATCAAGCCGCTGCGCACCGAGGAGGCGCTCAGCGAGGCGGGCAGGCCGGTCGACGACACCAGCGGTGTCTCGGGCAAGCACACCACCACCGTCGCCATGGACTTCGGCCGGATCACGCTCCGCGAGGACCTGGTGCTCTATGTCTTCGGCACCCCGGGCCAGGACCGCTTCTGGTTCCTCTGGGACGAGCTGGCCACCGGAGCACTCGGGGCCGTGGTCCTCGCCGACACCCGCCGCCTCGAGGACTGCTTCGCCGCCGTCGACTACTTCGAGCGGCGCTCCATACCCTTCGTAGTCGGCGTCAACTGCTTCGAAGGCGCGTCCCGATACCCCGCCGACTCCGTACGCCAGGCGCTCGACCTCGATCCCGGAGTCCCCGTGGTGATGTGCGACGCGCGCGAGCGGCAGTCCGTCAAGGAAGTGCTCATCGGAGTGGTCCAGCATGCGATGACGGCGGCAGCCGCGGCCAGGGAACCCGCGACGACGTGACCGGACGGAGCCATGGCCCGTACCCCCGCCGACCGGGGTACGGGCCGTGGTCGTCTCCGGCTCAGCTCGCGCTGTCCTCGTGCCAGCCGAAGCTCCGTTCCACTGCTTTGTGCCAGTTGTGGTATTCGCGCTCGCGTGCCTCCTCGGCCATCGCAGGCGTCCATTCGACGTCCCGCTGCCAGTGCGCCTTCAGCTCGTCGAGGTCGTTCCACACGCCGGTCGCGAGCCCGGCGGCGTACGCGGCGCCCAGACACGTCGTCTCGGAGACCTTCGGCCGGATCACCGGCACCCCGAGGATGTCGGCCTGATGCTGCATCAGCAGATTGTTCTTCGTCATGCCGCCGTCCACCTTCAGGGACCGCAGCTGCACCCCGGAGTCCTGGTACATGGCGTCGACGACCTCGCGGGTCTGCCAGCTGGTCGCCTCCAGGACGGCGCGTGCCAGATGGGCCTTGGTGACGTAGCGGGTGAGTCCGGTGACGACTCCACGGGCGTCGGAGCGCCAGTAGGGCGCGAAGAGGCCGGAGAACGCGGGCACGATGTACGCGCCGCCGTTGTCCTCCACGCTCGCGGCCAGGGGCTCGATCTCGTCGGCGCTGCGGATGATGCCGAGCTGGTCGCGGAACCACTGCACCAGCGCGCCGGTGATGGCGATCGCCCCTTCGAGGCAGTAGACGGGCGCATCGGAGCCGATCTTGTAGCCCATCGTGGTGAGCAGCCCGTTCTTCGAAGGCACGGGCCGGTTACCGGTGTTGAGCAACAGGAAACTGCCCGTTCCATACGTGTTCTTCGCCGTCCCCGTGTCGTAGCAGGCCTGCCCGAAGATGGCCGCCTGCTGGTCTCCGAGGGCGGATGCCACCGGCACACCGGAGAGCTGCCCGACGGCCGTTCCGTAGACCTCGGCCGACGACCGGATCTCCGGCAGGATCGCCTCGGGGACGTTCATCGCGGCCAGGATCGACTGGTCCCACTGGAGCGTGGCCAGGTTCATCAGCATGGTGCGCCCGGCGTTGGTGACGTCGGTGACGTGCACGCCGCCGTCAGTGCCGCCGGTGAGGTTCCAGATCAGCCAGGAATCGATGGTGCCGAAGGCGATCTCGCCGCGCTCGGCGCGCGCCCGCAATCCCGGCACGTTGTCGAGCAGCCAGGCCGCCTTGGGCCCGGAGAAGTAGCTCGCGAGGGGCAGTCCTGTCTGCTCCCGGAACCTGTCCTGGCCGTCCGCGCCGCCCAGTTCGTTGCAGAGTGCGGACGTCCGGGTGTCCTGCCAGACGATCGCGTTGTGCACCGGCTTGCCCGTGGCGCGGTCCCACAGGACGGTCGTCTCGCGCTGGTTGGTGATGCCGAGCGCGCTGACCTGGTCGGCACGGAGCCCGGCCTTGGCGATCGCCCCCGCGACCACGGCCTGCACCTTGGACCAGATCTCGGTGGCATCGTGCTCGACCCAGCCTGGCTTCGGGAAGATCTGGCGGTGTTCGCGCTGGTCCACGGCGACGATCTCGCCCGAGTGATTGAAGATGATGCAGCGGCTTGAGGTGGTGCCCTGGTCGATGGCGGCGACGAACTTCTCGGAGTTGTCCGGCATGGCTACCCCTTGAGTCAGAAGGCTGCGTTGTAGATGAGACCTGCGAGCGCTCCGCCGATCAGGGGCCCGGCCACGGGGATCCAGGCGTAACTCCAGTCGGACGTGCCCTTGTTCGGGATCGGCAGGAACGTGTGCACGATGCGTGGGCCCAGGTCGCGGGCCGGGTTGATGGCATAGCCGGTGGGCCCGCCGAGCGAGAGGCCGATGCCGACGACCAGGAAGGCGACGATCAGCACGAGCGTGCCGGACTCGCCGAGGCCCTTGGTGAGGCCGAAGGCGAGCAGCGGAAGCACCAGGGCAATGGTCCCGATGATCTCGGTGAGCAGGTTGGCGACGGGGTTACGGATCTCGGGGCCGGTCGAGAAGATGCCGAGGGTCGGCGTCGGCTCGTCCACGCTCTCCGCGTCGCTCTTCGCGCCGCCACGTGGGACGTTCGCGTTGAACTGCGCGAAATAGACGAGATACGCGAGTACGGCGCCGAGCATGGCGCCGATCATCTGTCCGAGCAGGTAGATCCAGACCTTGTCCCACTTGCCCGTGTCGATGGCGATGCCGATCGTGACGGCCGGGTTGAGGTGGCCGCCGGAGAGCGGCGCGGCGGTGTACGCCCCCGCCATCACGCCGAAGCCCCATCCGAAGGCGATGACGATCCATCCGGAGGCCTTCGCCTTCGAATAGTTCAAGGTGACGGCGGCGCATACGCCGGCGCCGAAGAGAATCAGAATCGCGGTGCCGATGATCTCACCGACGAAGATGTCCCCATTCGAGTACATGGCGGCTCCTAGGCCCTCGCCCGGGGCGGTCGCCCCGGTACTCCGTGCAGGGTGCGTTTCCCACGACTACTGCCTGGCTGTGCCCGGTGACTTCAGCCGAAGGCAGGGGTGTCCCGCGCCCCGCCCGGCTTCCATGGCGAGCGTGCCGTCGCAGTCGAATCGCCCAGAGGGGGATGACCCGCTGAACAGGCTCTTGGTGCAGACCCTTCACCCGTACAGGGGCCCTGAGTGGCGCGGAGCCGAAGTGCGGCGATGCCGACTGACACCGGAAGTGTTCACCGGTGGTGATGGAGCGTCAAGGTCGCGGACGGCAACGGTTAACCGGCGTAGGTCCTTCCCCCGCGGTGCACGCGCGCCCTCCCCTGCGATGAGCTGTGCGGGGACGGGCGATCGCGCTCAGCGCACCGCGACGACCGAGGAGCCGTGCCCGAAGAGACCTTGGTTCGCGGTGATCCCCGCGCGCGCCCCCGCCACCTGCCGTGCCCCTGCCGTGCCCCTCAACTGCCAGGTGAGTTCGCACACTTGGGCGATAGCCTGAGCCGGAACGGCCTCTCCGAAGGAGGCGAGCCCACCACTCGGGTTGACAGGTATGCGTCCGCCCGGAGCGGTCGCACCCTCCCGTAGCAGCTTGGCGCCCTCTCCTTCGCCGCAGAGTCCCAGGTCCTCGTACCACTGCAGCTCGAGCGCGGTGGAGAGGTCGTACACCTCCGCGAAGGAGAGCTCTTCGGGCCCGATGCCCGCTTCTTCGTACGCCGCGCGTGCGATGGAGGCGCGGAACGTCCCGTCGGCGGGTGCCACGGCGGCGGCGGAGTCCGTCGCGATGTCCGGCAGGTCGAGGACCGTGTTCGGATAGGTCGGCGTCACGGTGGACACCGCGCGGATCCGTACCGGGTCCGTCGTGCCGTGGCGCCGCGCGAACTCCATGCTGGAGAGCACGAGGGCCGCCGCCCCGTCCGACGTCGCGCAGATGTCGAGCAGCCGCAGGGGGTCGGCGACGACGGCCGACGCGGCCACTTCCTCCGCTGTGACGGTCTTCCGGTAGCGCGCGTTCGGGTTGAGCGTCCCGGCCGCCGCGTTCTTCACCTTGACCTGCGCGAAGTCCTCCAGGGTGTCGCCGTGTACGGCCATCCTGCGGCGTGCGTACAGGCCGAAGTAGGTGGGATTGGTGGCACCGAGGACGCGGAACCGCAGCCAGTCCGGGTCGTCGTGCCGGTCTCCTCCGGCGGGCCGGAAGAACCCCTTGGGGGCGGCGTCGGCCCCGACCACGAGGACGACATCGGCGAGGCCCGCGAGGATCTGCGTACGTGCCGTGTTGATCGCCTGGGCCCCGGATGCGCACGCCGCGTACACGCTCGCGACCCGCGCGCCCTGCCAGCCGAGCGCCTTCGCGAACGTCGCCCCCGCCACATACCCGGGATAGCCGCCGCGGACCGTGTCCGCGCCGACGATCGACCCGACGTCGCGCCAGTCCACCCCGGCGTCGGCGAGCGCCGCGCGGGCCGCCGCAGTTCCGTACTCGATGAAACTCCGGCCCCATTTGCCCCACGGGTGCATGCCCGCGCCGAGCACCGCCACTTCGCTGGTCATGCGCTCACCCCCACCGGCCGCCAGTACCACGTGGTCCACGTCGTATCGGCATCCTCATCGAGCACGCCGGGGACGACCTCCACCTCCATGCCGACCTCCAGATCGGCGACGGTGACCCCCGGAACCGACTGGCCGAGCACCACCATCCGCTCGGCTTCCAGCTCCACAGCGATCAACGCGTAGGGCTGCCACGGAAGTTCCGGATCGGACACATAAGGCGCGGGCGGTCGGTAGCGGCTGTCCGTGTACGACCACACGCGGCCGCGCGGGGAGAGCGGCACCTCGTCGAGGCCGCCGCCCGAGCAGCCGGGGTTGCGGCAGAAGCCGTCCTCGCGGGGAAAGAAGACACAGGCGCAGGCCGAGCACCGCGTGCCCAGAAGGCGGAAGTTGTCCCCCTCCCCGGCGAACCAGCCGGCCACCACAGGAGTACGCGTTCGCGACAAGGCCCCTCCATGACACTGGACATCTCAATCTGACGGAACGTCAGAAGTGTGCCACGGGCAACCGGATCCCGTCAGTAGCGCGGTACTTACTCCTTCACCTCCAGTGAGCGGCGTGCGACGGGAAAGTCGAAATAGGTGTCAGGGAAGAGCTCGGGCTTGTACGTGAAGTGCCACCACTCCTCAGGAAGGTTCACGAACCCGACCTTTGTCAGGGCGCCCCGCAACAGATCCCGGTTTGTGCGCTGCTTGCCGGTGATCCGGGGGTCGTCCGTGTGGGAGAGGGTGTCGAAACAGTCGAAGCCCGTCCCCATGTCCAGGGAGTTGTCGGGGAACCGCTCGTCCTTGGGCCCGTAGCAGGGCGTGAGCGCCTCTCCGGGCACGTACGGGCGCGTGGGCAGGACGGGCAGCTTCACGACCGTCAGATCGAGCGTGGAGCCGCGGCTGTGCCCGGACTTCGCCGCGATGTAACCGTCCTCGAACAACCGCGACTTGTCGACATGGGGATAGAACTCCGCCTTCATCTGTACGTCACCGAGATCCTCGGCCCAGCGCACGAACTGGTCGACCGCCCGCTGCGGCCGGTAACAGTCGTACACCTTCAGGGAGTAGCCCTTGCGCAGCAGCGTGCGCTGGGCCTTGTGCAGCGCACGCGCCGCGGGCTCCGTGAGGATGCACATCGGCTTCTTGTAGCCGTCGATGGGCTCACCCACGAAGTTGTGCGGCGTGAAGTAGCGCATCTCCTGGATGATCGTCGGATCGACATCGCGCAACGCCACGAACTCATCGGGGGCCTTGGGCTCGGGCTCGGCGTGGGCGGGAGCGGGGACGGCGGCCACGGCGACGAGAGCGGTGGCGGTGACGGCGAGATTCCGCAGGGCGGGGGCAATTCCTGTCATGAACCCTGCATCTATCAGGAACCGGTCCCGGAGCGAAAGACCGGCACCATGGCGATCGGATACAGTCCGCGGCGTGTCCGCATCCCAGCACCGCGCCAACCCCGTCCTGAACTCCCACTGTTCGAGCTGCGGGGCGCCCTACGGCGACCACCTTTCCGGCTGGCCCCGCACCTGCGCCGCCTGCGGCACGGTGATCTACCGCAACCCGCTGCCCGTTGCGGTGGCGCTGCAGCCGGTGTACGACTCCAAGGGCACCGCCCTCGTCGTCGTGACCCGAACCATCGCCCCCGCGCGCGGGGGCGTGGCCCTGCCCGGAGGGTTCGTCGACGACCGGGAGGACTGGCGGGACGCCGTCGTCCGCGAGCTCAAGGAGGAGACGGGCATCAGCGCGGCGAGCCGTGACGTCCGCCTCGCGGAGGCGCTCAGCGCACCCGACGGATACCTGCTGCTCTTCGGACACCTGCCTGAGCGCCCGGCGGCCGAGCTGCCGGACCCCACCCCCACGGACGAGACCGAGGGCTGGCACCTGCTGCACCGCCCGGCCGAACTGGCCTTCCCTCTGCACACATTGGTGGTCCGCGCCTGGTTCGAAGGGCGCTACATCTGACTCTGCGGCGTCCCCCGGACGGTTACCCGCAGCCCGAGCTCGCCCGCGGCCTCCTCGCCGTCCCTGCCGTCCCGCTCCACCACCACACGCCCCCCGCCCCACCGCGCCACGAACCGCTCGATCTCCGGCTGCTCCCACCCGTCACCCGCGTCCCTGACCACCAGACCGCCGCCAGCACGCCCCGGTGCGGGCGCCCACACCTCCAGCTCGAGCCCGCCGTCGGCGCCCCGCACCGGCAGCACCGCGCCGGCCCGCGCGAGCACCGGGACACGGGACAGCGGGGCCTCCAGGAGCACACGGCCAGGGCCTTCGTACGCTGTCCCGGTCACCGTGTCGTACCAGCGGCCCCGCGGCAGCCGCACCGTACGGCGGACGGCACCGGGCTCGAGCACCGGAGCCACCAGCAGAGAGTCCCCGAGCAGGAACGCGTCCTCGCAGTCGCGCAGGGCCCGGTCCTCCGGACTGCCCCACCACAAGGGCCGCACATAAGGCGTACCCGTACGCCGCGCCAGATGCGCGAGCGTCACGAAGTACGGCAGCAGCCGCTGGCGCTCGACGAGAGCCACGCGCGCGTGCCCAAGCACTTCCGGGCCGAACTCCCAGGGCTCCCTGCGCCCCGCCCGCAGCGCCGCGTGCGTACGGAAGAGCGGCAGATACGACCCGAGCTGGAACCACCGCAGATACAGCTCGGGCGACGGACTGCCGTCGAACCCGCCCACATCAGGACCCGAGTACGGCACACCGCACAGCCCAAGACCCAGGACCAGGGACAGCGACGCCCGCAATCCCGGCCACCCCGTGGCCACGTCCCCGGACCAGGTCCCTCCGTAGCGCTGCATTCCCGCCCACCCGGAGCGCGAGAACAAAAACGGCCGCTCCTTTGGGCGCAGTTCGAGCAGCCCCTCATACCCGGCACGCGCCATGCCAAGCCCGTACACGTTGTGCGCCTCACGGTGGTCGCCGCCACGTCCCTCCAGGGCGTGCCGGGCCGAACGGGGCAGCGTCGGCTCCCCGAAGGCGGCGAACGAGACCGGCTCGTTCATGTCGTGCCAGAAGCCCGCGAATCCCTGGGCGAGCCTTTCCTTGTAGAGCCCGCCCCACCACTCCCGCACCCGTGCGTCCGTGAAGTCCGGATACACCGCCTCACCCGGCCAGACGACCCCACGCACTGTCCGCCCCGTGGCGTCCCGCACAAAGGCGTCCGTCGCGCTGCCGCTGTCGTACACCTCATTCCCCGGCTCATCCTTCACCGCCGGATCGACGATCGACACCAGACGCACACCGTCCTTGAGCAAGTCGTCGGCCAGCTGCGGCAGATGGGGATAGGCCTCCTTGTCGACGGTGAACACCTGATGCGCCTCGTAGTGATCGATGTCCAGATGTACGGCGTCCAGCGGCAGCCCCCGCTCCCGATACCCCGCGACGATCAGCCGCACCTCCTGCTCACCGCCGAAGCCCCACCGCGCGTGATGGTGCCCGAGCGCCCACGCCGGCGGCAGCGCGGGCGGCCCCGTCAGCGACGCCCAGGTGTGCAGCACGCGCGCGGGAGTGCCCACCATGACCCAGCACCGCAGCGGTCCACCGTCCATGCGCACCTCGGACGAACCCGGCTTGTCGTGCCCGGAACCCGCACCCTCCTCGCCCTCGTGCACCGCCACGGTGCCGTCCCACGTGTTGTCGTGGAAGACCAGATGACAGCCGACGTCGGCCACCACGAGCTGCACCGGCATCGTGATGTACAAGGGACCGTCGCCGGGCCCGAAGGGACTCCCGGGATCGGAGTTCCACAGCCGGTACGTACCGTCCCGCAACCGAGGCCCCCGCGCGCGTCCCCCGAGCCCGAAGAAGCGCGCGTCCGCTGCCACTCTCGACCGCTGGAGCCAGTGCCCCCCGCCCCCGTCGACCGGCTCCCACCAACGCGGCGGCAGATCACGGCGCAGCATCAGACCACCGGGCGTCTGCAGTTCGACAGCCCCGTGCCGCGAGACGACCACCGTCGCCCGCTCCGACACCACCCGCCAGCCGCCCTCCTTGTCGGGCTCCAGAACGGCCCGTGGGTCCGCCTCGGGGCTACCGCTGACGAGCGCGTACGAAGGATCGGGCTCCGCACCGTCCCAGCCCCAGAAGATGGCACCCCCCGTAGTGACCCGCACCCGCAGCTCGGAACGCGCGAACCGCACGACCCCGCCACCAGGCCCCGGCTCCACACCCGTCACCGGACCGGGCACCCGCGCGCGCTCAGCACCCCGGGGGGCGAGCCCGGACGCGTCCACTCGCCGCCTGCGCCAAGAGGACCGCACCGCACGCAACCCCTGCGCCGTACCGACCAAGCTGACCGCCTTCATCGAACGCACCAGGTCACGACCGTTCATGCTGCTCACCCTGCCACCGAAGAAGCCGCCCGTGTGGATCGTTCAACTGCCGTTCACCTGGGGCGACAGCACATAGTCGCCGCGCCGACTGTGTGCGGCCCGCCCTGGTGCCGAAATCGATCACGTGGCATCGTCCCTGTCAGCCGTGTCGCGCGCACAACCAGCACGCGCGCACCACACACGCATACGACGCGTAAAGCCCGGGAGCCGCCCCATGTCCTCAGCGAACCCCTCACCGCTCTGGCAGCCCGACCAGGAACGGATCGCCGCCGCGCAGATCTCGCGGTTCCAGGCGTGGGCCGCCGAGCACTACGGAGCACCCGCCGACGGTGGCTACGCCGCACTGCACCGCTGGTCCGTGGACGAACTGGACACGTTCTGGAAGGCCGTGACCGACTGGTTCGACGTACGGTTCTCCACGCCCTACGCGCGCGTGCTCGGCGACCGCTCGATGCCGGGGGCCGAATGGTTCCCCGGAGCCACGCTGAACTACGCCGAGCACGCCCTGCGCGCCGCCGAGGACCCCACGCGCGCGGGCGGCCCGGCCCTCCTCCACGTGAATGAGACCCATGAGCCCGCCACCGTGACCTGGGGCGAGCTGCGCCGCCAGGTCGGCTCCCTGGCGGCGGAGCTGCGCGCACTCGGCGTACGCCCCGGGGACCGCGTCAGCGGCTACGTCCCGAACATCCCCGAGGCGGTCGTCGCCCTCCTGGCCAGTGCGGCCGTCGGAGCCGTGTGGACCTCCTGCGCCCCGGACTTCGGCGCCCGCAGCGTCCTCGACCGCTTCCAGCAGGTCGAACCGGTCGTCCTGTTCACCGTCGACGGCTACCGCTACGGCGGCAAGGAGCACGACCGCAGCGAGGCCGTCGCCGAACTGCGCCGCGAACTGCCCACCCTGCGCGCCGTCGTCCACATCCCGCTCCTCGGCACCGAGGCCCCCGAAGGCGCCCTGGAATGGTCCGCCCTCACCTCTTCGGACACGGCCCCTGTCTTCGAGCAGGTCCCGTTCGACCACCCCCTGTGGGTGCTCTACTCGTCCGGCACCACGGGCCTGCCCAAGGCCATCGTCCAGTCCCAGGGCGGCATCCTCGTCGAGCACCTCAAGCAGCTCGGCCTGCACTGCGACCTGGGCCCCGAAGACCGCTTCTTCTGGTACACGTCCACCGGCTGGATGATGTGGAACTTCCTCGTCTCCGGCCTCCTCACGGGCACCACGATCGTCCTCTATGACGGCAGCCCCGGCTACCCCGACACCGGAGCCCAGTGGCGCATCGCCGAACGCACCAAGGCCACCCTCTTCGGCACATCGGCGGCGTATGTCATGGCCTGCCGCAAGGCGGGCGTGCACCCGGCCCGCGACTTCGACCTCTCGACCGTGAAGTGCGTCGCCACCACCGGCTCCCCGCTCCCGCCCGACGGGTTCCGCTGGCTGCACGACGAGTTCGATGACACCCCCGGCGGCCTGTGGATGGCCTCCGTCAGCGGCGGCACGGACGTCTGCTCCTGTTTCGCCGGAGCCGTACCGACCCTGCCCGTCCACATCGGCGAACTCCAGGCCCCCGGCCTCGGCACCGACCTCCAGGCCTGGGACCCCCAGGGCAAGCCCCTCATCGACGAGGTCGGCGAACTCGTCGTCACCAACCCGATGCCGTCCATGCCCATCCATTTCTGGAACGACCCGGACGGCAGCCGGTACCACGACAGCTACTTCGACACCTATCCAGGCGTCTGGCGCCACGGCGACTGGATCACCGTGACGTCGCACGGCTCGGTCGTCATCCACGGCCGCTCCGACTCCACGCTCAACCGCCAAGGCGTACGCATGGGTTCCGCCGACATCTACGAAGCCGTCGAACGGCTCCCCGAGATCCGCGAATCCCTCGTCATCGGCGTCGAACAGCCCGACGGCGGCTACTGGATGCCCCTCTTCATCCACCTCGCCCCCGGCGCCACCCTCGACGACGGCCTGCGCGACCGCATCAAGCAGACGATCCGCGCGCAGCTGTCACCGCGCCACGTCCCCGACGAGGTCATCGAGGTGCCCGGCATCCCGCACACCCTCACCGGCAAGCGCATCGAGGTCCCGGTCAAGCGCCTGCTCCAAGGCACGGCACTGGACAAGGCGGTCAACCCCGGCTCGGTGGACAACCTCGACCTGCTCCGCTTCTACGAGGAACTGGCCCGTAAGCGCTCCTGATCTCCCGCCGAGCGTCGTTGTCAGTGCTCGCCGTTACTGTGAGTGAGCATTGATCGACGCACCGCAGGGGGAATCATGACTCGCACGCAGCACACCACCATGCGCCGCGCACTACGCCGCGAAGTCGCCGGAACCATCGGCCTGTTGGCCGACGAGGACGACTTCGCGGCGATGCGCCGCTACCGCACCTTCACCTTCGACGACCACAAGACCTACCTCCGCCAGGCCGAAACCCTGCTCAGGTCCCTCGCCTCCGACGGCGGACACACCACCATCGCGCTCTTCGATCCAGAGGAGTACGAGGAGTACTGCGCCGACACCGGCCTGGACCCGGACACTCCGGCCAGCCGCACCCGCTTCACCGCCGAACTGGCCGGCAGCGGGCCCACCGTCCCCTATGACGGCCAGCCACTCTCCGACCTCCTCCCCGATCTCGTCGACGAAGCGGTCCGCCAGGCCACCTGGGAGTACGCGACGGTGCTCCTGGCCCGCCTCGGCAGCTGCGCGGTCTGCGGCGAAGACATCGGCCGAGCCGCCTTCAGCCGGGCCTCGGATCTGCTCGTCCAGCTGCTCGACATCCCCGGTTCCGGCACCCGGCACCTGGTCTGCAGCGTGCCCGCCACCCCCGAGACACTCCTCGCCGCGCTGCATGCCGCACAGGACACCGAGGGCAACACAGAACTCGACGAGACCGAAGCCCTGGAATTCACCATGGTCCTCGCGGTCGGCATCGCCACCCACAGCGCCGCGGGCCTGGTCATGCGCACCACCGCCGACGGCCTGCCCGACCGAGTCCAGGGCTGGCGCCTGCACGGCACACGACTCGTGCCCCTCACCGCGGCCGAGGTCTTCGACGCCTACTGCACCGACGCGGTGTCGGGTGACCTGGTCGCCCCCGAATCCGGCGTCGACTATTGCGCGGCACCGCCCATCGGAGGCGACGACCCCGGAGGCGACGACCCCGGAGGCGACACCCCCGAAGGGGAACACCGCCACTGAACGCCCGAGGGGCGCCCCACCCATGTCGGGTGGAGCGCCCCTCACACACCTGGTTCCGGCTACTCGCCGGACAGAACCGCCTGCACGGCCTTCCGGGCTTCCTCAGCACTGTCCGCGGCACGCGCGGCGGAGGCCGCACGCTCGCACTGAGCCAGCGTGTACTTGGCCAGCGTCGCCCGCACGTAGGGAATGGACGCCGCACCCATCGACAGGGAGGTGACACCAAGACCGGTCAGCACACACGCGAGCAGCGGGTCGGCCGCAGCTTCGCCACATACGCCACAGCTCTTGCCCTCGGCCCTGGCCGCATCGGCGGACAGTGCGACCAGGTCGAGCAGCGCGGGCTGCCACGGGTCCTGGAGCCGGGACACGGCACCCACCTGGCGGTCGGCCGCAAAGGCGTACTGCGCCAGGTCGTTGGTGCCGAGCGAGAGGAACTCGACCTCCTGGAGAATCGAGCGCGCCCGCAGAGCGGCCGACGGAATCTCCACCATGGCACCGAACTTGGCCTGCAACCCCGCCTCGCGGCACGCGTCGGCGAACGCCTTGGCGTCGATACGGTCCGCGACCATCGGCGCCATGACCTCGAGGTAGACCGGCAGCCCTTCCACGGCCTTGGCCAGCGCGGTCAGCTGCGTACGGAGCACATCGGGGTGCTCGAGCAGCGACCGCAGCCCGCGCACGCCCAGAGCCGGGTTCGGCTCATCGGCGGGCGTCAGGAAGTCGAGCGGCTTGTCGGCACCCGCGTCGAGCACACGCACGACGACCCGGCCCTCGGGGAAGGCCTCGAGCACCTTGCGGTACGCCTCGACCTGCTTCTCCTCCGACGGCGCCTTGGTGCTGTCATCAAGGAAGAGGAACTCGGTCCGGAACAGACCGACACCCTCGGCACCGGCCTCCACCGCCGCCGGCACATCGGCGGGACCGCCGACGTTGGCGAGCAGCGGAACCTTGTGCCCGTCGGACGTCGCACCGGGACCGGTCGAAGCGGCCAGCGCGGCCTTGCGCTCGGCAGCCGAGGCCTCGAGCTGACTCCGCTTCTCCGCGGTCGGCTCGACGAAGATCTCACCGGTGCTGCCGTCCACGGCGACCACAGTGCCCTCGGCCAGCTCACCCGCACCAGGCAGAGCGACGATGGCGGGCACACCGAGCGCCCGCGCGAGGATCGCGCTGTGACTGGTCGGCCCGCCTTCCTCGGTGACGAAGCCGAGCACCAGCGTGGGGTCGAGCAGCGCCGTATCCGCAGGTGCGAGGTCACGCGCGATCAGGACATAGGGCTCGTCGCTGTCAGGAACACCCGGCATCGGAACACCGAGAAGTCGCGCGACGATACGATTCCGCACGTCATCGAGGTCGGCGACGCGACCGGCCATGTACTCGCCGGCGCCCGCGAGGAGCTCGCGGTAGTGCGAGAACGCGTCGTAGATCCCGCGCTCCGCCGTGCTGCCGACGGTGATGCGCCGGTCGACGTCGGCCATGAGCTCGGGGTCCTGGGCGATCATGGCCTGTGCCTCGAGCACCGCCTGCGCCTCACCACCGGCCAGATTGCCGCGCGCATTCAGATCGGCTGCCACGGCTTCCACCGCCTGCCGAGCACGCCCCTGTTCGCGCTCGGCCTCTTCCGCGGGAATCTGCTTGGCAGGCGGTTCGAGCACCGCCGTCCCCATGTGCCGAACCTCGCCGATCGCCACACCATGGCTCACGCCGACGCCTCGCAGCGTTGTCTCCATTTCACCGTCTCCGATAGAGCGACGGGCCCAGCCGCCGCGGGTGTATGTCGTACCTGCCGTCAGGGACGGCGATGACGTCACTTCCAGCTGAAGAGAGCGTCCCCAGCTTTCACGTCGCCATCCTCTACGAGGTCGGAGAGGGACTCGGCAGTGGCCTCGAGTGCCACGATCGGGCACACGGGAGACTTGCCGGCCGCCTCGACTGCCGAAGGGTCCCAGCGCACGATGGCCTGACCGCGCTGCACGGTGTCCCCCTTGTTGACGAGCAGCTCGAAGCCCTCGCCGTTGAGCTGGACGGTGTCGATGCCCAGGTGGGTCAGCACGCCGTGCCCCTGGTCGTCCACGACGACGAAGGCATGGGGGTGAAGCGAGACGACGATGCCGTCGACGGGGGAGATAGCCTCGGACGGCTCGCGCACGGGGTCGATGGCGGTACCCGGCCCGACCATCGCGCCGGAGAAGACGGGATCCGGTACAGCAGAGAGCCCAATGGCGCGTCCGGCAAGCGGGGACGAAACGCTGGTCATGGCAAGCCTCCCAGGGGTGGAGATTCGTAGCCGCCGTCACTACCTGTCCTGGACGGCGCACTGTTCAGAACAGTAAGTCATAAAAAGTCACGGTTCCCAGCGAGAGGTCCCGGTTGACTGAGTAGGGGCACTACACAAACGATTTGCGCCCACCCAACGCCCCATGTACAGTCAGTCTCCTGCCTGAGGCAAGCGACGCAGTCAAGCGTCCGGACTCGGCGGCATCTATCAAGTCAGATCCTAATCCCTGGGTCCGGTTCTGCGTGCTCGCAGACGAGTGGTCAGGGAGTCGAAAAAGACCTGATAGAGTTTGGAACACAACGAAGGGAAGCGCCCGGAGGAAAGCCCGAGAGGGTGAGTACAAAGGAAGCGTCCGTTCCTTGAGAACTCAACAGCGTGCTAAAAGTCAACGCCAG
>NZ_JBICXM010000005.1:0-533431 GCF_043200235.1 Streptomyces sp. NPDC048441
CACCCCGCTGGGCATCGGTCACCGACAACGGCGGAATCTTCGGACCCGGACGACTCATACCGAACTAACGCCAAACCTCAGACTCAGGTCACTAGGCCACTGCACCTCTGTCAGCGGTAACGAGGGAAGCGAGCCGTGTCGACGAGCCAGCGCCCCATGGAGACCTTGTCCCCGAACACGTAGCGCCTGTTGGTGCGGTACTGGGGCTCGCCGCTGAGGGTGTCCGGGTCGGTGTGGACGGAGATCGTGCCATCACGCGGGTCGATGATTGCGTAGGCGGGGACGCCCATGCGCGGGTAGTCGCGGAGCTTGGCCACGTAGTCGTTGCCCGGGTTCGACTTGGAAACCACCTCAACGGCGAGATCGACGGTCGGGGCGAACGCCGCGGCGTCGTCGTCCTGTGCGTCGAACGCTTCCTGCGACATGGCGAGGAGGTCGGCGGTGCGGCACAGTCCCAGGCCAGGGTGCTCGACCCTGGTCTCAGCCATGGTGACTGCCTGCTCGTCCTGGCCTTCGATCTGCACCGTCAGCATGCTCACGATGCGTCCGTGACGGGTGGACGGGCTCATCACGATGACGTTGATCCTCTGGTCTGCGATGTCAGCCCGCACCCTAGTGCCTCGCCGGTCCGCCGTGTCGGTGATCTCGTCAGCGAGGTCTCGAAGCTGGTGGTAGGCCGCTTGAGGGGTCGGCTCGACGGGCTGAGCGGTCAACGGTCTGCCTCCTGGCTCCGAGGGAGGGCGGTCACACCCACATCATGTGTGCGTGTCCAACGTACTGCGATGGCCTAGGCCATCGCAGTACGCGCCCTCAGGGCGACCCCCGAGCCCCCTACGGGGCGCTGACAATCGCGTCCCGCAGTGGCGTCGTCCCACGCACCCGATACTCCTGGATCGACCACCCATTGCCATCCGGATCCGTGAAGTACATGAACGTCCCGCCGTCCTGCGGTGAATGCGCCACCGGCTCCGAGACGTCGAGGCCCCGCGCGGTCAGCTCCGCATACGCGGCCTTCGCGTCGGCGACGCACAGTTGGAGGCCCTGGTAGGAACCCGCGGCCGGGGACGGTCCTGCGATCGTCTCCCAGAGGGTGTCGGCGAGGGCGATGGAACAGCCGGAGCCGGGCGGGGTCAGTTGGACGATGCGCATACCCGCCATGACCTCCGCGTCGATGTCCACATGGAAGCCGAGCTTGTCGCGGTAGAACTCCTTGGCCCGGTCGATGTCACTGACGGGAAGCGGGATCACCTCAAGTGTGTATTCCATGAACCGAGTACATCAGGGAGCCACGGGCTTGTCAGCGCGGAAGCGCCACCGCGTCTGGCTGAACGGTTCGCCCTTGCCGAAGCCGAAGGCTGTGCGAGGGGCCACCTCGAAGACGTACGCGTGGCCGGGGCCGTGGTGGAAGCAGCCGTCCCGCACCTCGTAGTGCCAGAAGCTGCCGTATTTCGCCTCCCATGCCGCGGCCAGGCGCCGCAGTCTGTCCTCGGCGGTGATCCGGACCGCGGGGCCCTCGACGACCAGGTCGTACCCCTTGTCCCAGAGGTTGGTGCCCGTGGTCAGGATGGTCTCGGGGTTCGCGGCCAGGTTCCGTGCCTTGCGCTCCTCGGGGCCCGTGCAGAAGTGCAGGGCGTCGTCCAGCCAGACCGCGGGCAGCGGTGTGACGTGGGGGCGCCCGTCGGGACGTACGGTCGAGATCCAGAACAGCTCGGCCGCCTTGAGCTGACGCACGGCGTCGGGCCACGGGGTCGCCGTCGCCCCGGTGCTGCTGTATCGGGCGTCCAGTTCCGTACGAGGTTCCCTGCGGGGCATGGTCCGCCTCCTGATGCTGCCGTGCGCGTTCCCGTCCATGGTCCTGTCCAAGGACGGACTCCGCGCGCGGGCAGAACTCATCGGTCAGGCCGTAGGCTCGGGCTCGGGCCAGGAGTGATCGAACGGAGGCGCGGGGATGACGGTGCCGCAAGGGCGCAGAAGCAGTACGTTCACGCGGCTGCTGCGCCATGGCTTCACTGATCCGTCCGCCGCCGAGCGGCTGCTCGGCGCCCCGGAGCTGTCGGCGGTGCGGTCCGACCCGGTGCTGCTCGACGCCCTGGGCGCCTCCGCCGACCCCGATCTGGCGCTGCTCGGCCTCGTCCGCCTCGTCGAGGGGCAGCCCGACGACCTCAGCCGCCGGGAGCTGCTCGACACCCTCGTCAGCGCCAAGCCGCTGCGCGACCGGCTGCTCGGCGTGCTCGGCGCATCCGAGGCGCTGGCCGACCACCTGGCCAGGCACCCCCGCGACTGGCACGCTCTCGTCACGTACGAAGCGGTCGACCTGCACCCCGGCATCGAGGAGTTCGAGCGTGGCCTCGCCGACGCCACCGACCCGGTCTCGCTCCGCGTCTCCTACCGCCGCTGCCTGCTCGCCATAGCGGCCCGTGACGTCTGCGGCACGACGGACGTGGCCGAGGCGGCGGCCGAGCTCGCGGACCTGGCGACGGCGACCCTGCGCGCCGCGCTCGCCATGGCCATGACGGAGGCCCCCGCGGACGCCGCGCAGTGCAGGCTCGCGGTCATCGCGATGGGCAAGTGCGGTGGCCACGAGCTGAATTACGTGTCGGACGTGGACGTCATCTTCGTCGCCGAGCCCTCAGGCGGTGCGGGGAGTGTGGGCAGCACGGACGGCGCCGACGAGGGCAAGGCCATCCAGGCGGCCACGCGGCTCGCCTCGCACATGATGCGGATCTGCTCGGAGACCAACGTCGAGGGCACGATCTGGCCGGTCGACGCCAACCTCCGCCCCGAGGGCCGCAACGGCCCCCTCGTACGCACCCTCTCCTCGCACCTCGCCTACTACCAGCGCTGGGCCAAGACCTGGGAGTTCCAGGCGCTGCTCAAGGCCCGCCCGGTGGCCGGCGATCTGGAGCTCGGCGCTGAGTACGTGGCCACGCTCGCGCCCCTCGTCTGGCATGCCGCCGAGCGCGACAACTTCGTACCCGATGTGCAGAAGATGCGCCGCCGGGTGGTGGAGAACATCCCCGCGGGTGTGGTCGACCGTGAGCTGAAGCTGGGCCCCGGCGGGCTGCGGGACGTCGAATTCGCCGTACAGCTCCTGCAATTGGTGCACGGCCGCGGCGATACGTCGATCAGGTGCGGCTCGACGCTCAAGGCCCTGGAGGCGCTCGCGTCCGGTGGCTATGTGGGGCGCGTGGACGCGGTCCAGCTCGACGACGCCTACCGCTTCCTGCGTTCCCTGGAGCACCGCATCCAGCTCTTCAAGATGCGGCGCACCCACCTGATCCCCGAGGACGACGCGGACCTGCGCCGCATCGGCCGCTCCCTGGGGATGCGGACGGAACCGATCACCGAACTGAACCGTGCCTGGAAGCGGCACACATCGGTGGTCCGCCGCCTGCACGAGAAGCTCTTCTACCGCCCGCTCCTCGACGCCGTGGCCCAACTGGCCCCCGTCGAGACGCGGTTGAGCACGGAAGCGGCCCGCGAACGCCTCGTCGCCCTCGGCTATCACGACCCCGCGGCCGCCCTGCGCCACCTGGAGGCGCTGGCATCGGGCGTCACCCGCAAGGCGGCGATCCAGCGCACCCTGCTGCCCGTACTCCTCGGCTGGTTCGCGGACTCGGCGGACCCCGACGCGGGCCTCCTGAACTTCCGCAAGGTGTCGGACGCGCTCGGCAAGACGCCCTGGTATCTGAGGCTCCTGCGCGACGAGGGCGCGGCGGCCGAGAACCTGGCCCGCGTCCTGTCCGCGGGACGCCTGGCCCCCGACCTCCTCCTTCGCGCCCCCGAAGCGGTGGCCCTGCTCGGCGATCAGCGGGGCCTCGAACCGCGCGACTACGCCCACCTGGAGCAGGAGACCCTGGCCGCGGTGGGCCGCGCGGACGGCGCCGAAAAGGCGGTGCGGGCGGCCCGAGGTGTCCGCCGCCGCGAGCTGTTCCGTACGGCGGCGGCGGACATCATCGGCTCGTACGGCACGGAGGAGAGCCCGGCCGAAGCGGATCCAGGCACCCTCGTGGACCAGGTGGGCGACGCGATCTCCGACCTGACCGCGGTGACGATCGCGGGCACGCTGCGGGCGGTCGTCCGGGAGGGTTGGGGCGACACGCTCCCGACCCGTTTCGCGGTGATCGGCATGGGCCGCTTCGGCGGCCACGAACTGGGCTACGGCTCGGACGCCGACGTCCTCTTCGTCCACGAGCCGCGCGAGGGCGTCGGGGACGAGGAGGCGGCGAAGGCGGCGGCCCAGGTCGTGTCGGAGATGCGCAGGCTCCTCCAACTCCCCAGCGCCGACCCGCCGTTGCTGATCGACACGGATCTGCGCCCGGAGGGCAGGTCGGGCCCGCTGGTGCGCACGCTCGGCTCGTACGAGGCCTACTACCGCCGCTGGTCCCTCGTCTGGGAGTCCCAGGCGCTGCTACGGGCCGAACCGGTCGCGGGTGACGCCGAGTTGGGTCGCGCCTTCATCGACCTGGTGGACCCTCTCCGCTACCCGCCGGAGGGCCTCGGCGAGGACGCGGTCCGCGAGATCCGCCGCCTCAAGGCCCGGATGGAGGCGGAACGGCTGCCGCGCGGCGCCGACTCCACCCTCCACGCCAAGCTGGGCCGCGGCGGCCTCTCGGACGTCGAATGGACCGTCCAGCTCATGCAGCTGACCCACGGCTGGGCCGAACCGGGCCTGCGCACGACCCGCACCCGGGAGGCCCTCGCGGCGGCCTGCGCGGCCGAACTGATCCCGACGGAGGACGCGGCGATCCTCGATGAGGCGTGGGTCCTTGCCACACGGGTGCGCAACGCGGTGATGCTGGTGCGCGGCAGGGCGGGCGACACGTTCCCGTCGGACGGCCGCGAACAGGCCGCTGTGGGGCGGTACTTGGGGTACGGCCCCGGGCATGTGGGGGACATGCTGGACGACTACCGGCGGATCACGCGGCGGGCGCGGGCCGTGATGGAGGAGAGGTTCTACGGGGCGTAGAGCCGCTATCCGTCACCGTGCGGCAACAGGCACCGCACCTGCTTGCCGACGGGCGTCCGGGTCACGTCCCACCCCGGGGGTCTGGCGCAAGGCATCGGCCAGCGGGTCACGTTCATCGGTGGCGTGACGAAGTAGCGCTACGTACCGTCCGACGCAAGCATGGCCCGCGCATGGGCCAGGAACCCCGCGAGCGCCAGCTCGAAGGCACGGTCGGCGTGGCCCTCCGGCGCCGCGTCCAGCGCTTGTGCGAGGCGCGGTGTCGACGTCTCGTCCGGCAGCTCCCACATGGCCTCCGGCGCCGCCAGGTCGAGCGCCGAGCCCAGGACCGTGTTCTCCAGGGCGATGATCACCGGCATGACGTCGGCGATGGTGAACCCCGCGTCGATGAGCAGCGTCACCGCGCGTTCGTACTGGTCGAGGACGCGCGGTGCCCGCACCGGTGAGGTCATGAGGAGCGGGATCGCCCTCGGGTGGGCCGCGAACGCCGCGCGGTAGGAGCGGGCCCAGTCGGACAGGGCCTCGTCCCAGGGGTGCCGCGGGTCCAGCGTCCCGGCGTCGATCGCCTCGCTCACCCGCTCCCGCAGCAGTTCCACGATGCCCTCGCGGCCATCCACGTGGTGGTACACCGAGCCGGTCTGCGCGCCGAGGCGCTTGGCGATCTGCGGGATGCTGAAGTCGCCCGTCTCGTCGACCAGGGCGAGCGCGGTCGTGGTGATGCGCTCCCTGTCGAGCAGGGGTGTGCGCGGCCGTCCCATGTTTTCGATCTCCCCGTGAAGCCTTCCCGGATGCCCGTCGATGAGGTTACATTGCGAAAACCGAAAGCCTTTAGGTTTCGGGTTCGCGGCGACCACTCCCCCTGCCGTGCCCCCTGCCCCCGCCTGCCGCAGAAGGGCTTCCCTCCGCATGTCCACCACCGCCCCACGACCAGCCGTCGAGGACGAACCCACCCTCAGGACCGGCTCGCTCGGCACCGCCGAAATCGCCTTCTTCGTCGTCTCGGCCGCCGCCCCGCTCACCGTCATGGCGGGCGTCGCCCCCATCGCCATCTCCCTCGGCGGCATCGGCGCCCCCGTCGGCTATCTGCTCGCCGGGATCACGCTCGCCGTGTTCGCCGTCGGATTCACCGCGATGAGCCGCCACGTCCGCAGCGGCGGCGCCTTCTACGCGTACATCACCCGCGGCCTCGGCCGCCCCGCCGGAATCGCCGCCGCGCTCCTCGCCATGCTGGGCTACAACGGCATGGAGATCGGCGTCTACGGCCTGCTCGGCACCGCCACGCAGGACACCGCGCAGGCCCTGTTCGGCGCGGACATCCCCTGGCTGCCGGTGTCCCTCGCCGGGCTGCTCCTGATCTGGTACGCCGGATACCGGTCGATCGACTTCGGCGCGAAGCTGCTCGGTGTGCTGCTCGTCGCCGAGACCGGGATCCTGGTGCTCCTCGCGGGCGGCGTCCTGATCAAGGGAGGCGGCGGGGGCGGACTGAGCCTGGACGGCTTCGCCCCGGGGAACGTCTTCGTGCCCGGCACGGCCGCCGTACTCGCCTTCGCCTTCGCGGCGTTCACCGGATTCGAGTCGACCGTCATCTACCGGAGAGAAGCGCGCGATCCCGACCGTACGGTGCCGCGCGCGACGTACATCGCGGTGGCGTTCCTGGGGCTCTTCTACGCCTTCGTCGTCTGGACGGTGATTCAGGCCTTCGGCGACGAGGCGGTGGTGAAGGCTGCCGGGTCGGACCCGGCCGGGCTCTTCTTCTCGGCCATCACGACGTATGTCGGGGGATGGGCCGCCGACCTGATGCACGTCCTGATCGTGACGAGTGTGCTGGCCTCGCTGCTCGCGTTCCACAACGCCATCAACCGGTACGGGCTCGGGCTCGCGGAGGAGGGTGTCCTGCCGAAGGCCCTTGGCCGGGTGCACGGGCGACAGAAGTCGCCGTATGTGGCGGGGGCGGCGCAGACCCTGCTGGGGGCGGTGGTGGTGCTCGCCTTCGCGCTGGCGGGCGCGGATCCGTACCAGCAGCTGTTGCTGTGGGTCAACACCCCAGGGATGATCGGGTTGTTGGCGCTTCAGTTGGTCGCGGCGATTGCTGTTCCTTTCTACTTCCGGCGAATAAGCCACCGGGAGGGAGTGCTGCGGACGGTGGTGGCTCCCGTGGTCGCGACGGTGCTGCTGAGCGCGGCGCTTGTCCTGGTCGCCACCCACATCGATGTCTTCACCGGAGCGTCGCCCTTTGTGAACACGATCCTGGTGGGCGTTGCTCCCGCAGTGTTCGTCCTGGGGCTCGTCCTCGCGATGCGGCTGCGTCGGCGCCGTCCTGAGGTGTACGAGGGCTTCGCCGGCGAGCCGAACTGATGCGTCCCCGACCCCTTTCCCAGCCCGTCCGGCGCTTGAGAGCCTGTGTCATATCCCCGGTCGGGCGCGCGGGGATATGACACAGGCTCTGAGGACGAACTCGGCGAAGCCGGTGACCGATAACCCACCCACCCGAACGGAGCCCCCCATGCCCCCCGCAGACCTCATCCTCACCGGCGCCCACATCCGCACCCTCGGCCCCAGCCGGCCGCAGGCCACCGCCCTCGCCGTCCTTGACGGACACATCGCGGCAGTGGGCGACGAGGCCGACGTACGCGACTGGCGCGGCCCCGGTACCGAGCTGCTCGACCTCGGCGGAGCCACCCTCACCCCCGGTCTCGTCGACTCCCACAGCCATCCCGTCATGGGCCTGGACATGGCCACCGGCCAGGACCTCAGCGGCGTACGCGATCTCGACGAGCTCCGTTCCGCCCTGCGCACAGCAGCCCGTGTCGACGGGTGGGTCATCGGCTGGGGGCTCGACCACAACGCCTTCGGCGGGCGGCCGGTCCATCGGGATCTCGTCGAGGACGTCCTCGACGGTGCCCCCGCCTTCATCCGCCTCTACGACGGCCACTCCGCCCTCGTCAGCGCCGCCGCCCTCCGCGCGGCCGGCGTGGCGGGGCCCCGCGAGTTCGTCCAGCGGGCGGAAGTCGTCTGCGACGCCGAGGGGAGCCCCACCGGGCACCTCATCGAGCACGCCGCCATGGACCTCGTCACCCCCGTCCTGCCCAGGCCCTCCCGCGCCGAGCGCCGCACCCGCCTGGTCGAGCTGCTCTCCGCGATGGCGGCCACCGGTCTGACCGGCGCCCATGTCATGGACCTCGGCGGCGATGACGTACCCGGACTGCTCGCAGCGGTCGAGGACGAGACGCACCTCCCCCTGCGGCTGCGGTTCGCCCCCTGGTGTATGCCCGGCATCGACAAGGAGGGGATCGAGGAGCTCGTCGCGTTGCAGGCGATGCGCGGCAGGCACTGGCTCGTCGGCGGCGCCAAGTTCTTCATGGACGGCACCGTCGAGGGCGGCACCGCCTGGCTCGAGCACGCGGACTGTCACGGGCAGGGGACGGACGCCTTCTGGCCGGACCCGGCGGCGTACGCGGATGCCGTACGGCAGCTGCACGCGGCCGGGGTGCGCACGGCGACCCACGCCATCGGGGACGCCGCCGTACGGCACGTGCTCGACACCGTCGCCTCGCTCGGCCCCGGCGGGCGTCTCGTCCACCGGATCGAGCACATCGAGACCGTCCCGGACGACACGATCCCGCGCTTCGCGGAGCTGGGCGTCATCGCCTCCATGCAGCCGCCCCACACGGCCTACACCCGTGCCGACCACACCGACGAGTGGTCCAAGCGGCTCGGCGACGTAAGGGCCGCAAGGGCCTGGCGGACCCGCGAGCTGCGAGACGCCGGAGCCGTCGTGGCGCTGGGCTCCGACTGGCCCATCGCGCACTACGACGCACGTCAGGTGCTGACGACCGCGCGTAAGCCTCAGGGGGCGGCTTCAGCGGGGGAAGGGCTCACCGGGCTCATGGCCCTGGAGGGCTGTACCTCCCACGCCGCGATCGCCGCGGGCGAGGCAGGCGTCGCGGGGCGGATCGCCCCGGGGTTCCGGGCGGACCTCACGGCCTTCGGCCTTGATCCGGTGACCGCCCCCGCCGACGAAGTCGCTCAGGCGCCGATCCGGCTGACCGTGTCCGGAGGACACGTCACCTATCGCCAGCCGTGAGAGGTGCAGCCTCAGCCTTTTTCTCGCCCCGCACTTTCTCGCCCCGCACTGCCACCTCACGCGGCAGCTTGTACGGCATGGACCCGTACCAGGCCCACGCCACCGCGAACCCGAACGCCAGGCAGATCATGCCGCCCACCGCGTCCAGCCAGAAGTGGTTGGCCGTCGCCACGATGACGATGAGGGTCGCGGTGGGGTAGAGCAGGCCGAGCACCTTCACCCACGGGACCGAGGCCAGGGCGAAGATCGTCAGGCCGCACCACAGGGACCAGCCGATGTGCATCGAGGGCATCGCGGCGTACTGGTTCGACATGTGCTTGAGGTCGCCGGAGGCCATGGAGCCCCAGGTCTGGTGGACGAGGACCGTGTCGATGAAGTCATGGCCGTTCATCAGGCGCGGGGGTGCCAGCGGATACAGGTAGTAACCGAGCAGGGCCACCAATGTCGTCGCGAAGAGGGCGAGGCGCGTGGCCGCGTACCGGCCGGGGTGGCAACGGAACAGCCACACCAGGACACCCAGAGTCACCACGAAGTGCAGCGTCGCGTAGTAGTAATTCATGCCGACGATGAGCCATGTCACCGAGTTCACCGCGTGGTTGACACTCTGCTCCACGGCGATACCGAGGTGCTGCTCCGCTTTCCAGAGCCAGTCGGCGTTGTGCAGGGCCTGCGACTTCTGTTCCGGCACGGCGTTGCGGATCATGGAGTACGTCCAGTAACTCACCGCGATCAGCAGGATCTCGAACCAGAGGCGAGGGCGTCGGGGCGTACGCATACGGCGCAGGAACCTCCGCCCATTGCGGTCGTCCCGCTCGCCCGCGACGGGTGGCGCTGTGGTGGTCCCCTGCTGGCCCTGCCGGCCTTCCAGTGTCGTCACCGTCATCTCACCCATAGGCACAGAGTCTGCCAGATACCCACCCCTCGACCGATCATCCCAAGGTCTGGTTCAGGTCGCATTCTCTACGTCCTGCGAACGACTGCGACCCCCAGGGGATGAAGCAGTTGAACCCCGAACCACCAGCTCCGGCATGAAGACGAATTCGCTGTGCGGGGCGGGCGTGCCACCGATTTCCTCGAGGAGCGTGCGCACCGCCGCCTGCCCCATCGCAGGCACGGGCTTACGCACCGTGGTCAGGGGCGGGTCGGTGAACGCGATCAGTGGCGAGTCGTCGAAACCGACCACCGAGATGTCGTCCGGGACCTCGAAACCGCGTTGCCGCGCCGCCCGTATCGCCCCCAGCGCCATCATGTCGCTCGCGCACACGACGGCCGTGCAGCCGCGGTCCATCAGCGCGGACGCCGCGGCCTGCCCGCCTTCCAGCGTGTACAGCGAGTGCCGGACCAGATCCGACTCGATCTCCTCGGGGGTGAGTGCGAGCTGGTCCTGCATCGTGCGTACGAAACCCTCGATCTTCCGCTGTACGGGTACGAATCGCCTCGGCCCGAGGGCGAGGCCGATGCGTGTATGACCCAGGGAGATGAGGTGGGTGACCGCGAGGCGCATCGCCGCGCGGTCGTCCGGTGAGATGAAGGGCGCCTGCACCTTGGGGGAGAAGCCGTCGACGAGCACGAACGGCACGCCCTGCGCACGCAGCTGTTCGTAGCGCTGCATGTCGGCCGAGGTGTCCGCGTGCAGACCCGAGACGAAGATGATGCCGGAGACGCCGCGGTCCACCAGCATCTCCGTCAGCTCGTCCTCCGTCGAACCGCCCGGCGTCTGCGTGGCGAGGACCGGCGTATACCCCTGCCGGGTCAGGGCCTGCCCGATGACCTGGGCGAGCGCGGGGAATATCGGGTTCTCCAGCTCCGGCGTGATCAGCCCGATCAGGCCCGCGCTGATCCGGCGGAGCCGCACCGGCCGTTCGTAGCCGAGCACATCGAGTGCGGCAAGCACGGATTGACGGGTGGCCCCGGCGACGCCCGGTTTGCCGTTGAGCACCCGGCTGACCGTCGCCTCGCTGACCCCCGCCTGTACTGCGATGTCTGCCAGCCGCGCGGTCACAGGATTGGACTGTACCGGTCACATCTCAGGCTGCCCACCAGACCGTTGAAATCTCAGGCCGCCCACCAGACCGTTGCATCCGCCGGGATGCTGACCTGACCGGCGGCCCCTACGGATTCCGCGCTCGACAGAAGCACCGTGCCCGGAGCAGCGATCGTGACCGGCTCGGCGGTGAGGTTCACCGTGCAGACGACCGTGCCCCGAGCCGTCGTGCGGCGGAAGGACAGGACGCCATCCGGGGCGTCGAGCCACTCCACGTCGCGGCCCGCCCCGAGGGCCGGGTGCTCGCGGCGCACGGCGAGCGCGCTGCGGTAGAACTCCAGGGTGGACGCGGGGTCGCCCTCCTGGGCCCGGACCGAGAACCTCTTCCAGGAGGCCGGCTGCGGCAGCCAGCTCGGGCCGCCGTCCGCCGGGCCGAAGCCGAACGGCGCCTGCTCCCCGGACCACGGCAGCGGCACCCTGCATCCGTCCCGTGTCCCGTCCTGCCCCGCGCTGCGGAAGAACGCCGGGTCCTGGCGCACCTCGTCCGGCAGCTCGGTCACCTCGGGCAGGCCGAGCTCCTCGCCCTGGTAGATGTACGCAGAGCCCGGCAGCGCGAGCATCAGGAGCGTGGCGGCCTTCGCCCTGCGCAGGCCCCGCGCCTCGTCCCCCTCGGAGAAGCGGGTGGAGTGGCGTACGACGTCGTGGTTGGAGAGCACCCAGGTGGCGGGTGCTGCCACGGAGTTCATCGCGTCGAGGGAGCGGTCGATGACGGCTCGCAGTTCCGCCGCGTCCCAACCGGTCGTCAGATACTCGAAGTTGAAGGCCTGGTGCAGCTCGTCGGGCCGCAGGTACAGCGCGCTGCGCTCCACCGTCGGTGTCCACGCCTCGGCGACGGCGATCCGCTCACCGGCGTACTCCTCGAGGATCCGCCGCCAGCTGCGGTAGATCTCGTGCACGCCGTCCTGGTCGAAGTAGGGGACGGCCTGGCTGCCGAGCAGCTTCACCTGCTCCTCGTGGCCGATGTCGGGCAGGCCCGCCGCCTTGACCAGGCCGTGCGCCACGTCGATGCGGAAGCCGTCGATGCCGAGGTCGAGCCAGAAGCGCAGGATGGAGTGGAACTCGTCGTGCACCGCGCGGTGTTCCCAGTTGAAGTCGGGCTGCTCGGGCGCGAAGAGATGGAGGTACCAGTCGCCGTCCGCCACCCGCGTCCAGGCCGGACCGCCGAAGACGGACTCCCAGTCGTTGGGCGGCAGTTGGCCGTCTTCACCCTTGCCGGGACGGAAGTGGAAGCGTTCCCGCAGCGGCGAATCCCTGCCGTCGCGCAGCGCCTGCTTGAACCACTCGTGCTGCTCCGAGCAGTGGTTGGGCACCACGTCGACGATCACCCGCAGGCCGAGCGCGTGCGCTTCCCGTACGAGAGCGTCGGCGTCCGGCATGGCGCCGAACATGGGGTCCACCGTGCGGTAGTCGGCCACGTCGTACCCGGCGTCGGCCTGTGGCGATGTGTAGAAGGGGGAGAGCCAGACCGCGTCCACGCCGAGCCGCTTCAGGTAGGGGAGGCGGGCCGTGACACCCGGCAGATCGCCCATGCCGTCGCCGTTCCCGTCGGCGAAGCTGCGCGGATAGACCTGGTAGATGACGGCGTCGCGCCACCACTCCCGGTGCGCGATGGTGTTGGAGGTGTCGGGGGTGTGAGCGGTGGTGACGTGCTGGGGCATCGAGGTCCCTTGGGGAGTGGGGGGCGGAGTGCGGAGTAGGTAGTCGGATACTCCGGTGAACGCCCCACGGAAGACGAAGGTCACCGGACGGCGTACCGCGATCTGCTGATGTCCCGTGCGACGGACCCCGCATCCGCCCTCCGTACAGCGAATGGGAACAGCAGGTCACAGCGGCGGCGGGCGCGGATCTTACCGTCAAGCAAGCTGTCTACGAAGGGGGTTCGGGGACCTCTACCGATCCGGGGCGCACTGTCGCAGTCTCCTCCCGGGGTGTGCGGCAGGGCGCTAACTTGGTGAGGCAGGCCCGAGGCGGTCTGTTCCGTCCCGCTCTGAGGGGGCCGCCCCGCGTGAGCGTCATCGGCAAGTCGGTGAGTACGACCAGCACGGTCCTCGTGGTCGACGACGTGGCCGCTAGCAGGTATGCCCTGAGCGCGGTTCTCCGCAGGGACGGACACCGGGTCCTGCTCGCCGCGAATGCGAGCGAGGCCCTCGTCGAACTCGACGTACGGATGCGTGCGGGGGACCTGCCCGATGTGGCGCTCGTCGACGTCGGCCTGCCCGACATGAGCGGCTACGAACTCTGCCGCCGCATGAAGCAGTCGCCCCCCATCGCCGCCCTGCCCGTCGTCCACTTCTCGGCGGCGGCGCGCGCCCCCGCCGACCGGTGCAAGGGGCTCGACGCGGGCGGCGAGTCCTATCTGACGGTGCCCGCCGAACCTGAGGAGATCCAGGCGGTCGTCCGGGCCGCGGCACGCGGGGCACGCTGCCGCGCGGATGCCCAACTCCGGGTGGATCAGCTCGCGTTGCTTGCCGAGACGATCCTCGAGGTGCAGTCCGCGCGCTGCCTCGGCGAGCTGGCCGAAGCGGCGGCGGTGGGCACGGCACGCCTGACCGGCGGTCCCGCCGCCGTGTTCGTACTCGGCGAGGACGGCGAGATCCACCGGGGGCTCTCCCGGCGCCGGACCGCCGCCTCGCTGCCGGACGCCGGGACGCACGAGGCGGTGGCCCGGCTGATGCGGCGTGTCATGGCGGGGCGCACGGGGGTGCGCCGCAGGGTCGTGCCCGCGCCGCTGTGGCCGCCGGGGTTCTTCCGTCCGGCGGGGTCCTTCCGTTCGTCGGGGTCCGCCGGACAGTGGTGCGACAGGACGCCGGAGGACGCCGAGCTCGTCGTGGCCGGGCTGCGCGAGGGCCGCATGTTGGTGTGCCTCACGACGCCCGCGGGCCAGGAGGAGATCCCCCGTGAACCGGGCGACCTCGTGGCCCGGCTCGCCCAGGCCACCGCACTCGCCGCGGAGCCGCTGCTGATGTACGAAGAAGAACGCCACGTCGCTCTGACCCTCCAACGCAGCTTCCTGCCGCAGCGGATGCCGGAACTGCCCGGCGCGGAAGTCGTCGTACGCTACGAACCGGCCTCCCGGCACGCGGAGATCGGCGGCGATTTCTACGCGGCGCTCCCGACGCCCGCCGGTGTCCTCACCGGGATCGGCGATGTCGTCGGGCACTCGCTCGACGCGGCCACCGTGATGGTCGAGATCCGGCACGCACTGCGCGCGTACTGCGTCGAGGACCCGGGACCCGGCGCGCTCGCGCGGCGCATCGACCGGATGCTCCAGCGCTACCACCCGGAGGTGACGGCCACGATGTGCCTGAGCCTCGTCGACCCCGGCACCGGGCTCACGCGCATCGCCAACGCCGGACACATCCCGCCCCTCGTGGTGCGGGACGAGGGGACGGCCGCGTACGTCGACGCGCGAGGACCGCTGCTCGGGCTCGGCCTGGACCGGCCCCCTCCCACGGAGGTGACCCTCGCGCCCACGGACCGGCTCCTGATGGTGACGGACGGGCTCATCGAGACGCGGGGGACCGACCTGGCGGTGTCGATGGAGCAGCTGCGCCGGGCGGCGGAGCGGTCGCCGCTGGGTGTCACGGCCCTCTGCGACACGCTCCTCGCGTGCTTCGGCCGTGAACGCGAGGACGACATCGCGCTGCTCGCGCTGCGCCGCCGCTGAAAAAGAATCCCTCCGCACACACCTGTACCGGCTCCTTACTCATCAGTACATTGACAGCATGTCTAATACGCCGAGCCGGGCGGCCGAGCCCGTCGCGTCCGAGCACATAGCGCTCAAGGCACGCAACGTCTCCTTCTCCTGGGAGAACACCCCGCTGCACTGGGTGCCGGGCGACCCCTTCGCCACGCACACGATCAACGTCCTCCATCTGCTGCTGCCCGCGGGCGAGCGGTGGTTCGTCCATGTGTACAAGCAGGTGCTTCCGTACATACGAGACGAGCGGCTCCGCGAGGACGTGATCGGCTTCATCGGTCAGGAGGCCATGCACGCACAGGCCCACGACGAGGTCCTGCCCCACCTCAAGGATCTCGGCCTCGACCCCACGCCCTACACCGCCCAGGTCGACTGGCTCTTCGAGAAGATGCTCGGCGACAGGACGCTGCCACCGGGCAAGGCCCGCAAGTGGTGGCTGATGGAGCGCGTCGCGATGATCGCGGCCATCGAGCACTACACCGCCTTCCTCGGCAACTGGGTCCTGAACGCGGACGAGCTCGACCGCAGGGGCGCCGACCCGACGATGCTGGATCTGCTGCGCTGGCACGGCGCGGAAGAGGTCGAGCACCGCTCCGTCGCCTTCGACCTCTTCATGCACGTCGACGGCAGCTACCGCCGCCGCGCCCGCACCTGGGCGACGGCCTTCACCGCCCTGGTCTTCCTCTGGCAGCGCGGCGCGCGCTTCTTCATGGAGAACGACCCGACGCTGACCGGCGGCAAGGCATCCTTCAAGGACTTCTACCAGGGCGGCAAGAAGGGCACGCTGCCCACCACGCAGGACATGATCCGCTCCATCCCCCGCTACTTGAGCCGCGCCTATCACCCCTCCCAGGAGGGCAGCACCGCACAGGCCGTGGCCTACCTCTCCTCGTCCCCGGCGGCCACCGCCGCCGAAGCCGCGACGGGCCCGCACCCGCTGCCCGCACCGAAGGGAGCGCGCTGACATGCCCCGCATCCGCACCGTCCTGCTCGTCGCGGGCGCGGCCGTGCTCGCCAAGCGGGCCATGCGCCGCCGCATCGACGCCTCCCCGCTGTGGCCGCTGCCGACCCTCGAAGAGCCCGTATCCGGCCGCCCCCGCTCTCGCGCGCTACGCCTCCTCATCACCCGGCGCGAGACGGTCGCCGAAGGGGTCGTACAACTGCGCCTCGAGGGCGAGAACCTGCCCGCCTGGCAGCCGGGCGCCCACCTGGATCTGGTCCTGCCGTCAGGGCTCGTCCGCCAGTACTCGCTGTGCGGGGACCCGGAGGACACCTCCTCGTACACCGTCGCGACCCGCCTCATCGGCGCGGAGCAGGGTGGCCGCGGCGGTTCGCGCGAGGTGCACGAGCAGCTTCAGGAGGGGGCGGAGATCGAGGTGCGCGGCCCGCGCAACCGCTTCCCGCTGGCCGAAGCCGATGCCTACGTCTTCATCGCGGGCGGCATCGGCATCACCCCGATCCTCCCCATGCTGCGGGCAGTTGAGGCATCGGGACAGGACTGGCGACTGCTGTACGGGGGCCGCTCCCGCGCCTCCATGCCGTTCCTGGAGGACGTGGAGAAACTGGCGGGTGCTGTGGCGGGCCGGGTCACGGTCGTCGCCGACGACGAGGGCGACCGCCCGGACCTCGCGTCCTTCCTCCACGATCTCCCGGCCACCACCGCGGTCCACGTCTGCGGCCCGGAAGGGCTGATGGAGGCGGTGGCGGCGACGCTGCCCGCGGATGCCGACCTGCACCTGGAGCGATTCACGCCCCGCACCTCCACCGACGGCAACGGCCCCTTCGAGGTGGAGCTGCGCCGCAGTGGCCGGACCATCGACGTGCCCGCCGACACCACCGTCCTGTCCGCGGTGCGCGCGGAGCTGCCCAACACCGCGTTCTCCTGCGAGCAGGGATTCTGCGGTACGTGCCAACAGCGGGTCCTGGAAGGGGAGATCGACCACCGGGACGAGCTGCTCACGGACGGGGAGCGCGCCGACTCGATGCTGATCTGCGTATCGAGGGCGAGCGGTGACCGAATCGTCCTCGACATGTGAGGCACGGGACGGAGGCACGGGACGGGAGATGTGAACGGTCGGGGTGGACCGGCCCCTTGGACGGCCGGATCTGCTCGGTAAGGTGTTCGCATGACTACCGGGGTGCGCCGCAGGATGGGTGTCGAGGAGCGGCGGCAGCAGTTGATCGGGGTCGCGCTCGACCTGTTCAGCCACCGCTCGCCCGACGATGTGTCCATCGACGAGATAGCAGCGGCCGCGGGCATCTCGCGCCCGCTGGTCTACCACTACTTCCCAGGCAAACTCAGCCTGTACGAAGCGGCGTTGCAGCGGGCGGCCGACGACCTGTCCGAGCGCTTCGTGGAACCGAAGGAAGGCCCGCTGGGCGCGCGGCTGCTTCGCGTGATGGGCCGCTTCCTGGACTTCGTGGACGGCCACGGTCCCGGTTTCTCCGCGCTGATGCGGGGCGGGCCCGCGGTCGGCTCGTCCACGACCAACGCCATGATCGACTCTGTGCGCCAGGAGGCGTACGTCCAGATCCTCACGCACCTGGGCATCACGGACCCGCCCGCGAGGCTTGAGCTCGTGGTCCGCTCCTGGATCTCCCTTGCCGAGTCCACCGCACTCATCTGGCTCGACGGCCGCCGCATCCCGCGCGTCGAGCTCGAGCTGCAACTGGTCCACGACTTCGCGGCGCTCGCCGCGGTGAGCGCCGCGTACGACGAGGAGATGGCGGCGATCCTGCGCCGCATCCTCGCCGAGGAACCCCCGGAGGGCCCCTTCGGCGAACTGATCACCCGCCTCATCGCCCTGGCCCCGCAGGAGCCGAGCCGTTGACCCACCGCCTCGCTGACGAACGGGACATCCCCACCCTCGTCGCGCTCTACGAAGGCGCCGCGCGCTGGATGCAGGACCGGGGGATCGACCAGTGGAAGCCGGGCGAGAAGGGCGAGGCGCACTTCCGTGGGCGGATCGCATCGGACGAGGTCTGGCTCGCGTACGACGGCGAGAGCGTCGCCGGGGCGTACGAGGTGTGGTGGGCGGACGAGCCCGCCTGGGGCGTGCAGCCACCCGTCGCCGGCTACGTGCACCGCCTGATGACGAGCCGCGGCGCCCCGCCCGGAACGGGCCGCGCGCTGCTTGCCCACGCCGAGCGCCGGATCGCGGAGGCGGGCCGGGAGCGTTGCCGCCTGGACTGCGTGTCGTCCAACCCGCGGCTGCGGGAGTACTACGAGGCGGTGGGCTATGCGGTGGTGGGGGAGCTGCCGGGGAAGGTGGCGGCGGACGGGAGTACGTACGGAGTGATGCTCCTGGAGAAGGAGCTGAAGGGGTTGAAGGAGCTGAGAGGGGCATAGCCGGGGGCTCAACGCAGCGTCGGCACCTTCGTGCCGTCGGCCAGACGTCCCGTGAGCCCGGTGCGCGCGTCCCGCTTCGTAGGGACGGCCAGTGTGTTGCCGGTGGAAGGGACGCCTCCCGACATCGCCACCGAGACAACCCCCCTGCTTCCGCCGCCGAGCAGATACCAGTTCCCGCCCCGCGACTTCCACCGCACTCCCGCGAGCACCAGTGGCTTCCGCGGCCCGCAGGCCGCGGAGTCCTCCGCCTTCGCCGCGACGGCGGCAGCCCCCGCCGCCTTGAACTGCGCGAGCACCCGGCTTCCGGGGCCGCGCCAGGTGTCGGCCCGCGTGCACAGCCATGCCGCCGGGCCGTTCGCCTCGGGGAGCACCTGACGTGCGTACTGCCAGGAGTTCACGGACCGCACTCCGTTCGACCGCGCTGCGGTCAGCGAGCACGCGGTCCCGGACCAGTCCGCCGCGGTCGCCTCGCGCGGGGCCTGCGGGCGGCCCGCGGTCAGGTGGGCGGGGACGAGCTCGCCGAGGTCGGACGAGAGACGGTTCACGCCCGCGTCGTCCCGCAGTTGCAGGGTGTTCCAGGACGTGCACGCGCGGGCCTGCGCCGGACTGGCGAACGGCGCCGTGACACCGTCCCCGTCCCGCTTTACGGGGGTGGCGCCGGCGCCCGGCTTCAGCAGGTCCCGCAGCGAGACACCGCCCACCCAGGGCGCGGTCAGATAGCGCACATTGCCGTCGACCCGGTTCACCACCACGGCACCCGCCTCGGCGCTCGTCGCGCCGTCCACGCGCGCGAAGTCGAGGGCGGCCCCGCTGGTGCCGTCCTTCGGTTCGGCGTACCGCACCACGCGCAGACCGTCGTAGAGCAGGACGACCCGTGCCGCGTCGACCTCGCCCGCGAAGAGGAGCTGGGCGGGTCCTGGCGGCGCACCTGCCGCGGTGCCGGGCGTGGCGGAGACCTGCACCGACTCGCCGGGCCTCGCCCAGACGGCGAGGGCCCGCCGCAGCAGCGCCTCGTCACCGACGAGGCCACCCCTGGCGGGCCACACGGAGAAGTCGGTCCTCGCGGACTGCTTCCACGCGGCGGGGGCGGCCCTCGTCAACTGCCCCGGATCCAGCGCGGCCTGCCCCGCCGGGTTCTTCGCGTAGGGCGGTGCGGCGGCCCCGTCCGGGTTCCACCCGCCGCCCGGAAGACCGAGCAGTGCCCCGCACACCAAGGCGGCCGCGAGCGCGACACCGGCGGCCTTCATGTGCTGCCTGCGCCGCATCAGATCGGTGGGCCTCGCCTGCAGTGAGCAGGGGTCGAACTCGGGTGACTGGAGGAGCTTGTACGACGCGCCGACGCCGTCGGCCTCCGCGAGCGCGGCCGCCGGATCCTCGACGCCCGTGGCGGCGAGCACGTTGCGTACGTCGCTGTCGGTGAGCCGCTCGAGGCCGCGCAGCACGTACGCCGCACGGGCGGGCCCCGAGAGTGCCGAGAGGCCCTGATCCAGGGCGAGTTCGTCGGCACCCCCCGACCTGGGGAAGAGCCGGAGCCCCCACACCTGCGGAAGCAGCGGCGGCAGCTGGGACCGCTTGGGCCAGGCCCTCCACCGCAGCGGAAGCCCGGCGTCGAGGGCTGTGCCGATGACCCGGAGCCGCATGTACGCGTACCCGGGGTCGCCGCTACGCCCGTCCCCGCCCCGCTGCACCGGAATGACCTCGGACTCGCCCGACCTGCGGCTGCGGGGCAGCGCACGCTGGGTGAGCGCGTGGGCGGTCAGGACCCGCCGGTTGCGCCCGAGGCTGGGCGGCAGGACCAGATAGGCGAGCCGCACCAGACGCGGGTAGTGCTCGACGAGGGCGGCTTCGGCCTGCTCGACATCGACGACGCCGGAGAGATCCTGGGACGGGGAGGGTGACTTCACATTCGACGACACGTTCAGCAAAACGAGCGAATCGTCAGATGGTCACCTCTCCGCTCGTCACCTCTCCACGAGCTCCCGCGCATAGTTGCCCATGGACCTCTGGTATCGCGGCAGATGGGGCGCCAGGGCGCCCAGAACCAGGGCGAGACCTTCCCGCTCCCGGCCAAGACCGGCCAAGCACAGAGCCAGGGTCGCGCGAATGGCATCATCCAACTCGTCGTGCGGGGCGTCCAGTTCGGGTGTAAGGAGCGCGACGCCGTCCTCGGGCCGCCCGATGTTCCGGAGCGAACTGGACAGTTGGATCACGGTCCGCCGCCGCCGGTACCCGTCGAGCCCCTTCTCCAGGGCTTCTTGATAAAGGGGCACGGCCCGATCGGAGTGCCCTGTGGAGTCAAACGCACAGGCCTGCTCGAAGGGCGCGATGGGACTGCCGTCGGGCAACTCACCGACCAGTTTGTCGATGACGTCGCGGAAGTCCCCGGCGTGGGCCTCGTCGTATCCGTCGAACGAGGCCCAGGCCTGGGCCAACCGCCGCTCCCAGTCACGATCCATATCCATGGCCACAGCTTCGCATGACGAAGGCGCATGAGCAGGGCGTTCGCACCCTCTTCCTGATCACCCCGCAGTCGGCGGCGCGCCCCCGCCCCCAAGACGCACCCGGTACCGCACCCGGTACCGCACCCGGTACCGGGACCGCCCGCTCAGTCAACCCTCCACCCGCTGAACTCCACCGTCCCGTGCCCCCCACCACCCCCATTGGTCGCACTCATGAACAGCCCCACATCCTGCGCGGCCGCCACCCCCGGCACACTCACACTCGCCACCACCCGCCAACTCTCCCCGCCGTCCGTGGAGCACGCCCCGGTGACCACGTCCCCCGCCCGCCCCAACCGCAGCAGCACCGGCGCCTTGATCCCCGTGATCCGCTTGTAGGTGTCCAGCGTCCCGTCGCCGTTCGTGTCGTACGAGAGCACCACCCCGTTCGCCGGAGTGACCGCGAGGTCGACGAACCCCCGCGACCCCGCCACCCCCATCGCGTTGCGGGCGATGAGGCCCGCCCTCGCCCAAGGCCCCGTCACCGCCTGGGAGTCCACCCGTACCGTCACAGAGACCCCGTCCCGCAACGCGCCATCGCGGTACAGCGCGCCGAACTCCGTCGTGCCCTTCCACAGGTCCGCGCCCGCCCCGTCGATCGCGTAACGCCCCTCCAACTCACCGAAGACAGCCGCACTGTTGGTGTACGTCTTCCATCCCGCACCCAGCGGCCCCGCCTCGAACAGCTGGTCCTCGTGGACGGAGCTGACCCGTTCCTCGCCCTCCGGCCCGTACCGCACTGAGATCTTGTAGGGAAGCGCCCGCAACGGCCGGTCCAGCGGTGTCCCCGGCGCGTTCACCCGCCACGCCACCTTTCCCGTGCCCGCGGGAGCGACCCGGGGCAGGGACACAGGCCCGGAGGGCTCCGCGTCGACCCCGCTCAACTCGAAGTCGACACGCCCCGTGCCCCGCAGCCCGTTGACGTTGCGGAAGACGGCCTCCACGCGCGCGTGCCCGCCGGGCGGCAGCGCCGGCGGCTCCGCGGCCACCTCCAACGCCCCCTGGTAGGGCGCGCGGGCCAGCACGTCACGCACCCGCGAGGCGGTCCGATACGGATCGCCGACGCCCCGCAGGGGATAGTCCTTGCGCTCCCGTGTCCACGGCTCTTCCACCGCGAACCAGTCGACCGCACGCGGCTCCCGCCCAGCGGCCAGCGCGTCGGCCAGCTCATCGAGCCACTTCTGCCACCGAGGCACGTAGAAGTCGGCCATCAGACCGGCCCATTCACGGTTCCCGTACTCGTGCAGGTTCCCGGCGTCGGAGGTCGCCCGACCGCCCCACACCGTGATCAGTACCTTGGCGGTCCGCTCGAACTCGGCACGCTCCGCATCGTTCGTCCCCATCCGCCGGGCCGAAGCCACCCAAGGGCCGAGCAGAAACGCCGAGTTGGTGCCCGCCACCTCCTCCGACAGGCGCATCAGACGGAGCCACAACGTCGACAGGGCACGGAAGGCGGCCTCGTCCTTCCGCCCGTACGCGGCCCGAAGCTGCGGCAGCAGCTGCCGGCTCCGATGAGCCAGGGCCTGCCGGGCCACGTCCACCAGGTCGTACCGGTAGGCGGCGCTGCGCCGCAGCCCGCCACGGACCCCGAGGAGCCCCGAGAGTGCCGCGTCGAACCGCCCCGGGTCGTACGTCAGCGCACGCGGCGCGTACTCGGCGGCACGGTTCGCCGCCAGGTCGGGCCGGGCCGCGAAAAGGGAGTCGTGCGGGTCGCTCCGCTCGACCGCGGTATGCCGATAGGCGGTGTCGGACAGCGCGTCCCACGCCCCCCGCGCATCGGCATCCCGCCCGCCGTACCGGAACCCGGCATAGCCACCGAACCACGCCCCCAGGTCGAACTTCCCCTTGACCCACGCCAGTTCGGAGAAGAGCTCGAAGGCCGCCGGATCACGGTCCGTCGCCTCCGGCATGAACGCCGTACCCGCGAGCGCGCTCCCCTCCTTGTCCCGCCACGCGAAGAACTTCTCGTTCCACACATGGGTCCGCGCGCCGATGGTCGTACGCCCTCCGAAGTTCGGGATGGTCCCGAACGCGTACGGAGTCCCGCCCCAGTCCTTCTCGCGATTGGTGACGCTCGTGTAGCGGTCGGAGACCCCGTCCACGATCAGCATCCGCCGCCGGTCGATCGCGTCGAGCAGCGCGGGCAGCGGATTGGCCTCCCAGCCGAGGATCACCCAGGTCGCGCCGGGGCGGGCCTTGCGCAGGGCCGCCTCGACACCGCGGGCCGCGTCCGGCACCGGGACGTCGCCCGCGGTGCCGCCCTCGTGCAGCAGGTCCATCTTGAAGTGCTCGGCGGCACCGAAGAGCTCTTCCTGGTGCCGGTAGAAGGACGCGGCGACCTTCGCGAAGGACGCGGTCCGCGGGTCGAGCCAGTCGGGCCGCTTGAACCCGTGCCAGTTCCCCTGCGGGACGACCCGCGCGTCCCCGCCGTTACGCGCGACGAAGCCGTCCGGGACATGGCCGTAGTAACCGGGGAGCACCGGCGCCATCCCGAGCTCGCGCAGCCGGTCCACGATCTTGCGGCCCAACTCGGCTCGCTGGGCGATGAGTTCGGGCGACAGTGGGCCGCCGTAACCCGACAGATTCTGCAGCAGCCACCACGCCTGGTGCGTCGGCGCGGGCAGCCACGCGCGCGCCTCGGTGTCGCTGTAGCCGAAGTCCTTGAGCACCCGGTGGTAGACGGCCTCGGCGCCCGCGATCACCAGGACCTCGTTGCAGCCGTGCAGCGCGAGTACGTCGATCATGCGCTCCCAGTACGCCCAGTCGGCGTGCGGCGCGGTGTACCCGTCGTTCGTGTCGTTCAGGGCGAACCGGTGCGGCAGCGCGGTGGACCGCTCCAGCGCCCGTGACGGCGCGGGCAGTCTCCGCGGCAGGTCCAACTGGCTGCCGTTCCAGGCGATATGGGCCCCGCAGACGTACTTCAGATACCAGTGGACGCCGGTGAGCAGTACGGCTGGAGTCGTACCGGACACGTCGATCCGTCCCGTCGTGCCCGTCACCCGGAAACGGTCCACGCCGCCCTCGGCGGGCGTGAGTCTGAGACGGAACTGTTCCGCGTGATGCGGCAGGAGTCTGTTGAGTGCTGAGCGCGCGGAATCCGTATCGAAGGCGGAGGCGGGGCCACCGGCGGTCCCTTCGGCGGCATGGGACGGAACCGCCACCCCGCCGACGGCGGCACTGAGGCCGATGGCCCCGGCGGTGCCGAGCACGGAACGTCGGGACGGATCGGACATGTGTACCCCCTGGGTCGATTGGTGCGGCGCACGGTATCCGTGCGACGGCCCACGCTCAACGGTGCATACGGAGATGGCGAGTTCACCTCGCCTGAAGGGACTGATGGGATCGATGGGACTGATGGGACGATGAGGACAGCGCGGAAGACGCTTATGGGCATGGGTACGGCGGGAGTGCTGCTGACGCTGACGCTGACTCTGGTGGCATGTGGCTCGGACGGCGACGACGCACCGCCGGACACGGCGAGCGGCAGCCTGGAGCAGCTGGCGGCCACGGCGAAGTGCGAGCCCGACATCCAGACGGACGCGGCCGAACTACGGCAGGCCACCTGCGATAAAGGTGCCCGCCGTTACGTCCTCGTAACCTTCGCGACCGCTCGTGGCCAGGCCGAATGGCTGGACGAGGCGAACGACTACGGCGGCACGTACCTCATCGGCAAGAAGTGGGTCGCGGTCGGCGACGGCAAGGTGGTCACGCGGCTGCGCGGCCGGCTCGGCGGGACGGTGGAGAAGTCCTCACACCACTCGGGGAGTAGCGGTGGTGGGGATCACGAGGACGGAAGCCCGGGGCACTCGGGCCACTCCGGTCACCACACGAGCTGACCGCGCAGCGGTACGGGGGTCAGCGCGACAGTTGTTCGGATCGACTCAATTGCAGCGCTGACCACTGTTGATGCATTTGGCCACGCGCTGCATCAACTTGTCGTCGAAGGCATTGATGAAGTCACCGTGATCGGTGACCGGTTTGTGCAGTTGCTCGGGGAACGAGTCCACGGCGAATCCAGGGCCCGGCGGCACGTCGTACACGATGCGCTGCACCAGCTGCGGAATGGCCTTGAACCCTTGCGGGCAGGCGCCGCTCTTGGGGTCGGCGAAGGCCACGTGCGTACGGTGATTGGCGCTGTCGGTGTTCTGACCGTCCCAGCAGCTCTGGAATTTGAAGGACCGGACGACCTGGCTGCCTTCGGGGCAGATCGGATATTTGTCCTTCAGCTGGCGGTCCTCGAAGCCGGTGCAGCTCCAGGACGCGTTGGCGTTCGCGTCACCATTGGTGAGCGCCTTGGCGTCACCGGTGATGATGCGCAGGAAGCGCGGCATCGCGACGACCTTGCTCGTCGCGTTCCCGGCGAATTTCAGCGTGACGGAACTCGGGGTCTGGATCTTGCCGACATTCTGGTCCTTGCCGCCGCCGTCCGCGCCGGCGTCGTTCTCGTTCTCTCCGTTCTGAAGCCTCAGGACCGGCCAGTAATAGGTCGACTTGTCCCCTTGGTTCTGGCACGTGGTGTCGCCGTTCGCGAGATCTTCATCGCTGGAGAAGGCGTCCGTGGCCTGATTTCCTACATAGTCGTGCATATGGTGAGCGCCATTGCTCACGCCGGGCGCGGCGATGACATTGTCCGGATTGAACTTGCCGTTCTCGTTCGTCCCGCATTTCGTGGTGAAGGTTCCGCGCGATGCGCCGCGCTGCTTTCCGGGCCGGTTGACGTTGGGCTGTACGGAGTTGATGTCGACGAAGTCGCCCGCCTCGGGACCATTGCCGTTCTGCTGGTCCGGCGGCTGCTCTGCGCCGTCACCGGGCGGCTGCTGCTGGTCGCCGCCGTCCTGCGGGGGCTGCTCCTGGCCGTCGTCCCCGCCCTGCGGAGGCTGCTGCCCGGCCGAGTCGTCGGCCCGCATGGTGCACGGCGCCATGCCGTCGATCCCCTGGGGCGGCTGACCTCCCGCCTGGTCGATCGAGGAGCCGATGCCCTCGATGGTCGGCCGCCGCTGCTCCTCGAGGGGGCCGAGCACCGCCTCGGCCTGGTCGGTGTCCTTGGAGTCGGCGAACTTCTCGTACGCGGCGGTGATCTGGGTGTCCAGCTCCGCGAGCCGCCGGTCGACGTCCGCGCGGGCACCGTCCGGCACGTCCGACAGCTGGGTGCCGACGTCCGGGCAGCTGATGGTCGCCATCCCCGGCCAGCCGCCCTGCTCGCCGGACTGGGTCTGGGCGGGCGGCGAGCCGTTGCTTTCCTCGGCGTTCGCGTAGACATTCACCGCGACCATTCCGCCGCCGCCCAGGATGAGTGCCGCCGATGCGGCGATCGCGCGCCCGGCGAGTTGTGATCGTTTTCGTGATGTGCGTCGTGGTGTGCGTCCCATGGGACTACGTACGCAACAGGAGTCGGCCCCGTTCAATCACGCACGGAATTGCTCGGCGATCGCAGTGGCGATCTTCCCCGGAATGACCTCAACGCCCTTGATCCAGATAAGCGAGTACGGCAAGAACCCGCCGGTTGTCGTCGTCCGATACCGAAAGGTCCAGTTTCCCGAAGATATTGGAGGTGTGCTTGGCGATCGCCCGTTCCGTGACGACGAGTTCTCCGGCGATCGCCGCGTTCGACCGCCCCTGCGCCATGAGTTCGAGCACCTCGCGCTCGCGCGGCGTCAGTTTGCCCAGCGGCTGGTCCGCCGAGCGCCGCGACAGGAGCTGCTGGATCACCTGCGGGTCCATCGCGGTGCCGCCCGAGGCGACCCGGCGTACGGCGTCGATGAACTGGTCGGCGTCGAAGACCCGGTCCTTCAGGAGATAGCCGACCCCGCCGTTCCCGTCGGCGAGCAGCTCGCGCGCGTACAGCTGCTCCACGTGCTGGGAGAGCACGAGAACGGGCAGGCCGGGCCGGGCCCGCCGCGCGGCGAGCGCGCATTGCAGCCCCTCGTCCGTGTGGGACGGCGGAAGCCGGACATCGACCACGGCGATGTCCGGCTCCAACTCGGCCAGGGCCTTGGTGAGTTCGGGCCCGGTCTCGACAGCGGCGGCGATCTCGAAGTCGAATGCCTCCAGCATCCGGACCAGACCGTCACGCAGCAGGAAGAGATCTTCGGCTAGGACAACTCGCAAGGGATCTCCATGGTCACCATGGTCGGGCCGCCCGCGGGACTGCTGACGGCCAGTACGCCGTCGAATGTACCGAGTCGGCGTTCGATCCCGCTCAGTCCCGACCCCGCCCCGATGGACGCGCCGCCCTTGCCGTTGTCGGTGACCGAGATCCGCAGCATTCCGTCCGCATGGTGCATGTCGACCCAGACGCGGTCGGCGCCCGCGTGCTTGATGGTGTTCGTCAGGGCCTCGCTGACCGCGAAGTACGCGGCCGACTCCACGGGCTCATCGGCCCGGCCGAACAGTTCCACATCGACCTCGCTCTCCACGGGAAGCCGCAGCGCCAGGGCCTTCACCGCGTCACCGAGGCCGCGCTCGGCGAGCACCGGCGGGTGGATGCCGCGGACCAGGTCGCGCAGTTCGGTCAGCGCCTCGCCGGAGTTCTGCCGGGCCCTGCCGATCAGCTCCTTGGCCTTCGCCGGGTCCTTCTCGATCATTGCCTCGATGGTGCCGAGGTCCATGCCCATGGCGACGAGGCGGGCCTGCGCGCCGTCGTGCAGATCCCGCTCGATGCGGCGCAGTTCGGCGGCCGAGGAGTCCACGGCGTCGTGCCGCGTCTCGGTCAACCGGTCGACGCGCTGGGTGAGTTCACGCTCCCGCATGGAGACGGTGGGCGCGAGGAGGGACCGGGTGAGGAGGAAGTGGCCGCGCAGGATGGAGGGGTTGGCGAAGAGGCCGGTGATGCCGAGCGCGGTGCCGAGCAGGGCGGCCATGTTGGCGCTGCTCTGCGAGGTGACGTGGATGAAGCCGAACCAGTCGCCGCCGCCCGCGTCGACGATCGGCCGCCAGACGCCGAGTGCGAGGACATAGCCGTACAGCATGTAGAGCGGCAGCGCGGGCGCGAAGATCACCGTGATGAAGCCCGCGGTCATGTCGACAAGGAGCCACTGGAGGTCACGCCAGGTCGCCGGGTCCTTCAGCATCAGCGAGGTGCGCTCCACCTGGCCGGTGACGCCGCCGCGCAGGTCCGCGGGGAAGGGGCGGTAGGGGGTGGGAATGCGTACGTCCGACCAGGCGGCGGCCTGGGCGCGGCGCAGGTCGGCCCACTTGCGTACGCCGGTCAGGACCACCGGAGTCGTGAAGACACCGATGCCGAGCAGGATGAAGGCGATCGAGAGGACCGACAGCACAAAGAGAGTGATCGAACCGGCGAGCGTGACGATCGCCAGGTAGAGCCCACGGGCTCCCGCGATCACGGATGCACGAACCCTCGTCATTTTCTGATCCCCATCTCTTCCAGCGGCATGGACCCATTCTCGCCGCCGGGAGCGGCGGTGGTCATTGGGTTCCGCACCCGAGCAGGGGTGTACCTGACGACACCCCCGTACCTCTCCTTCTGCTTCAGGCGGTGGGTGTCTCGGCGGCTGGGTGCGCGGGCCGCGGATTTCTAGCGTTGTCCCCGTCAACAACCGGCTTATCCGAAGCTTACTTATGGGGGCGAAACGCCATGGACGCCATGAGGCCGAACCTCGCGGCTCGACTCGGTGTGTGGAGCGCACACCATCGCAAGACAGCCATCCTCGGCTGGCTGCTCTTCGTCGTGCTCGCCACGACCATCGGCGGGGCCTCGGGCATGGTCACCGCGTCCGACGACGAGATGGGGGTCGGCGACTCGGGCAGGGCCGCGTCGATCCTCAAGGACGCGGGCGTCGAAGAACCCGCGGGCGAGCTCGTCATGGTCAGCTCCAAGACCGCGGACGGCTGGCGGGGCGCGGCCGGCGACCTCTCCAAGGCGCTGACCGCGACCGGCGACACACGGGAGATCCAGGCGCCGCTGCCCTCGAAGGACGGCAAGGACGCACTGCTCCGCTTCGAGATGAAGGGCGCGTCCGACGACGCCGCCGACCGCGTGCAACCGGTGCTCGACGCGGTACAGAAGGTGAAGGACAAGGGCGCCCAACAGGGCATCTCCGTCTACCAGTTCGGTGACGCCAGCTCCGAGAAGCAGCTCGGCGACCTGCTCTCGGACGACCTCACCAAGGCCGAGTTCACCGCGGTGCCGCTCGCGCTCGGCATTCTCCTGGTCGCCTTCGGTGCCGTGGTCGCGGCGCTGCTCCCGGTCGGTCTCGCGCTGACCGCGTGCGTGGGCGCCTTCGGCCTGCTCTCCCTGGCCAGTCACCAACTGCACCTGTTCGAGACGACGTACTCGGTGATGTTCCTGATGGGGCTCGCGGTCGGCGTCGACTACTGCCTCTTCTACCTGCGGCGCGAGCGGGACGAGCGGGCGGCGGGACACGACGCCGAGACCGCGCTCCGGATCGCGGCGGCCACCAGTGGTCGTGCCGTGCTTGTCTCCGGCCTGACGGTGATGGTCGCGATGGCGGGCATGTTCCTCTCCGGCCTGCTGCTCTTCAAGGGCTTCGCGGTCGCCACGATCCTGGTGGTGTGCGTGGCCATGCTGGGCTCGGTGACGGTGCTTCCCGCGCTGCTCTCCGCACTCGGCGACCGGATCAACGCAGGGCGGATCCCGTTCCTCAACCGCAAGAACAAGAAGGGCGCGCACGCCAGCGGCGGCATCGCGGGCAAGCTCCTGCACCCCGTCCTGGCCAAGCCGAAGTTCTTCGCCATCGGCGCGACGGTCCTGCTCCTCGCCCTCGCCGCGCCCGCGCTCGGCATGAAGACCGAACAGCTGGGCCTGGAGAAGCAGTTCGGCTCCGACGCCCCGCTCTCGGTCTCCTTCCGGAAGATCACCGACGAGTTCCCCGGCGGCCCCGCCCCGGCCCAGGTGGTCGTCAAGGCGGACGACATCGAGTCGAAGCAGGTGCGGGACGCGCTGGCCGCCGTGGTGCGGGACGCGGGGAAGGGCGCCGAACTCACCGTTCACAGGGGCGCGGGCGTGGCCGAGATCGACATACCGCTGCCCGGTGACGGCAGTGGCGCGGAGTCGAAGAAGGCGCTCGGCGAACTGCGGGACGACGTGGTCCCCGCGGCCTTCGCGGACGTGGACGCCGATGCGTACGTGGGCGGTGACCTGGCCTCGTCCGAGGACTTCAGCGACCAGCTCGGCAAGGGCATCGTGCCGGTGTTCGCCTTCATCGCGGCGGTGACGTTCCTGCTCATGCTGTTCAGCTTCCGCTCGGTGGTGATCGCGGTGACGTCCATCGCGCTCAACCTCCTCTCGGTGGGCGCGGCATACGGCGTGATGACCGCGGTCTTCCAGCACGGCTGGGGTGCGGAGCTGATCGGCTCGGAGAAGGTGGGGGCGGTCGAGAACTGGATGCCGCTGTTCGTGCTGGTGGTCCTGTTCGGCCTGTCGATGGACTACCACGTGTTCGTGGTCTCACGGATCCGTGAGGCGCGGGACCGCGGCCTGGACAACCGCGCGGCGATCCGTGAGGGCATCACACGGACCGCGGGTGCGGTGACCGGGGCGGCCGTGATCATGGTGGCGGTCTTCGGAGTCTTCGGCACGCTGTCCATGCAGGACATGCAGCAGATGGGGGTCGGCCTGGGCGTGGCGGTCCTGCTCGACGCGACGGTCGTACGGATGGTGCTGCTTCCGTCCCTGATGACGCTGCTCGGTGAGCGGAACTGGCGTACGCCGAGGGGGCTTTCCTGGCTGCCGCGGATTTCGCACAGCGAGGGGCCGGTGTCGGGGGCGGCAGTCGATGCGGGGCGTCCGGTTCCCTCGGGCAAGGTGTAAGCACTCCGATGCACCTGCGGGGCGCCGGACGGGCTGTTCATAGCCCGTCCGGCGTTTGAGGACGAACTCGGCGAAGCCGGTGATCGACGGTGCGCCCGAGCCGGCGGAGCCGGGGATTCCGGGAAGGGGCGGGATCGGGGAAAGGAAACTACGCCCCCACCACCTTCGCCTCCTTCTCCGGGGCAAGCCCCACCACCGGCCGGTCCGGCCGCTGCGGAGCCACCCCGCCGATGGACCGGAGCCAGGCCCACGTATCAGCGACCGTCTCCGCAACCGGCCGCGCCCGGAGCCCCGCGGCCACCGCCTTCTCCGTCGAGGACTGGTGCATGGTCTCGTGCAGCTCACCCGGCGGGAGCCACACGGGGAGCTCCATCCACGGCTCGATACCGTGCTCGGCGATCACCGAGGGTTCGGTCCACCGCAGCTCCACATCGGCCGACCCCGCCACGGCCACGCACGCCTCAAGGAACTCCCCCATCGTGGTGTGCGCGATGGGGGAGACGACGTTGTACGCCCCATGCAGCCCCGCGAAGGCCGCATCGAGGACCCACTCCGCGAGGTCCCGCGCGTCGATGTACTGGAGATCCAACTCCCTCGGCCCCGGGGCCAGTACGGGACCGCCACGGGCGACCCGGCGCAGCCACCACGGCAGCCGCCCGATGTTCTCGTAAGGGCCGAGAATCAGCCCCGCACGGGCGAGCACCGTGCGCTCTGCCCCGAACTCCGCCACCGCTGCAAGCTCCCCGCCCCGCTTGTCCTCGGCGTACGCCACCGCGTCCGCGTCGGGATCTCCCTCGACCAAGGGGTAGCTCTCGTCCGAACCCGCCGCTCCCGGATACCGGTACACCGAGCAGCTCGACACATACACGTACCGCCCGGCCCGCCCCGCGAGCAGCCGCGCCGCTTCCCGTACGACATGCGGCGCCCCCGACCAGGTGTCGACGACGACGTCCCACTCCCCGTCGAGGGCGGCGGCGAGCGCGTCCAGGCCGCCCTCGGCCGTACGGTCACCGAGCAGCGACACCGCACCCGCGGGCGCCTCATGACGCCCGCGATGGAAGACCGTCACCTCCCAGCCACGCGCGAGCGCCGCCTCGACGACGGCCCGCCCCACGAACTCCGTACCACCCAGCATCAGAAGTCTCATGCCGACGACTCTGCACGCACCGCCCGGCGGGGGGAACCGGGTTCTGCTAGCGGCAGAGCCCGGCCCCACCCGGGAACCCGGAGGTCAGCGGGACGCCGGCGGTGCGTACTTGTAGCCCACCCGCCGCACCGTCTGGATCGTCTGCCGGTGCTCGGCCCCCAGCTTGCGCCGCAGCCGTGCGATGTGGACGTCGACGGTGCGCCCGTCGCCCACGTGGCCGTACCCCCACACCGTGGTCACCAACTGGTCGCGAGTGTGCACCCGGTGGGGGTGGGCGACGAGATGCGCGAGCAGCTCGAACTCCAGGTAGGTGAGGTCGAGCCCACGGCCGTCGACCTGCGCCGCACGCTGCACGGTGTCGATCCACACGGGTCCCGCGGAAGCCTGCTCGCGGCCGGTCGGCTGAAGGGGCTCGGGCTCGGCGGTGACGGGCTCCTGCCCGGCCGGTACGAGCACCAGGTAGCCGATCATCGGCGGCTGGCCCGGCAGCGTCGGCAGCGTGTGCTGGGGCGCGGGCAGCCAGGTCGCGCCCGGCGGCAGGAAGTCGGTGATCTGCGCCACCTCGTCCGGCGCGACGGCCCGCAGGCGGCCCCGGGCGGGGCTGGGGCTGGGCAGCGGCGTGGCGGTTGCGGTGGCGGTGGATGCCGAGAAGGAACGGGAGTTCGCCATGAAGGTCAGCTCTTTCGCGCGGAGGAGTCGTCGAGGACGTACGTCGTGCGCGTCAGGCGAAGGCCGGGTGAACGGCTTTAGCGGGCCTGCGCGTTCGTCGCGCGGCAACACACCCGGTCGAAGTCATGGTGCTGACGGGAAGGCCAGAACGGCTCGAGGTCGTGGTGACGACCTGTCGCGGTGTTCCCGTAGCTGCCCATGCCCCCATTGAAGCAGATGGGAGGGGCGGTGGTCGTTCCCTCTCGCACGCTGATACGCCTCCTTGGTGAACCCTTGGCGTGAATTCGCCCTTCCCGGCCGCTATGCCGAAGGGGGCGCCCACCGATTCGGCGGGCGCCCCCTTCAGGAACGTACGAGATCACATCAGAAACGTACGGGTTCAGACCTGACCGGCCTTCTCCAGGGCGGTGCAGCACGTGTCGACAAGGAGACGTGTCACGACGTACGGGTCGACGTTCGCGTTCGGGCGGCGGTCCTCGATGTAGCCCTTCTGCTCCACCTCGACCTGCCACGGGATGCGGACGGACGCGCCGCGGTCGGAGACGCCGTACTTGTACTCGTCCCACGGGGCGGTCTCGTGCAGGCCGGTCAGACGGTCGTCGATGCCCGCGCCGTAGTTCTTGACGTGGTCGAGCGGCTTCGAGCCCTCGCCGAGGGACTCGCAGGCGGTGATGATCGGCGCGTAGCCCTCGCGCATCGCCCGCGTCGAGAAGTTCGTGTGCGCGCCCGCGCCGTTCCAGTCGCCCTTCACCGGCTTCGGGTCGAGCGTGGCCGACACCTTGAAGTCCTCGGCGGTGCGGTAGAGCAGCCAGCGGGCGATCCACAGCTGGTCGGAGACCAGGAGCGGCGCGAGCGGGCCGACCTGGAACTCCCACTGTCCGGGCATGACCTCGGCGTTGATGCCGGAGATGCCGAGGCCCGCCTTGAGGCAGTTCTCCAGGTGCGCCTCGACGACGTCACGGCCGAATATCTCGTCAGCGCCGACGCCGCAGTAGTAGCCGCCCTGCGCGGCGGGGAAACCGCCGACGGGGAAGCCGAGCGGGCGGTCGCCCTCGAAGAACGTGTACTCCTGCTCGATGCCGAAGATCGGCTCCTGCGAGCCGAACCGCTCCTCGATCTCGGCGAGCGCGGCACGGGTGTTGGACTCGTGCGGCGTCATGTCCGTGTTGAGGACCTCGCACAGCACGAGTACGTCGTCGCCGCCGCGGATCGGGTCGGGGCAGGTGAAGACCGGCTTGAGTACGCGGTCGGATGCGTGACCCTTGGCCTGGTTGGTGCTGGATCCGTCGAAGCCCCAGGTGGGGAGCTCCGCGCCGTCCGTCATGATCTTCGTCTTCGAACGGAGCTTGGCGGTCGGCGCGGTGCCGTCGATCCAGATGTACTCAGCCTTGAAGGTCACGGGGTCCATCCTTAAAACGCTCGGTACGGCGCAGAACGTGCGGGTGCTGCGGTGCCGTGGTGATGCCGGGGAGCATGTCAACGGGCGATTTCCCGTCCATTGCTCGAATGTGAACCCCGTGTTACCTGCGGTGGATGTGGCTCACGTCACGCACATGCCCCGCTCGTCACTTGATGACCGCGTTGGCCGCCGCGATCAGCAGGCCGATGGCGGCGTCCGCGACGCCGAGCAGCACGGCCGAGCGCCGCCGGTAGCCCGCCCTGAGCGCGGCGAAGGTGCCCCAGCCGAGGAGCAGGGCCGCGTTCAGGAGGAGCACGGTGCAGGTGACGGGCGGCTCGGACCAGCCGAAGGCACCGGCGAGCAGGAGGAGCCCCACAGCGGGCCAGCAGGCGACCACCACCGGCCACTCGTCCATGAGTTCCCGGACCAGTTGCCGCCACCGGTGCAGGCCCGATCCCGGCCGGTGTGTGGACATGTGGTGGGCGTAGCCGTGCGCGAGGGCGGCCGTGCCCGCGGTCACCATGATCCAGGCCGCGTCGTAGTACGGCGTGTAGACCTGCGCCTCCGAGTGCAGCGCCGCGATCAGCGCGCTCGCGAGGATCGTGCCGTATACGCCCTTGGACATCAGGTCCCGCACGGTGCACTCCTTTCCGTTCCCCGGAGCCGTCGTCCGGCCGGCGGTGTGGAGTGCTCAACGCTATGGAGGTATATGTAACGATTTGACAGAGGTTGCTCATCGTTCGGCGGTCATCTGTGCCGCGCTCGGCAGGCGGTCATCTGTGCCGCGCTCGGCAGGCGGTCGTCGGCTCGCTAACGGGACAGCGCGTCCCGTACCGCGTCCTCCGTGCGCGCCACCACGGCCGTGCCGTCGTCGGCGGTGATGATCGGCCGCTGGATGAGCTTGGGGTGTTCGGCGAGCGCCTTGATCCAGCGGTCGCGGCCCGAGGCGTCGCGCGGCCAGGCCTCGCCGTCCTTCAGGTTCAGCTCCTTGGCTGCCGCCTCCTGGGTCCGTGTGATGTCCCAGGGCTCGAGGCCGAGCCGCCCGAGCACGGCACGGATCTCGTCCTCGGACGGGACGTCGTCCAGGTAGCGCCGGACGGTGTAGTCGGCGCCCTCCGCGTCGAGCAGCGTGAGCGCGCCACGGCACTTCGAGCAGGCGGGATTGATCCAGATCTCCATGCCCCACAGGCTACCCGCGACGCCCCGGAGAACCCACCCGTCACACCCCCTCAAAGGCCGTCTGGCCAGCGGCGATTGTCAGTGCCCGGCAGTAGAATTGAAGCAGTGTTCGAGGGTTCCCGACGGGGGGTCCTGACCGCGACAGGAGGATGCCTGTGCCCGCTGCCGCACTTACTTCGAAGTCGTCCAAGCCATCGAATTCGTCCAAGTCATCGACGTCGAAGCGCAACGCTTCGCGGACCGTGCTGATCGACCTGACGTACGCACCACTGGAGAAGAGGCCGCTCCCGGCCGGACGGCCGCGTGAGTGGTACGTCATGCACAACCGGCGCCTGAAGGCCATGCGCCTGGCGATAGCCCTGCTCGACTCGGGCGTCTACATGCCCAACCAAGCGAACAACACCAGGATTCGGAGCATGGCGGAGGACGTGGGAATCCATCCGCCGTCGGACATCACCTGCCATATGGTGCGCGCGCTGATGCGGTACAGCCGCTGAGGCGTTGCGCGGACGCGTGCGGGTGGGCGCCCTCTGGGTTCCCGCCCGCACGCGTGGTTCATGCGTGGTTCATGCTGACCGCATGACTCAGCCGGAATCCGCCCCTTCCCGTCCGGAGCCCGTCGAGGAGCTGCCGCTGCTCGTCACCGCTCAACTCCCGGACGGCGCGCGGTTTCCCATCCGTGCGCTGCGTACGCTTGACGGCGCGTCGGCGGACCCCGCGCCCGCCGTCCTGATCCTCCCCGCCATGGGCACCCCCGCCCGCTACTACCGTGCCTTCGCGCGTCAGTTGCACGCCGAGGGGCTTACCGCCGTCACCGTCGACCTGCGCGGGCAGGGGGAGAGCACCCCGCGGGTGACGGACGCCGACGCCGTGGACCACGGCTACCGCACGATCGTGGAGCAGGACCTCGTGGCGGTCGTCGACGCGATACGTGCCGAACTGGGCCCGGAGCCCCCGCTGTTCCTCCTCGGCCACAGCCTGGGCGGCCAACTGGGTCTCGTCCACGCGGCGTTGGGCATCGGGCCCGGCGTGGACGGGGTCGTGCTGGTGGCCTCCGGTTCCGTCTGGTTCGGCGCGTACGGGCGCCTGCGCGGGCCCTTGCTGCTCCTCGGCGAGCTGTTCGCCGCTGCGACGGCGACGCTGCTCGGCCGGTGGCCCGGCGTGCGGTTCGGCTTCGGCGGCAACCAGCCCAAGGGGGTCATCCGCGACTGGGCGCGCCAGGGGCGTACGGGCCGCTACTCCGCGAAGGGCTCCGCCCACGACTACGAGTCCGCCCTGCACACCCTCGACCTGCCGGTCCTCGCGATCTCCGTCGAGGGTGACACCTTGGCCCCCGCGTCCGCGCTCGACCACCTGGTCGGCAAGGTGCCGCAGGCCCGCGTCACGCGCCGTGACTACACCGGCCAGGAGGCGGGCCGCGGGCTCGACCATTTCGCCTGGACGCGGGCGGGCGGTGCGCTGGCCAAAAAGGTGGCGGCATGGGCGGCGCCCGGCGGGAGCTGAGCCACGGCTCATGGCGGCACGGGTCACCCGTTCGCCGTATCCGGCATGCGTACGCGCCCGTGGCGGCATTGGCTGCTGCTGAGAGGAGGCTGTTGCCGAGAGCTGCCGACGGAGAGGGGAGTGGGGCGATGATGGCTTCGGTCGCGCGCGTGCGGGTGGTCGGGGCGGCTTGCGCGGGGGAGCGGCGGGATCGGTGGTCCTTGCGGGCGGTGCGGGTGAGGGGATGGCTCCATGGCCGCGCCGGCTGATCGCGCTGCTTCGGCTGATCGCGCCGCTCAGGTCGACCGCGCGATATCGGGCCCGCCGGCCTGCTCTTGGTCGGCCTGCTCGCGGCCGGTCCGTTCACGGCCGGTCCGCTCTTGGTCGGCCTGCTCTTGGTCGGTCCACTCACGGCCGGTCCGCTCACGGCCGGTCCGCTCACGGCCGGTCCGCTCGCGGTCGGCTAGCTTGCGGTCGGTCCGCTCTTGGTCGGTCTGCTCATGGTCGGTCCGTTCACGGCCGGTCCGCTCACGGTCGGCCAGTTCGCGGTCGGTCCGCTCTTGGTCGGCCTGCTCGCGGCCGGTCCACCCGCGGTCGGCCTGCTCGCGGTCGGACCGCTCGCAGGCGGGCTGCTTCTCGTGCGTGGTGTGGGCGGCGGGGGAGGGGGCATGAGCATCCCCGCGGCCGAGCGTGCCCGGCAGGGCAAGGCGGCTCGTAAGCGTGCCTCCCGTTCCTCGCACGGTGCCTGGATACCCGCGGCCGATCGCCCCGACCCGGTGGCCGTCCTCGAACGGCAGGGCGCGGACCGCGTCCAGGAGCTCCTGCCCATCCGCTACGCCCGGATGTCCGCATCCCCCTTCGCCTTCCTGCGCGGTGCCGCCGCCGTCATGGCGGGTGACATCGCCGCCCAGTGGCACTCCGGCCTGACGGTCCAACTCTGCGGCGACGCCCACCTGTTGAACTTCGGCCTGTTCGCCTCCCCGGAGCGGGCCCTGCTCTTCGACCTCAACGACTTCGACGAGACCTGCCCAGGACCCTTCGAGTGGGACGTCAAACGCCTGGCCGCCAGCATCGCCGTCGCGTCCCGCGACAACGGCCACCCGGAGAGCGGCACGCGCGATGCGTGCCTCGCGGCGGTGGCGGCGTACCGCACGTCGATGAGGCGTCTGGCGGGGCTCGGTGAACTCGCGGTCTGGTACGAACGCACCGACGCCCACGCCCTGTTGCCCCTCATCGACTCCGCGCGCACACGCGAGCGCGTGACGACGACCCTCGACAAGGCCCGCCGCCGCACGAACATGCAGGCGCTCGGGAAGCTGACGGAAGAGGTGGACGGCGTCCGCCGCATCATCCACGACCCGCCACTCATCGAACCGGCGGCCACCCCCGACCTGGCGGCCGTGCGCAAGATATTCGGCGACTACCGTTCCACGCTCTCCGAGGAGCGCCGACTCCTCCTGGACCGTTACCACTTCGTGGACGCGGCGCGGAAGGTGGTGGGGGTGGGCAGCGTCGGCACCCGCTGCTACATCGTGCTCCTCGTCGGTCGCGACGCCGACGACCCGCTCTTCCTCCAGATCAAGGAGGCGGTCCGCTCGGTTCTCGAGGAACACCTTCCGGCGGGCCCGTACGTCCACCCGGGTCACCGCGTGGTCTCGGGCCAGCGGCTGCTCCAGGCGGCGGGCGACATCTTCCTGGGCTGGATGACGGGACCCCAGGGCCGCGCCTTCTACTGGCGTCAGCTGCGGGACATGAAGGGCTCGGCGGACGTGGAGAGCATGTCCGCCAAGGAACTCCGCTCCTACGCCAAGATCTGCGGCACGGCCCTGGCGCGGGCCCACGCCCGCTCAGGCGACCGCATAGCGATAGCGGCGTACTTGGGCGGCTCGGACACGTTCGACCGGGCGATAGCGGACTTCGCGCTGCGCTATGCGGCGCAGAACGCGGAAGACCACGCGGCACTGACCGAGGCGATCACCTCCGGCGTGGTGAGCGCCGCCGGTCCACAAGACGCCGGTGCCTAAGGCCCTAAGCCACTCCCGCGCAATATCCGAGCACTCCCGTGGAAAGATCGAGCCGTGGCGAATCCAGTGACCGTATTCACGCTAGGCGGCACCATCTCGGCCCAGGGCGGCGGCAGTTCACCGCGGCTGACGGGGGCGCAGCTCCTCGCCGGAGTGTCCCCGGACGTCAAGGTGGACGTACACGACTTCCGCCGGCTCCCCAGCTCGTCCCTCACCATCGAGGACATCGCAGCCCTGGCGGCCCGTATCGACGAGGCCACCGCGGCGGGCCACGGCGCGGTCGTGGTCCAAGGCACCGACACCCTCGAAGAGACCGCCTTCCTCCTCGACCTCACCTGCACCCCGCACCCCCACACCACCGTCGCCGTCACCGGCGCCATGCGCCGCCCGGACCTCCCCGGCGCCGACGGCCCCGCGAACCTGGCGGCGGCCATCGCCGTGGCCGCCGACCCGGCCTGCTCCGGGCTCGGCGTCCTCACCGTCATCGCGGACGAGATCCACGCCGCGCGACATGTACGCAAGACGCACACCACGTCCATCGCGACGTTCGCGTCCCCCGGCGCGGGCCCCCTCGGCACGGTCACCGAAGGCGTGCCCCGCATCCACCTCCGCCCCGCGCACCCCACCGTCCGACGGCCCCTCCGCCTCGGAGCCCCCGCCCGCGTAGCACTGCTCACCCTCTCCATGGGCGACCGCGGCGAACTGCTCGAAGCCGTGGACGACCGCTTCGACGGCCTGGTCGTCGCGGCTTTCGGTGCGGGCCACGTACCGACCTGGCTCGTCGAACCCCTTGCCGCCCTCACCACCCGTATCCCGGTGGTGCTCGCGTCCCGCACCGGCGCGGGCCCGCTGCTCAGCCACACCTACCGCGGCCCCGGCTCCGAGTACGACCTGCTCGGGCGGGGCCTCATCTCCGCGGGCCCCCTGGACGCCCCCAAGGCCAGGCTCCTCCTGCATGCACTCCTGGCGGACGGCGCCGACCGTACGGAGACGGCCGACGCCTTCCTCACCCTGCGGGAGGGACAGGAGAGCTAGCCGATCTCGTCCGGCGTCACCGTCAGCCACCGCTTGTCCGCGGTCACCTTCTGGCCGAGCTCGCGCTGCCGGTCGGCGTTCTTGCGCTTCATGCCGTCCAGCTGCTTCATGTACGAGTCCTTGCGGTTGACCCACACCCGCACACCGCCGTGCGCCACATCCGCCGAGTGGAACATCATCGGGCCGTCGCTGAGCGGGGTGTCGCCCGCGGCGAGGATCGGCTTCTTCCACTCGTCGATGTACGTGTTGATGGCCGCGGGCTTGCCCTCGTACCAGGTCAGCGGCGCCCACAGGTTCGGCGTCAGCTCACGCCCGGCGAGCTTCTTCTCGTCGAAGCGGCCCTCGGCGATCTCCTTGCGGGAGCTGGTGACCTCGCCGGTCTTGCGGTTCTTGAGCTGCATGGAGACGCCGATGACGTTCTCGGGCTTCACGTCGTAGCCGTACTTGGGGTCGCCGAGGACCATCCGCACCAGGTCCTCGCTGGCCGCGCTGACGACGTACACCTCGATGCCGTGCCCCCGCAGCGTCTTGTAGAGCTCCTGCATACCGGGGGAGAACTCGGGCGCCTCGACCTCGGTCTTGGTCAGCTTCCCGTCCTCGTAGTACTCGGCGGGGATCGGCTTGTCGTACGCGAGGAGCTCGTCGACGTAGCCCTTGAGCTGCTTCAGCGTGAAACCGGAGAAGATCTGCGCGGCCCACGGGTAGCAGATCTGGTCGTCGACCTCGCAGAGCCGGTTGTAGTAGCTGTAGAGGCTCTCCTTGTGCTTCGCCGTGTCCTTGAAGGGGATGGTCTTCAGCGACGGGTCCATCGTCTTGCGGGTCAGCACCCCCTTCATCTCCAGGAAGGGGAGGAGGGATTCCTCCAGGTCGTTGCGGTACGTCGTGTTGTCCGCGTCGAAGACGGCGTACGCGCCCTTGTGACCGTTCTTCGCGATGACCTTGCCGAGCTTCTTCGCGACCGGCTCGGGCCAGTGCCGCAGCTCGGTGGCGGCCTTCGCAGCCGCCGCTTCGGTCTTCGCCGAGTCGTCGGCGGCCGTCGCGTCCGTGCTCGGCCAGAGCGCCGTCCCCGCGAGGACGGCCGCGGTGAGCGCACCCGCCGTGCCGAGGACGGCCAGCTTGCCCTTGCCCTTTGCCGTTACTGCCATGGTTTTGTGCCCCCTGAGAGCGGTCTGCGCCCCGTCCGAGGCGGCGGGTCATCGTATGGGGTCAGGCGGCGGATTCCCATGATCGACATCACCGGATGTGGCGGGAGTGGGACGCGGGGGAACGGGTAGCGGCATGGGACGGTCGGCGCTGCCCCGGCGCCCCGCCCGTCGCATACTGACTGCATGGAGAGTGCCGAGACCGCCTCCCGGGAGTTCGTGCGGGCCGTCCCGCGGCTCGACGGCATGGTGGTGTCAGCGGTCGGCTACCGCACCACGGGCGAGCGGCCAGGACTGCACCGCGGACTGCCGTCCCCGTATCTGACGCTGATCTTCTCGCTGGACGGCCCCGTCATCAGCGGCCTCACCCCCGAGCAGGCGCGCGGCAGCGACGCGTTCCGCGCGGACATCGTCACGGGTGGCCTGCACCAGTCCCCGGCGTACGTCGTCAGGCCCGAGCACGAGGCGGGCATCCAGCTCGCCGTGCATCCGCTCGCCGCCCGCGCCCTGCTCGGCGTACCGGCCGGGGAACTGGCGGGCGACCTGGTGACGCCGGGTTCGGAGGTGATGGGGCGACGCGCCGCCGACGTACGGGAGCTGCTGTGCGAGCAGTCCGGCTGGGAGGAGCGCTTCGCTTCCCTGTCCGCCTACTTGAGGCAGCGGGCGGCGGACGCCGATGCCGACTCCGGCGGCAGGGCTTCCGTACGCCCCGAGGTCGCCGAGGCGTGGGCCTGGCTGGCCCGGCACCGGGGCGTGGGCACGCTGCGCGGCCTCTCCCGGCATGTCGCGCTCAGCGAGCGCCGCCTCACCACGCTCTTCCGCGCCGAGACGGGCCTGAGCCCCAAGCAGGCCGGTCGTCTGATGCGTTTCCACCGCGCACGGAACGCCGTCGTACGTCCCGTGGCCGCGGGCACCGCCCCTGACCTGGCCCGCGTGGCAGCCGACTGCGGCTATTACGACCACTCCCACCTGGTGCGGGACTTCCAGCAGTACACCGGCGTCAGTCCCAGCGGCTGGCTGGCCGAAGAGTGCCGGAATATCCAAGCCGGAAGCTACGGAGGGGGAGAAGAGTAGGTCCCATGGACACCACCGAGAAGCAGCAGCAGCCCCAGTCCGCCTCCACCTCCGCCCCTGCCTCCGCCCCTGCCTCCGCCTCTGCCGGGCGTGCGCCCGACGTCTGGCCGACGCTCCAGGCCAATGACGCCCCCGCCCTGATCGACTTCCTGGTCGGCACGGTCGGCTTCCTGCGTACCGCCGTCTACGAGGACGGCGACCGCGTGGCGCACGCCGAGCTCGACTGGCCCGAGGGCGGTGCCGTGATGCTCGGCTCGTACGACGAGAAGTCCCAGGACTGGTGCCTGAAGCCGGGCACCTTCGGCGCGTACGTAGTCACCGACCACGTGGACGACCTCTACCAGCGCCTCACCGCCGCCGGGGTCGAGATCATCCGCGAGATCGAGGACCAGCCGTACGGCAGCCGGGAGTTCGCGATCGCCGACCCCGAGGGCAACAAATGGTCCTTCGGCACGTACCGCGGCGCACCGAGGCCCGAGCAGCCGTCCTGACCCTGCGTGATAGCTTGCGAGCGCCAGTCAACCCACACCAGGGCCAGGGAATCCGGTGCGAATCCGGAACTGACGCGCAGCGGTGAGGGAGGACGGGCGGGGCCATAGCCACTGGGCGTCCATGGACGCCTGGGAAGGCGTCCCGTCCGGCCGATCCCCGAGTCCGAAGACCTGCTGGCGCCTTCGCCCCCGCACCGGGCGGCGGAGGTGATGAAGCAGGCCAGGCTCCGCGTATGAGCCGTGAGACTCAAGGGATCGTGTGTCCTCCACAGCCCGTCGCGTATCAGTCCGTCGCGCATCAGTCCGGCGCGTATCAGCCCGTCGCGCATCAGCCTGGCGCGTACGTATGCCCGTCCTCGTCGCCGCAGGCCTGGCCGTCACGCTGACGTCCTGCGGCGGCTCGCAGGCCACCTCCACCACGGAAGAGAAGGCGGCAGGCTACCCGCTGACCCTCACCTCCTGCGGCAAGAAGGCGGAGATCAAGGCGCCGCCCAGGCGGGCGGTCTCCCTCGACCAGGGCTCCACCGAGATCCTGCTCTCCCTGGGCCTCGCGGACCGCATGGCAGGCACCGGCACCTGGACGGACCCGGTGCTGGAGGGCCTGGAGAAGGAGAACGACAAGGTCGACCGCCTTGCTGACAGCTACCCCTCCTTCGAAAAGGTGCTCGCCAAGGAGCCGGACTTCGTCACCGCGTCCTTCCTCGCGACGGTCAGCAAGGGCGGCGTCGCCGACCGCGCCAAGTTCGCCGAACTCGGCGTACCCGCCTATGTCTCGCCCTCCGACTGCGCGGGCAAGGACAACAGCGGCGACGGCGACGGCAGCCGCGACAAGACGCTGACCATGGACACGGTGTACGGCGAAGTGCGGGACCTAGCACGGGTGTTCGGCGTGGAGAAGCGCGGCGAACGCCTGATCGCGGAGCTCAAGGGCCGGGTGGCGAAGGCCATGAAGAACATCAACGCCTCCGACACGACGCTCCTTTACTGGTTCGCCAACTCCGACGCCCCCTACATGGCGGGCTGCTGCGGAGCGCCCGGCATCATCACCCGCGAACTGGGCGCGAAGAACGTCTTCGACGACACCCGCGAGGAGTGGCCCCAGATCAACTGGGAGACGGTGGCCGACCGTGACCCGGACGTCCTCGTCATCGGCGACCTCACGCGCAAGTCGCAGACGGCCGAGAGCGCGAAGAAGAAGATCGAGTTCCTGGAGTCCGACCCGGTCACCAAGAACCTGACCGCGGTGAAGAAGAAGCGGTACGTGCTGCTGAGCGGCCAGGCGATGAACCCGACGATCCGCACGGTGGACGGCGTGGAACAAGTCGCGGACGCACTGCGGAAGTTCGGGCTGGCCAAGTGAGGAGAGCCGTCCCGGGCGGTATAGGCCACGCCCTGCTCTGGACGACGGGCATCGGCGCCCTCCTCCTCTCCGTGGCGGTGGCCGTCACCATCGGCCCCGCGGACATCTCCGTACCGGACGTATGGTCGGCGGTGGCGGCTCACCTGGGCTGGGGAGAGGCGGAGCTGACGCCCATCAGGGACGGCATCGTCTGGAACCTGCGGATGCCGCGCACGCTCCTCGCGGCGGTCTGCGGCGCCGGCCTGGCCGTCTGCGGAACGGTCCTCCAGTCCCTCCTGCGCAACCCCCTCGCGGACCCCTTCGTGCTCGGCGTCTCCTCGGGCGCGTCCACGGGGGCGGTCGCGGTCGTCGTCCTGGGGGTCGGCGGGGGAGCGGTGTCGGTCTCGGCGGGCGCTTTCGCGGGGGCGGTCTGCTCGTTCGCACTCGTGCTGCTGCTCAGCCACACCCTGGGCGGGAGCGCGGACAGGGTGGTGCTCTCCGGGGTGGCGGCGATGCAACTCTTCTCCGCGATCACCTCGTTCGTGATCATGACGGCGGGCGACGCGGAGACGACGCGCGGGGTCCTGTTCTGGCTGCTCGGCTCGCTGAGCGGGGTGGGCTGGACCGACGTCTGGATGTGCGGGGCGGTCCTGGCTGTGACGCTGACCGTCTGCCTGACGCAGTCCCGCACGCTGGACGCGTTCGCGTTCGGCCAGGACGCGGCGGCGACGCTGGGCGTGCACGTCGCCCGTACCCGCCTGATCCTGCTCTCCACCACGGCCCTGCTGACGGCGGCCCTGGTCAGCAGCGCGGGCGCCATCGGTTTCGTAGGCCTCGTCCTGCCGCACGCGGCGCGCATGTTGGTCGGTTCGGGCCATGCGCGGCTGCTCCCGGTCACGGCACTGGCGGGCGCGGTGTTCCTGGTATGGGTGGACACGCTGGCGCGCACGGTCCTGGACCCGCAGGAGGTCCCGGTGGGAGTGGTGACGTCCCTGATCGGGGTCCCGGCATTCGTCCTGGTCCTCTACCGCACGCGGAAGACGACATGATTCCGGCGGCTCCCAGGGCCGATGGCCTACGGGCCGACCGGGTGAGCAGGACGGCCGGCGGCAACTTCATAGTCGACGGAGTGACCCTGGCCCCACCCCCCGGATCCACGGTCGGCCTCCTGGGCCCCAACGGCTCGGGCAAGTCCACCCTCCTCCGCATCCTGGCGGGCGTCCTGGCCCCGGCATCGGGAGTGGTCACCCTGGACGGCCACCCGCTGAGGGAGGTCGGCCGCCGCACGGTGGCACGCAGGGTGGCGGTGGTGGACCAGGACGCCACGACGCAGGTCGAGCTGTCGGTGGAAGAGGTCATACGCCTGGGTCGTATCCCGCACCGAAGGGCGTGGTCGCCCTCAACTCCCGCGGACGAGGAGGCGGTTCGCGATGCCCTGACCCGAACGGGCCTGTCCGACCGGGCCGCCCAGTCCTGGCACACCCTCTCGGGCGGCGAACGCCAACGAGTCCAAATAGCCAGGGCCCTGGCCCAGACCCCCCAGGAACTCCTCCTGGACGAACCGACCAACCACCTGGACATCCAACACCAACTGGACCTCCTCTCCCTGGTGGCGGACCTCCCCCTGACCAGCGTGATCGCCTTGCACGACCTCAACTTGGCGGCGATGTTCTGCGACCACGTGCTCGTCCTGCGCGAGGGGGTGGCGTACGCGTCGGGCACACCGGCGGATGTGATCACGGAGGAGCTGATAGCGAAGGTCTACGGGGTGAGGGCGGTGGTGACGACGGAGGACGAGGGCCGACGCCCATCGATCCGCTTCCTACGAGGCTGAGTTCCCCTCTGTCAGGCCAGCTGAAGACGGTCGGCGAGCCCTGCGGCGGCGAAGGCGGAAGCCAACTCCTCGCGCCCTTCGGTGAAGTGGGCCCAGCTGTCGAAGTGGACGGGAACGACGCGGCGCGCCCCGAGGATCTTGGCGGCTTCGGCGGCCTGGGCGCTGTCGAGGACGATGGGCGCCCCGTCGAAGAGGAACGGGAAGCGGGGAGCACCGGCGAAAAGGACGGCGGTGTCCACGGGCCCGAACCGTTCGGCGATCTCTTTGACCGCGGTGAGCGAGGCGTTGTCGCCGCTGACGTAGACGGTGGGAAGGCCATCACCGGTCAGGACGAAGCCGACAACCTCGCCGGTGATCGCTTCGACGTCCTCGCGCCTGCCGGGACCGTGGACGGCGGGCACGCCCGTCACGGTCACCTGCCCGCCGCCGGGCCGGTCGAGCTCGACGGACTCCCAGTCGCCGAGATCCTTCACTCTGTCCCCCAGGCTGTCGCGCAGGCGGCGTCCGCCACCGGGGGTGGTGAGGGTGAGGGGTATGTCGGCGAGCAGAGAACGGCCGGATTTATCGAGATTGTCGGGGTGTTCGTCGTGCGAGAGCAGGACCACGTCGACGGTGCCAAGATCGGAGAGGGTGCCTGCGGCGGGCGCGGTCTTGGTCAGGCCGGGGCGGCCGGGCGCCGGGTAGTCGCCGGGCGCATCGAAGGTGGGGTCGGTGAGGAACCGCAGGCCGCCGAACTCGAAGAGGGCGGTAGGCCCGCCGAAGACGCGTACGGGAACCTGCTCATTACTTGTGCTGCCGGAAGTAACCATGACAGAGAACACCACACCTCACGGATGGGGATCGAGTTATCCGTGAGGAACGGTAGTCGCTTCTCACGGATGAAGGCAAGGCGTACCATGAGATGCGTGACCGAAACCGTGACTGTGGACGTGACCGCGACTGCCGCCGAACCGGCACCACCGCAGGCGCCGGGCGCGGAGCGGTACGCGGCACTCGACTTCGCCAACAGCGCGATCGCCCTGCCGGGAGGCCAGTTCATCGACCTGCTGGGCACGCCTTCGGCCACGAACAGCTGGCTCACGGAGCGGGACCTGGCACCGCCCGACGCGGGCCTTCAGGAGATGTGCACGGCACAACTGCGAACCCTGCGGGAGCAGATCCGTTCGCTGCTGGCAGCCCGGGTGGACGGGTGCGAACCCCCGCCGAGCGCGCTCGCCGCCATCAACGAGGCCTTGACCAGGGCCCCCGCGGCCTCCCTCCTGAACTGGAACCCGGCCCGAGGCCTGTACCGCGCCGCCTCCCACCCCACAACGCAGATCGTGGAACACGCTCTGGCGACGCTCGCGGCCGACGTGGCGGACCTGCTCACAGGCCCGGACGCCGACCGCCTCACGGCCTGCGGCTCCCCGCCCTGCAACCGCTACTTGCTGCGCCACGGCCGCCGCCACTGGTGCTCCACGCGGTGCGGGGACCGGGCTCGAGCGGCGCGGGCTTATGCGCGGCGGGTGGGGGCGAAGGGGGACTGAGCCGCCCCGTGAACGCCCTCTCGGCTGAGCCCGTGGTCACCTGAGCCCGTGGTCACCTGAGCTGTTCGGCCCCGGGGGGCGCAACTCGGCCCCCGGGGGGCGCAAGTCGCGCGGGCAGGAGGCGTCCGGGCAGGAGACGTCCGGGCAGGAGACGTCCGGGCAGGTTCAGCCTTCCGGGAGACCCATCACCATGAGAATGATCAATAGCTGGGGTGCGATCGCGAGCATCGCGACCCACCGCCGCCGCACGACATGGCGAACCCTCCGAGGCAGCGCCCAGCAGATGACCAGTGAAACCAAGCTCACCAGTCCGCCGATGGGCAACAGCACGAAGATCGCGTCCAGGGTGCCCATGAGCTGAGGCGAGCAGTCATCCGGGCCGCAACTGTCCGTGGCCATGACCGAAAGTCCGGCAAGGCCGAACGCGATCGGTGCAAGGAGCATGAGCGCCAGCGTGGTCAGGAACGGCACCCACCAGGCCCCGCTCTCCCGAGCGTCAGGGTGCCGAGGCGCAACTGACGGCTGATAGTTCGCGGCGGCCCAGTCGGCACGCAGCTCAGCATCCGTGCGCGAGTCCAGGCCGGTTCGCGAGCTCTCTTCAGTCATACGGCCAGCCAACTACGGTCTGCCCAAGGGTGTATGCGCGCAGATACTCATATGCCAGACCGCTGCTACTCACCGCGAGCGGCGTTGATATCGAGGTGGACGACCGCCCGGCAACCCCCAGCTTCCGTCGCGGTCCGACGGAAGTTCAGACAGCGAGGGCCGCTTCCTCCGGGATCAGATCCGGAAGAAGCGGCCCTCGCTGCTTTTCTGACGTCAAGTCAGGGGACTGGCTGATCGGCGCACATCCGAGCCTCCCGCCCAGCTCACCCGACCCCGCGTTTTAGATGTCGAAGTACAGCTCAAACTCATGCGGGTGCGGCCGCAGCTGGATCGGCGCGATCTCGTTCGTCCGCTTGTAGTCGATCCACGTCTCGATCAGGTCGGGGGTGAAGACACCGCCGGCCAGCAGGTACTCGTGGTCCGCCTCGAGCGCGTCGAGGACCGCCGGGAGGGACGTGGGGACCTGGGCGACGCCCGCGTGCTCCTCGGGGGCCAGCTCGTAGAGGTCCTTGTCGATCGGCTCCGGCGGCTCGATCTTGTTCTTGACGCCGTCGAGGCCTGCCATCAGCAGCGCCGAGAACGCCAGGTACGGGTTCGAGGACGGGTCCGGCGCGCGGAACTCGACGCGCTTGGCCTTCGGGTTCGAGCCCGTGATCGGGATACGCATGGCAGCCGAGCGGTTGCGCTGCGAGTAGACCATGTTGACCGGGGCCTCGAAGCCGGGAACCAGGCGGTGGTACGAGTTCACCGTCGGGTTCGTGAAGGCCAGGAGGGACGGGGCGTGCTTGAGGATGCCGCCGATGTAGTAGCGCGCCATGTCCGAGAGGCCGGCGTAACCCTGCTCGTCGTAGAAGAGCGGGATGCCGTTCTGCCAGAGGGACTGGTGAACGTGCATCCCGGAGCCGTTGTCACCGAAGATCGGCTTCGGCATGAAGGTCGCGGTCTTCTCGTTGCGCCAGGCGACGTTCTTCACGATGTACTTGAAGAGCATCAGGTCGTCGGCCGCGGCGAGCAGCGTGTTGAACTTGTAGTTGATCTCGGCCTGGCCGGCCGTGCCGACCTCGTGGTGCTGGCGCTCGACCTGGAGGCCGTTCTTGTCCAGCTCCAGGGAGATCTCCGCGCGGAGGTCCGCGAAGTGGTCGACCGGCGGGGTCGGGAAGTAGCCGCCCTTGTAGCGGACCTTGTAGCCGCGGTTGTTCTCCGTCGACCCGGTGTTCCAGGCGCCTGCCTCGGAGTCGATGTGGTAGAAGCTCTCGTTCGCCGACGTCTGGAAGCGGACGTTGTCGAAGACGTAGAACTCGGCCTCGGGGCCGAAGTACGCGGTGTCCGCGAAGCCGGTCGACGCGAGGTAGGCCTCGGCCTTCTTGGCGATGTTGCGCGGGTCACGGCTGTACTGCTCGCCCGTGATCGGGTCGTGGATGAAGAAGTTGATGTTGACCGTCTTGTCCTTGCGGAACGGGTCAACACGCGCCGTCGACAGGTCCGCGCGCAGCGCCATGTCGGACTCGTGGATGGCCTGGAAGCCGCGGATCGACGAACCGTCGAAGGCGAGCTCCTCGTTCGGGTCGAACGCCGCTGCCGGGATCGTGAAGTGCTGCATCACTCCGGGCAGGTCGCAGAACCGGACATCTACGAACTTCACGTCCTCGTCCGCGATGAACTTCTTTGCGTCGTCGGCGTTCTGGAACATCCAACTCCTCCTACTCCCGGCCCCCAGGCGGGGACGGGGTTGCAGCTCGTTGTGCGGCCAGTGCGGTGGCACACGCTGGGACCCGACCATAGGGACGGGGGGTTTCTCAAGCATGACCCATTTGTTTCGCCGAAGTTAACCGAGCCGGGTTCGGGTCAGGTGTCATTCGCCCTACCGGCGCCCCACCGGCGCCGTCCCGGTACGACCCCGTACGCCCCACCCCACCCGTCCTCGTACGAAATCGGGCGCAGTACCGTGGACGCGTGGACAACAGGCAAGCAATCGGATCGTGGCTCTCCGGCCCTCGTGCGGCAGCAGAGGACGCGGGCGTGGACTTCGGCTACCGGGGCGAGCAGCTCGGCCTGCCGGAGGAGGGGCCGGGCTCGATCGCGCGGCCGGGGCGGCGCATCGGCGCCATCGTCGTCGACTGGGCCCTGTGCATGCTCATCGCATACGGCCTGTTCGCTCGCGGTGACCAGCAGGCGATGGGCAACTGGGCGCTCGGAATCCTCTTCGTCATGGCCGTCCTGACCGTCGGCACGGTCGGCTGCACCCCCGGCAAGGCCCTCTTCAGGCTGCGCGTCATCGCCGAGGGTGGCGGACGGCTCGGTATCGTCCGCGTCGTCATCCGCAGTGCGCTGCTCTGCGTCGCCATCCCGGCCCTGATCTGGGACCGAGACGGCCGCGGCCTCCATGACCGCCTCGCCCGCGCCGTTCAGGTGCGGATCTAAGGTCCAACAGGCCGGTCTGGCCGGTCTGGCCGGTCTGGCCGGTCTGGCTGGTCTGAGCCAGGGCGCTCAGACCAGTTCCGGCTGCGGTTCCAGTTTCTGATCCGGTGCGCCCTTCGGGTCCCACAGCTTGGTGGTCCGTACGTAGCCGTGGATCACTGAGATCATCGCCAGTACGAGAAGTGGTCCGAACACCCACGGATGGTGGGCCATCTGCATCGGCAGATAGCGATACGACACCAGGAGCGCGGCGAAGACCGTCGCACCGTAGGCGACCAGCTGGATTCCTGGGCGGTCCCAGCCGCGGTCGAGCGAGCGCAGCGCCGCGTCGACCGTGAAGGCGAACACCACACCGGCGATGAGGTCCGCGCCGTAGTGGTAGCCGAAGCCCAACGTCGCGCCGAGCGTGGCGACCAGCCAGAACACGCCCGCGAAGCGCAGAAGGCGTGGGCCCTTGCGTGAGTGGATGAAGATCGTGGTCGCCCATGCCGTGTGCAGGCTGGGCATGCAGTTACGAGGGGTGAGCTCGTCGAACGGCATCGACTGCGGGGCACTGATCGTCGGCGGAGTGTTCGGCCAGAGGTCGGCCACCGCCCACTGCAGGCCGCCGGTGCCGGAGGCGCCAGGACCGTAGGCGAAGACGGGTCCGACCACCGGGAAGATCATGTAAATGGCGGGTCCGAGCAGGCCGATGACTATAAAGGTGCGCACCAGGTGGTGGCCCGGGAATCGGCGCTCGGTCGCCACATTGCGCAGCTGGTACAGCGCGACGACGACCGCGGCCACGGCGAGCTGAATGTAGACGTATTCGAGAACATGCGTGCCGACCGAGCCGGTGGCCGAGACGATCCGGCCCACCAGCCACGACGGGTTGCCCAGCGCGTGATCGGCGGTCGCCACGTACTGGTCGAGCACCGTCGGCCGGGTCTTCCACGTGATGAGCAGCCAGGTGTCGCCCACCTTGCGGCCGGCGACCAGGAGCAGGCCGAGGCCGACGCCCTTCAGTAGAAGGGTGCGTTCCTGGCCGGTGCGGCGCGTGAAAGCGATGACCGCGCAGCCCAGGATCACCCACAACGCGCCGTTGCCGAACATCATCTTGGCGTCGACGGCCCATCGCACCAGAAAGAAGACGATGTCGATACCGACCGCGATACCGGCCGCGATGAACCGCTGCCGCCAGGTCAGCACCACCATCATCAGCGCCATGGACGCGTACAGCAGCGGCCCCGACTTGGGGGCGAAAACGATCTCTTGCGCCTGATTGGTGAGCGGCCCCGGTTCGCCGTAGTGACGCGCGACGATCTCCAGCGCGATGACGAATCCGAGAGCCACGGCGCTCGCCGCGGCCCACAGGGCGAGTCTGCTGTTAATCCGCGAAGACACCCGCGGTGCAATAGATATCAATGTTTTTGGCCGATTTGTTAGTTGTTGTCAGCTGGTGTCAGCTGTTGTTAGTTATTGGCTAAATAAGTCAATCTCCACGCCGGATGGCATGGTTTTCTGGTTCGAACATGCTAACGGAGCGGTGTGGGTGGGGTTTTGAAGATGCTCGAGGGTCTGCGACCTGGCCGGGGGACTGCGCGTGGGAGCGCGTCAAGGCGGGCTGCGGCGAGGTTCCCAGGAGGGGGTTCCCGGGAGGGGGCTCTCGGGCGGGGGTTCGCGGGCGGGACTTCCGAAGCGGCAGCGGGGCGCACAAATAGCGAGGCCTCGTTCTCTTCCGTCCACGGATACGGATACGGATTCCGTGGACGGAAGAGAACGAGGCCTAGTGCCCAGCTGTCTTGGTGGTCATCCTCGCGGCATACGAGGCGTGCGACCTCGCCCCGCACCCTTCGGCATCGGGCCCTTCGGCAACGGCATGTTGCTCATCAGGTCACCCATCGCCCGGAGCCGGTCGTTCGTCGCCGTGACCTGCGGGCCCGGGAGAAGGCGAGGCAGCTTCAGAAGCGTCGTACGCAGCTTCTTGAGCGGGACCTGGCCCTCGCCGGTGCCGACGATGATGTCGTTCACCGGAACGTCCGAGACCACGCGCGCCATCTTCTTCTTCTCGGCGGCCAGCAGGCTCTTCACCCGGTTCGGGTTGCCCTCGGCGACGAGCACGATGCCCGCCTTGCCGACCGTGCGGTGCACGACGTCCTGGCTGCGGTTCATCGCCACCGCCGGAGTCGTCGTCCAGCCGCGGCCGATCTTGTCGAGCACCGCGGCCGCCGCACCGGGCTGGCCTTCCATCTGCCCGAAGGCCGCACGCTCTGCCCTGCGCCCGAAGACGATCGCCATCGCGAGGAAGGCGAGCACAAAGCCGAGAATGCCGAGATAGATCGGGTGACCGATCAAGAAGCCGATCGCGAGGAAGACACCAAAGGTGACGATTCCCACAGCCGCGATGATGAGACCGATCCGCGGATCGGCCCTGCGGGTCATCTTGTAGGTCTGAGCGATCTGCTTGAGTCGCCCGGGGTTCGCGGCGTCCGCCGCGGTTTCCTTCCTCGCCATGCCGTGAAGTCTACGTGTCCCTGGAAGTGACTACGACGTGCGGGTTGTCATCGCCTCTTCGAGCACGCGCAGCGCCTCTGCCCGGTCCTTGGCGCGACGCCGGTCGTCGAGCACGGACGTCCAGGCGTTTCGGCGTGCGGTGCGCTGGCCGCCGCTCATGAGAAGCGACTCGACGGCACGCAGTGCGTCGGTGACGGACGGGATGGCGGTGGCGCGTACGGGCGCGGCCTGCATGGTGGGGCCCTCCTGGGCGGCTATGGCTCGAGCGGCTATGGGTAAGGCTGTACGTGGGGTAATTCCAGGGTCACTGATTGGTGTTACCAGGGCGTGACCGACCGGTCAAACACCGATGAAGCCTTGACGCCGAGCCCCAAAACAATGACGCGGCCCATACGGTCCCCTCACCTGCGGGGACCGCGTGGGCCGCGTCATCTCGGCCACTACTCGCCGGTAGTCACTTGTGCGCTGATTCACACAGTCGGGCTCTCCCTGGAGGGATCACTGCTCTCCCTGAAGGGATCACACCGCCTGCGACGCCACGTACGCCCCGCGCTTCTCGACCGCCATCTGGAAGAGCCGCCCCGCGCGGTACGAGGAGCGGACCAGCGGCCCGGACATGACCCCGGAGAAGCCGATCTCCTCGGCCTCCTCCTTCAGCTCCACGAACTCCGCCGGCTTGGCCCAGCGCTCCACCGGGTGGTGCCGCGGCGTCGGGCGCAGGTACTGCGTGATCGTGATGAGCTCGCAGCCCGCGTCGTGCAGCGCGTGCAACGCCTCGCTGATCTCCTCGCGCTCCTCACCCATGCCGAGGATGAGGTTCGACTTGGTGACCAGGCCGGCCTCACGAGCGCGGGTGATGACCTCGAGCGAGCGCTCGAAGCGGAAGCCGGGGCGGATCCGCTTGAAGATGCGCGGCACGGTCTCCACGTTGTGCCCGAGGACCTCGGGGCGGGAGGAGAAGACCTCGGCCAGCTGGTCGGGGTCCGCGTTGAAGTCGGGGATGAGCAGCTCGACCTTGGTCTGGCCCTCCGCGCGGTCCGCCGTCATCGCGTGGATCTGGCGCACGGTCTCCGCGTACAGCCAGGCGCCGCCGTCCTCCAGGTCGTCGCGGGCGACGCCGGTGATCGTGGCGTAGTTCAGGTCCATCGTGACGACGGACTCGCCCACGCGGCGCGGCTCGTCGCGGTCCAGGGCCTGCGGCTTGCCCGTGTCGATCTGGCAGAAGTCGCAGCGCCGGGTGCACTGGTCGCCGCCGATGAGGAAGGTGGCCTCGCGGTCTTCCCAGCACTCGTAGATGTTGGGACAGCCCGCCTCCTGGCAGACCGTGTGCAGGCCCTCGCTCTTCACGAGGTTCTGCATCTTGGTGTACTCGGGGCCCATTTTCGCCCGGGTCTTGATCCACTCGGGCTTGCGCTCGATCGGGGTCTGGGCGTTCCGGACCTCAAGGCGCAGCATCTTGCGTCCGTCGGGTGCGACTGCGGACACATCGGCTCCCTGTAGCTTCGATTCTTCGGCGCACACCAGGGTACGCCCGTGATGTCGTTGGGCTTACGCTCGGCCAACCTCTGGCCGACGGGGTGCATTCCCCAGGGCCCCGGCTGATCCCAGCTGACCCCGGCTGACCCCGGCTGTCTAGGTGGTCGCCTTCTCGGCTTCCGGATTCGTAACCGTCTTCTCGGCTGTGTTCTCCGCGGTCTTCTCAACGGCCCGCGGCTTGAGTTCCGCGTTCTCGAGGACCTCCCGCAGGTGCTTCTCGGCGACAGGCAGGACGTCGGCGATCGTGACCTCGCGGCCCAGTTCGTACGAGAGCGACGTCACACCCGCGTCACGGATGCCGCACGGGATGATCTTGTCGAACCAGGTGTTGTCCGGGTTCACGTTGAGCGCGAAACCGTGCATCGTCACGCCCTTGGCCACGCGGATGCCGATGGCCGCGATCTTGCGGTCCTCACGGCGCTGGCCCGCGTTCGACGGGGCGTACTCCGGGCCGTTGAACCGAGCGTCGAACTCGTCGTCCTGCAGTCGCGGGTCGAGGTCGAGGCTCAGGCCGCCGAGCGCCGGGCGCTGCTCCACCGGGTCACCGAGGACCCATACGCCGCTTCGGCCCTCGACCCGGCTGGTCTCCAGGCCAAACTCCGCACACGTACGGATAAGTGCCTCTTCCAGGCGGCGCACATGTGCTACGACGTCCACCGGGCGCGGCAGCTTCTGGATCGGGTAGCCGACGAGCTGCCCGGGGCCGTGCCAAGTGATCTTGCCGCCGCGGTCGACGTCGACGACGGGAGTGCCGTCAAGCGGGCGTTCGCCGGCCTCGGTGCGGCGGCCCGCCGTGTAGACCGGCGGGTGCTCGAGCAGCAGACATGTGTCCGGGAGTTCGTCGGCGAAGCGGGCGGCGTGCACGCGGCGCTGCTCGTCCCAGGCTTCCTGGTACTCGACCGAGTCCGGGCCGAAGCCAAGACGGACGAACTGAAACTCACTCACGGCAAGTGCCTCCCTAGAACCTGCACCAGAACCTGCACCGTGCACATATCGCGCTCCCAGCCACCAAGCCACTGTACGGGCAGCGGATTCTCGTCAGTCCGCCGGTCAATCCTCACACGATCGGATGAATGCGGGTCGAAGGCCGCGATAAGGCCGGTGAGGGCCGCTACATTCACGCCGTTCACAGAGCCATAAGGGCTGCTCAAGGCAACGCCCGAAAGGCAGGAGACCGCACAGCTGATGACGGAACGACCTCCGCAGCGCACCCCCAACCGCCAGCTAGCCGCGCTCATCTCAGAAGCCGGTTTCTCCAATGCGGGGCTCGCGCGCCGCGTCGATCAGCTGGGGCTCGAGCACGGTCTCGATCTGCGGTACGACAAGACATCGGTGACCCGCTGGCTGCGCGGGCAGCAGCCACGCGGCACCACCCCCGCCCTCATCGCCGAGGTCTTCACACGGCGGTTAGGCCGCCGCCTCTCCGCACAGGATCTCGGGCTCGACGCGTGCGCGCCGGTGTACGCCGGGCTCGAGTTCGCGGCGAGCCCCGAGGAGGCCATCGACATCGTCGGCGGACTCTGGCGCAAGGACTCCGGAAGCCATGCCGAACTGCGGAAGATCGCGTTCACCCCGGCAGGGCTCGTAGTCCCCAGCAGGGACTGGCTGATCGGCCGTGCCGACGACCGGGTGGGACGCGGCGACCACGGACCGGGCGCCGCCCGCGTGCCCACGCAGGGCCGCCCGGCCATACCGCGCCAGCGCAAGGAACCCGAGCGCGGCGTCGGGGCGAAGGTGACCAGCGGCGACATCGCTGCCCTGCGCTCCGTCGGCGAACTCTTCCGCGCGCTCGACCACGCGTACGGCGGCGGCCACGCCAGGCAGGCCCTGGTCCGCTATCTGGAGCACGAGGCCGAGCCGATGCTGCGCGGCACGTACGGCGAGCAGGCCGGGCGGCGGCTCTTCGCCGCAGCCGCCGACCTCACCCGGCTCGCGGGCTGGACCTCGTACGACATCGCGGCGCACGGGCTCGCCCAGCGCTACTACGTCCAGGCGCTGCGCCTCTCGCAGGCGGCGGGCGACCGCGCGTACGGCTCGTACGTCCTGGTCACGATGAGCCGCCAGGCCGTCTATCTCGGACACGGCCGGGAGGCGGTGCAACTGGCGCGGGTGGCCCAGCAGGGCGTCGGCTCTTCGGCGCCGCCCGTCGTACAGGCCCTGCTGCACTCGGTCGAGGCGCGCGGGCACGGCGTGCTCGGCGAGGTGCGGGCGTGCACGGCTTCCATGGTGCGGGCCGAGCGTGCCCTGGAGACTGCGCGGCCCGGCGACGAAGTCCCGCACTGGGCGCGGTTCTTCGACGAGGCGCAGCTGGCGGACGAGTTCGGGCACTGCCACCGGGACCTCCAGCAGTACCGCGTGGCCGCCCAGCACGCGGAGCGCTCGCTCCAGCTGCGCGCCCCCGGGTACGCCCGCAGCCGCCTGTTCTGCCGCGTGGTGCTCGCCTCCGCGCGCCTGGGCCTCGGCGAGCTTGAGCAGGCCTGCCAGCTGGGCGCGGAGGCGGCGCAGGCGGCGGGGGAGATGCGGTCGGTGCGTGCGATCGAGTACGTACGCGAATTCGAGCGGCGGCTCGAGCCGTACCGGGACGCTGCGCCGGTGCGGGGGTATCGGGACCGGGTGGCGGCGCTGGGGTGAGGGCCTGCCCCGATTGGGCGCATGTGTAAGGGGCGGGCCTGCGCAGGCCCGCCCCTTACACATGGCTCAGCTCACGACATATGGCTCAGCGCAGGCGCGCGACCTTCTCCGGCGACAACGCCTCGTCCCACGTCATGAGTTCGTCCAGGTCGCCCCGCAGGCTCGCCTTCTCCGTGCCGATGGACCGCAGGGGCAGCGGAATCGACGCGTCTATGGTGCCGACCCGCTCCCCGTCGGCGTACAGAACGGTGTGGCCCGGCGAAGTCACCCAGGTCAGCCGCGTCCAGCGGTCGAGCGGCACCGTGTAGTCGAAGCTGTGGTCGGCCTTGCCGTACCGCGTGAATCCGACCTTCCCCGTGCCGTGCTGCATCAGTTTCAGGGCGCCTGCCTTCGAGCTGAGCAGCACCTGGTCATCGGTCCGCGCCGTGGGCTTCACCTGCACCGAGACCGTCCACGGCTCGGCGACGTCGAGACCGCCGAAGCCGACGCCGTCCCGGTCGGAGTCGAAGCGCCAGGCCTGGCCGTGCCCACTGTCCACGCCGTCGACGGGAGTCGGGTTGTTGATGATGTATGAGGTGCCGGGGAGGCCGCCCGCCACGTCCTCGGCGAAGAGCGTGTTGCCGGGGCTGCCCGCGTATGTCCAGCCGCTGGGGTAGGACGCGTCGTCGAACGTCCAGTGGTGGCTCGGGCGCCCCTCGACCCTCGGCGGTACGGGTGCGGGCGTCGTGCCCGGAGGGTCGCCGATGCGGGCGGTGCGGGCCCTGAAGTCGGTGAGGGTGTCCGGCGTCGTGGACTTGTTCCAGGTGCGGTCGGCGAGGATCGCGCGGGCGCCCGCCATGCTCTGCTCGAAGTAGCCGTCGTCGGCCCAGAAGTTGTAGTCGGCCCAGTTGGTGACGCCGGCGCCGAGCATGTCGGGGGCGGAACTCGGCGGCCAGCTGTCGTACATCCAGGACTCGTCCGGATACAGGTGGTGGTAGTTGTTCGGGGTGTCGTAGAACGGGCCGATGGCGATCTCGTCGTGGCCGGGGATCTCCGGCTCGGCGCCCGTGCCCTCCCAGGTGAGGAAGACGACCGGGTCGTGGACCTTCTGCTGGGGCGCGGAGAGGTGCTCGGAGCCGTTGTATACGGCCGTGCGCTTGCCGTGCGAAGCGACCACGTCGTCAAGGGTGTTGATGTAGCGGTTGAGGAGGTCGCCGAGCGTGGACACGTCGGGCGCGCTCGCCAGATAGTCCGTCACGCGGGGGCACTGGGCGAGCTGGCCGGGAACCTCCTCCGCGCCGATCGAGAACAGCGGCGCGTCGAACCAGCCCGCGAACTCGTCCACGATCTGCTTCGACTTCTCGATCGCCTTGTCGCTGGTCATGTCGATGATCCAGTCGGGCGTGAGGTGCGAGTGCGTGTGCGCGCCCGTGCAGGGATTCGTGCCGGACCCGAAGCCGATGCCGAACGCCTCACTGATCGCGGTGGCATGGCCGGGGAGCTCCAGGCCGGGCATCAACTGGACATGATGGCGGGCCGCGAAGGCCTTCAGATGCTCGATGTCGGCGCGGCTGTAGCTGTGGTCGGGGTCGGCGAGGCCCGGGAACTTCGGGCTGTAGAGGCGGAAGCCCTCCGACTCGGAGAGGTGCAGGAAGAGGGTGTTGAGCTTCTGGTCGCCCATCCTGCGGATCAGGTTCTCCAGGTAGGAGATCTTCCAGTACTTGCGGCCCGCGTCCAGGTGGACCATGCGGACGGCCTGCGCGGGGCGGTCGGTGGAGCGGGCGCGGGGGACGGCGCGATGGTCGTCGGCCGTGGCGCGCAGGAGCTGGAGGAGGGTGCGGGCGCCGTAGTAAAGGCCGTGGGTGGAGGCGGCTTCGACGCGGATCGGGCCCGCGCTGTCGAAGGTGTAGCCCTCGGCGCCGAGTTGGCCCTTGGCGGTGAGCCCGAGCGCGATGTCACCGTCGGCCGGCCGGCCCGTGTCGGGGGCGATCCGGGGTGTGATGCCGGTGACCTGCTTGATCTCCGTACGGAGCTGGGTGGCGAGCTCGCGTACGGATTGGTGGGCGGGGCCCGGGAGTTCGCCGCGGCCCGACGGGAGCTCGGCGGCCGATGCGGCGCGCGGGTCGATCAGGATGCGGGTGCGCTCGGTGAGCTTCGTACGGCCGTCGAGCGCGGTCCAGTCGGTGGGGCGGGGGACGACTGAGGGCACTTCGGGGGCGGTGGCTCCCGTGGTTCCGGCTGTTCCGGCTGTTCCGGTTGTTTCGGCGTGGGCGGTTGGCAATGCTAGACCTCCCATGAATAGGCCGAGGATGAGCGATACCGCCGGCATGGTGCGACGCACGTGAGTCCTCCCGCAGCTTGGCGATCCGGTGGGACCGTAGCTGTGGGATACCGGTGTGGCAAGGGGTGTTGCAGGGGGTGCGTGAGCTTCTGACGGTCGTACGGAGATGTCGTACGGAAGTGCCGTGCGGGAGAGGCGGATGGCCTATAGGTCGGATGGATCAGATGGGCGTGTCCGTCAGGCCACCAGCGGCAGGGGATACGCCCTGTACGCGGGATCCACGCCGAGGTCGGCGAGCGCGGCCCGCGCCGCGCGGCGGCCCGAGTACAGGGCCCCCTGCACCGTGCTGGTGTCCCGGTGGTCCCCGCACACGTAGAGCCCGGCGAGCAGGCGTACCGGGCGGCGCAGATCGTGCGGGGGCGGCATCGCGGGCACCGCCTCGCGCGTGTGGTGGACGGCGAGGGACTCCCAGCGGGCGGTCGATGTGCCGTACAACTCGCCGAGATGGGCGAGGACGGCGCGCTCGTCCGGCGGCGGGCCGAGGACCGTCGACGAGACGAGAGCGCGGCCCGCGGGCGCGCGTGAGGGGTCCACGTGGCTGATCACGGCCGTGTGCGCGACCGGACCCGAACGGTCGGCGTCGAGGAGCAGCGCGGCCTCGGCGAGCGGTGGCTCGGGGGCCGCGTGGTGCAGCACGGTCACCGGGTGGAAGGTCGGCACGCGCAGGCCGGGCAGCAGCTCGGCGGCGGCGCGGGCGTCGGTGGCGAGCAGGACGGCGCGGCAGCTCAGTTCGCCGTGGTCGGCGGTCGTGATCGAGGTGGTGGAGACGGCCGTGACGCGTACGCCGGTGCGCACCGTCCCCGGTGGCAGCGAGGCCGACAGGAGCTCGGGCAGCATCTCGGCGCCGCCCTCCGGCAGACACAGGCGGCCGCGTGCGAAGGCGTGCAGGGCGAGGTCCGCGCACCGGCTCGACGTCGTCAGGTTTGGGTCGCAGAGGAGTGCCGAAAGCAGTGGGCGCAGGAAGCCGTTGACGGTGCGCGAGGGCAGGCCGCGGGCGAAGAGGGCGTCCGCCGCGGGGAGTTCGGGGCGGGCCAGGAGGCGGTCGACGGGGGTTGCCGAGAGCCGGGCGAGTGCCGCGCCGAGACGGGCCTGGTCGAGGGCGCCGCCGAGGGGAGCGGCGCGGGACGCGGTCCGCGTGGCCCGCGGAACCCTGGGGGCGCTTGCGAGGGCGCGCGCAGCGCTGAGTGCGCCTCTTGCGCGCCGGGCGCTCGTGGGCTCGACGGAGCGATGGTGCCGACCGTCACTGTGCACCAGGATGCCGGGCACGAAGGGCCGCAGTACGAGTGCGTCGAGCCCCGGTGTGTTCCGCAGCTCGGGATAGGACGTGGTGAGCAGCTGTCCGATCCTGTCGAGCCGGAACCCGTCGACCTTCTCCGTCGACATGCGCCCACCGACGTAAGGGGCGGCCTCCAGGACGACGGTCGTTACACCAGCACTGGTCAGGCGGTGAGCGGCCGACAGTCCAGCGACCCCCGCTCCCACGATGACGACATCCGCATGGTGCGCAGGCTCTAGCACGTGCCCCTCCCGGAGGTTGCGCCGTTGCTGAGGACGTCATGCCCTCAACAAGGCCCCGGAATACCCGAGTTCCGCCCGAGAGTAGGAGTCGAAACGGTCAGCGGCAGTCGCGCATCGACCGGGCACGGTCGCACGACGGTCGCACACGCGAAGAAAGTGATCGGCCGAGGTGCTGCTCCCTGAGGTGTCGCCTGCCTCGACGCCGCTTACCGCAGGGCCGCGCGGATCGACTCCTCGATCCCCGGGAACGCGAACGAGAATCCCGACTCCAGGAGCCGGGTCGGAAGGACCCGCTGGCTGCCGAGCACGTCCCCGGCCATTTCGCCGAGTACGACGCGCAGCGCGGGCCTCGGCGCCGTGAAGAGCGTGGGCCGGTGCAGCACTCGCCCCATCGCGGCCGTCACCTCACGGTTGGTGAGCGGGTCGGGCGCCGTCAGATTGACCGGCCCCGACAGCTCCTCCGTGTCGAGGACGTGCCGCAGCGCGGCGACCGCGTCGTGCAGCGCGATATGGCTCCAGTACTGCCGGCCGTTGCCGAGGCGCCCGCCGAGCCCCGCCTTGAAGAGCGGGAACATCCGCCCCCAGGCCCCGCCCTCGCGCGCCACCACCAGGCCGTTGCGCGCGAAGACCGTGCGGATCCCCGCTTCCTGTGCCGCGGCCGCCGCACCCTCCCACTCCACGCACAGGGACGGCAGGAAGCCCTCTCCGGGAGGGGCGCTTTCGTCCACCGCGCGCTGACCGGTGTCTCCGTAGTAGCCGATCGCGCTCGCGCACAGGAACACCCGAGGCGGCTCGTCGAGCGAGGCGGCGGCCTCGGCGAGCGCCGCGGTGCCGAGCACCCTGCTGTCCCGGATCTCCTGCTTGTAGGCGGCTGTCCAGCGATGATCGCCGACGCCTGCTCCGGCCAGGTTGACGAGCGCGTCGCAGCCCGCGAGCCCCGCCACGTCGACGTACCCCTCCTTGGGGTCCCATCGCACCTCGTACTTCGTACGAGGTGCCCGGCGCACGAGCCGCACCACCTCGTGACCGTCGTCGGTGAGGGCGCGGGTCAGGGCCGTTCCGATGAGGCCGGAGGCACCGGCCACGGCGATACGGGACGGTCGCACGGGGGACGGTCGCACGGGCGGGGCTGACTGCTCGGGCTCGGTGGGCTCCATGACGCCATCCTGCCGCGAAAATCCGCCCAGAGGCGCCATGTGGCCGTCGTACAGTGACGCCCATGCCGGACACGCACATACGTACCGCTCTGCCGGACGACGAGGAAGCCCTCGGCCGCATCGACCGCGCCACCTGGTCCACGCTGCACGCGGTCCAGCCGGCCCCGCGGCCCCCGCACCCGCCGTTCTTCAGTGAACGCTTCGGCCCTCACGCCCACTTGGTCGCCGTGACGCACGGCGAAGTCGTCGGCTATATAAGGCTCGGTTTCCCCACCTCCCTCCTCGCCAACGCCCACGTACGCCAGATCCTGGGCTTCGCCGTCGCCGAGGGGGTGCGCGGCAAGGGCGTCGGCCGCCGCCTCGTCAGGGCCGCGGTGGACGAGGCCCGCCGTCAGGGCGCGCGGCGCATCACGCTGCGGGTGCTCGGCCACAACACTCCGGCGCGGACGCTCTACGAATCGGAGGGCTTCGTGGTCGAGGGGGTGCTGCCGGGGGAATTCTTGCTCGACGGCGTGTACGTGGACGATGTGCTCATGGGGCGCGTGCTCTGACAACCCTCCGTCCGGCCGGGACGCTCACGGGGCAGGCACCCGACGGACCGGCCCGGCGTGCGGTGGCCACGCGCGCGTAGGAGCGTGAGAAGGGCGGCTGGAAGGAGCGAACCGATGTTCAGGACCGCTGCTGCCAGTCGGCGGGACCGCGTGGAGCCGGGCTGGCTGCGCGGCGCGCCGCCGCCCCACTGGGTGCGCTGGCCCCCACCGGTGCTCCTGGTCGTGCTCTGCGTCATCCAGCTGTCCACTCCGGAGACGGTCGACCTCAGCTTCCTGCTCGCCGCCGTGCCGCCGCTCGCCGCGCTCTCGTACGGCGCCTCCGCCACGGCCCTCTTCGGCGGCACCGTGATCATGCTGCTCTCCCTGCCTGAGTTCGAGCTCGGCCGCCCCGGGAACAGCGATCTCCTGACCATCACCTTCGTGTCACTGCTCAGCATCGTGTTCGCCTGGGTACGCGGCCGGCGCGACGCCCAGCTCGTCACCGTCCGCACGGTCGCGGAGGCCGCCCAGTTCGCCGTCCTGCCGCCGCTGCCGGAGCGCGTGGGCCCGGTGCGCTGCGCGGGCCTCTATCGCGCGGCACAGCGCGGGACACTGGTCGGCGGCGACCTCTTCGACGTACGCAAGGGCCCCTGTGGCGTGCGGGCACTGGTCGGCGATGTGCAGGGACACGGGCTCGCGGCCGTGGGCACGGTCGCCGCGCTGCTCGGTGCCTTCCGGGAGGCGGTGCTCGACCAGCCCGACCTGGAGGGGGTCGCAGCCCGGCTCGACCGTCGTCTGGTGATCGACTCCGAGCAGGCCGAGCACACCGAACTGTTCGCCACCGCCATGCTCCTCGAGTTCCGGGGCGACGCTCCGGAGCTGCGGCTCGTCTCCTGCGGTCACCCGCCCCCGTTCCTGCTGCGCGGCGGGACCGTCGAGGAGCTCGCCGTGGCTCCGGGCGCCCCGCTGGGTCTGGGGATCGCCGACATCGCCACGCCCGACGAGGTGACCGTGGACCTGAAGCCCGGCGACCGGCTCCTGGTGGTGACCGACGGGGTGACCGAGGCGCGGGACGCGTCCGGCGCCTTCTACCCGCTGGCCGAGCGCCTGTCGCTGCTCCCCGCCGACGTACTGGACGACCCGGCGGTGCTGACGTCCGCGATCTGGAGGGATCTGATGCGGTTCTGCGGAGGGGTCGGGGACGACGTGGCACTGCTGGCGTTCTCGCTGGAGCCGGTGCTGGAGCAAGGGCCTATGGCGGGGCTGGAGCAGCGCTAGCCGTACGTCACCGCGCCGGGCGCCCGGTGTCCAGCAGCCGCAGCCCGCCCGCCAGCTCACGCAGGCAGCGCACCGCCAGGGCGGCAGGGGAGCCGGGGCCGTCGGTGGGCGCGTCGGTCGTGGCCCAGGTCTCCAGGGCGAGGCGGATGGCGTCCGTGGCGGCAGCCGCCGCCAGCCGTACGTCCAGCGCGTCGGCGCCGTCCCCGGCAAGGCGGGCGAGCACGGGGACGAGCTGCTCCTCCGACTCCTGGTTCACGCGGTACCAGACGGCGCGCAGCGCCGGATCGTCCTGTGCGGCGCGCAGGAGGCCCCGGGTCCGCTCCATGGCCTCGGCCGCACGGTCGTCCGCCGCCGTGAGGGCGTCCGCGATGGACTGCTCCAGGGCGGTCGGCACTCCGGCTGCCGGGTCGAGCTCCGCCAGGTGGGCACGCCACTCGTCCGCGCCGCCCGCCAGGAGCGGCGCGACCGCGTCCTGCTTGTTGCGGAAGTACCGGTAGAAGGTGCGCAGCGCCACTCCGGCCCGGCCCGCGATCTCTTCGGCGGTGGTGCCGTCAGGGCCGCGCTCCGCGAAGAGCTCGGCTGCGGCGCGGGCGATGTCGAGCTGCGTGGCCGCTTTGCGGCGCTCGGTCAGCGATGGCTGCGACGAAGGCTGCGACGGCGGCTGCGGGGGCTGCGAAGGCCGCGGCGGTTGGGTGCTCACCCCCGCAGCCTACGCGCGTTTCTCACCCTGATACATGAATTGCCTGCCTGGCAAAACGTGCCAGGCGGGCGTACATTGAAATCAGACCGGAAAGGCCGGGTCCATGGGCGGACCCGGGAGCCCGGAGTTGATCGGAGGCATTTCATGAACCGCTACGCAGACCGTCGTGCACTCATCACCGGCGGTGGCTCGGGCATCGGGCAGGCCGCCGTCCTTCGGATCCTCGAGGAGGGCGGCAAGGTCGTGGCCGCCGACGTCAGCGAGGCGGGCTTGAAGGACACCCTCGAGAAGGCGGGCGCCGCGGCCGACCGCCTCACCACCCTCGTGGTCGACATCTCCGACGAGACCTCGGTGCGCGAGGGCGTCGCCGCCGCGGTGACCGCGCTCGGCGGCCTGGACGTCCTGGTGAACGCGGCGGGCGTCCTGCGCTCCTCGCACACGCACGAGACCAGCCTCGATTCCTTCAACCGCGTCATCCAGGTCAACCTGGTCGGCACATTCCTGATGATCCGCGAGGCGATCCCGGCCCTGCTCGAAGGCGATGACGCCGCCGTCATCAACTTCAGCTCCACCTCCGCGATGTTCGCCCACCCGTACATGGCGGCGTACGCGGCCAGCAAGGGCGGCATCCAGTCCATGACACACGCGCTGGCCTCCGAGTACGGCAAGCAGGGCATCCGCTTCAACTCCGTCCAGCCCGGCTCCATATCCAGCGGCATGACCGACGGCAGCGGCGCCAGCAAGCAGAGCGTGGGCCCCGGCCTGCCCGAGGACGCCGACATGAGCCTGTTCGTGAAGCTGGCCCCCGCCATCGGTCAGGGCTTCGCGGGACCGGAGTCCGTGGCCTCCGTGGTCGCGATGCTGGGCTCGCAGGACGGCAAGTTCATCACCGGCACGGAGGTCCGGGTCGACGGCGGCACCCACTTCTGACAGATGGCGACGGTCGCGACGGCTGCGACGGCTGCGGCAACTCGGCGCCCCGGAGCGTCAGATCAGGCACTTCGGGGCCGCCCGGTCGCGTCGGGTTCGCCACCCGGAGCAACCGAGCCGACTGCGTCCACGCACCCGTGGCAGGGCGGGTGAATGGCGACTGGCAGAGTGGGCGAATGACGACGAACCGCAGGTATCCAGCCGATCTCACGCCGTGGCGGGACACCACCGCGGCCCACGGAGATCTCATTGCGGCGAAGGAGCTCGTCTACGACCCCTGCGGGTTCACTGGCTCGCAGCCTGTGCCCGAAGCAGAGGGTGCCGCTTACGCCGCTCACGAGTTCACTCTTGACGGCCTCTCCGTCCGGTTCCGCGCAGCCAAGACGACCCCCACCAAGGTCGGCCAGTTCGTCACCGTCTGGAAGAGGTCTCCGGACGGGCCCATCCAGCCCTTCGACGCCACGGACCCCATCGACCTCGTTGTCGTCAGTGCCCGCGATCATGACAGTGCCCGCGATCATGACCACTTCGGTCAGTTCGTCTTCCCCCTGGACGCGCTCCGTGAGCACGGTGTCGTATCCGTAAACGGATCCGGTGGGAAACGCGCCTTCCGTGTCTACCCGCCCTGGGTGATCACCACGAACCGCCAGGCCGGCAGCGCGCAGGCATGGCAGGTGGACTTCTTCCTGGACCTGCACCAGGAAGGGCCCATCGGCCTGGCTGCCCGCGCCCGAGAGCTCTACCACCCGACACGCGATCGCTGATCGTCTACGACGACCACTCGTCCGCCAAATGGCGGCCCATGGATCGCGTGCGGCGGGGATGGGCCGGAGGGTCGGACCATGCGTGTCTTCCGTGGAGTGTCCGCGACGCGCGTGCCGGTGGTGGTGCGTGCGGTGGGGGCGCGCGTGGCAGCCACGACCTGGGGTGGTCGTGCCGCCCGCGCCGCCCGTGTGGTGCTGTGCTGCGTGCCCGGTGTCGCGGCCGTGGGGATTCTGCTGATGTGCGCGGTGTTCGTGGGACCCGGAGCGGCGGGAAAATCGGGCGACGGTCCGGTGCGCAGGGTGGTAGGCCATGCGGCGGCGCAGCCGCGGATCGTGCCGCGCGCCGAGTGGCTGGGCGGTGAGGTGCCTCATCAGCCGCCCGCCCGGTATGCCGACCGGGTCCACGCGGTGTTCGTGCACCACACGGACTCGCCGAACGGCTACGACTGCGCGGACGTCCCACGCCTCATCCACTATCTCTACGCCGGTCAGACGGAGGGCAGGCAGTGGGACGACATCGGTTACAACTTCCTCGTCGACCGCTGCGGGACCATCTACGAGGGGCGTGCGGGCGGCATCGATCGAGCCGTGATGGGGGCGCACACGCAGGGCTTCAATCAGGGGTCGGTGGGGATAGCGGCGATCGGGACGTTCACGGCCGGGACGCCTGTTCCTCGGGCGATGACCGATGCGGTGGCGGCACTGGCCGCGTGGAAGCTCGGCCTTTCGGACGTGGACCCGCGTGCCACGGTGCGGATGGTGTCGACGAACAGCCTCAGCAAGTACCGGGCGGGGACGAGCGGCCAGTTCAGCGCGGTGTCCGGACACAACGACGGCTACTACACGCAGTGCCCGGGTGCGGCGCTGACCGCCGCGCTCCCCAGGATCCGGGAGGAGGCGGCACGGCTACAGAGGCGGTAGGTGGTAGGTGGTAACAGGAGCCGAAGGATGGGGGCGGTCCCTCACTTGCCCCCTCAGTCGCTCAGTCAGCCGACCCCTCAGTCGACCCCGCCGAACCGCTCCCAGAGCTGGGGATAGCGCTGGGCCAGCGTCGACTGGTTCTCGAAGTCGAGCGGCGTTCCCGCCGGTTCCGCGGGGGCGGGTGCGATGCCGAGGGCGGGGGTGACGACGCCGGTGAGCTGTTCGTAGGCCTCGTCGGCGGCGTAGCCCAGCTCCTCGCCGTCGCCGTCGATCTCCTCGTCGAAGTCCTCGAGGAGGTCCGCGAGCGAGTCGGGGTCGTGCAGGGCGCCCTCGAAGACCTCCCGGCCCTGGCCGATCAGCCAGCAGCGGAAGTAGTCGAAGGCGTCGTCGCTGGCACCGTCGAGGAGGATCCAGGCCGCGCCCCAAAGATCCCAGCGGTACGCGCGGTTGTAGCGGGCCTCGAAGTGACGGGCGAAGTCGAGCACCATGTCGGGCTCGAGCTCGAGCAGTCTCTCGGTGAGCAGGTCGGCGTGGTCCTCGGGGTCGCCCTCGGCGGCCACGCGGGTGCGGTCCACGATCTCCCAGAACTCCGTCTCGTCCATCACGGGACAAGCATCGGTCCTGAGGGGTGGGTACGCACGCGGAGTGCGGCGGATGCGGCTGTGTCGTTATGCGTGCACATGCCCATGGAAAACCCGACAGCAGATGTCGGCATTGGGTGGCAGCCTCGGAGGCATGGACAGCACGCCAGAACTTTCGTCGGAGAACTCGCACGCACTGACCGGAAAGGTCGCCCTCGTCGCCGGTGCCACCCGTGGCGCGGGCCGGGCCATGGCCGTGGAGCTCGGCCGCGCCGGAGCCACCGTCTACGCGACGGGGCGGACGACCCGCGGGCACAGCAGCGAGGTGGGCCGAACCACCGAGACCATCGAGGAGACCGCGGAGCTGATCACCGCCGCAGGCAGGGAAGCAGGCGGAACAGGCGGAACAGGCGGAACAGGAACAGGCGGAACAGGAACAGGCACCGGAATCGCCGTACCCACCGATCATCTCGAGCCCGAGCAGGTCGAGGCCCTCGTCGAGCGGATCGACCGGGAGCAGGGCCGTCTGGACATTCTGGTCAACGACATCTGGGGCGGCGACGTCCACGTCGAGTGGGACAAGAAGATGTGGGAGCACGACCTCGACAAGGGGCTGCGCCTCATGCGCCTCGGCATCGAGACCCACATCGTCACCAGCCGGTACGCGCTGCCCCTGCTCATCAAGAACCCCGGCGGCCTGGTCGTCGAGGTCACGGACGGTACGGACGAGTACAACAACCACAACTACCGCAAGCCCTTCTACTACGACCTGACCAAGGCAGCCCCCCTGCGGATGGCGCGCAACCTCGCCGAGGAGATCGAGGAGTACGGCTGCACGGCGCTCTGTCTGAGCCCCGGCTGGCTGCGCTCCGAGGCGATGCTCGACACCTACTTCAAGGTCACCGAGGAGAATTGGCTCGACGGCCGCGAGCAGAACCCGCACTTCGCGATCTCCGAGACCCCGACGTTCGTGGGCCGGGCCCTCGTCGCGCTCGCCTCCGACCCCGAAGTGGCCCGGTGGAACGGCAAGTCGCTCTCCAGCGGCGGCCTCGCCAAGGAGTACGGCTTCACGGACGTGGACGGTTCGGCGCCCGACGCCTGGCGCTACATCACGGAGGTCGACCAGGAGAGCAAGGAGGCGGACGTCACCGGCTACCGCTAGCGGCATCATGGGGACATGCGCGCTGCACGCCTCATCAAGATGGTGCTTCTGCTCCAGGCCAGGCCCTCCATGACCGCCGCGGAGCTCGCGGGCGAGCTCGAAGTGTCCGAGCGGACCATCACGCGGGACGCACAGGCCCTTTCGGAGGCGGGAGTCCCGGTCTACGCGGACCGCGGGCGGACCGGCGGCTACCGCCTCATCGGCGGCTACCGGACCCGCCTCACCGGCCTCGGACGCAGCGAGGCGGAGGCACTGTTCCTGTCCGGTGTGCCCGGCGCACTGCGGGAGATGGGCCTGGAGGACGCCTCGTCCGCGGCCCGCCTGAAGGTGTCGGCGGCCTTGATGCCCTCCCTGCGCGACGCGTCGCAGAGCGCGTCGCAGCGGTTTCATCTGGACGCACCGGGGTGGTTCAGGGACATTCCGGCGCCGGAGCTGTTGCCTCCGTTGGCGGACGCGGTGTGGGACGACCGCCGCGTCACCGCCCGCTACCGGCGCCAGGACGACGAGGTGGAGCGGGAGTTGGAGCCCTACGGACTCGTGCTCAAGGCGGGCGTCTGGTACCTGTGCGCGCGGGTGCAGGGTATGCCGGACACGGGCTCGTTCCGCGTCTACCGCATCGACAGGTTCACCGCGATCGCCGCCGGTGAGGCCCGCTTCGTACGCGACGAGGAGTTCGATCTGCCGGGCTTCTGGGACGAGCGGGCCGCGCAGTTCGCGAGGGCGATCCTGCGCTCCGAGGTCGTGCTCCGCCTCTCCGGGCCGGGCGTAAGACAGCTTCCGTACGCCATCGATGTCGTGTCCGTACGTGAGGCACTCGAGAGCGCGAGCGAGCCGGACGCGGAGGGCTGGGTGACGGTCACCTTGCCGGTGGAGAACGAGGAGATCGCGTACACCCAGCTCATGTCCCTGGGCCCAGAGGCAGAGGTCCTGGCCCCGGCAACGCTGAGGGAGCGTTTCGCAGCGGCGGCAACGCACATGGCCAGCCGCTACGAGTAGCCGAAAGCGGGCCCCCGCCACCCAGGCAGGGACCCGCTCTCACATCAAGCACATCAGGCACATCAGGCCGAAGGTCTACAGACCGTACTTGGCCCGAGCCTCCTTCACCGCCGCGGCGGGCACCTCACCGCGACGGGCAAGCTGCGCGAGCGCGGCCACGACGATCGACTCGGCGTCGATGCCGAAGTGGCGACGCGCCGCATCACGCGTGTCCGAGAGCCCGAACCCGTCCGCGCCGAGCGACGAGTAGTCCTGCTCGACCCACTGCGCGATCTGGTCGGGAACCTGCCGCATGTAGTCGGAGACGGCAAGCACGGGACCCTGCGCACCTTCAAGCGCGCTCCGCACGTACGGAGTCCGCTCCTCGCCGCGCAGGATCGCCTCGTCCGCGTCGAGGGCGTCGCGCCGCAGCTCGGTCCAGGAGGTCGCGGACCACACGTCGGCGGCCACACCCCACTCCTCGGCGAGCATCTTCTGCGCGGAGAGGGTCCAGTGGATGGCCGTACCCGAACCGATCAGCTGGATGCGCGAGGCGTTCGCGGCGGGGGAGTGACCCGCCGTCTCGGCCGTGTTGAAGCGGTACAGACCGCGCACGATGCCCTCGTCCACACCCGCGGGCTTCGCGGGCTGCGGCATCGGCTCGTTGTAGACGGTGAGGTAGTAGAAGACGTTCTGGTCCTCACCGGGGGCCGCCTCGCCGTACATCCGGCGCAGACCGTCCTTGACGATCGTCGCGACCTCGTAGGCGAACGCCGGGTCGTACGACATGGCGGCGGGGTTCGTCGCGGCGATCACCGGCGAGTGGCCGTCCGCGTGCTGGAGACCCTCACCCGTCAGCGTCGTACGACCGGCGGTGGCGCCGACGAGGAAGCCGCGGCCGAGCTGGTCGCCGAGCTGCCACATCTGGTCGGCGGTCCGCTGCCAGCCGAACATCGAGTAGAAGATGTAGAAGGGGATCATCGCCTCGCCGTGCGTCGCGTACGACGACGAAGCGGCGATGAAGTCCGCCATGGAACCGGCCTCGGTGATCCCCTCGTTGAGGATCTGGCCGTCCTTGGCTTCCTTGTAGTACATCAGCTGGTCGCGGTCGACCGGCTCGTACGTCTGACCCTTGGGCGAGTAGATGCCGAGCGACGGGAAGAGCGACTCCATGCCGAAGGTGCGCGCCTCGTCGGGGACGATCGGCACCCAGCGCTTGCCGGTCTCCTTGTCCCGTACGAGATCCTTGACCAGGCGTACGAACGCCATGGTCGTCGCCATCGACTGGCTGCCGGAGCCCTTGTCGAACGCGGCGAACGACTTGTCGGCCGGGGCGGGCAGCGGGGAGAGGGGCTGCGTGCGACGGGCCGGGGCAGGACCGCCGAGGGCGGCACGGCGCTCCTGGAGGTAGCGGACCTCGGGGGAGTCGGCACCCGGGTGGCCGTAGGGCACCTGGCCGTCGATGAACTGGCTGTCGGAGATCGGCAGCTCAAGGAGGTCACGCATGTCCTTGAACTCGTCCACCGAGAGCTTCTTCATCTGGTGGTTGGCGTTCTTGGACTCGAAGCCCTTGCCGAGCGTGAAGCCCTTGACCGTCTGCGCGAGGATCACGGTAGGCGCGCCCTTGTGGGTCACCGCCGCACGGTAGGCCGCGTAGACCTTGCGGGCCTCGTGGCCGCCGCGCGAGAGGTGGAAACACTCGCTGATCTTGTCGTCGCTCAGCAGCTGGCCGAGGGCGACGAGCGCGGGCTCGGCGCCGAAGAAGTGCTCGCGGATGTACGTGGCGTCGCGGGTCGCGTACGTCTGGAACTGCGCGTCCGGCACCTCACGCAGGCGGCGGACGAGGGCGCCCGTGGTGTCGAGCTTGAACAGCTCGTCCCAGGCGTTGCCCCACAGGACCTTGATGACGTTCCAGCCCGCACCGCGGAACTGGGCCTCCAGCTCCTGCACCACGCGGAAGTTGGCGCGGACGGGGCCGTCGAGGCGCTGGAGGTTGCAGTTGATGACGTACGTGAGGTTGTCGAGACCCTCACGCGCGGCGAGCGCGAGGGCTGCCGTCGACTCGGGCTCGTCCATCTCGCCGTCACCGAGGAACGCCCACACGTGCGAGGCGGAGACGTCCTTGATGTTGCGGTTGGTGAGGTACCGGTTGAACCGGGCCTGGTAGATCGCCGACAGCGGGCCGAGGCCCATCGATACGGTCGGGAACTCCCACAGCCAGGGCAGGCGGCGCGGGTGCGGGTAGGAGGGGAGGCCGTCGCCGCCCGACTCGCGGCGGAAGTTGTCGAGCTGCGCCTCGTTCAGACGGCCGTCGAGGAAGGCGCGGGCGTAGATGCCGGGGGAGGCGTGGCCCTGGATGTACAGCTGGTCGCCGGAGCCGTCCCCCTCCTTGCCCTGGAAGAAGTGGTTGAAGCCGGTCTCGTACAGCCAGGCGGCGGAGGCGAAGGTGGCGATGTGGCCACCGACGCCGTACTTGCTGCCCCGGGTCACCATCGCGGCCGCGTTCCAGCGGTTCCACGCGGCGATCCGCTGTTCCATCGCCTCGTCGCCCTCGACCGCGGGCTCGGCGGAGGTGGGGATGGTGTTGACGTAGTCGGTCTCAAGGAGCTTGGGCAGCGCCAGGCCCGCGCCCTCGGCGCGCTCCAGCGTGCGCCGCATCAGATATGCGGCTCGGTGCGGCCCGGCCGCCTGGGTAACGGCGTCCAGGGAGGCCTGCCATTCGGCGGTCTCCTCGGGGTCGCGGTCCGGGAGCTGGTCGAGCTCGCTCGGCTGGATTGCGGAGGGGTCGGTCATGTCGCCGCCTTCCTGAGTCGGAGGGGGTCCCCTGTTCGGTAAGGGGTGGGGTTGCCCTAGGTCTTTGGCAGGACAGGGCGCGAGGCTCGGGTGAGAGCCCGTCGAAGACTGTAACTCCGTGATCGATGATCGATCAAAGGGTTGAAGGCGAAAACTCCTCAATATCAAGAAAGTAGGCATCCGGTGCCAGTAAGGCGGGCACGCGGTGCCTTCGATTCAAAGGGTCCGTGCAGGCATCTGTGCAGGTGAGAGCACGTATGAGCGCCTTCACGCTCCTACGGTGTCCGGGGTTCAGATGGTGCTCAGCGAGTGTCAGGCGCGCGGTGCGCAGCCCAGCACATGGGCCTTCACCAGCTCCGCGATCGCCGGATCCCGCCGCCGGAAAGCGGAGACCAGAGCCTCGTGCTCCTCCGCGTACGACTGCTGAACCGTCCCGAGCCACCGGATCGAAAGGGCGGTGAAGACCTCGATGCCGAGCCCTTCCCACGTGTGAAGGAGCACGGAGTTGTTCGCGGCCCGCACCAACTCCCGGTGGAAGCCCACCGTGTGCCGCACCTGGGAGGTCCCGTCGGAGGCCCGGTCGGCTTCGTACAGGGCCGCCACATGGGGTTCGAGGGCCGAGCAGTCCTCGGCCAGGCTCGCGGCCGCGAGCTCGGCGGCGATCGCTTCCAGGCCCGCACGGACGGGATAGCTCTCCTCGAGATCCGCCGCCGTCAGATTCCGCACCCGTACGCCCTTGTTGGGTGCGGACTCGATGAGCCGCAGCGTCTCCAGCTCCCGCAGGGCTTCGCGGACGGGAGTCTGCGAGACCTCCAGCTCAACGGCGATCCGCCGCTCCACGATCCGCTCGCCCGGCTGCCAGCGCCCGCTGACGATTCCCTCCACGATGTGCTCGCGGATCTGTTCGCGCAGCGAGTGAACAACGGGCGCGGTCATGTGGGCTCCTCCGGCGGGGGCAGCGCCCCAGGGCGTGGTGACCCCTAGACAATACGGCGACGCCCCCGTCCGGAAACCTCCGGACGGGGGCGTACGCGCTGATGAGACGAGTCTTACAGCCCTACGGGCCGAAGAACCGCGGCAGAACTACAGGCCGAGCTCGACCTCGAACTCGCCGGCCTCCAGGATCGCCTTGACCGTGGTCAGGTAGCGGGCGGCGTCCGCGCCGTCCACCAGACGGTGGTCGTAGGAGAGCGAGAGGTACGTCATGTGGCGGACGGCGATGGTCTCGCCGAGCTCCGGGTGGTCGATGACGACCGGACGCTTCACCGTGGCACCGATGCCCAGGATCGCGGCCTGGTTCGGCGGCACGATGACCGTGTCGAACAGGGCACCGCGCGAACCGGTGTTGGAGACCGTGAAGGTGGCGCCGGACATGTCGTCCGGGGTGAGGCCACCGCCACGGGCCTTGCCCGCGAGCTCGGCGGTCTTCTTGGAGATACCGGCGATGTTCAGGTCGCCCGCACCCTTGATGACCGGCGTCATCAGACCCTTCTCGGCGTCAACGGCGATGCCGATGTTCTCCGAGTCGAAGTACGTGATGGTGCCTTCGTCGTCGTTGATCCGGGCGTTGACGACCGGGTGGGCCTTCAGCGCCTGGGCGGCGGCCTTGACGAAGAACGGCATCGGGGACAGCTTGACGCCCTCACGGGCGGCGAAGGCGTCCTTGGCCTTGTTGCGCAGCTTCATCAGCTTCGTGATGTCGACCTCGAGGACCGAGGTCAGCTGGGCCTGCGAGTGCAGCGCCTTCATCATGTTGTCGCCGATGACCTTGCGCATACGGGTCATCTTGACCGTCTGACCGCGCAGCGGGGACACCTCGAGGGCCGGGGCCTTCGAGGCGGCCGGGGCGGCAGCGGCGGGAGCCGGGGTGGCCTTCGCGGCCTCGGCGGCGGCGACGACGTCCTGCTTGCGGATGCGGCCACCGACGCCGGTGCCCTTGACGGACGCCAGGCTCACGCCGTGCTCGTTCGCGAGCTTGCGCACGAGCGGCGTGACGTACGCGCCCTCGTCCTCGGCAGCGGCCGGGGCAGCCGGAGCGACCGGAGCGACCGGAGCCGGAGCGGACGGCGCGACCGGGGCGGGCGCGGCCGGAGCAGCCGGAGCCGGAGCCGGAGCGGCGGGAGCAGCCGGGGCAGCAGGCGCGGCCGGGGCCGGAGCAGCGGCCGGAGCAGCGGGGGCGGCCGGAGCCGCAGCCGCCGGAGCGGCACCAGCGGCGCCGACGACGGCGAGCCTGGCGCCGACCTCGGCGGTCTCGTCCTCGCCCACGACGATCTCGAGCAGCACGCCCGCGACCGGGGAGGGGATCTCGGTGTCGACCTTGTCGGTCGAGACCTCGAGCAGCGGCTCGTCCTCGGCGACCTCGTCGCCGACGGCCTTCAGCCACCGGGTGACGGTGCCTTCGGTGACCGACTCACCGAGGGCGGGCAGCGTGACGTCGGTGCCGGAGGCGCCACCGGCCGGGGCTGCCGGAGCGGCAGGGGCCTCGGCGGCGGGAGCCGGAGCCGCGGGGGCTTCGGCAGCCGGGGCCGGAGCCTCGGCCTGCGCGGGCTCGGCGGCCGGGGCGGACTCGGCAGCGGGCGCACCGCTGCCGTCGTCGATGACGGCCAGCTCGGCGCCGACCTCGACGGTCTCGTCCTCGGCGACCTTGATGGAGGCCAGGATGCCGGCGGCAGGGGAGGGGATCTCGGTGTCGACCTTGTCGGTCGAGACCTCGAGCAACGGCTCGTCGGCCTCGACGCGCTCGCCCTCGGCCTTCAGCCAACGGGTGACAGTGCCCTCAGTGACGCTCTCGCCGAGCGCCGGAAGGGATACGGAAACCGCCATGGTTTCAGTTGCTCCTTACGAAAATTGCGGAAGTCTAGGTCGTCGCGCCCGTGTGACTGAAAGGTCAGTCGTGGGAGTGCAGAGGCTTACCCGCGAGGGCCAGGTGAGCCTCGCCCATCGCCTCGTTCTGCGTCGGGTGGGCGTGGATGAGCTGGGCGACCTCTGCGGGCAGCGCCTCCCAGTTGTAGATCAGCTGCGCTTCGCCGACCTGCTCGCCCATGCGGTCGCCGACCATGTGGACGCCGACCACGGCACCGTCCTTGACCTGGACGAGCTTGATCTCGCCCGCGGTCTTGAGGATCTTGCTCTTGCCGTTGCCCGCCAGGCTGTACTTGAGGGCGACGACCTTGTCCGCGCCGTAGATCTCCTTGGCCTTGGCCTCGGTGATGCCCACGGAGGCGACCTCGGGGTGGCAGTACGTCACCTTCGGCACGCCGTCGTAGTCGATCGGGACGGTCTTGAGACCGGCCAGGCGCTCCGCCACCAGGATGCCCTCGGCGAAGCCGACGTGCGCGAGCTGGAGGGTCGGCACCAGGTCGCCCACGGCCGAGACGGTCGGGACGTTGGTCTGCATGTACTCGTCGACCAGGACATAGCCGCGGTCCATCGCGACGCCCTGCTCCTCGTAGCCGAGACCGGCGGAGACCGGGCCGCGGCCGATGGCGACCAGAAGCACCTCGGCGTCGAAGGTCTTGCCGTCGGCGAGGGTCACGCGGACGCCGTCCTGCGTGTACTCGGCCTTCTCGAAGAAGGTGCCGAGGTTGAACTTGATGCCGCGCTTGCGGAACGCGCGCTCAAGAAGCTTGGAGCTGTTCTCGTCCTCGACGGGCACAAGGTGCTTGAGGCCCTCGACGACGGTCACCTCGGCTCCGAAGGACTTCCACGCCGAGGCGAACTCGACGCCGATGACGCCGCCGCCCAGGATGATCGCGGACTTCGGGACGCGGTCCAGGACCAGCGCGTGGTCCGAGGAGATGATGCGGTTGCCGTCGATCTCCAGGCCCGGCAGCGACTTCGGCACGGAGCCGGTCGCGAGAAGCACGTGGCGGCCCTGGACACGCTGGCCGTTCACATCCACCGAGGTCGGGGACGAAAGCTTGCCCTCGCCCTCGATGTACGTCACCTTGCGCGAGGCGATGAGTCCTTGCAGGCCCTTGTAGAGGCCCGAGATCACGTCGTCCTTGTACTTGTGGACGGCCGCCATGTCGATGCCCTCGAAGGTGGCCTTCACGCCGAACTGGTCGGCTTCGCGTGCCTGGTCGGCGATCTCACCGGCGTGCAGCAGCGCCTTCGTCGGGATGCAGCCGTTGTGCAGGCAGGTGCCGCCGACCTTGCCCTTTTCGATCAGGGCGACGTCGAGGCCCAGCTGCGACGCGCGCAGTGCCGCGGCGTAACCGCCGCTACCGCCGCCGAGGATCACTAGGTCGAAAACGGTGCTGGCGTCGTTCGCCACGTCACGTCCTCCATGCATGTGCGCCGTACGCCGGACCGCTCTTCCCGGTGGGACGCGGTCGGTCGGCTGGTATTCGGCCGCTCTTGTTTCGGCCCTGTGGTGGGGGCCCTGTCCTGCCGAGAACCCATCTTCGCACTTGTCGGCGACAGGTGGGACGGCGGGCCGGGCTGTGAGACGTCTGATTCGCCACGTCCGGGGGATACGACCCCGTACGAACATACGTATTTCGTCGAGGGCGAAATCGGTCGGGGCCCGGACATCTGGACGTCCGGGCCCCGACTTCACGTACGGCGGATCAGCCGAGGTCGCCCGCGGCCGTGCGCTCCGCGAGGCGGACCAGGGTGCGGACCGCGGTGCCGGTGCCGCCCTTGGGCGTGTAACCGAACGCGCCGCCCTCGTTGTAGGCCGGGCCCGCGATGTCCAGGTGCGCCCAGGTGATGCCCTCGCCGACGAACTCCTTCAGGAAGAGGCCGGCCACCAGACCGCCGCCCATGCGCTCGCCCATGTTGGCGATGTCGGCGGTGGGGGAGTCCATGCCCTTCATCAGGTGCTCGGGCAGCGGCATCGGCCAGGAGTCCTCGCCCGCCTCCAGGGAGACGTCGTGGATCGCGGCGCGGAACGCGTCGTCGTTGGCCATGATGCCGAAGGTGCGGCTGCCGAGCGCCATCATCATCGCGCCGGTCAGCGTGGCGACGTCGACGATCGCGTCGGGCTCGTCCTCGGAGGCCTTGGCGATCGCGTCGGCCAGGACGAGACGGCCCTCGGCGTCCGTGTTGAGCACCTCGACGGTCTTGCCGCTGTACATCCGCAGGACGTCGCCGGGGCGGGTCGCGGAGCCGGACGGCATGTTCTCGGCGAGTGCGAGCCAGCCGGTGACGTTCACCTCGAGGCCGAGGCGCGCGGCGGAGACGACGGCGGCGAAGACGGCCGCGGCACCGGCCATGTCGCACTTCATCGTCTCGTTGTGCCCTGCGGGCTTGAGCGAGATGCCGCCCGAGTCGTACGTGATGCCCTTGCCGACGAAGGCGAGGTGCTTCTTCGCCTTGGACGACGTGTACGAGAGCTTCACCAGGCGCGGCGGGGCGTCCGAGCCGACGCCGACGCCGAGGATGCCGCCGAAGCCGCCCTTGGCGAGCGCCTTCTCGTCCAGGACCTGGACCTTGATGCCGTGCTCCTTGGCGGCCGCGGTGGCGACCGCGGCGAAGGCCTCGGGGTTCAGGTCGTTCGGCGGGGTGTTGATGAGGTCGCGGGCGCGGTTGAGCTCCTCGGACACGGCGGTGGCGCGCTCGACTGCGGCCTTGAACGCCTTGTCGCGGGGCTTGCCGCCCAGGAGGGCGATCTCGGCGAGCGGACCCTTGGCGTCCTTGCCGTTCTTGCCCTCCTTCCCCTTCGCGGAGCCGTTGTCCTTGTAGGCGTCGAAGGAGTACGCGCCGAGCAGGGCGCCCTCGGCGATCGCGCCGGTGTCATCGGCGTCCTCGGAGGGGAGCGCGAACCCGGCCTTCTTCGCGCCGGTCAGGGCGCGCGCGGCGGTGCCGGCGGCGCGGCGCAGGGCGTCCGTGCCGTACGTCTCGTCCTTCTCCGGCACCGAGCCGAGACCGACCGCGAGGACGACGGGCGCCTTGAAGCCGGAGGGCGCGGGCAGCTTGGTCACTTCGCCCTCGCCGCCCGTGGCGCCGAGGGTCTCCAGGACGGAGGCGAGCTTGCCGTCGAACGCCTTGTCCACGGCTTCGGCGCCCGGAGCGACGACCGGCCCCTTGGCGCCCTTGGCGACGCCGACGACGATCGCGTCGGCACGCAGGCCGGACGCGGCGGCGGTGCTGAGAGTCAGAGCAGTCACGGTGGTGAATTCTCGCTTCCGTTGAGTTCTTCGGCCGATGGGGTGGGTCGACCGGCCCGGCGCCAGCCTAGAACGGGCCGGAAGGGCGCCGAACATGAGCCTACGCGCGTCGCGCCCATTCGATCGCGCTGGTGGAGATTCATCCGTTCGTGGCGCAACATTTATGTTTGAAAGAGGCGATCCCCGTACCGTGACCCTGTGTCATTTGATCTACGTGTCGCGGCCCACAGCCCCCGCGGAAGCGCCCTCCTCCTCGCGCTGCTCGTGCTCCTGGCAGGCTGTTCGGCACCCGCGGACAACGCCGACGAACCATCGGGCTCCCGGTGGCAGCCGCGTCCGGGGACCGACTGGCAGTGGCAACTCAGCGGCAGGCTCGACCCTTCCGTCGACGCGCCCGTCTACGACATCGACGGGTTCAACCACTCCAAGGCGACGGTCACCGACCTGCACAAGCGCGGCCGTAAGGTCATCTGCTACCTCTCCACGGGCGCCTGGGAGGAGTTCCGCCCTGACGCGGGCAAGTTCCCCAAGTCGGTCCTTGGCAAGGGCAACGGCTGGGGCGGCGAGCGCTGGCTCGACATCCGCCGCACGGACGTCCTCGAACCCCTGATGGCCGAGCGCATCGAGATGTGCCGCAAGAAGGGCTTCGACGCGGTCGAGCCGGACAACATGGACGGCTACGCCAACCGCACCGGCTTCCGGCTCACCGGCACGGATCAGCTCCGCTACAACCGCCTGATCGCGCGTCTCGCGCACGATCGCGGGATGGCCGTGGGCCTGAAGAACGATCCGGACCAGATCCCGAGCCTGGTGGAGGACTTCGACTTCGCGGTCAACGAGCAGTGTGCGCAGTACGACGAGTGCGCGCGCTGGAAGCCGTTCATCGAGGCGGGGAAGGCGGTGTTCCACGTCGAGTACGAGCTGCCGACGCGCGAGTTCTGCCCCCAGGCGCGGAAGCTGAAGCTGTCCTCGATGCTGAAGAAGTACGAACTGGGCGTGTGGCGCGAGGCCTGCGGCGGCTCAGCCGAGGGCTAGGACCACCAGGGCCGCTGTGGCGGCGGTCTCGGCGAGCGCGCCGAAGACGTCACCGGTGATGCCACCGAAGCGGCGGACGCAGTGGCGCAGGAGCAGTTCGGCGGCGCAGACGGCGAGGACGACGGCGGCCGCGAACCGCACGATGTCGTACGCCCCCCAGGGCGCGGCGGCGGCTGCCGCGGCGACGGTCACCGCGGCGGCGATGAGCAGGGCGGAGCCCTTGCCGACCGTCCCGGCCACCGCTGCTCCAAGGCCCTCCGGGCGGGCCGGGGGGATGCCGTCGCGGGCGGCCAGGGTGAGCGCGAGGCGGGCGGCGGTCGCCGAGACGACGGCGGCGAGTGCTCCCCGGCTCCAGGAGGCGTCGTACAACTGAAAGAGAACGGCAACCTGGGCGAGCAGGGCGAAAAGCAGCGTGATGACGCCGAAGGGACCGACGTCGGACTGCTTCATGATGCGGAGGGCCTGGTCGGCGGGTCTGGCACTGCCGAGCCCGTCGGCGGTGTCGGCGAGGCCGTCCAGGTGCAGGCCCCTGGTGAGCACGGCGGGCACGGCGGCGGTCGCCACTGCCGCGAGGAGCGGTTCCGCTCCCAGAGCCATGAGAACCCCGCCGATCGCTGCGGCGCAGAGGCCGACCACCAGCCCTGCCAGTGGGGCGCAAAGCATCCCGGAGCGGGCTGCTTCGCGGTCCCAGCGGCTGACTCTGACGGGGAGCGCGGTGAGGGTGCCGAAGGCGAAACGGAGGCCGTCGGCGGGGGATGTTCTGGGCACCGCGGCAGGCTACAGGGGGCATCCGCAGGTGCGGCGCACCCGCTCGCGCCCGAGGATGGCCCCATGGGTGACTGGTGGTACCGGAACATCGTGGAGCCAGGGAAGCTCCCGCTCCTCCTGGCCCTGCTCTCCTTCGTGGGCTCGTTCCTCGTCACCCGCACCATCACGCGCCTCATCCGTGCCGGAAAGGGCCCCTTCCGGAACATCAGCTCCGGCGACGTGCACATCCATCACGTCGTACCCGGCATCTTCCTCATGCTCGTAGGCGGTTTCTGGGCGGTCGCCGCAGGCAGCCACGGCCTCGCCTCGATGCTCGCGGCGGTCTTCTTCGGCGTCGGCGCCGGCCTCGTACTCGACGAGTTCGCGCTGATCCTCTACCTCGACGACGTCTACTGGAGCGAGCAGGGCCGCAAGAGCGTCGAGGTCGTGATGCTCACGGCGGCCCTGGTCGTCCTCGTGCTCACCGGCTTCACCCCGTTCGGCGTGAACGACCTGACGCCCGATGAGCGGAGCAACCGCGCGGGCCTCGCCCTGAACGTCGCCGTCAACTGCTGCTTCGCCCTGGTCGCCCTGGCCAAGGGAAAGCTGCGGACAGCCCTCATCGGCATGGTGATCCCGCTCGTGGCGATCGTGGGTGCGGTCCGCCTCGCCCGCCCCGGATCGGCATGGGCCAGACGCTTCTACCGCAACCGGCACCGCGCCCGAGCCCGAGCGGGCCTGCGCGCCTTTCACCACGATCGTCGCTGGGCAGGCCCGCGCCGCAAGGTTCAGGACTGGATCGGCGGCAAACCCGACCCGGAACTCGCCCGCCCGCGCCGCTGAAGCACCGTCGAGCAGACGCACAGCACGACCACCGCCGCGATCGCGGCCACGTGCTCCTTGCCCGCGAGGTTGTTCTTGACGAGCACTTCGACGACCATCACGGCGATCACGAGTCCGGCCGTGAACCAGGCCCGGTGGCGCCAGCACACGTAGACCGCGAGCCCGACGACGGCGGCGGACGGACCGGTGTCGACGACCTGGGCGTCCGAGGCCGGGAGCCCCAGCGGGTTGCCGGGCCCCCACTCGATGCCCACGCGCGCGTAGAGCGTGCCCGCGAGGGTCGCCGCGTAGCCGACGACGAGCGTGCGCCACCAGCCGACGCAGATCTCCGCGATGCCGAACACCAGCAGGATCTGCGCGAGCGCACCCCAGACGGGCAGGTCGAGCGCGGGTACGAAGAGGGAGAGCGGGGTGCGGAGCAGGGCGAGCCAGAGCGGGTCCTCGGCCCGTACGGAGCCGATGTTCTGGACGAACTGATAGCCCCAGGACTGGTTCTGCACGAACTGGAAGAGGGCGGTGAGACAGACCGCCGCCAGCGTCATCGGGGCGGCCCGCCACCGCCGGGAGACGATTCCGTCGCGCACGGTGCCGTACAGGTCGTAAAGAGAGCCCCACTCGGCACGCGCCAGACGGGCCAGCCGCGCCAGGGGCGTAAGGCGGGGCGGCCGCGGCGGCCGGCCAATGGCCAGGAAACTCATCTACGGGACTCCAGATGCTTGCGGTGCAGCCACTTCGGCAGGCCCGGCGCCTCCAGGAAGCCCTCCGCGCGGGCCGACGCGATGCCGATGCGCGGCAGGTCACCGCTCTTCTCGAAGAGCAGGAAGCGGGGCTCCCAGATCGGCCGGTACTTCGCGTTGGCGCGGTACAGCGATTCGATCTGCCACCACTTCGAGAAGAAGCTGAGCAGCGAACGCCACAACCGCAGGACAGGGCCCGCGCCGAGCCGCGAGCCACGTTCGAAGACCGACCTGAACATCGCGAAGTTGAGCGACACCTGAGTGATCCCGATCTCGGCCGCGCGCTGGAGCAGCTCGATGACCATGAACTCCATCAGCCCGTTCTCGGAGCCGCGATCGCGCCGCATCAGATCAAGCGAGAGCCCCCGGGGCCCCCACGGCACGAAGGACAGGACAGCCCGCAACTGCCCCTCCCCGTCCGTGCATTCGAGCATCACGCACCGCCCGTCGGCGGGATCTCCGAGCCGCCCGAGAGCCATGGAGAAGCCGCGTTCGGTGGCCCCGTCACGCCAGTCGTCGGCACGCTCGAGCAGGTAGGTCATCTCATCCGCCGGAATGTCTTCATGACGGCGGATCCGCACCTCATAACCGGCCCGCTTGACCCGGTTGTACGCCTGACGGACGGTCCGCATGGCCCGCCCCTCCAGAGTGAACTCCGCGATCTCGACAATCGCTTCGTCGCCCAGCTCAAGCGCATCGAGGCCATGCCGGGCGTAAATAGTCCCGGCCTCCTCGCTCGCGCCCATCACGGCAGGCAGCCACCCGTGCTCGCGCGCGTCGGCGAGCCAGGGCTCGATGGCGCCGGGCCAGGCCTCCGGGTCGCCGATGGGATCGCCGGAGGCCAGTGAGACGCCCCCGACCACCCGGTAGGCGACCGCCGCCTTGCCGCTCGGCGACCACACGACGCTCTTCTCACGGCGCAGCGCGAAGTAGCCGAGCGAGTCGCGCTCGCCGTACTTGTCGAGCAGCCTGTGCAGCCCCCGCTCGTCCTCCTCGGTGAGCGGATCGACCGCCCTGCGCGAGCGGAACGCGGCGTACAGGACGGCCAGGAGGAGAAGCGTGCTGAGCCCGTTGATGGTGACGTTGACCCAGCCGGGCGTGGTGATGCCCTCGAACCGCTTGTCGTCGGCGGCCAGCGAGACCAGGCGCATCGTGCCGTAGCGCCAGCGGTCGATGAAGGACGAACGGAAGTCGTCGTGCGCGCGGTTGGTGACGGTGACCAGGAGCGCGGCGACCAGCGAGGTCACCAGAAGACCGCCGACGGCGACGGCCGCGGCGAGCTTCGGATTGGAGCGGTCGCCCTTGGCGTAGAACTCCCGGCGTCCGATGATCAGCGAGCCGACGAAGGCGGCGGTGAGGGCGAGGGAGATCCAGTTCTGCGCGTACTGGCGGATCTCCGGGAAGATCATCGCGAACGCGAGGAGGAGCAGGAAGAGCCCACTGAGTACGAGGTTGAGAATCCAGGCGGCGCGTTTGCGGCGGCGCATCGTGATCGCCAGGAACATCGTGAACGCACCGGAGGCGAAGCCCGCGGTGAGCAGATATGGCGTGAAGTAGTTCTCGGTGTTGTGCCGCCGCAGATCCTGCCCGAGGGAGACCCAGACCGCGCTCAGAAAGTTGATGAAGGTTACGGCGCGGAGGTACCAGACACTAAAGGCTGCGGCGACACGCTGACGGCGCCCGGCAACAGATTGCTCGTCTCCCATGAAAAGGGATCATATGGGCCATGCCGGGCCAACTCCGGCTGTATCCAGCCGCGCCTCTACTCGGCTTCGGGCTGGGCGCCAGGCTCAGCGTCGACCTCGGCCTCGACCTCAACTTCGACCTCAACCTCAACTTCCGGCAGCTCAGCCGAAAGCGCGGCCGCGGCCCGCACCAGCGGCAGGGCGAGCAGCGCGCCGAGCCCCTCGCCCACCTGCACGCCCTGCTCAAGGACCGGATCGAGCGCCATCCGGTCCAGCGCCTTGGCCTGCGCGGGCTCCCCGCTGCTGTGCCCCGCGAGCCACCAGTCCGGCGCCCGGAAGGCGACCCGCTGGGCGACAAGGGCCGCGGCCGATGCGACCACGCCGTCAAGGATGACCGGCGTACGCCGCACCGCACACTGCAACAGGAACCCGGTCATGGCGGCGATGTCCGCCCCGCCCACGGTCGCGAGCAGCTCCAGCTGATCCCCGAGGACGGGCCGGGCGCGCCGCAGAGAATCCCTGACCGCCGCGCACTTACGCATCCACGCCAGGTCGTCGATCGGTGAACCGCCCCGCCCGGTGACCACCGACGCGTCGGTCCCGCACAGCGCGGCGACCAGCGTCGCCGCGGGCGTGGTCCCTCCGACGCTCACATCGCCGAGTACGACCAGGTCGGTCCCGGAGTCCGCCTCCTCGTCGGCGACGGCCATCCCGGCCCGCACCGCGGCCTCGGCCTCGTCGGCCGTCAGCGCGTCCTCGATGTCGACGCGACCCGAGCCGCGCCGCACCCGGTGCCCCGCCACCTGCGCGGGAAGGTCGGCCGGGTCGCAGTCCAGGGCCATGTCGACGACCCGGACGGGCACGTCGAGGCGGCGCGCGAGGACGGCGACGGGGCTCGCGCCGGAGAGTGTGGAGCGGACGAGCTCGGCCGCGCTGCCCGCGGGCCTCGCGGACACATCGAGGCGGGCGACCCCGTGGTCGCCCGCGAACAGGACCACGCGCGGGCGCTCGACCGGCTTGACGGGCACCGATGACTGGGCCGCGGAAAGCCACTCCGCCAGCTCGTCGAGGCGGCCGAGTGCCCCGGGCGGCACGCTCTGCCGCTCCCTGCGCTCCTCGGCGTCGCGGCGTATTCCGCCGTCGGGCCGCTCGATCAGGTCCGTGAAGTCATCGAGATTCAGCGAGCTCATTCGCCGAACAGTACCGGCAGGGTCAGGCCGCGGATCGGACGGCCCGGCACGGTGTCGTTACGCCGGTGCCGATGATCCGTTACGTACCGTCTGAACCGAGTTGTCGTGCCCTTTGTCCAGGCACGCCCGCACTGCCCGACAGAGGAGCCCGCCACGCCCATGGACGCCGCTCAGGCCGCCGCCACCCAGGCCGAGAAGATCTTCGACGTCCCGCGGGCCACCCGCCGCCACCGGGCACGCGCCCGTGCGATGGGCCGGGTCGCCGAGCCCGAGAGCTGGCTCGACATCGACACCGGACACGGGCACTTCCCCGCCGCCGCACAGCAGGTGCACCCGTACACCGCCTTCGACGGCCTCGACCTCACCGAGCGCGTGGAAGAGGGCCGCGGAGCAGGCCGCGTGGAGGAGGCCCACCGTGGGCTCCTCGCCGATCTGGCACCGAAGCTCGCGGGGCGCTACGACGCGCTCAGCATGTTCCACTACCTGGAGCGCAGCGCCGACCCGCGCATCGAACTCATCGCCGCCCGCACGGTGTTGCGCCCCGGCGGCCATCTGATGATCGAGGTCCCCGTCCCGGAGAGCCGGTACGCCGGATTCCTCGACAAGGGCCGGCTCGGACCCGAACCCCACCACCGCATCCCGATCACCGCACTGTGCCGCGATCTCGAGAGCCTCGGCTACACCGTCGTCGCCACCGACCGGCGCGAGGCGCACATCCCGCTCGACCTGACGGCGGGCCTCGCCGCCGTCCTCGGCCGCGTCCGTGCCACGGCCCGCGTCGCGGCCCCGCTCCTCGCCGCCGCGGCCCTGGCCGACCGCCTGCTCGCCCCTGTCGTCAGCCGCACCCGGTTCTCCAACGCCCACCGAGTCATCGCCCGCAGGAACCCGTAACCAGCCTCATCACCCTCATCATCTTCATTAGCCTCATCAGCCCCGCAGGACGACCGCCTGCCCCGCCACGACCATGATCACGTGCTCGCACTCCGCAGCGAACGCCGCGTTCAGACGGCCCAGTTCATCGCGGTAGCGGCGGCCGGACGCGGTCGCGGGGACGATGCCGGAGCCGACCTCGTTCGAGACGGCCACGACCGTACGCCGCGTCGCGCGCACCGCGTCCGTGAGTTCGGCGATCCGCTTGCGCAGCGCCCGCTCGCCGCCGCCCGCCCATTCGTCGTCGTCCCACGCGTTCACCTCGTCCATGGCGTACGTCAGCCACAGCGAAAGGCAGTCGATGAGCAGCGGGGGCCCGTGCTCGGTGAGCAGGGGCACCAGGTCGCAGGTCTCGGTGGTGCTCCACGACCCGGGGCGCCGCTCACGGTGGGCGCTCACCCGGTCCGCCCACTCGGCGTCGCCGTTCCTGGTCCCGCCCGTCGCCACGTACAGCACTTCGGGGAAGGCTTCGAGCCGCCGCTCGGCCTCCACCGACTTCCCTGACCTGGCGCCGCCGAGCACGAGGGTGCGGCGCGGCACGTCCGGTACGTCCTCGTAGGCGCCGACCACCAGCGTCGTCCCGTCCGGCACGGCCCGCGCACCGGCCGCGGCCAGCCTGCGGGTCAGCTCCGCGCCGGGCGGCACCTCATGGTCCAGGTGGACGGCGACGACGTCCGTGGTCGGCCCGATCGCCCCTGCCGCCCGGAGCCGCGCGAGTCCGTCGGGACGCCCGATGACATCGGCGACAACCATCTCGTAGGCGGGATGTCCGTCCGGGACCCCGGCGGGAGCACCGCCCGGCGGCAGGTACAGCAGCCGCTCGCCGCCGGGACCCACCACCTCGTACCCCGTGCCCGGATGGTCCATCGCCACCGCGCGTACCCGGTGCCCGGTCAGGAGCGCGAGCTCCCGCCCGTCGGGCACCCGGCCCGGCTGCGGAAGACCGGCCGGGACCTCCACCGAGGGTCCTTCGTGCGGATGGGAGAGCAGAACCTGGCGTACGCCGCCGAGCGAGTGCCCGGCGCGGGCGGCCGCGAAGGCGGCACCAGGGGTGAGGTCGAGCAGCAGGACGCCGTCCACCAGGAGCGCCGTCGCGCCGCGCGTGGCGCCGCCGAGCGCGGTCGCACAGGCCGCGCAGGGGCAGCCGGGACGGGGCAGGCCTTCAGGGGCACCGGTGCCGAGCAGAGTCAGTTCCACGAGAAGATCCTCCCGCGTCGCCGCGAGCGGCGCTCGCCCGGCTAGGCTTCAAGCGGCTTCACACAGCTGTCGGACCATCGGGAGGCTGGCATGACGGCATGGATTTGGCGGTTCGAGAAGGCGGACGGGACTGAGGTCCAGCCCGCTCTGACGCCGGAAGAGTTCACGACTCAGGGGGACGCGGAGTCCTGGGTCGGCGAGTACTGGAAAGAGCTCGCGGAAGGCGGCGCCGACCAGGTGTCGCTCTTCGAGGACACGAACAAGATCTATGGGCCGATGAGCCTGCACGCGGAGGACGCGGCGCAGGGATGAGTGACGCCTGAACGCGAGGGGGTGGCCGCACCGGCGGCCACCCCCTCGCGGCGTTCCTGCCTCTCCGCCCCTAAATTTCGCCCAGCGTGACGTCGGCGGTCTTGTCGGCGCCGTCGCGTGTGTACGTCACCTTCGCCTTGTCGCCCGGCTTCTCCCCGGCGAGGACCTCGGAGAGCGAGGTGATCGTGGTGATGTCGGCATCGCCCACCTTGGTGATGATGTCGCCCGCCTCGATGCCCGCATCGGCCGCCCCGCCGCCCTTCCGCGCCTCGACGACGGCCACGCCCGCGGGCTTGTAGTCGTCACCGAGGACCGTACGTCCCGTGATGCCGAGGGCGGCCCGGCCCGAGTCGGTGACCTTGCCGTCCTTGATGATCTGGTCGGCGACCGTCTTCACCATCGTGGACGGGATCGCGAAGCCGATGCCGGGCGCCGCGCTGTCGCCCATGTCCGGGTCGGTCGCGGCGAGCGTCGGAATGCCGATGACCTCGCTGTCGAGATTGACCAGGGCGCCGCCGCTGTTGCCCGGGTTGATGGCGGCGGACGTCTGCACCATGTTCGCGATGGTCGCCCCTGTGGCCCCGCCGGTGCGGCCTTCGCTGACGGTCCTGCCGGTCGCGGAGACGATGCCCTGCGTGACGCTTGACGACAGGCCGAGCGGCGAACCCATGGCGAGCACGATCTGCCCGACCTCGGCCTTCTCGGAGTCACCGAACTTCGCGGCCTTGAGCCCGCTGGGCACGTTGTCGAGCTTGATGACGGCGAGATCCTGCTCGGGATACGCGGCCACGAGCTTCGCGCCGAGCGTCTGCTCGCCGGTGGCCGTCGTCACCTTGAAGTTCTTTTCCTTGCCCACGACATGGGCGTTGGTGACGATATGGCCCTTGTCGTCGTAGACGACGCCGGAGCCGAGACTGTCGGATGCGTCGATCTGTACGACCGACGGCAGGACGTCCTTGATCACCTGCTGGTAGCCGTCCTGGAGGTCGCCCTTCGCCATGGGCGCGGCTTGAGTGGTGGATTCACCGGAGTCCCCGGAACCGGGGCTTGAGCAGCCCGCGACGATGAGTGCGGCGGCAAGGGAGGCGGTCACGGTGACGGCACGGGTACGCGAGGCATTCATGCCCCGAGTGTCGCTTTCGCCCCCATACGGCGCCCTGAATTGCGGGGCAATCGAGTGGGTGGGCGGGAAACATCCGCCGCGAAGCGGCGGCTCGGTCAGTCCCGCACACCACAGACGTGCAGCAACGCGGCCACCCGTCGATAGGGATCAGTACGCCCGGCCCGCTCCTCGGCAGCCAGCAGCGCCCCCCACTCCGCGTCCCCCGGCGCAGCCGCGTCGTCCGCCGCGACATCGGTGAAGACCCGCACCCCGTACCAGGCGTGCAACGGCGCCGCGATCCCCGCGAGCGAGGCGGACACCGTATCGATCCTGGCCGCACGCACGGCGGCACCGGGCTCGTCCCGATCCGTATCGGCGTCGAAGGCGGCAAGCGCCCCGCTCCAGTCCCCGCCGAGCCCCGGCCGCATGGCCACGGACTCCGCGTTCCTGACGAGCAGCGAGAGGAGCCCCCCGGGCGCCAGCATCCGAGCGAGCCCCGCGAGCAGCGCGTCCGGCTCCTCCACCTGCATCAGGCCGCCATGACAGAGCACGACGTCGAAGCTCCCGGGCAGGAAATGAACCCCCGTGTCCCGCCCGTCGCCCTCGATGATCCGTACCCGCCCCCGGATCCCCTCGGGCTCCGCGGCGAGCGCGGCACGAGCGGCGGCCACCAGGCCGGGATCCTGCTCGACGCCGGTCACCTTGTGACCGGCGCGAGCGAGCCGCAACGACTGCGCGCCGCGCTCCATGCCGACATCGAGCACGCGCAGCCGCTGCCCCACGGGGAAGCGCGCGGCTATCTGCTCATCGAGCTGCCGGGCCACGAGCTCCTGACGCACGGCATCGCGCAGGCGCGGCAGGCTCAGGGCCGCTCTCCGCGCTTGACCTGCGGCTTCGGGAGCCTGAGGCGGCGCATCTGGAGCGTACGCATCAGGGCGTAGGCGACCGCGCCCTTCTTGCTCTCGCTCGGGAAGCGCTCGTTCAGGCGCTTCTTCAGACGGATCGCCGTCGCCACCGAGTCCACGATGATCAGGACGATCACGAAGAGCCAGAGCAGCAGCGCGATGTTCTGCAGCTGCGGGATCCGGACCATGCTCAGTACGAGGATGATCACGGCGAGGGGCAGGAAGAACTCGGCGATGCAGAACCGCGAGTCCACGAAGTCACGCGCGAACTTGCGCACGGGGCCCTTGTCGCGGGCGGGCAGATAGCGCTCGTCACCGCTGGCGAGCGCCTGGCGCTGCTTGTCCATCTGGACGCGGCGATCACTGCGCTGCCGCTTCGCCGCCTCCTTGCGCGTCGCAGGCGTGTTGGCCACGCTGCGGCGCTGGGTCTGGGCCTCACTGCGCTTGGGCGTGGGGCGGCCCTTGGGGGCCTCGGGGTCACGGGGCTGCTGGGAGTCGGTCACCGGGGCTTTGCTCGCCGGGGCCTTCTCGTCCTTGGATCGGCTACGGAACACAAAACCCAAGGGTACGGGGTGCTGACGCATGGACCTTCGCCGGACGGGGAACGATCCGGCAACACCGGGCGTCTTGATTATGTGCCTAGGGGGACGTTCCGGGCGGTTTGCCGGCGCTTCCCCGTCGGTTCCCGGGCGGTTCCCGGGGGTGCACCTACTCCCTACGCCGGAGCGGAGCGGGACGCAGTCGTCCTTGGGGATGAGCGCATCCGCCCGCGAACAGTGCGGTAATGGATGCAGGGCCCGTACTGTGGGTTCTGTTGCAGTACCTGAGAGCTGGAAGTCGTCAGAAGGGGGCGCGCGAAGCCCATGAGCGGTGTCATGAAGCGTATGGGGATGATCTTCCGCGCGAAGGCGAACAAGGCCCTTGACCGGGCCGAGGATCCGCGCGAAACCCTCGATTACTCGTACCAGAAACAGCTCGAGCTGTTGCAGAAGGTGCGCCGCGGTGTCGCCGATGTGGCGACCTCGCGCAAGCGCCTCGAGCTGCAGTTGAGCCAGCTCCAGAAGCAGTCCTCCACCCTGGAGGACCAGGGCCGCAAGGCGCTTGCCCTCGGCCGTGAGGACCTCGCACGCGAGGCGCTTTCACGCCGTGCGGCGCTCCAGCAGCAGGTGACCGACCTGGAGACACAGCACCAGACGCTCCAGGGCGAGGAGGAGAAGCTCACCCTGGCGGCGCAGCGCCTCCAGGCCAAGGTCGACGCCTTCCGTACGAAGAAGGAAACGATCAAGGCCACGTACACCGCGGCGCAGGCGCAGACCCGGATCGGCGAGGCCTTCTCCGGCATCTCCGAGGAGATGGGCGACGTCGGCATGGCGATTCAGCGTGCCGAGGACAAGACCGCGCAGCTCCAGGCGCGGGCCGGCGCGATCGACGAACTCCTCGCCTCCGGCGCCCTCGACGACTCCTCCGGGCTCGCCAAGGACGACATCCAGTCCGAGCTGGATCGCCTCTCCGGTGGTACTGATGTAGAGCTGGAACTGCAGCGGATGAAGGCGGAACTGGCGGGTGGCTCTTCGGCGACGCCGAAGCAGGCCATCGAGCCGGGTCAGGGACAGTCCCAGACGCCGACGCCGCAGGACACTCCGCGCTTCGACAAGCAGTAACACCGCTCACGTCCGAGGAGGGCGACATGATCGTACGGATCATGGGGGAGGGGCAGGTGGAGCTGGCCGACAGCCACTTCACCGAACTGAACAAGCTGGACGACGAGTTGCTCGCCGAGATGGAGAGCGGCGACGAGTCCGGCTTTCGCCGGACGCTGACGGCGCTGCTGGACAAGGTCCGGCAGCTGGGCACTCCGTTGCCCGACGACGCCCTTGAACCCTCCGAGCTGATCCTCCCGTCCCCGGAGGCGACGCTGGACGAGGTCCGCGAGATGCTGAGCGATGACGGGCTGATCCCCGGCTAGTCCTGGCCGGGGGCCTTTTGCGGCGGCGACGCCTGGCTCTCGGCTGAGCGCAGCTTCGCGCCAGAGCTGGGCTGAGCTCCGTCCGCACGGCCGTCCTGTCCCGACGCTTCGCGCCGGATGTGTCCCACCCACCCGCCCGATTACCCGGCGGTGCTCGGGCGGGCTGCGGAACCCGATGCGGGGCAAACGGGCGGGTGGGCGGGAAAGATCCGGCGCGAAGCGCCGGGACAGGACCACCACGCCCCGGCACGGGTCAGTGCACCGAGGGCTGGTCGGCAAGCCCCGGCACGGGTCAGCGCACCGAGGGCTGGTCGGCAAGCCCCGGCACGGGTCAGTGCACCGAGGGCTGGGCGGCAAGCCCCGGCACGGGTCAGTGCACCGAGGGCTGGGCGGCAAGCCCCGGCACGGGTCAGTGCACCGAGGGCTGGTCGGCAAGCCCCGGCAGGGGTCAGCGCACCCAAGGCCGGGCGGCAAGCCCCGGTGGCGGCGCCGAACCGCAGGGCGGTGCCGCAAGACCGGTCCCCGCAGCCCGCAGGGCCCCGTACCGTTCAAGGTGTGACCACTCTCGTGCGAGGCCGCTGTTGGGCCAAGGAGCATCCCCTGGCCGTGGACGCCGCCCTCGCCGCGGCCGTACTTGTCTGCATGGTCACCAGCTCCTTCGTCGAGCCGTACGCCCATGACGGCGGCCCCCGTTGGGGCACCCGCACCCCGGGCACGCTGAGCGTCGTCCTGATGCTGCTCGGCGCCGCCGCGCTGGTCTTCCGCCGCAGAGCCCCCCGCATCGTGCTCGCCGCGACCGGCGCGGTGTCCGTCCTCGACCTGGTCACGGGCGAGTTCCGGGGCGCCGTCGTCATGAGCGCGGTCATCGCGCTCTACACCGTCGCCGCCACCACCGACCGCCCCACCACGTGGCGCATAGGCGCGGTCACCATCACGGGTCTCACCGGGGTCGCGATGCTGGCGGGCCCCCTGCCCTGGTACGCCCAGGAGAACCTCGGCATCTTCGCCTGGACCGGCATGGCCACCGCGGCGGGCGACGCCGTCCGCAGTCGGCGGGCCTTCGTGGACGCCATCAGGGAGCGTGCCGAGCGCGCGGAACGTACCCGTGAGGAAGAGGCGAGACGGCGCGTCGCCGAGGAGCGGCTCCGCATCGCCCGCGATCTGCACGACGTCGTCGCCCACCACATCGCCCTGGTCAACGTGCAGGCAGGGGTGGCGGCCCATGTCATGGACAAGCGGCCCGACCAGGCCAAGGAAGCCCTCTCTCACGTACGGGACGCCAGCCGCTCCGCGCTCAATGAACTCCGTGCCACTGTGGGCCTGTTGAGGCAGACCGGCGATCCCGAGGCGCCCACCGAACCGGCCCCTGGCCTGGCCCGTCTCGACGACCTCGTCGACACCTTCCGGCACGCGGGCCTCCCCGTGGAGGTGACCTGCGGCGACGCGGCGGCGCAGCTGCCCGCCGGAGTCGACCTGGCCGCCTACCGCATCATCCAGGAGGCCCTCACGAACGTGCAGAAGCACGCGGGGTCGGGCGCCAAGGCCGAGGTCAGCGTCGTCCGCGTAGGACCGAACGTCGAGGTCACGATCCTGGACGACGGCGCGGGCGAAAAGAACGCGGGCGAAAAGAACGCGGGCGACAGGAAACCGAGCACCGGGGAGAGCGAAGGCGGCGGGCACGGCCTCCTCGGTATGCGCGAGCGCGTCAGCGCGGTCAACGGCCGCTGCACCGCGGGACCCCGCTACGGCGGCGGTTTCCGCGTCCATGCGATCCTGCCGGTCACGTCGAAGCCGGTCAGCCCGGCAGAGGGAGGGACCGCGTGACGATCCGGGTGCTGCTCGCGGACGACCAGGCACTGCTGCGCAGCGCGTTCAAGGTGCTCGTCAATTCGGAGCCGGACATGGAGGTCGTCGCCGAGGCGTCGGACGGCGCGGAGGCCGTCGAGCTCGCCAGGTCGCAGGCCGCCGATGTCGTGCTCATGGACATCCGGATGCCCGGCACGGACGGTCTCGCCGCCACCCGCCTCATCAGTGCCGACCCCGCCCTGGCCCACGTACGCGTGGTCATGCTGACGACCTTCGAGGTCGACGAGTACGTGGTGCAGTCGCTGCGCGCCGGTGCCTCCGGCTTCCTCGGCAAGGGCGCGGAGCCGGACGAACTGCTCGGCGCGATCCGGATCGCGGCGGCCGGCGACGCCCTGCTCTCCCCGGCGGCGACGAAGGGTCTGATCGCCAAGTTCCTCGCGCAGGGCGACAGTTCGGACGGCGACGGGGTGCGCAGCGAGCGGCTCGACGCGCTCACCGTGCGCGAGCGCGAGGTCCTCGTCCAGGTCGCGGGCGGGCATTCGAACGACGAGATCGCCGAGCGGCTCTCGGTCAGCCCGCTCACCGTGAAGACCCATGTGAACCGCGCGATGGCGAAGCTGGGCGCCCGTGACCGGGCACAGCTCGTCGTCATCGCGTACGAATCCGGCCTGGTACGTCCAAGGGTGGAGTGAGCGCGGGGGCGATGTACTGCGCCCGCAGTATGTGCGACATAAGAACGGGTCCTCGGAGTGACGATTCCTGCCTTGGACATGGCAGATCGTGTAGGAGGCACCGACCTGCCGGTGCCCGTTCCTGCGCAGTACGCCACAGAGAGAGACCACCATGTCCTGGCTGTCCCGCTTCAGCCTCGCCCAACGGGCCCTTGTCGGGCTGATATCGATCATCGCCCTCGTCTTCGGCGCGATCGCGATCCCTCAGCTCAAGCAGCAGCTGCTGCCCTCCATCGAACTCCCGATGGTGTCCGTCCTGGCCCCTTACCAGGGCGCGTCCCCCGATGTGGTCGAAAAGCAGGTCGTCGAACCCCTCGAATCCTCGATCGACGCGGTCGACGGCATCACCGGCATCACCTCCACGGCGAGCGAGGGCAACGCCGTGATCATGGCCCAGTTCGACTACGGCAGCGGCTCCAAGCAGCTCGTCGCCGATGTCCAGCAGGCCGTGAACCGCGCCGGGGCCGAACTCCCCGACGACGTCGACCCGCAGGTCATCGCGGGCTCCACGGACGACATCCCCACCGTGGTCCTCTCCGTCACCTCCGACAAGGACCAGCAGGCGCTCTCGGACCGGCTCGACCGCACGGTCGTCCCCGTCCTCGAGGACATCGACGGCGTAGGCCAGGTCACCGTCGACGGCGTGCGCGACCTCCAGGTCGATGTCACCCCCGACGACAAGAAGCTGGCGAAGGCGGGCCTGACCCCGGCCGCGCTCGGCCAGGCGCTCCAGGCAGGCGGCGCCACGCTCCCCGCGGGCTCCTTCGACGAGGACGGCAAGAACCGCACCGTCCAGGTCGGCGGCGGCTACACATCGCTGAAGCAGATCCAGGACCTGATGGTCACCCCCGAGGCCAAGCCGGGTTCCCCGGCGGGCGCGGGCAAGGGCAAGCCGGTGCGCCTCGGTGACCTCGCCACGGTGAAGCAGCAGCCGTCGGACGCCACGTCCATCACACGGACGAACGGCAAGCCCAGCCTGGCCCTCTCGATCACCATGGACCAGGACGGCAGCGCCGTCGCCATCTCCGACGCGGTCAAGGACAAGCTGCCCGACCTGCGCAAGGACCTGGGGGCCGGATCGGACCTGACCGTCGCGAGCGACCAGGGCCCGGCCGTCTCCAAGTCCATCGAGGGCCTCACCACGGAGGGCGCGCTCGGCCTGGTCTTCGCGGTCCTGATCATCCTGGTCTTCCTGGCGTCGATCCGCTCGACGCTGGTCACCGCGGTCTCCATCCCGCTCTCGGTCGTCCTCGCCCTGATCGTGCTGTGGACGAGGGACCTCTCCCTCAACATGCTCACGCTCGGCGCGCTGACCATCGCCATCGGCCGGGTCGTCGACGACTCGATCGTGGTCCTGGAGAACATCAAGCGCCACCTCGGCTACGGCGAGGAGCGCGAGGCCGCGATCATCAAGGCGGTCAAGGAGGTCGCGGGCGCCGTGACGTCCTCGACCTTGACCACGGTCGCGGTATTCCTCCCCATCGGCCTGGTCGGCGGCATGGTGGGCGAGCTCTTCGGCTCCTTCTCGCTGACGGTGACGGCGGCGCTCCTGGCGTCCCTGCTCGTCTCGCTGACGGTCGTGCCGGTCCTCTCGTACTGGTTCCTGCGTCCCCCCAAGGATGTGCGCGGCGCCGACCCGGAGGAGGCCCGCCGCAAGGCGGAGGAGAAGGAGGCGAAGAGCAGGCTCCAGCGCTTCTACGTCCCCGTCCTGCGCTTCGCGACCCGTCGCCGCCTCACCAGCCTCACCATCGCGATCGTGATCCTCGTGGGTACGTTCGGCATGGCACCGCTCCTCAAGACCAACTTCTTCGACCAGGGCGAGCAGGAAGTCCTGACCATCAAGCAGGAGTTGAAGCCGGGCACCAGCCTGGCGGCGTCCAACGCATCGGCCAAGAAGGTCGAGAAGATGCTGGACGGTCTCGACGAGATCAAGGACTACCAGGTCACGGTCGGCTCGTCCGGTTTCATGGCTGCCTTCGGCGGCTCCACGGACACCAACCAGGCCTCGTACACCCTGACGCTCAAGGACAAGTCCTCGTACGACACGACGCAGGACAAGGTCGAGGAGGAGCTCGGCAAGCTCTCCGGCATCGGTCAGACGTCCATCGCGGCCGGTGACGGCTTCGGCAGCCAGGATCTGAGCGTGGTCGTCAAGGCCGCCGACGGGGATGTGCTGCGCAAGGCGTCCGAAGAGGTGCGCGACGAGGTCGCGAAGATCGACGACGTCACGGACGTCCAGAGCGACCTGTCGCAGAGCATTCCGCGGATCTCGGTCAAGGCCAACTCCAAGGCGGCGGCAGCCGGTTTCAACGACACCACCCTCGGCCAGGCCGTCGCCCAGGCGGTCCGCGGCACCGAGAGCGGCAAGGCGATCCTCGACGACACCGAGCGCGATGTCGTGGTGAAGTCGGCGCAGCCCGCGAAGACGCTCGCCGAGCTGCGGAAGCTGAACCTCGGCTCCGTGAAGCTCGGTGAGATCGCCGACGTCAAGCTGGCCGACGGTCCTGTCTCGATGACCCGCATCGACGGTGCGCGCGCCGCGACGATCACCGCGAAGCCGACCGGCGAGAACACGGGCGCGGTCAGCGCCGACCTCACCAAGAAGCTCGACGCGCTGAACCTGCCGGACGGCGCCACGGCGTCCATCGGCGGTGTCTCCGAGGACCAGGACGAGGCGTTCGCGTCGCTGGGCCTCGCGATGCTGGCGGCGATCGCGATCGTCTTCATGCTGCTCGTGGCGACGTTCCGCTCGCTGATCCAGCCGCTGATCCTGCTGGTCTCGATCCCGTTCGCGGCCACCGGCGCGATCGGCCTGCTGATCGCGACGGACACCCCGATGGGCGTCCCGGCGATGATCGGCATGTTGATGCTGATCGGCATCGTGGTGACCAACGCGATCGTCCTGATCGACCTGATCAACCAGTACCGCAGGCAGGGTCACGGCGTCGTCGACGCGGTCATCGAGGGCGGCCGCCACCGGCTCCGCCCGATCCTGATGACGGCCCTCGCGACGATCTTCGCCCTGCTCCCGATGGCCCTCGGCATCACGGGCGAGGGCGGCTTCATCGCCCAGCCGCTCGCGGTGGTGGTCATCGGCGGTCTGATCACATCGACGCTCCTGACCCTCCTCCTCGTCCCGACGCTGTACGCGATGGTGGAACTCCGCAAGGAGAAGAGGCGCGCGAAGCGCGAGGCGAAGCGGGCCAAGAAGGCCGGGGGCTCGCCGCAGGCGGGTTCCGAGTCGGACGACCCGGAACCGGCCCAGGTCTGAGCCTGTGGGCCGGTGGGGCTGATCGCGCAGTTCCCCGCGCCCCTTACGTGGCTACGGGGCGCCCCTCATCCAGAGGGGCGCCCCGTCCACGTACGGCCTACGGCAGTGCCAGCATCCGCTCGAGCGCCAGCTTCGCGAACTGCTCGGTCTCCCGGTCGACCTCGATCTGGTTGACCAGCTTGCCCTCGGCCAGGGACTCGAGCGTCCAGACCAGGTGCGGCAGGTCGATCCGGTTCATGGTCGAGCAGAAGCAGACCGTCTTGTCGAGGAAGACGATCTCCTTGTCATCGGCGGCGAAACGATTCGCCAGGCGGCGTACGAGATTCAGCTCGGTCCCGATCGCCCACTTGGAACCGGCGGGAGCCGCCTCCAGGGTCTGGATGATGTGCTCCGTGGAGCCCACATAGTCGGCAGCGGCCACGACTTCGTGCTTGCACTCGGGGTGCACCAGGACGTTGACGCCGGGAATCCGTGCGCGCACGTCCTCCACGGACTCCAGCGAGAAGCGCCCGTGCACCGAGCAGTGCCCGCGCCACAGGATCACCTTCGCGTCCCGCAGCTGCTGAGGCGTCAGGCCGCCGTTCGGCTTGTGCGGGTTGTAGAGGACGCAGTCCTCGAGCGTGAGGCCCATGTCGCGGACGGCGGTGTTCCGGCCGAGGTGCTGGTCGGGCAGGAAGAGGATCTTCTCGCCCTGCTCGAAGGCCCACTCCAGGGCTCGCTTGGCGTTGGACGAGGTGCAGATCGTCCCGCCGTGCTTGCCGGTGAAGGCCTTGATGTCGGCCGACGAGTTCATGTATGAGACGGGCACGACCTGCTCGGCGATCCCGGCATCGGTCAGCACGTCCCAGCACTCCGCGACCTGCTCGGCGGTGGCCATGTCGGCCATCGAGCAGCCTGCGGCCAGGTCGGGCAGGACGACCTTCTGGTCGTCGCCCGTCAGGATGTCGGCGGACTCGGCCATGAAGTGCACACCGCAGAAGACGATGTACTCGGCCTCCGGCTTGGCGGCCGCGTCCTTGGCCAGCTTGAAGGAGTCGCCGGTGACATCCGCGAACTGGATGACCTCGTCGCGCTGGTAGTGGTGGCCGAGCACGAAGACCTTGTCCCCGAGCTTCTCCTTGGCGGCGCGGGCGCGCTCCACCAGGTCGGGGTCGGAGGGCGACGGCAGATCGCCGGGGCACTCCACGCCGCGCTCGCTCTTGGGGTCGGCCTCGCGGCCGAGCAGCAGCAGGGCGAGCGGCGTCGGCTGGACGTCGAGGTCCACGAGTTCCACGGGGGACTGGGCGGTGGTCACGAGACACGCACCCTTTCTCTTCTACAGACGAGCCTTTTCGTCTAATTGACGTTATCTATCATAACCGCTTCACGTCAGTTTGACGATGGCCATAGTGTCGATGTGACGCGTTCGCCTTTCATGGGCCCGTGCCCCACGGGATGGCATGTGCGAGCATGAAGGGACAGACAGCCGAGAAACACAGCACTCGGCCCGGAATGAATCCGCGGCCCTGGCGGTTTCAACCGTCGGCAAGCAGTCTCCGTACAACCCGGGAGAGAAGCAGATGTCCGTATCGGACGAGACCACCACCGTGAGCGACGGCATCCTCCTGTCCGACGCCGCCGCGGCCAAGGTCAAGGGCCTTCTTGAGCAGGAGGGCCGGGACGACCTCGCGCTGCGCGTCGCCGTTCAGCCCGGCGGCTGCTCCGGCCTTCGCTACCAGCTGTTCTTCGACGAGCGCTCGCTCGACGGCGACGTGCTCAAGGACTTCGACGGCGTGAAGGTCGTCACCGACCGAATGAGCGCTCCCTACCTGGGCGGCGCCTCCATCGACTTCGTCGACACCATCGAGAAGCAGGGCTTCACGATCGACAACCCGAACGCCACGGGTTCCTGCGCCTGCGGCGACTCGTTCAGCTAAGCCTGTACGACAACGGCGGCCCCCGAAGCACTTCGGGGGCCGCCGTCGTAGTTCCTGCGTTCCTGCGTTCCTGCGTTCCTGCGTTTTCCGCGGGCTGCTGCTGTTTCTTCTTCTGCCGCTTCTGCTACTTCTGCCGCACTGTCCCGCCGCCCGTCGCGTCCACGACCTTGCGGTCGCCGAGCGGCTGGTCGAGCTTCACGGTCTCCGTGAACTCCTTGGCGATCATGATGCAGACCTCGCCCTTCTTATGGGTTTCGGTCACCTTCACGCGCACGCTGTCCTTGCTCTCGTCGGCCGACGCCGCGTAGTCACTGCAGACGCCGCCCCAGAAGTGCAGCGTCAGCGACTTGCCATCCGCCGCGTAGGACTCGACGTGCACCTTCGGGCTCGGGCTCGTGCCCGGCTTCTCGGTGGGCGTCGGGGTGGGCGAAGGCTTGCTCGGCGTGGTCAGGAACTTCGGCTCCACCGCGGGATGCGTCACGGTGAAACTGTCCTTGGCGCCCTGCGGCTTCACATCGAACAGCCAGGAGGGCACGAGCGTCTGACGCCCGTCCACGAACTGCACCGCGAGGCCGAACGTCGCGCCCTTCACCGTGACCGGCTGCGGCTTCGGAGGCGCCGAGGAGGGCTCCTCGCACGGAGCCTGCGTCTTGGTGCCGGCGGCGGGGTTGCCGGCGGTGTCGTCGTTGGGTACCGCCGTGGCGCAGCCGCCGATGCCGACGCGGCCATCGCCGCTGCCGCTGCCGGACTTGTTGAGCTGGTCCAGGGTTTCCTGGGCGCCGATCACCGGGTACGTCGCACCCTTCTCCGGTGCCTTCAACTGGCCGCTGCCGCCGACCACTTGGCCGTCGGTGCCGACCTGGATGCCGGTCGACCAGCCGTACGTCGGGAGGCCGCCCACCTTCGGGTCGGCATTCACCACCCGTACGGCACCCATGAGTTGGCGCGCGTCCAGCTTCGCGTCGTCCTGGCCGACGGCCTTGAGGATCGGCGCCGCCGCCTTCTTCGCCGCGCTTTCACCGACCGCGTCACCCTTGCCGTTCGGAGCGGTGGAGGTGCCCGAAGACGTCTCCGAACAGGGCTTGCCCTTCTGGCAGTTGTCGCTGCCGCCCGTCGCGTGCCGGGTGAACGTCCAGGTGCCGGGGGCCTGCTTGCCCACCTGGAGCGAGGGTCCCGAGCCGTCCTTGGTGGGGCCGATCTTCCAGGCACCCTCTTGGGAAGTGGGCTTCCCCGTGACGCCGAGGGCCTTGGCCAGCTCGGCCACCTGCGCCTCGGTGACCGTGCCCCGCGCGTGATAGACGGGGGCCGAATCAGGGCCGCCGGGCAGCTTGCCCTCGGCGCGGTAGGTGGCGCCGCTCGGGTCGGGCTCGCCGGGGGCGATCCCTTGCGTGCTGCCTTCCTGCCGGTCGCCGTCCGTGTATCCGTCGAGGGCGAGCGGCGGAGGCGTACCGCCGTCGCTGCCGGGAGAACTCTCCTTGCCGCCACCGCTGCCGCCGGACGCGGTCGCGGCGAAGTAGGCGCCGCCGCCACCGACGAGCAGCACCGTGGCCGCCACCGACGCGACGGCAAGGCGGGAACGCCGCCGCTGCGAATCGGCCGCGTCTTGAACGGATCGGTCGGTGCTCACCGCATCGCTCCTTCGACTGCACTGCTGTCCCTGGAGGCCCGTGCGTGGGCCTCGTTCGTATCCCGCATCCCCTTTACGGGGGACAGCGGTGGGACGCGGCGGGGGAGCGCGCGGTTCCCTTCGCGCGCGCCGATGCCCCGGGACCAGTCTCCGGCCGAGCTCTTGTTTCAGCCGTTTCAGCCGTCTCAGTCGCCGTATTCAGACATTCCGTCGATCAGTCGTGCGGAGGCGGGCGGGACGGAGATGCCGTGGATCAGTGCGGGCGACACAGGGGCGGCCGGGGCGCCGGCGGGAGCGGTGGGAGCCACCCAGTGCGGGGCCATGCGGGCGCAGTCGCCACGCAGCGTCTCCATGTTCTCGATGGTCTCCGGGGGATCGACGGGACGTGTCGTGAGGACATGCTTCGAGATAACGGCCATATCCGCACCGTACGCATCGCACACCCCGCGAAAAAAGACCTACTATCGGGTAGTTTTGCCTCTTCAGCGGGGGTGCCCTGACCCGGTAGCGTGAACTGTCAATCCCTTGCCTCTCCTCCACAGGAGCATGCCGTCGTGCGTATTGCAGTCACCGGCTCCATCGCCACTGACCACCTGATGACCTTCCCCGGCCGCTTCGCCGACCAACTGGTCGCGGATCAGCTGCACACGGTTTCTCTCTCATTCCTGGTCGACGCCCTGGACGTACGAAGGGGAGGCGTCGGCGCCAACATCTGCTTCGGCATGGGCCAGCTCGGCACCGCCCCGGTCCTGGTCGGAGCCGCGGGCTCGGACTTCGGCGAGTACCGCGCCTGGCTCGACCGGCACGGCGTGGACACGGCATCGGTCCGCATCGCCGAGACGCTGCACACGGCCCGCTTCGTGTGCACCACGGACGCCGACCACAACCAGATCGGCTCGTTCTACACGGGGGCCATGAGCGAGGCCCGCCTCATCGAACTGAAGACCGTGGCCGACCGCGTGGGCGGTCTCGACCTGGTCCTCATCGGCGCGGACGACCCCGAGGCGATGATGCGCCACACCGAGGAGTGCCGGACGCGCGAGATCCCCTTCGCCGCGGACTTCTCCCAGCAGATCGCGCGTATGGACGGCGAGGAGATCCGTACGCTCCTCGACGGCGCCACCTACCTCTTCTCGAACGAGTACGAGAAGGGGCTCATCGAGTCCAAGACCGGCTGGACCGACGCCGAGATCCTCTCGAAGGTCGGCCACCGCGTGACGACCCTCGGCTCGCGCGGCGTGCGCATCGAGGCCACCGGACAGGACCCGATCGAGGTCGGCGTCCCCGAGGAAGAGGCGAAGGTCGAGCCGACCGGCGTCGGCGACGCCTTCCGCGCGGGCTTCCTGTCGGGCCTCGCCTGGGGCGTCTCCCACGAGCGCGCGGCGCAGGTCGGCTGCATGCTCGCCACGCTGGTCATCGAGACCGTCGGCACGCAGGAGTACGAGCTGCAGCGCAGCAACTTCATGGACCGCTTCACCAAGGCGTACGGCCATGAGGCGTCGTCCGAGGTCCGGACCTTCCTGGTCTAGTCCCGCTCCACCGGGTCACGAGCTCCGGCGGACCACATAGGCAGAACCGCGGTCCGCCGGCCGCTCGCCCACGTACTCCTGGCCCCGCATCTCGCACCACGCCGGGATGTCGAGCCGTGCCGCCTCGTCGTCCGCGAGGACCGTGACGGTGCCGCCGACCGGCACATCCCCGATGACCTTCGCGAGCTCGATGACGGGGAGCGGGCAGCGCTTGCCGAGCGCGTCGACGACCAGCGAGGCGGATTCCGCACGCGCCGTCGGCGCCACCGGCGCGCCCAGCTGCTCGCGGACCCCGGCCACCACGCCGGGCAGCACCTCCAGGAAGCGCTCCACCTCCGCCTCCTGCGTCCCTCGTGGGAGTGAAACCCGGACGTTGCCCTCGCTCAGTACGCCCATCGCCTTCAGGACGTGGCTCGGGGTCAGCGTCGAGCTGGTGCAGGACGAGCCGGATGAGACCGAGAATCCCGCCCGGTCCAGTTCGTGCAGGACGGTCTCCCCGTCGACATAGAGACACGAGAAGGTCACCAAGTGGGGCAGGCGCCGCACCGGATCGCCCACCACCTCCACGTCCGGCACGAGCCCCGGCACCCGCGCCCGGATCCGCTCCGTCAACTCCCGCAGCCGGGCGCCCTCCTCGGCGGCATCGGCCTGTACGGCACGGAGCGAGGCCGCGGCGGCGACCACCGCCGGGATGTTCTCGAAGCCGGGGGAGCGCCCCGACTCCCGCTCGTCGGCCGGGCCTTGCGCGGCGAACCGCACCCCCTTGCGCACGACGAGCAGCCCCACGCCCGCGGGCCCGCCCCATTTGTGGGCGCTCGCGGCAAGCAGCGACCAGTCCCCTTCGACCTTCCCCCACGGCAGCGACTGGGCCGCGTCCACGAGGAGCGGCACCCCGGCGGCCCGACACGCCGAAGCGACCTCGGAGACCGGCTGCTGAGTGCCTACCTCGTGGTTGGCGGACTGGAGGCAGGCGAGGGCCGTGTCGGGGCGCAGAGCGGCGGCGTACGACGCTGACGACACCGCCCCCGACCGGTCCACCGGGACCTCCGTCACCGTCCCGCCGTCCGCTTCGAGGGACGCCGCCGCGTGGAGCACCGAAGAGTGTTCGACCGCCGACGCCACCAGATGCCGCCCGACACGCCGACGCCCGGCGAGCGCCCCGGCCATTCCGGAGTGCACCGCGCGGGTGCCTGACGAAGTGAAGACGAGCTCGTCCGGGCGACACCCCACCGCCTCGGCGGCGGCCTCACGCGCGGCATCGAGCAGCAGCCTGGCCCGCCGCCCCTCCCGATAGAGCCGCGCGGGATCGGCCCACCCTTCATCGAGCGAGGCCTGCAGAGCCTGACGGGCCACGGGATGAAGGGGCGCGGAGGAAGCAGCATCAAAGTAGGACACGCCGCCAACGCTAAAGCGTCAGCTCGCGGAAACGCCCCGGGGGTAGCGCCCGGGGGTAGCGCCCGGGGTAGCGCCCCGAAGGGGCGCGGGGAACTGCGCGACAAGCCACGACGAACCTGCGGTCGCAGACCAAGAGGTCGGCCCGAGCTGTCGGGCGCCCAAACCCCCCGTCAGAAAGCCCCTACCGGCAGGGTGTCCCACCCTCCCGAGTGACCCGCGGCGCGTTAGGCACCCTCCCCGCGCGACCCCAAATAGCGTCCAGTAAGGTTTGGCCCGCATAAACATCCAAACCCCTGCCCGCTGCAGGGCGGCGACCGACCACCGAGAAGGCCGCAGCCGAAGCGCGGGCCGAGACTCTCGGGAAGGCGCTACGTGAGTCCCAACGGCTCCGACCGCTCGTCGCGGCGCCCGATGCGGCGGAAGCTGCCGCAGGTGCTGACTGCGGGCCTGATCCTTGCAACCGCCACCGGTTGCACATACAAGGACTTTCCCCGCCTTGGTATGCCCACCCCCGTAACGGAAGAGGCTCCGCGGATCCTCTCCCTCTGGCAGGGCTCGTGGGCGGCTGCGCTCGCCACGGGCGTGCTGGTCTGGGGTCTGATCCTGTGGAGTGTGATCTTCCACCGGCGCAGCCGCAGCAAGGTGGAGGTACCTCCGCAGACGCGTTACAACATGCCCATCGAGACGCTTTACACGGTGGTTCCTCTCATCATCGTCTCGGTGCTCTTCTACTTCACGGCACGTGATGAGTCGAAGCTCCTCAAGCTCGACGAGAAGCCCGCCCACACGGTCAACGTGGTCGGCTTCCAGTGGAGCTGGGGCTTCAACTACGTGGAGAACGTGGACGGTGATCCGGCCACGGGCTACTCGTACAAGGCGAAGAAGACCGAGGACGAGAAGCTCTCCAAGCAGAACACCGTCCCGAAGGAGCTCTCCAGCATTCCGGAGCGCTTCCTGAAGCAGTTCCCGAAGGGTGCGGACGGTGTCTACGACGTCGGCACACCCGGTCAGCGGAACCCGCAGAACGGCAACCCCGGTCCGACCCTCTGGCTCCCCAAGGGCGAGAAGGTCCGCTTCGTACTGTCTTCCCGTGACGTCATCCACTCCTTCTGGGTGGTGCCGTTCCTCATGAAGCAGGACGTCATTCCGGGCCACACCAACGCCTTCGAGGTGACTCCCAACAAGGAGGGCACCTTCATGGGCAAGTGTGCCGAGCTCTGCGGTGTCGACCACTCCCGGATGCTCTTCAACGTGAAGGTCGTTTCCCCCGAGCGCTACCAGAAGCACCTCGAGGACCTCGCGAAGAAGAACCAGACCGGATACATCCCGGCCGGCATCGAGCAGACGCCACACGAGAAGAACCGGGAGACGAACAACCTGTGAGCATCCTCAACGAACCTCAGGGTGCCGAGGCAGCGGAAGACTCGTACGAGAACGAGCTGCCGGTACGGCGCACACAGCCCGGCGCTGTGGTCATCAAGTGGCTCACCACCACCGACCACAAGACGATCGGCACGCTCTACCTGGTCACGTCGTTCGCGTTCTTCTGCATCGGCGGAGTGATGGCGCTCTTCATGCGCGCCGAACTCGCTCGTCCCGGCTCGCAGCTCATGTCGAACGAGCAGTTCAACCAGGCGTTCACGATGCACGGCACGATCATGCTGCTGATGTTCGCGACGCCGCTGTTCGCCGGATTCGCGAACTGGATCATGCCGCTGCAGATCGGCGCGCCCGACGTGGCGTTCCCGCGGCTGAACATGTTCGCGTACTGGCTGTACCTCTTCGGCTCGCTCATCGCGGTGGCCGGCTTCCTCACCCCGCAGGGTGCGGCCGACTTCGGCTGGTTCGCCTACTCCCCGCTGTCGGACGCCGTCCGCTCACCGGGCATCGGCGCCGACATGTGGATCATGGGTCTGGCCTTCTCCGGCTTCGGCACGATCCTCGGCTCGGTCAACTTCATCACCACGATCATCTGTATGCGCGCGCCTGGCATGACGATGTTCCGGATGCCGATCTTCGTGTGGAACGTCCTGCTGACCGCCGTGCTGGTCCTGCTGGCCTTCCCGGTCCTGGCCGCCGCGCTGTTCGCCCTGGAGGCGGACCGAAAATTCGGTGCCCATGTCTTCGACGCGTCCAACGGCGGCGCGTTGCTATGGCAACACCTCTTCTGGTTCTTCGGCCATCCAGAGGTGTACATCATCGCTCTACCATTCTTCGGAATCATTTCCGAAGTGATCCCGGTCTTCTCCCGGAAGCCGATGTTCGGCTACATGGGCCTGATCGGCGCGACGATCGCGATCGCGGGTCTCTCCGTGACCGTGTGGGCGCACCACATGTACGTCACAGGTGGCGTGCTCCTACCGTTCTTCTCCTTCATGACGTTCTTGATCGCCGTGCCAACGGGCGTGAAGTTCTTCAACTGGATCGGAACGATGTGGAAGGGCTCACTGAGTTTCGAGACACCGATGCTCTGGGCCGTCGGCTTCCTGATCACCTTCACCTTCGGTGGTCTGACCGGCGTCATCCTGGCCTCGCCGCCGATGGACTTCCACGTCTCGGACTCGTACTTCGTGGTCGCGCACTTCCACTACGTCGTCTTCGGCACCGTGGTGTTCGCGATGTTCTCCGGCTTCCACTTCTGGTGGCCGAAGTTCACCGGCAAGATGCTGGACGAGAAGCTCGGCAAGATCACCTTCTGGACGCTGTTCGTGGGCTTCCACGGCACGTTCCTGGTGCAGCACTGGCTGGGCGCGGAGGGAATGCCGCGTCGTTACGCGGACTACCTCGCGGCCGACGGCTTCACCGCTCTGAACACGATCTCGACGATCTGCTCGTTCCTGCTCGGCCTGTCGATCCTGCCGTTCTTCTACAACATCTGGAAGACCGCCAAGTACGGCAAGAAGGTCGAGGTCGACGACCCGTGGGGCTACGGCCGTTCGCTCGAGTGGGCGACGTCCTGCCCGCCGCCGCGGCACAACTTCCTCACCCTGCCGCGGATCCGTTCCGAATCCCCGGCATTCGACCTGCATCACCCTGAGATCGCGGCTCTCGACCAGCTCGAGAACAGCGGCCACGGTGACAAGGCGCTCGCGGGCAGCAAGGAGGCCGGCAAGTGAAGGTTCAGGGCAAGTTGTTCATCTGGCTGGCCGTCTTCGTGCTCATCATGGCGGTCGTCTACGGCTGGTGGTCCAAGGAGCCGGCCGGTACGACCGCGCTCTTCCTGGCCTTCGGCCTGTGCATCATGATCGGCTACTACCTGGCCTTCACGGCCCGGCGGGTCGACGCCTCCGCGATGGACAACAAAGAGGCGGACGTCGCGGACGAGGCCGGCGAAGTGGGCTTCTTCAGCCCGCACAGCTGGCAGCCGCTCTCCCTGGCCATCGGCGGCGCGCTCGCCTTCATGGGTGTCGTCTTCGGCTGGTGGCTGCTGTTCTTCTCGCTGCCGGTCATCCTGATCGGCCTGTTCGGCTGGGTCTTCGAGTACTACCGCGGCGAGGGCCAGACCCAGTGAGTCTGTAGCTTCCGGCCGTAACCGAGGGGCCCGGACACTCCGTCAGGAGCGTCCGGGCCCCTCGGCGTGTCGCGGCCGACCCTCGTACGGGTCACTCGGCGCGCCGTTGCTGATGAATCTTCATACCTTGTGCATATGAGCCACTCACCGCGAATCCGCACGGTACTGAGCTGCACCTTGCTGGTGGCCGCCCTCGGGGTGGGAACCACGGCATGTGGCTCCGACGGCCATCCGCTCTCGGCTAAGCCGTACGACGCGGCAGGCCAGATCGCCTTCAACAGCCCGGCGGGCAGCAAGAAGGCGGATCCGGACAAGCCCTTGGAGGTCACCGCCCAGGGCGAGGACGGGCGCATCACCGATGTGACGGCCACCGACGCCCTCGGACGGTACGTCGGCGGCGAACTGGCGGCCGACGGCGCCCGCTGGCACAGCACGGCGCCCCTGGCGGCCGACGCGCACTACACGGTGCGCGTCAGCACCGAGGACGAGGACGGCGCACCGGGCCGCAAGGTCATGACCTTCGACACCGATGCCCCGGCCAAGAAGAAGCGGCTCGACGTCACCTTCGGCCCCGAGTCCGGCAAGTACGGCGTGGGGCAGCCCGTCACGGCCGAACTCAGCGCCAAGGTGAAGGGCAAGAAGGCCAGGTCCCTCGTGGAACGCGCCCTGAAGGTCGAGACGCAGCCCTCCACGGACGGCGCCTGGCACTGGGTGGACAGCAAGACGCTGCACTACCGCCCCAAGGAGTACTGGCCCGCGGGCACGAGCATCGCCGTACGGAGCAACCTCGAAGGCATCAAGGTCGGCGAGAAGCTCTGGGGCGGCGACGCCAAGCCGCTGAAGCTGACCATCGGCGACCGCCTGGAGGCCGTGACGGACGCCGGGTCGCACTACATGACGGTCTACCGCAACGGCGAGGAGATCAACTCCATGCCGGTGACCACGGGCAAGCCCGGCTACTCCACGCGCAACGGCGTCAAGGTGGTGCTCGGCAAGGAGTACTCCGTACGTATGACCAGCGCCAGCATCGGCTCATCGGACTTCTACGACAAGATGGTCTATTACGCGACGCGGGTCACCGACTCCGGTGAGTACGTGCACGCGGCGCCCTGGTCGGTCGGCTCGCAGGGCTACGCGAACACCAGCCACGGCTGCACCGGCATGAGCACCGACGACGCCGCCTGGTTCTTCGACACCGTCCGGCGGGGCGACATCGTGAAGGTCGTCAACAGCGAGGGCGCGGACATGGATCCGTTCGGCAACGGGTTCGGCGACTGGAACGTCGGCTGGAAGCAGTGGCGCAAGGGCAGCGAGCTGCTCGCAGGGGCCAAGGAGGGCCCCGCAGCGGTCGACGCGGCCAGACTGCGGCCGCAGGTCTGACAGCGCCACAGGACAGCACAGAGGCCCCGCACGAAGGTGCGGGGCCGCCGGCCGTGCCTGTCGTACCGTCAGGCCTCCACGGCCAGCCTGGCGCGCAGCAGAGCGGCCAGGGAGTTCGCGAACTCGACCGGATCGACCGGAAGGGTCACGGCCGCCTCCGCGCGGCTCCAGGTGGCCAGCCAGGCGTCCTGCGGGCGTCCCATGAGCAGGAGCACGGGCGGGCACTGGAAGATCTCGTCCTTGAGCTGGCGGCAGACGCCCATCCCACCGATGGGCGTGGCCTCGCCGTCCAGGACGCAGGCGTCGATGCCGCCGCGGTCGAGCTCCTTCAGCACGGCGGGAAGCGTCGCGCACTCGATGATCTCGACCGCGGGAACGTCCGCAGCCGGCCTGCGTCCGGTGGCCAACCGGATCTGCTCGCGGGTGCTCGCGTTGTCGCTGTAGACCAGCACCGTGGCGGTCGGCTGCATTGTTCCTCCGCATCGTTGAGGGCGTTCGGCCGGGAACCGATGCGCGGATGCTACTCCTCCGGACACCCCGTCAACAGCGGTTCGGACAGCCCTTCGATGGGCCATACGGGCAGGACACACCCCGTAGACACTCCGAACGGCACCCCCCGGGGTGAGGGCGGGATAAGCGACCGACATAATGTCGGTCGTGGCGACAGCAACGACAGTAGATACCGGGCACGCGCACCCGCCGGTCAATCGGCCGAACCTCACCAGCGTCGGAACCATTATTTGGCTCAGTTCCGAGCTGATGTTCTTCGCGGCCCTCTTCGCGATGTACTTCACCCTCCGCTCGGTGACCGGGCCAGATCACTGGAAGGAAATGGCCGAGTCGCTGAACGTCCCGTTCTCAGCGACGAACACCACGATCCTGGTGCTCTCTTCTCTGACCTGCCAGCTCGGCGTGTTCGCCGCCGAGCGCGGCGACGTGAAGAAGCTCCGGATGTGGTTCATCGTCACCTTCATCATGGGTGCGATTTTCATCGGCGGTCAGATCTTCGAGTACACCGAGCTGGTCAAGAAGGACGGGCTCTCGCTCTCCTCCGACCCGTACGGCTCGGTGTTCTACCTGACCACCGGCTTCCACGGCTTGCATGTGACAGGTGGCCTCATCGCCTTCCTGCTGGTCCTAGGCAGGACCTATGCGGCCAAGAGGTTCACTCATGAGCAGGCGACCGCAGCCATCGTCGTGTCCTATTACTGGCACTTCGTCGATGTGGTCTGGATCGGCCTTTTCGCCACGATCTACCTGATCAAGTAGTCGGGCTCAACGCCCGATCCATTGCAAGCATCGACGCTGAAGATCCTGACACCGGGGTAATCCGTGAAAAAGCTCTCCGCACGACGACGCCATCCGCTGGCGGCGGTCGTCGTCCTACTCCTCGCGCTGGCGGCCACCGGGGGGCTGTACGCCGCGTTCGCACCCGCGGACAAGGCGCAGGCCGACGACACCGCCCAGTCTCTTGCCATCGACGAAGGCAAGAAGCTCTACTCCGTGGGCTGCTCAAGCTGCCACGGAACCGGCGGTCAGGGGTCCTCCGACGGTCCGAGCCTGGTGGGCGTCGGCGCAGCCGCCGTCGACTTCCAGGTCAGCACCGGCCGGATGCCGCTCCAGCAGCCGGGCGCCCAGGCGCCGAAGAAGAAGGCCATCTACAACCAGGCCCAGATCGACCAGCTCGCGGCGTACATCGCCTCGCTGGGCGCGGGCCCGACCGTTCCCACCGCGAAGCAGTACAGCCCGGAAGGAGCGGACATCGCCAAGGGTGGCGAGCTGTTCCGCACCAACTGCGCGCAGTGCCACAACTTCACCGGTGAGGGCGGCGCGTTGACGAAGGGCAAGTTCGCTCCTTCGTTGGAGGATGTCTCCCCGAAGCACATCTACGAGGCCATGACGACCGGCCCGCAGAACATGCCGTCCTTCCCCGACACGACGCTGCCGGAGAAGAACAAGAAGGACATCATCGCGTACCTCGACGCGGTCAACGGCAAACAGTCCGAGAGCCCTGGCGGCCTCAAGCTGGGTGGCCTGGGTCCGGTCAGTGAAGGCCTGTTCGGCTGGATCTTCGGTCTCGGCTCGCTGATCGCGGTCGCCGTGTGGGTCGCCGCTCGGACCGCAAAGGCCAAGAAGTCATGAGTAGCCAAGAGAATCAAGAAGAGAACCTGCCCAGCGTGCAGGAGACCGAGCACGGCTCGGTGGCGGTCCCGGACGAGAATCCGTTCGCCGACCCGGGGCTTCCGCCCCACGAGCATCGTGTCCAGGACATCGACGAGCGGGCCGCCAGGCGTTCCGAGCGTGCGGTCGCCTTCCTGTTCACGCTCTCGATGCTGTCGACGGTCGGCTTCATCGCCTCGTACGTGGCGTTCCCGGTCGACAAGATCGTCTACATCTGGCCGATCGGCCACATCAGCGCGCTGAACTTCTCCCTGGGCATGACCCTGGGCATCGCGCTCTTCTGCATCGGCGCGGGGGCGGTCCACTGGGCCCGCACCCTGATGTCCGACGTGGAGGTCGCCGACGAGCGGCATCCCATCGCGGCCGAGCCCGAGGTCAAGGCCAAGGTCCTGGCCGACTTCAAGGCCGGTGCCGCGGAGTCGCAGTTCGGCCGGCGCAAGCTGATCCGCAACACGATGTTCGGCGCGCTGACCCTGGTGCCCCTCTCCGGCATCGTCCTGCTGCGTGACCTCGGGCCGCTGCCCGAGGACAAGCTCCGGCACACGCTCTGGGGCAAGGGCAAGCTGCTCGTGAACATGAACACGAACGAGCCGCTGCGCCCGTCGGACGTCGCGGTCGGTTCGCTGACCTTCGCCAAGCCCGAGGGCCTGGAGGAGGACGATCACGACTTCCAGGTGCAGATCGCCAAGGCGGCCCTGATGATCGTCCGGATTCAGCCGGACAACATCAAGGACAAGCAAGAGCTCGAGTGGTCGCACGACGGTGTCGTCGCGTACTCGAAGATCTGCACCCACGTCGGCTGCCCGATCTCTCTGTACGAGCAGCAGACGCACCACGTCCTCTGCCCGTGCCACCAGTCCACCTTCGACCTCTCCGACGGTGCCCGAGTGATCTTCGGCCCGGCCGGTCACGCACTGCCGCAGCTGCGCATCGGCGTGAACGAAGAGGGCTACCTCGAGGCGCTCGGCGACTTCGCTGAGCCCGTCGGTCCTGCTTTCTGGGAGCGCGGATGAGCACTAAGCCGACCGATACACGTAAGGAAGCGCCCGCCGGTGAGCGGGTCGCCGACTGGGCCGACAGCCGTCTGGGCATCTACGGCCTGGCCAAGGCCAACATGCGCAAGATCTTCCCGGACCACTGGTCCTTCATGCTGGGTGAGGTCGCGCTCTACAGCTTCATCGTCATCATCCTCACGGGTGTGTACCTGACGCTGTTCTTCCACCCGTCGATGAACGAGGTGGAGTACCACGGCAGCTACATCCCGCTGCAGGGTCAGCTGATGTCCGAGGCCTTCAACTCGACCATGCACATCAGCTTCGACGTCCGCGGTGGTCTGCTCATCCGGCAGATCCACCACTGGGCGGCGCTGATCTTCGTCGCGGCGATGATGGTCCACATGATGCGCGTCTTCTTCACGGGCGCGTTCCGCAAGCCGCGTGAGATCAACTGGCTCTTCGGCTTCCTGCTGTTCGTCCTGGCACTGTTCACCGGCTTCACCGGTTACTCGCTCCCGGACGACCTGCTGTCGGGTACGGGTGTCCGGTTCATCCAGGGTGTGCTGCTGTCCATCCCGGTCGTCGGTACGTACATCTCGATGTTCGTCTTCGGCGGGGAGTTCCCGGGCGGCGACTTCGTGGCCCGGTTCTACTCGGTCCACATCCTGCTGCTGCCCGGCATCATGCTGGGCCTCCTGGTGGCCCACCTGATCCTGGTGTTCTTCCACAAGCACACGCAGTTCGCGGGCCCCGGCAAGACGAACAAGAACGTCGTCGGTATGCCGCTGCTTCCGGTCTACATGGCGAAGGCGGGAGGCTTCTTCTTCCTGGTCTTCGGCGTCATCGCGATCGTCTCGGCGATCGCGACGATCAACCCGATCTGGGCGATCGGCCCGTACCGTCCGGACCAGGTGTCCACCGGCGCCCAGCCAGACTGGTACATGGGCTTCGCCGAGGGTCTGGTCCGCGTGATGCCGGGCTGGGAGATCAACGCCTGGGGTCACACACTCGTCCTGGGTGTGTTCATCCCGATCGTGATCTTCCCGCTGGTGCTCGTGGCGATCGGCGTCTACCCGTTCATCGAGTCCTGGGTCACCGGCGACAAGCGCGAGCACCACATCCTGGACCGCCCGCGCAACGCCCCGACCCGTACGGCCTTCGGTGTCGCCTGGCTGACCGCGTACTTCATCATGCTGGTCGGTGGTGGAAACGACCTGTGGGCCACCCACTTCCACCTGTCGATCAACTCGATCACCTGGTTCGTCCGTATCGGCTTCTTCGTCGGACCGGTCCTCGCCTTCATCGCCACCAAGCGGATCTGCCTGGGTCTGCAGCGGCGCGACAAGGACAAGGTCCTGCACGGGCGCGAGTCCGGCATCATCAAGCGCCTGCCGCACGGTGAGTTCATCGAGGTCCACGAGCCGCTCGACCAGGAGCAGCTGCACACGCTCACCGCGCACGAGCAGTACGCGCCGGTCGAGATCGGCCCCTCGGTCGACGAGAACGGTGTCGAGCGCAAGGTGTCCGGCTCGCAGAAGCTCAGGGCCAAGCTCTCCAAGGGCTACTACGGGGAAGACAGCCAGATCCCCAAGCCCACCACTGAGGAGTACAAGGAGATCACGAGCGGCCACGGCCACCACTGATCCCCGGACGCTCTGACGTTCTGATGTTCTGACCCCATGGTCGCCACGGCGAGAGCCCCGTCTCATGCATCCACTGCATGGACGGGGCTCTTTGCCGTCACCTGAGCTGGATAAGGTGTTCCTGTCCTACGCGTATACGACCCCAGGAGCGGCAGATGAGCGCTGTGACCCCCGCAGGAGGCAACACCGCGGCGGCCCGTTCCTGGCCGGGTGTGCTGAACGGCCTGCTCGACGGCAACGACCAGAGCGCCGACGACACCGCCTGGGCCATGGACCGCATCATGCGGGGCGAGGCCACCGAGGCGCAGATCGCCGGATTCGTGGTGGCGCTGCGGGCCAAGGGCGAGACCGTGGAGGAGATCTCAGGGCTCGTACGCACCATGTACGAGCACGCCAATGTGATCGAGGTGCCGGGGCGGACCGTCGACATCGTCGGCACGGGTGGTGACGGTGCCAAGACCGTCAACATCTCCACGATGTCCGCGATCGTCATCGCCGGCGCGGGCGCGAAGGTCGTCAAGCACGGCAACCGTGCCGCGTCGTCGGCGAGCGGCGCGTCCGACGTCCTGGAGAAGCTCGGTGTGAATCTCGAACTCACACCGCGGCGGGTCGTCGAGGTCGCGGAGGAAGCGGGGATCACCTTCTGCTTCGCGGTGAAGTTCCATCCGGCCCTGCGGTACGCGGGCGCCGCGCGCAGCCAGCTGGGGATCAGGACCGTCTTCAATCTCCTCGGTCCGCTCACCAACCCCGCCAGGGTGCGCGCCCAGGCCGTCGGCGTCGCCGACGCGCGGATGGCGCCCATCGTGGCCGGGGTCTTCGCCGAGCGCGGGCACTCCTCGCTCGTCTTCCGTGGCGACGACGGTCTCGACGAGCTGACGACGACGGCGACATCCCGGGTCTGGGTCGTACGGGACGGCGCCGTGCGCGAGGAGTCCTTCGACCCGCGCGACGTCGGCATCGACCTGGTCCCCGTGGAGGCGCTGCGGGGCGCCGACGCCTCGTACAACGCCGAGGTGGCGCGACGCCTCCTCGACGGCGAGACCGGGCCCGTACGGGACGCGGTGCTGCTCAACTCGGCGGCGGCCCTGGTGGCCCTCTCGCCGGGCGAGGGGAGCCTGGTGGAGCAGATCAGGGCCGGTATCGCGCAGGCAGGCGATTCGATCGACTCCGGGGCCGCGAAGAAGGCCCTGGAGCGCTGGGTGGCGGCCAGCAACAGGTGAGTGCGGCCAGTAGCGGGTGAGTGTGGTGCACACCGCAGTCCGGATCCCGGACTGCGGTGTGCACCGAGAAGTTCGTGTGGCAAGATGCTGAGCAGGTCATGAGTGACAGCGATTAGGCCCCGGCTCGCTGTCCGGCAACCCTCCGTCCGTGGCGGGGTGCCCCGGGTGAAGACCAGGCCGTACGCAGCAAGGCGTATGGCAAGCGCGGACCCCTGCGCACTCTATGAGTGTCGTACCCCTGGGGTCCTGGTCCTCAAGGGAGCAGTCTCGTGAGCAAGCGAATGCGATAGGGCTTCCCGGCCCCTATTCCGCACCCCCTTTTTCTTTCATCACTGCAGCGCCGTACGAGCGCCCTCGCAGTGAACTCGCCTGCCTTCCCACGGGAGTTCGCCATGTCTGCCACCACCGCTGTCGCCGACCAGACCGTCTGTGCCGCCCCGCTGCCCGTGCTCGGCCGTGACGTCACCGTGCCGCTCGTCACCGGTGGCGAGGTGACCTACGCGGCGCTCGACTACGCGGCGAGCGCCCCGGCACTCCAGCGGGTGTGGGACGACGTGGCCGCGTACGCGCCGTACTACGGCAGCGTGCACCGCGGCGCCGGGTATCTGTCGCAGCTCTCCACCGACCTGTTCGAGAACAGCCGCGTCACCGTCGCCGATTTCCTCGGCTGCCGCGAGGACGACCAGGTCGTGTTCACCCGTTCGACCACCGACTCGCTCAACCTCCTGGCCGCCGCGCTCCCCGCCGACTGCCAGGTCTTCGTCTTCGAGACCGAGCACCACGCCTCGCTCCTGCCGTGGCGCGACGCCCGCGTGACGTACCTGAACGCCCCGCGCACCGCCGAGCAGGCCGTCGCCACCCTGGAGCGCGCCCTCGCCGACCGCGATCCCTACGGTCCCGCCCTGGTGTGCGTCACGGGCGCGTCGAACGTCACCGGTGAGCTGTGGCCCGTCAAGGAACTCGCCGCCGCAGCCCACGCGCACGGCGCCCGCATCGTCCTGGACGCCGCGCAGCTCGCGCCCCACCACCCGGTCTCCATCGACGAGTTGGACGTCGACTGGGTCGCCTTCTCCGGCCACAAGCTGTACGCGCCCTTCGGCTCGGGCGTCCTCGCGGGCCGCTCCGACTGGCTGCGCGAGGCCGAGCCGTACCTCGCGGGCGGCGGCGCGTCGCGCAAGGTCGCGCGGCGTACGGACGGTGGCGTGGACGTCGAGTGGCACGACACCGCCGCGCGGCACGAGGCCGGTTCGCCGAACGTCATCGGCGTGTACTCGATCGCCTCCGCCTGCAAGGCACTGACCGAGGCGGGTTTCGACGAGCTCGTCGCCCGTGAGCGCCACCTCATCGCCAAGGTCCGCGAGGGTCTGGCCGACGTGCCCGCCGTGAAGGTGCTCTCGCTCTTCGGGGACGACGCGCCGCGCGTCGGCGTCATCTCCTTCGTCGTCGACGGCTGGAACAGCTCGCACTTCGCCGCCGCGCTCTCCGCCGAGTACGGCATCGGCGTACGCGACGGCCTCTTCTGCGCCCATCCGCTGGTGCGCACCCTCCTCGGCAGCGACCCGCAGAGCCAGGGCGAGTGCGGCGCCCCCGAGGCCGCGCCCGGCGAGAAGTCCCTGAACGCCATCCGCGTGAGCTTCGGCGCGGGCACCCCGGACGAGCACGTGGAGCGCTTCGTGCGTGCCGTCAAGGAGCTGGTGGCGGACGGCGCGCGGTGGAACTACCGCACGGAGGACGGGCGTTGCGTGCCGGACACCACGGCTGCCTGAGGTGGTGCGGAGGGCTCAGGAGTCGAGGCCGATCGCGAACGCCGCTTCCAGGTCGTGCTGCGAGTACGTACGGAACGCGACATGCGTGTCCGTGCCCTCCACGCCCGGGATCTTGCTGATCTTGCCGGGGATGACATCGGCCAGGTCGTCGTGGCGCCCGACGCGCACCATGGCGATCAGGTCGTACGTACCGGTCACCGAGAAGACCTCGCTGACGCAGTCGAGGGCGGCGATCGACTCGGCGATCTCCGGGATCCGGTCCACGCTGGTCTTGATGAGCACGATCGCGGTGATCACGGTTGACTGTCTCCCTCGGTAGCCGGTGGTGGGCTTCATTCACTCTATGGCCAGATCCGTCAATGCCGCACGCAGGGTCTCGAGCAGCTTCCGCATCTGCTCGGGGCTGTACGTCCAGCTGTCGTACTCGTTCTGTACGAGCAGACGGCCGCCGAAGCTGGCAACGCCGATCTTGGGGGGCATACCCGCCGCGTTGGCCGTACCGCCGAAGCGGAGCAGTTTCATGCCGACCGGCAGGGGGTGGGCGGGGATCCTGCCGACATTGGAGATGCCGTAGCTGACGACCGGCATGGGCATCGCGACGCCCCGAGCGCCCGCCCTGAGCGCGGCCAGCAGGAAGCGCTCGGGGTCACGCCGGTCCAGGGCGCCGGCGACCTGATCGGCCACCTCCCGGCCGGCGGTCTCCGGTCGGTCGTCATGCCCGACGGACAGCGTGGTCTGTAGCCCGGTGATGCAGTTGAGCACGGTGCTCAGAGGCAGCTCGGGCGTGAGGCGGGTACGCAGGTCGATGCCGTGCCCGCAGGTCAACGTCAACGGACCGTGCTCCGGCGCCAGTTGTGCGCGTACGACGGTAAGGACAAGACCCGTGACGAGGCTGTTGACGGTCACCCCGCGAGCTCGGGCGGCGGCCACCACGCTCTGGGTGGTCTCCGGGCTGAACTCCAGCCGGTCCACGACAAAACGGTGTGTCGCGGCCGGCCGGTCGGCGCGCCCCATGCCCTCGGTGGGCAGGGTGGCGGTCTTGGTGCGGTCCGCCGGGGCCTGCGCGATGGCATCGGCCAAGGCGTCGATCTCGGCGTCCGGGAAGGCCCCGGCCAATCGGCTGTCGATCGCCTCGGGGAGCGCCTCGCGCCGCTCCGGGGCGGGATTCGCACCGGCCTCCAAGGCGGCGTAGTACTGCCAGAACTCGTCGAGCAGGGCGAAGGCCGAGCGGCCGTCGGCCACGCCGTGGTGGATCCCGAGCACGACCTGGCTGCGCTCGCCGTCGGTGAGCAGCCAGGCGTGTAGCAGGCTCTCGGTCCAGTCGGGCCGTGAGTTGATCAGTTGGGCGAAGGTCTCCTCGATGCCGTCGAGGACGGTGAGGGGAGGCTGGACCCGGTCGCGCACTTGCAGGAGCAGGCCCTCCGCACCGGACTTCACCTCGGAGCGCAGGATCGGGTGGTGGTCGGTCAGAAGCCGCAGTGCCCGCCGCATCAGATTCGGATCCGGACGGCCGAGCACCAGGGACTCGACGAACTCGGGCATGTCGTACAGCGGGAGGCCTGCGGGCCCCAGATCCAGGAAGTAGACGCTCTCGAAGGGGGATATGGGGCGCTGATGCGTCATGGCGTGGCGTCTCCGGTGTCTGTGGAAGGCGGGTGGCTCGATCCGAGCGGGGGAACGGGCAGCGGGTGAGCGGTGGCCGGGCGCAGGCCGTCGAGCAGCAGGGCCAGGTGGCGGCGCCAGGGGCCGGGCGCGACCGATGAGGCCCGGCCCAGCGCGGCCAGGAGGAAGAGCAGGTCGTCGGTGATGAGGTCGGTCCTGACCGTGCGCTGCTGCTGACCTCGGCGCACCAGTGTCCCAATCGTGCGGCGGTGTTCCTCGTGCAGCGCGTCGAGCGTGGGCACGCCCTGGATGCCGGTGGTCATCAGGTCGCCCGCGCCGCGATTGGCGGCCAGCAGGGTGAAGACGTGGTCGAGGTAGGTGGTGAGCCCGGTCCAGGCGTCGGGGTGGTCGCGGGTCTGCCGGGCCACGCGCAGGACCGGGGTGAGTACGTCGTGGAAGACGGCCTCGATCAACGCGGCCCGGGTGGCGAAGTGGCGATAGAGCGTGGCGTTGCCGACCCCGGCCCGGCGGGCGATGTCGTCCAGCGGGGCGTCCACGCCGCGCTCGGCATAGATCTCCCGAGCGGCGGCGAGCAGCACCTCGCGGTTGCGGCGCGCGTCGCTGCGCCGCGTTGTCGGCCGATCACCGCTGCTGACCATGGGCGGCACCCTAACATCAAACGTGGACTGGTCCCCGTTTCCGCTGTTAGGGTCACGCCGACGACCGGGGGAGTGATCCCTCACGACTGTTTCCGGCCTCTTCGAAGCGAGGAATGCGCGTGTCTGTGACGGGATTTGAAGATCTGTCAGATCTTGGCCAGGGGTTCGTCGACGCCCCGTATCCGGTGTACGAGCGGATGCGTGCCCAGGGCCCGGTGCACCGGGTGCGGACCGCCGCGTCGGGGGAGTTCTCGCTTGTCGTGGGGCACGAGGAGGCGCGAGCCGCGCTGGCCGACGCACGGTTGTCCAACGACATCAGGCACTCGGCCGGCTGGCAGGACGACGGCGGTAACTCCATCGGCCTGAACATGGTGCAGACGGACCCCCCGCAGCACACCCGGCTGCGCAAACTGGTGGCCAAGGACTTCACCCCTCGCCGTATCGAGGCGCTGCGCCCCAAGGTGCAGCTGATCGCGGACGAACTCGTGGACGCCATGCTGCCGTTGGGCCGCGCGGACCTGGTCGAGGCGTTCGCGCTGCCGTTGCCGCTGGCCGTCATCTGCGAACTGCTCGGAGTGCCGGCCACCGACCGCAAGACCTTTCACGACTGGTACCTGGACAGCACCGACTTCACCCGGCCACAGGCCGCTGGAGCCGCCGCCCAGGCCATGACGGGTTACCTCGCCGACCTCGCCGCCGCCAAGCGGAGCGAGCCCGGCGATGACCTGCTGAGCGCGCTGGTCGCCGGCGCGGGCGAGGAGGAACAGCTCTCTCCCGAGGAACTGCTGGGGATGGCCTTCCTCCTGCTGGTGGCCGGTTATGAGACGGCGGCCAACCTGCTGTCCAGCGGCACGCTCGCCCTGCTGCGCCACCGGGACCAGCTGGCTGCCCTGCGCGGCGACTGGTCGCTCCTTGAGAGCGCCGTGGAGGAGATGCTCCGGTATGACGGGCCGGTGGAGACCACGGCGTTCCGCTACGCCAAGGAGCCGGTGGAGATCGGCGGCACGGTGATCGGCGCGGGAGAGTCCGTGGCCGTCGCCCTGGCCGCCGCCTCGCGCGACCCGCGGCGGTTCGCCGAACCCGACCGGTTCGACATCCGCCGCGATGCCCGCGGCCACATGGCGTTCGGCTACGGCATTCATCACTGCCTCGGCGCGCCGCTGGCCCGGATGCAGGGCGCCGTCGCCTTCCGCACCCTGCTGGAACGGTGCCCCGGCCTCGCCCTGGACACCGAACCCGGCGATCTCGTGTGGCGCCCCAGCCTGATGCTGCGCGGACTGCATCAGCTGCCCGTCAGCTTCGGTTGATCGCGGGACTGCGGGGTTCCGGAACCATCGGCAGCGGTCCGGCTGTCAGGCTCATCTCGGCGCGTGGCGAGACCCTGCTGCCGGGCAGCGGACGCAGCCGCCAGCGGGCCGCGAGTGTGGCCAGTGCCAGGGTCGCCTCGGTCATCCCGAAGACGTCCCCGATGCACTTGCGGCTGCCCGCGCCGAACGGCAGATACGAACCGCGGGCGACGTCCTTGGCCCGCTCGGGCAGCCACCGGTCCGGGTCGAAGCTCTCCGGGTGCGGGAAGAACTCCGGGATGCGGTGGATGACGTACGGGCTGATCAGGATGTCCACGCCGGCCCCCAGCCGATGACCGCCGAGCTCGGTGGGTTCGGTGGTCATCCGGGTGTACATCCAGGCGGGTGGGTACAGCCGCAGCGTCTCGGTGAAGATCCGTTGGGTATGGGCGAGCTTCGGGACGTCGGCGTACGTCGGGATACGGCCGCCAAGCACCTCGTCGACCTCGGCATGCAGCCGCTCCTCGGCCTCGGGATGAGCCGCCAGCAAGTGCCAGGCCCAGGTCAGGGCGCTTGCCGTGGTCTCCACACCGGCCAGCAGCAGCGTCATGACCTGGTCGTGGACCTCCTGATCGGTCATCGCACCGCCGTCCTCCTCGTCGCGCGCGGCCAGCAGCGCGGACAGCAGGTCACCGCGGTCCTCGCCGGAACGCCGGTAGTCCTCGACGATGCCTTCGATGAGGACGTGCAGGCGGGTGAGCGCGGACTCGAACTCACGGTTGGCGGCCAACGGCAGCCTGGCCAGCACACCGGTGGGGTCCATCGCCCGGCGGAACGCGCCACGCACCATGACGGGCAGGCTGCGCTGGATCTCCGCGACCGAGTGCGGTGCCATCTCGGTCGAGAACAGCGCGCGGGCCGTCACCCGCGCCGTCAGTGCCTGCATCGCGTCGCCCACATCGACCGGCCGGCCCGCCTGCCAAGTCTCCGCGTGCGCCGCGCACTCCTCGTGCATCACCTCGGCATAGGTCGCGATGCGCGCGGAGTGGAAGGCCGGCTGGACCATGCGCCGCTGGCGACGGTGGTCGGCCCAGTCGGAGGTGATCAACCCGTTGCCCAGGATGGGGCGGGCCTTCTCCTTCACGGGGCCCCCGGTGTCGTAGACCCGCGCGTTGAGCAACACCTGCTGCACCAGCTCCGGATGGCAGGGCAGATAGGTCGGCTTGGTGCCGAGCCGCAGCTCGACCAGGTCGCCGAGGGCGGGCAGCGAGGCCAGGAAATCCAGGGGGCGGCGCGCCAGCTGCAGCGCGTGGCCCACCAGGGGAAGACCACCCGGTGCCTTGACGAACTGCCAACTGCGCCCGGTCGCGTCGGGACGGGTTCTCATGCTGGATGTGCCTTCCGCTGACGGTATGGAGGGAGAGGTGGAGGCGGGGTCAGCGGCGTTCAAGCACCATGGGCAACGGACCCGCCTCCAAGGTGGCCTTCGGTTCCGGACGCAATCGGCTCCCGGGCACCGGGCGCAGCCGCCAGCGTGCGGCGACCGTCGCGATGATCAGTGCGGTCTCGGTGAGCGCGAGTACGTCACCGATGCACTTGTGGCTGCCCGCGCCGAACGGCAGCAGAGCCCCGCGCGGTACCTGCGCGGCCCGTTCGCCTTCCCAACGGCCGGGGTCGAACGTCTCCGGCTCGGGGAAGAGATCGGGGTTGTGATGCAGGGCGTAGGCGCTGTAGAGGATCATCGTCCGGGCAGGGATCACCCGGCCGCCCAGTTCGACGTCCTGCGCCGCGACCCGCATTGCCATCCAGGACGGCGGATACAGGCGGAGCGCCTCGGTGATCACATTGCGGGTGTACGGCAGCGCGGGAAGGTCGTCGTACACCGGTGTGCGCCCCGCCAGCGCCTCGTCCACCTCGGCGAGCACGCGCTTTTCCACTTCGGGCAGCGTGCCCATCAGATGGAAGACGAAGGCCAGGGTGGAGGCGGTGGTCTCGCTGCCGGCGACGAGGAAGGTGACGACCTGATCCAGGATCTGGCCGTCGTTCAGTTTCTCGCCGGTCTCGGGATGCTCCGCTTGCAGCAGGGTGGACAGCAGATCGCCGTGGTCCGCGTCGGACCGGCGCCGGGCGGTGATCATGTCCGCCACGATCTGCCGCAGCCGCGTGTTGGCGTGGTCGTACGCGCGGTTTCCAGGGGTGGGCAGCTTCTCCATGAAGCCCAGCGGGGAGACGGTGCGCTTGTAGATGCCGTGCGAGACCGTCCGCAGACACTGCCGGGCCTCTTCGATGGTGCCCTCGTCGAGCCCGGTGGAGAACAGGGTGCGCGCGGCGACCCGCATGAGCAGCGCGTGCATGGCGTCGCTGATGTCGAGGGTCTGCCCGTCCCGCCATCCGTCGGTGACGGCGCGGGTGTCCGCGGCTACGGCCGTCGTATAGGAGGCGATCTTCGTCGGGTGGAAGGCGGGCTGGATCAGGCGCCGCTGGGATCGGTGATCCTCGCCCCGGGAGACCGACAGACTGTTGCCGAGGAGCTGGCGCGCCTTGTCGAAGACCCCGCCCTTGTCGAAAACGCGCGGGTTGAGCAGAACATGGCGCACCAGCTCGGGGTGCGCCGCGAGATAGGCGCGGCTGGGACCGAGCCGGACCTCGACCAGGTCGCCGTGCGCGGGCAGCGAGGCGAGGAACTCCAAGGGACGCCGCCACAACGCGGGTACGTGTCCCAGGAGGGGCAGGGCGCCGGGAGCGGTGCCGATCCGCCAGGAGCGTTCCGCTGCGGGCGACTTGGGGCTGTCCATGTGTGGGTCCTCCTCTACTGGATACGCGAGTTGACGTCGTTCACCGGAGCTTGATAGCGGCGATCCCGCGTGGTCCACACGAAGTTGCCCTGGAGGAGGTCGAGCAGGATGTCCCGGGTGGTGTCGTCGAACGACCTGATGCATTCCATGTCCTCGGCCATGTCGTCGAGGCGGGCCTGGAAGAAGCTCCGGAAGGCCGCCTCGTCCGTTACGTCGCACAGGCGGAAGCAGTTGGTGATCTGTCCCAGGGCCTGCTCGCGGTCGTAGGAGTAGAAGTCGTTGACTATGGCAAGGCCGCGCGTGGTCATCCGGGCTGCGAGGCCTGTCTTGGAATGTTCGGTCAGCTCGCGGTGGCGGTAGATCGGGTAGGACATCCGCATCCAGAAGTCCACTCCGACGTCAGTGACGCGGAAGCGGAAGTACTGCTCGGGGGAGGTGCCGCACAGCACCTTCTTGAGCAGGGAGTCGCGGAACATGTGGTCGCTGGTGATGAAGGCGCGGGCCCCCTCGTACGCGAACTCCGCGTCCTCGGGGGAGTAGTACCGCTCACACACCGCGCGCACCTGCGGCAGAAAGAGGTCGAAGTCGTGCAGGGCGGCGTCCATGTCGTCCCATACGAACGTCACGCAGTTGAGCACGCAGACGGCCTTGAACGCTTCCATGTCCTTGATGTGCCGGGCACTCTGCGACCAGCGCACGACGTCCATATAGGAGATCCAGCGCTTGTCGGAGACACTCTTGCCCAGCGGGGCGACCGCGGTGTTGCAGGCGGCGATGACCTCACGCAACTCCGCGTCCGTCAGCGGCACTTTCTGTGCTTCGTACCCGACGTGCCGGCCGAACAGGGCGGCGAAGCCGTCGGTGCACTCCTGCCAATAGTGCGCGGCGCCCGCCGAGGCGGCAGTGGCGGGGACGCTGAGCTCCGTGGTCATGCGTTTCTCCTGGTGGCTACGGTGGCGAGGTGCTTGAGGGCGGTGATCGCGTCGGACCTGAAGGGGCTGTCCGCCAGGGCTTGCAGAGCCTGCTGGTAACGGTCACCGATCATGAGCTCGACAGCGTCCCGTGCGCCGGTGGACGCGAAGACCGCGCGGATCTCCTCCGCGCCGGACTCGTCAAGGTCAGGATCTCCGAGCAGTTCGCGCAGCCGGGCGCTCTGCGCGGCATCGCTCGTGCGCAGGGCGAGCGCGACCAGAACCGTGTTCTTGCCCGCCCGCAGGTCGTCCAGGCGGGACTTGCCGGTGTCGCGGACATCGCCGTACACGCCGAGCAGGTCGTCACGGAGCTGGAAGGCTTCTCCCAGCGGCAGCGCGAACGCCGTGCAGGCGGTCAGGGTCTCCGTGTCCGCGCCCGCGAGGGCGGCGCCGATCTGCAGCGGGCGTTCGACGGTGTACTTGGCGGTCTTGTAGCGGTTGACGGTGAGTGCGGCCTCGACGTCATCCGTGAGCTCGCCGGTCGCATGGAGGTCCAGATACTGACCGAGCATCAATTCGGTGCGCATGTCGGTGATGAGAGGTTGCACCGCGGCCGACTGAGCGGGCGTGAGGGCCGCGGTGTGCAGAAGCTGGTCCGACCAGGCGAAAGCGAGGTCGCCCAGCAGCACCGCCGCGCTGATTCCGAAACGTTCGGTGCGGTCGTCGCCGCGTTTTCCGGCGAGCGTCCGATGGATGGTGGGACGTCCGCGCCTGGTGTCACTGTCGTCCATGACGTCGTCATGAATGAGGGCGAACGCGTGAAACATCTCGAGCGAGGCGGCGACGCGTAGGACGGCCGCCATGTCGGTCGTTCCGTCGGCCGCCTGCCAGCCCATCACGGCGAGCACCGGGCGAATTCTCTTTCCGCCCACCATGAATTCTTCGAGCAATTCCACAAGCCTGCTCATCCGCGGATCTCCGGAATCTTTTATTCGAGATTCCAGAAAATCCATGAGCACGGCATCCACTGCGTTTCTTGCCACGCTTGGGTCGAGTATGTCGGGAGATATTGTCCGGGTAGTCATATCGCTGTAATTCATCCCCGTTGGTAGGGCCCGTGGACACCGCACGGGCTCCTGTTGCGGAAGGCTAGGAGGTGAGGTCGACGCGGAGTTCTCTGAGGCCCCGAATGTTGACCTGCGGGCGCCAGGCGATGTCGCCGTGGGTCAGCTGGATATTGCGGTGGCGGCGCAGCAGCTCGGTGAATACCAGGCGCGCCTCGGCTTTCGCGAGCAGTGCGCCGATGCAGTAGTGGGGGCCACCGCCGAAGGACAGCGGGCGGACATCCGTACGCCGTAGGTCGAGGCGGTCGGGATCGTCGTAGCGCAGTGGGTCGCGGTTGGCGGCGCCGAGCAGGATCATCACCTTGGAACCGGCCGGAATGGTGGTCCCGTCAAGATCGATGTCGCCGGTGGTGATGCGGGCGACCAGCTGGATGGGCGCGTCATAGCGGAGCAACTCGTCGATGGCGTTATCGATGAGGCCGGGCTCCTCGCGCAGGATGCGCAGCTGGTCGGGATGGCGCAGCAGGGCAAGTATGCCGTTGCCGATGAGATTGACCGTTGTCTCATGGCCGCCCATGAAGAACATCATGACGTTGGCGATGATCTCGTCGTCGGAGAGTTTCTCCCCGTCGAACTCCGCAAGCAGGAGACGCGAGATGATGTCGTCCTGCGGAGCTGCGCGGCGCCTGTCCAGGTGTTCTGCTATGTAGGCGGCGAATTCCTCAGCCGCGTCGTTCATGACGCGCCGAGTGGCCTCGTCGGCGGCCGGGTCGATGACGTGCCCCAGGGCATCGGTCCACTTGCGGCACAGGTCGCGGTCCTCCACCGGGAGGCCGCCCAAGCCGCAGAAGACCGTCACCGGGACGAGCGCCGCGAGTGACCCGATGAGGTCGACGCCGGGGCCCTCACCCATGTCGTCCATGAGCTGGTGGACGATGCCGTCGATGCGGGGGGTGATCTCCCGGATGGCCCTGGCGGTGAACAGCGGGTTGGCAAGGCCGCGGAGCCGGCGGTGCGCTTCGCCGTCCCGCATGAGCATCCAGCTGCGGGTGGCGCGCACGATCGGACTGTCCTGCCCGCCCCGTTGCGCGGCCCATTTGGCGTCCTGCGGATATTCGCTGGACAAGTTGGGGTTTCGGATGAGTGCGGCGACAGCGCTGTACCCGGAAACCACCCAGTGGCCGTACGGCGTCCGATGAACCGGCTCGACGTCCCGGAGCCGTTTGTAGAGCGGGTACGGATCGGTGCGCAACTGCGGATCGCGAGCATTGAACAGATGTTTACTGCCTGTTGGTTCCATGCCTGTTCCCCCTACTGAAAACGGCAGACCGGCTCCCAGCGCCGCCACGGCGATCATGGGCCCCTGTGGCCGGATAGTAGACACATGGCGGTCCTGGATGACAAGCCAGAACGGCCTGGACTCTGTCCTCAACCCCGTATTAGTGTCGGCTTGTTGGCGATGACGCGAGCCAGAGCTACTAGGGGGATGAAGCGGTTGCGGCGCACTGTTTTCGAGGACGAGCACGAGACGTTCCGGGCTGTGGTACGGGACTTCATCGGAGCGGAGGTCGCACCCTTCTATTCCGAATGGGAAGCGGTCGGCCGTGTGCCACGTGACGTGTATCTCAAACTGGGCAAGCTCGGGATCTTCGGGTTCGGCATACCGGACGAGTTCGGCGGCTCCGGCGAGAAGAGCTTCAAGTTCAACGCGGTAATCGCCGAGGAGTGTGCCCGAGCCGGTGTCACCTTCGGAGGGGCGACTGCGCATCTGGCGCTTCCGGCCACCTTCGTGAAGTACGCGACCCATGAGCAGAAGCAGCGCTGGCTGCCGGGGTTCGTCAGCGGCGACCTGATGACGGCCATCGCGATCACCGAGCCCGGGGCCGGCTCCGACATCGCCGGTCTGGAGACGACCGCCGTGCTGTCCGAGGACGGCGGCCATTACGTGGTGAATGGCGCCAAGGCCTTCGTGTCCGGCGGGGCTCAGGCCGATCTGGTGCTGGTCGTCTGTCGCACCTCCGCCGACCGGAGCGACCGGCGCGGTGGGATGTCCCTGCTCGCTGTGGACACCCGGGCCCCGGGGGTCGCGGTCGCATCCGAGCCGCCCACGCTCGGCCTGCGGTCGTCCGACATCGTCTCAATGACCTTCACCGATGTCCGGGTCCCGGTCGGTGACGTGGTCGGCGGACAGGGTGATGCCTTCGCCTGCTTGGCCGACATCTTCCCGCAGGAGCGCCTGAGCATCGCGGTCGGCGCGTACGCCGCTGCCGCTGCCGCCGTCCACCTCGCCACCGAATACGTCCGGGAACGTACGGCCTTCGGCAAGCCCGTCGCCGCCTTCCAGAACACGAAATTCGTGCTTGCCGACTGCAAGGTCACCGTGAACGCCCTACAGGCGGTCGTCGACCAGGCCGTGGAGGGGTTCGATGCCGGGGAGCTGACCGCGGAGGAGGCGGCCGGGACCAAGCTGTACTGCACGGAGGCGGCGGTACAGGTGCTCGACAAGTGCCTTCAGCTGCACGGCGGCCTCGGCTTCACGATGGACCACCCGATCGCCCGGCTGTACGCGGACAACCGCGCGAGCCGGATCTTCGGTGGCACCAGCGAGATCATGCGGACGATCGTCGCCAAGTCCATGGGGCTCTGAGGCACCGAACGCAGAAGATACGGAGAGGGAGGGGCGTCCGCCACGGCGGACGCCCCTTCGTCATGCCCCGGTGTCTCTTGTCTTCTCTCCTCCGCCACTGGATTCCTGCACCACCACCTCCGTCGGCCGCCGTCCGAACCTCACCCACGCGTACAGAAGCCCGAGCGAGAACCCCACCAAGTGGGCCAGATAAGCCACCCCGGGCCCCTGCACGCCCTGCCACGCGGCAAGCCACTGCAACGCCACCCAGAACGGCAGCACCACCCACGCGGGAAACCGCAGCGGCAGGAAGAAGAGGAAGGGGAAGAGGCTCGTGACGCGCGCCTTCGGGAAGAGGCCGAGGCAGGCGCCGAGCACGGCGGAGATCGCCCCCGACGCGCCCACCAGGGTCTGGTCGGAGCCCGCGTGCGCGATCGCGTAGGCGAACAGGGCGAGATAGCCGCAGCCGACGTAGAAGAGCGCGAACTGGAGGCGGCCCATCCGTTCCTCGACCAGCGCCCCGAAGACGTACAGGAAGAGCATGTTGCCCAGGAGATGCAGCCAGCTGCCGTGCACGAAGAGCGCGGTGGCCGGGGCGAGCAGGGCCCGCGGGTCCCCGCTGAACAGCTGCGAGGGGACCACGCCCCAGCGCTCGAAGTAGGCCTGCTGGGCGGCGAGCAGCTCGTCGCCCGTGCCGTACGCGGGATTGAACCCGGACACCGGGGAGATCAGGAAGACCAGACCACACGCGGCGATCAGGCCGTACGTCACCGGGGCCGACTGCCCCCTGATCATCCGGACCGCCGTCGCACCCCATGTGTTGATCATGAACAGAGCATGACGTAAGCGTGCCAAACCGTACAGACCGCCCCGCCGCGTGGACGGCCGCCGCATGGAGCCCCTTACAGGCCTTAGGGTTACGGGCACTACGCACCATGGAATTCCGAAGGAAAGCGACCAGCCACGATGACGGTTCCTCTGCCGACCGACACCACCCGGTGGCGCTGCACGCTCTGCGGCAATCTCACGCGTTTCGACGTGACGCGTACGTCGAAGGTCGTCGAGTATGTGCATCTCGACCTGGCCGGTGAGTCGAACGTCGAGGAACGCGAGGTGGTCAGTGAGACCATCGAGTCGGTCCGCTGTCGCTGGTGCAACGCGGTGGACCAGGTGGAACTCGTGGACAGGCCGGGCGCCGGCTCCTGAGGGAGCGGGCCCCGCACAGCTAGTGGGGTGACGGATGGTGGAGAGCGCGAGCGGGGAGCCGGACGACGGCACCGCTGAGGTGCTCGACCGTCCGCTGCCCGACGGAGTGCGCCGCAGGGTCGTCCAGATCGTCTCGGACGGCTTCGGCGGCCTCACGGTCAGCGAACTGCCCGCACAACTGCGGCAGTACGCCCGCTTCACGCCGACCCGGCGCACGAAGTTCGCGGGCAACGCGATGGCGGCCGCCGTGGAGAGCGACCCCCTCTTCCGGCAGCGCATCGGCGAACGTCTCAGAGAGACGCAGCCCGAGCTCACCGGTGCCCTGGACGCGGGCTCGCCGCCCCCGGCCGCGGACCCGCTCGATGTGGCGGCCGCGGCCTATGTGCTGCGCCCCACCGGCTGGGTGAAGCTGGTGGCCGCCGCGGGCGAGGAGGCCCTGCGGGCGGACGCGGAGCGCGTCGACGACGAGACGCGGGCCGAGCTCGAACGGCTGCGCGAGGAACTCGCCGCGGCCCGCGGCCAGACGAAGGCCGACACGGAACGGCTGCGCACGGAACTCGAGTCGGCGAAGAAGGAAGCCGAATCGATGCATCGCAAGCTGCGCAGCGCCCTCAGTGACGTCAAGCGCGGCGAGGCGGCGCTGCGCAAGGCGACGGCCGAATTCGATGCCGGACGGGCCGAGGGGCAGGCCCAGGTGTCCGCCGCCGAGAGCGAGTCCCGGCGGCTCAAGGCGCGGCTCAGCGAGGCCGAGGCGGCCCTGGAGGCCAGCCGCAGGGCGGCGCGCGAGGGGCGCAGCGTCGAGGACATGCGGGTGCGGCTGCTGCTCGACACGGTCCTGGAGTCCGCACAGGGGCTGCGCCGCGAGCTCGCCCTGCCGCCCGTGTCGGTGCGGCCCGCCGAGACCGTGGACGCCGTCGAGCCGGGGCGGATGACGCCCAAGGACATCGCCGCCCGCGCGCTCTCCGAGAACGATCCGGCCATCATCGACCAACTGCTCGCGCTGCCCCAGGCGCACATGGTCGTCGACGGGTACAACGTCACCAAGACCGGCTATCCCACGATGCCCCTGGAGAAGCAGCGCCTGCGCCTCCTCGGCTCGCTCTCGCAGCTCGCCGCGCAGACCGGCGCCGAGATGACCTGCGTCTTCGACGGGGCCGAACTCGCCGCGCCGGTGCTGCTCGCGCCACCGCGGGGGGTGCGCGTCCTGTTCTCCAAGCCGGGAGTCACCGCGGACGAGCTGATCCGTCAGCTGGTGCGTGCCGAGCCTCCGGGGCGCCCGGTCGTCGTCGTGTCGACCGACCGCGAAGTGGCCGACGGGATCGCGAAGGCGGGGGCGCGTCCTGTCGCTTCGGTCGTCCTTCTGAAGCGGCTTTCACGGGGCTGACGTACGCCGCTTTCGCGGGGCTAAGGGTGCCTCGGTAACTCCTGTTCCCTATGCCCGAATTGGGCCATCGTTCACGCGACGTAGCGTCAATTGATCATTACCGCCTGTGCGTTATCGGTAAAATATGCGTCCCGCACCCCACTTTTTGCCTGTCAGGATTTGAACTGATCACAAGAAGGTCACTAAGGTCTCGCCTCGAACCTCCGCTCGGTTGATCACCCATCCGGGGTGACAGCGGTGGTACCCGCCCACCGGATCTCGGTAGGCGGCTGGAGGAGAAGGAGCCGCCTTCGTGGCGTCCCACCGCCGACCCAAGCAGCCGAGCCGCGCGCGCGTGACCGTGCTCACCGCGACCGCCGCCGCTGCCGTCGCACTCACCTCCCAGGCGGCCAACGCGGCCCCGAGTGAGAAGCCGAGCAAGGACGAGGTCAAGTCCAAGGTCGACAAGCTCTACGAGGACGCGGGCCGGGCCACCGACCGGTACAACGGCGCCAAGGAGAAGCAGGAAAAGCTCGAGAAGGAGATAGGCGAGCTTCAGGACAAGGTCGCCCGCGGCCAGGAGGGCCTCAACGACCTGCGTGACGGCCTCGGTTCGATGGCCAGCGCGCAGTACCGCTCCGGCGGCATCGACCCCTCCGTCCAGCTGTTCCTCTCGGCCGACCCGGACGACTACCTCGACAAGGCGTCCACCATGGACCAGTTGAGCGGTCAGCAGGTCGAGGCGCTCAAGAAGGTCCAGGAGAAGCAGCGGACCCTCGCGCAGGAGCGCAAGGAGGCTTCCGACAAGCTCAAGGACCTCGCCGACACGCGCAAGGAACTCGGCAAGAAGAAGAAGGAAGTCCAGAGCAAGCTCGGCGCCGCCCAGAAGCTGCTCAACACCCTCACCGCCAAGGAGAAGGCGGACCTCGCCGCCAAGGAGACGCGCGCGAGCCGCGACGCCGGCGACCGCGTGGACCTCGGCAAGGAGGTCCCGGCATCGCAGCGCGGCCAGGCCGCCCTGAGCGCCGCCGCGACACAGGTCGGCAAGCCGTACGTCTCCGGGGGCAGCGGCCCCAACTCCTACGACTGCTCCGGCCTCACGCAGTGGGCGTACAACCAGGCCGGTGTGCAGATCACCCGGACCACGTACACCCAGCAGAACGACGGCACGAAGATCGGCCGCGGCGAGCTGAAGCCCGGCGACCTGGTGTTCTTCAACAGCCTCGCGCACGTCGGCTTCTACGCGGGCAACGGCCAGGTGCTGCACGCCCCGAAGCCGGGCGCCGTGGTGCGCTACGAGTCGATGTCCACGATCGGCTCCTTCCAGTTCGGCGTCCGCATCTGAAACGACCGGCCTGCCGCCCAAACGGGCGAATTCCGGTAACTCCCGCTGACCCCGCGCCCCGTCGGTGACCTGCGTCTCCGGCGGGGCGTCACGTTGTGTGCACGGCCGGGTCTTTGGCCGTGACGTGATCCCACGGCTACTGTCGCGCGCATTCCCCCGACGGATCGGGGGGACTTTCCCCCGGCTCGTCCATTCGTCCGGGGGTCCGTCAGTGGAGGGAGAGCGGCTTCCCGTGGGGTCCCATCGTCGTCTCGCACTGTCCGGCCTCGACCGGAGCACGCGCGTCACCATCCTTTCGGCCGCCGCAGCGGCCACCGCCGCGGCAGCCCTCGGCGCCGCACCGGCGGGCGCCGCACCGCAGGACACCCCGGCCACCACCAAGGCCACGGTGGACCGGCTCTTCGAGCAGGCCGAGAAGGCCACCGAGTCGTACAACAAGGCCGATGAGCGCGCGGACACCCTGCGCGAGCAGGTCGCGCAGGCCAAGGACAGCGTCGCCCGCGGCCAGGAGCGCATCAACACGATGCGCGGCGCGCTCGGTTCGCTGGCCGGGGCCCAGTACCGCTCGGGCGGCATCGACCCCTCCCTCGCCCTGCTGCTCTCCTCCGACCCGGACGGCTATCTGGACAAGGCGGCGGCACTCGACCGCATCGGCGCCCGGCAGGCCGGTGAGCTGACCGACCTCCAGAAGGCCCAGCGCAGCCTCGCCCAGGAGCGCACGGAGGCCGGTCACAAGCTCGCCGACCTGGAGAAGAGCCGCACCGCGGTGGCCCGCCACAAGCGCACCGTCGAACACAAGCTCGCCAAGGCGCGCAAGCTGCTCAACTCGCTGCCCTCGCAGGACCGCGCGGCCTACGACAGGGCGTCGCGCTCCGGACGCGGCGACATGCCGGACCTCGGGAGCGCCGCGCCGTCCTCGCCGCGCGCCGCCGCCGCCATCGCCGCCGCACGGTCGGCGATCGGCCGCCCGTACGTGTGGGGCGCCAACGGACCCTCCGGTTTCGACTGTTCGGGCCTCACCCAGTGGTCGTACGCGCAGGCGGGCGTGGGCCTGCCCCGCACCTCGCAGGCGCAGCGGTACGCCGGACGGCAGGTGCCCCTCTCGCAGGCGCAGCCCGGCGACCTGGTCGCCTACCGCGACGACGCGAGCCACATCGGGATGTACATGGGCAACGGCCAGGTCGTGCACGCGCCCTACCCCGGAGCCGCCGTGCGCTACGACCCGGTGGGCATGATGCCGGTGTCGTCGGTGACGCGGATCTGACCGGCGCCCCGCCGCCCGCTGCCCGTACGATCTGAAACGTGGCTGGTCGCGGGCGTGAGTCGTGGGTGCTGGGGATCTGTGCCGCCCTGCTCGTGGGGTGCGGCGGTCCGACGGCGCCGGACGCCGCGCCCGCAGACGTGCGCAGGATGCTCGACCGGCGGGCGGACGCGGTGCTCGACCGGGACGCGAAGGACTACCGCGCGACGGGGCGGCCCGCCGAAGCCTACGACAACCTCCGTGACGTGCCGCTCCAGTCCTGGGAGTACCGCCTGACCGCCTTCGAGCGGCACGGCGCGCGGGCCACGGCGATCGCCGACCTGCGGTACCGGATCAAGGGCTACGACCGCGAGCCGCTCACCACCACCCGGACGCTCACGCTTCAGGAGCGTGACGGACGGTGGTACGTCGCCGCTGAGCGCCCCGCGAAGAAGGCCACGCAGCAACTCTGGGACCAAGGGCCCGTCGCGGCCGTACGGGGCGCTCACAGCCTCGTGCTGGGTGTCGGGCGGGACGACGAGGAGGGCGCGGTGCTGCGCCGGTACGCGGAGATCGCCGACCGGGCGGTGCCTCGGGTGCGGGGCGCCTGGCCGGGGAAGTGGCCGGAGCGGGTCGTCGTCCTCGTACCGAAGTCCCTGGACGGGATGGCCGGGCTGCTCGGATCGCCCGCTTCCGGCTATCAGGGGATCGCGGCGGTGACCACGGGAGAGGCGGGCGGCTCCGGGTCGGCGCCCGCCGACCGGATCATCGTCAACCCCGAGGCCTACGGCGCGCTCGGCGACTTCGGCAAGCAGGTCGTCCTCACCCATGAGACGACCCACGTCGCGACCCGCGCGCACACCTCAGCGGCGACCCCGCTGTGGCTCTCCGAAGGCTTCGCCGACTGGGTGGGCTACCGCGGCACGGGCCGCACCGCCGGGCAGGCCGCGCCCGAACTGCGGCGCGCGGTCCAGCGGGAGCAGCTGCCCGCCGCGCTCCCCGAAGACGACGACTTCGGCTTCAGCGGGGACGCGGGGAAGCTGGCCCAGGCCTACGAAGGGGCCTGGCTCGCCTGCCGGATGGTCGCGGACCAGTGGAGCGAGGCGAAGCTGACGGCCTTCTACGAAGCGGTCGGCACGCACAAGAAGAGGCCCGGTGCGGTCGAGGACGCCCTGCGGGACGTCCTGGACATCAGCCCGGAGGACTTCACGGCGAGGTGGCGTACGTATCTGCGCGCGGAGCTCGGCTGACGTCGTCCGTCGTCGGTGCGGGCGTCTTCGTTCCGTGGTCCGCCCGCCACAGATTCCGGCAGGCGAGCAGCGTCGCCGCGACGAGCAGGCCGTTGCGTACGAGGAGCAGGGCGAGGCCCAGCGGATCGCTCGCCACCACGTGCGAGAACCAGACGGGGAACTCCAGGAACGTGACGAACGTGGCCGCGAGCACCAGGCGCGCGGGCAGCACCATGCGGCTCGCGCGAAAGGCCAGGCACACGGCGGCCACCCCGACCAGCCACAGGAGGTACTGCGGGCTGATCACCCGGCTCGTCGTCGTGAACAGCAGTACGGCGACGAAGGCCGCGTCCGTGACCGTGCTCGCCGACCAGACACGCGCGCGTCGCCGCCACGCGAGCAGCCAGCAGAAGGCCGCCACGGAAAGACCCTGCGCCACCGTGCTGACGAGCGGGACGTAGGGCCCCAGGAACTCCACCGAGCCGTAGTTGAGCTGCACATCGCCCTGCCAGCCGTGATGGCGTGCGACATGGAAGACGAGCGCGCCGAGCGATTCGACCTCGGTGCCGCGGTCGCGCTGGAAGGTCACGAAGGAGAGCGCGCCGGGCATCGTCAGGAGGAAGGCGAGCGTGAGGCCGAGGGCGGTGGCTGCCGCCGCGCCCCACGACCGGCGGGTGCCGCGCGCGCGTGGAGTGCCGACGAGCAGCAGGACGGGCCACACCTTGAGCAGCGCGCCGAACCCCGCGAGCGCCCCCATCGTGCGCGGATGCCGGGCCCCGGCGAGCAGCGCGGCGACCGCGACGGCCGTCACCAGCACGTCGTAGCGCGCGTACGCGGTCGGCCCGAGCAGCGCCACGCCCACGACCCAGACCCAGGCCCCCCGCAGGGACTTGCCCGGACGGTGGCCCGCGTACAGGAGCAGTCCGCAGACCAGCGCGTCGGCGAGGAAGGCGAGCACGAAGAAGGCCGGCACATAGCCGAGGAAGGGCAGCAGGGCGGGGGAGAGGATCGCGAGGGCGGCGGCGGGCGGGTACTGCCAGGTGACGTCGTCGAGGGGGAAGGTGCCGGTGCGCAGGACCTCGTACCAGCCCTGGTAGATGACGGAGACGTCGCTGGTCACGTCAGGGCCCGGGGCTGTGAGCACCCCGAAGACGCAGAGCAGCAGGAGTGTCCTGGTCAGGCCCCAGACGGTCAGGATCCGTGCCACGCGCACCACGCCCCTTTTCAGCTACTTCATTGTGATTCGGGAGTCATGATGCCGGGCGGAGCTGTGGAAGGGCCAAGAGGCGGGGCCGTCCGGGAGGCGAGGCCGTTCGGCGCTCCGGCGGGCTTTCGGTACTGTCGGCGACGATGCACAAGACCCTGATCGTCACGAACGACTTCCCGCCCAGGCCCGGTGGCATCCAGGCGTTCCTGCACAACATGGCGCTGCGCCTGGACCCCGAACAGCTCGTCGTCTACGCCTCCACCTGGAAGCGCGGGAGCGAGGGCGCCGATGCGACGGCCGCCTTCGATGCGGAGCAGCCCTTCAAGGTCGTACGCGACCCCACGACGATGCTGCTCCCGACCCCTCGGGTCACCCGGCGCGCGGTCTCTCTGCTGCGGGAACACGGCTGTGAGTCGGTGTGGTTCGGGGCGGCGGCGCCGCTGGGGCTCATGGCCCCGGCGCTGCGGAAGGCGGGCGCGAGGCGGCTTGTCGCCACGACGCACGGACATGAGGCAGGCTGGGCGCAGCTGCCCGCGTCGCGCCAACTGCTCCGCAGGATCGGCGATTCGACGGACACGATCACCTATCTGGGCGAGTACACGCGCTCGCGCATCGCCGCCGCGCTTTCGCCTGCGGCGGCCGGGCGGATGGTCCAACTGCCGCCGGGCGTCGATGAGAAGACGTTCCACCCTGGATCGGGCGGGGACGCGGTTCGAGCCCGCCTTGGTCTGACGGACCGGCCGGTCGTGGTGTGTGTCTCACGCCTTGTGCCGCGCAAAGGGCAGGACACGTTGATCCTGGCGATGCCTCGGATTCTGGCGCGGGAACCTGAAGCGGTGCTCTTGGTGGTCGGAGGCGGCCCTTACGAGAAGGAGCTGCGGAAGCTGGCCGCCGAGACGGGGGTCTCCGATTCGGTCCGCTTCACCGGGGCGGTGCCGTGGGAGGAACTTCCCGCGCACTACGGCGCGGGCGACGTCTTCGCCATGCCGTGCAGGACCCGGCGGGGCGGGCTCGACGTGGAAGGGCTCGGCATCGTCTACCTGGAGGCTTCGGCGACGGGCCTTCCGGTGGTGGCCGGTGACTCGGGCGGGGCGCCGGATGCGGTGCTTGACGGGGAGACGGGGTGGGTTGTCCCCGGGGGCTCCCCGGAGGATGCCGCTGACCGGATCGTCACGCTGCTGGGTGACGGGGAGTTGCGTCAGCGGATGGGGGAGCGGGGCCGGGAGTGGGTGGAGGAGAAGTGGCGCTGGGATCTCCTGGCGGAGAGGCTGCGGGAGCTGCTGTAGCGCCTGAGGGGGTGCCGCGGGGGGTTGTCGGGCGACTTCCCCGCCGCCGTGGTTGCTCGCGCAGTTCCCCGCGCCCCTGCCGGGGCTGAGCTGAGCGCCCCTTAAGGGGCGCGGGGAACTGCGCGAGCAACCACAAGAGACCGAGAGCCGCGAAGCAACACAAGCCCCCCCCCCACGGCGAGTGGGCGCCCCGCTACCGCTACCCGCGGTAAATCGCCTCGATCTCGTCGGCGTAGTCCTTGGCGACAACATTCCTCTTCAGCTTCAGCGACGGAGTCAAATGCCCCGACTCCTCCGTGAACTGCGAAGCGAGAACCCGGAACTTCCGCACCGACTCCGCCTTGGAGACCGCCGCGTTGCCGTCATCGATGGCGCTCTGGATCTCCGCCAGGAGCTCCACGTCGTCACGGAGCGACGCCGCCGTGGAGTCCTCGGGCTTCCCGTGGTCCAGGGCCCAGCGGCCGAGAAACTCGTCGTCCACAGTGACCAGCGCCCCCACGAACGGCCGACCGTCGCCCACGACCATGCACTCCGCGACCAGCGCATGTGCGCGGATACGGTCCTCGATCACCGCGGGAGCGACATTCTTGCCGCCCGCCGTCACGATGATCTCCTTCTTGCGACCGGTGATCCGGAGGTAGCCGTCCTCGTCGAGCGTGCCGATGTCGCCGGTGTGGAACCAGCCGTCGGCGAGGGCCTCTTCGGTCGCGCCCTCGTTGTTCCAGTACTCCGTGAACAGGTGCTCGCCGTGCAGCAGCACCTCGCCGTCGTCGGCGATCCGGATGACCGAACCGGGCAGCGGCTGGCCGACCGTGCCGATCTTCTGGCGGTCCCAGGGGTTGAAGGCGGTGGCCGCGCAGGACTCCGTGAGGCCGTAGCCCTCCAGGACCGTGAAGCCGATGCCGCGGAAGAAGTGGCCCAGGCGCTCACCCAGCGGCGCGCCGCCCGAGATCGCGTACTCGCCGCGCCCGCCGAGGACCGCCCGCAGCTTGCTGTAGACCAGCTTGTCGAACGTCTTGTACTTGATCTTCAGGCCGAGCGAGGGGCCGCTCGGGGTGTCGAGCGCGCGGCTGTACGCGATCGCCGTGTCCGCGGCCTTGTCGAAGATCTTGCCCTTGCCGTCGGCCTGCGCCTTGGCACGCGCCGAGTTGTAGACCTTCTCGAAGACGCGCGGGACGCCGAGGATCATGGTCGGCCGGAACGACGCCAGCTCGTCCGTGAGGTTCTTGACGTCGGGCGCGTGACCCAGCTTGATCGGCGCCATCAGCGCGGCGACCTCGACCAGGCGTCCGAAGACGTGCGCGACGGGAAGGAAGAGGAGCACCGAGCACTCGCCGGTGCGGAACAGCGGTTTCAGGCGCTCCACCACGTTGCCGCACTCCGCGAAGAAGCTGCGGTGCGTGAGGACACAGCCCTTGGGGCGGCCCGTGGTGCCCGAGGTGTAGACGATGGTGGCCGGGTCGTCGGCGCCTGCGACCGCGCTGCGCTCGTCGACGGTCTCCTCCGGGACATCGGCGCCCGCGCGGTTCAGCTCTTCGACGCCGCCGCGGTCGATCTGCCAGACGTTGACCAGGTCGGGAAGCCGGTCGCGTACGGAATCGACGGCGGCGGTGTGCGCGTCCAGTTCGACGACGGCGGCCACGGCGCCGGAGTCACCGAGGATCCACTGGATCTGCTCGGCCGAACTCGTCTCGTACACCGGCACGGTGACCGCGCCCGCGCTCCAGATCGCGAAGTCGAGGAGCGTCCACTCGTAGCGGGTGCGGGACATCAGGGCGACGCGGTCGCCGGGGCGCACACCGGAGGCGATGAGCCCCTTTGCCGCGGCGCGCACCTCGACGAGGAATGTCTTGGCGTCGACGTCCTGCCAGGTGCCGTCCACCTTGCGGCCGATGACGGCGACATCCGGGTGCTGTGCGGCATTTCTGCGGACGATGTCGGTCAGATTGCCGTCCGCAGGGACCTCGTACAGGGCCGGAAGGCTGAACTCGCGCAAGACTGCTGCTCCTACATAGGGCGCCGGCGCCACGACGTTGTGCGATGCGACGGTGCGGTCCAAGATCGGGCAGGTGCTCCGTGGGAATGGAGGGAAAGAAGCTGGAGCACTACTGGACTGCCCGGACGTTACCCATGGGTATGGCTTGTTCGGTAGGGGGTCCGGGCCAGATGTTCGGTGCGTCACACGTCGTTGTGTTCTGAACGGCACAGTACGCCACGCCATTCCCGACTCGGAAGTAACCGCAGGTCCGCCCCCTTCTCGGTGCCTCTACCCACGTTTGCCCGCTCGTTCTAGGGTGATCGGCATGCCAGGTTTCAGGGTCAATGTGGTCAGTGACGTGCACGGCAACACCAAGGATCTCGCGCGCGCGGGTGAGGGAGCCGACGCGCTCGTCTGTCTCGGTGACCTGGTCCTCTTCCTCGATTACGCCGATCATTCGCGCGGCATCTTCCCCGACCTCTTCGGTGAGGAGAACGCCGACCGCCTGGTCGAGCTGCGCACCGCGCGCCGCTTCGACGAGGCCAAGGAGCTCGGCGCCCGGCTCTGGGCGGGCATGGACCGCGGGCCCGCCATCGAGCGGGCGGTGCGCAAGCAGTACGCCGAGATGTTCGCCGCCTTTCCCGCACCGACGTACGCCACCTATGGCAATGTCGACATACCGATGCTGTGGCCCGAGTACGCGGCTCCGGGCACCACGATCCTCGACGGCGGGCGGGCCGAGATCGGCGGGCGGGTCTTCGGGTTCGTCGGCGGCGGCCTTCGTACTCCCATGCGCACGCCCTACGAGATCAGCGACGAGGAGTACGCGGCCAAGATCGAGGCGGTAGGCGAGGTCGACGTGCTCTGCACGCACATCCCGCCGGACGTTCCCGAGCTCGTGTACGACACCGTCGCGCGCCGCTTCGAGCGGGGCAGCAAGGCGCTGCTCGCAGCCATTCACAAGACCCGCCCGAGGTACGCACTTTTCGGCCACGTCCATCAGCCGCTGACCCGGCGGATGCGGGTCGGGGCGACGGAGTGTGTGAACGTAGGACACTTCGCGAGCTCGGGCAGGCCGTGGGTCCTGGAGTGGTGAGAGCGGTGACAGCCGCTCGGCCCGTGCGCGATAGCCTTCACGCGTCACACACGTATACACCCCATTCCGGACCGCATCTGGAGGAGCCACAGCGATGGCCGAACACACCAGCTCGAGCATCACGATCGAGGCGGCACCGGCCGAGGTCATGGGGGTGATCGCCGACTTCGCGCGCTACCCGGACTGGACGGGTGAGGTGAAGGAGGCGGAGGTGCTCGACACCGATGACCAGGGCCGCGCCATGCAGGTCCGCCTCGTCATGGACGCGGGCGCGATCAAGGACGACCAGACGCTCGGTTACACCTGGACCGGCGAGAACGAGGTCAGCTGGACCCTCGTCAAGTCCCAGATGCTGCGGTCGCTCGACGGGTCGTACCTCCTGAGGCCCGTGGGCGAAGGCACCGAGGTCACGTACAAGCTGATCGTCGACGTCAAGATCCCGATGCTCGGCATGATCAAGCGCAAGGCGGAGAAGGTGATCATCGACCGGGCTCTGGCGGGCCTGAAGAAGCGCGTGGAGACCGGGGTCTAAGCACCCCGCTGGCGCCCTCGCGCCTATCCGCTGGTTCGTCGTGGCTGGTCGCGCAGTTCCCCGCGCCCCTTAGGGGCGCGGCCTGCCAGTACCGTTCACCCTTATGCGCACCCTCCTGCTCACCGGCCCCGGCGGCTCCGGCCGAACCACAGTCGCCGCGGCCACCGCGCTGAAGGCGGCACGCGAGGGGCACCGCACCCTCCTGATCACCGCCGACCGAGTCGAGACCGGCACGGAGCAAGGCCTCACCGTCCAGCGACCCGCCCCCGGCGACGAGTTCCGCGACGACCTCCTCGCCCTGCAGACCCGCGCAGGGTCCGCCCTTGACCTGCTCGGCGCCGGACGCCTGGAGGGCGAGGAACTCACCCCGCTGCCCGGCAGCGACGAACTCGCCCTGCTGCGCGCCCTGCGCGACGCCGGGCAGAGCGCGTACGACACCGTGGTCGTGGACCTGCCCCCGGCGCCCCGCGCCCTCGCGCTGCTCGCCCTCCCCGAACAGCTCCGCCGCTACCTCCGCAGGCTCCTTCCGCCCGAGCGGCAGGCGGCCCGCGCGCTGCGGCCCATGCTCGGCCGGCTCGCGGGCGTCCCGATGCCCGCCGACTGGCTGTACGAGACCGCGGCCCGCTGGGAGACCGAACTCGCCGCCGCGCAGGCCGTGATCGAGGCCCCGGACACGACGGTCCGCCTGGTCGCCGAGCCGGGCCCCGCGGGCGCCGACGCCGTCCGCACCGCCGCCACCGGCCTCGCCCTCCAGGGACTGCGCACCGACGCCGTGACCGCCAACCGCGTCCTGCCCGATGACACCGCGGACACCTGGTTCGCGGGGCTCATCGCCCAGCAGCGCAAGACACTGGCCGAGTGGCGAGGGACGTACGGCGAAAGCCTGCGGCTGCTCCCGCACCTGGGGCGCGATCCGCGCGGCGCCGACGATCTGGCCGCCCTCGGCGTGCCCGCCCCCGCTGCTGCGCCCGAGCCCGTCCGGTGGCCCGTCGCCGACGCCCTCGCCGACGACGGCGTACTGATCTGGCACATCCCGCTCCCCGGTGTCGTACGCGAAGAGCTCGGTCTCATCAGGCGCGGGGACGAACTGGTCGTCACCGCGGGACCGTTCCGGCGCATCGTCACCCTGCCGTCGGCCCTGCGCCGCTGCACCGTCGCGGGCGCCGGTCTTCGCGAGGGCGAGCTGTGCGTGCGGTTCACGCCCGACCCGGATCTGTGGCCGCGCACACGGTGAACGTGCTACCTCCATTCGGGTAACGTCGAGAGTACGAATCGACAGGTCGACCGTCCGCAGGAGTCAGTCCGTCATGAGCGATGCAACCGAGCGCGAAGTGCCCGAACCTGAAGCGGCCGACAGCGACGCCGACGCCTGGGAGAAGGCGTGCGCGGAGGATCTCGCCGCGGAGAAGGCCCGGCGCCGTGCGCAGTACGGGCCGCCGCCCGGATCGGCGGGCGAGGAGCTGCGCAAGCTCGTCGACGCCGTCTCCGAGAAGCTGACCGGGCTCCAGTCGCCGTTGCTCGGCGCGGTCGCGCAGGGCGCCGTCGAGCAGACCGTGAAGCAGGTCGTCCAGCAGGCGAAGGCCGCCGTCGAACCGGTCATCGAGCGCAACCCCGACGTCTTCGACCACCTCGCCGCGGCGGGCAGCGAGCTGCTCGCCGCCTACCGCTCCGCGGTCGAGGGCCAGGAGGGCCGCTGGACCCGCGGGAGCGACGCCGCGAAGGGCTCCGACCCCCGGGACGAGGGGCCTGGTCCCGGGGAACACATCGACCTGGACTGAATACCCCTCGGGTACGGTTGCCGGTAGCGGGGCTCGACCGAAACTGAGGGACACATGGGACTCACCATCGGCGTCGATATCGGCGGCACAAAGATCGCGGCCGGAGTGGTCGACGAAGAGGGCACCATTCTCGACACCCACACGGTGCCCACTCCGCCGACCGCCGAAGGCATCGTGGACGCGATCTGTGCCGCCGTGTCCGGGGCCGGCAAGGGGAACGACGTGGAGGCCGTCGGCATCGGTGCCGCCGGTTACGTCGACGACAAGCGCGCCACCGTTCTCTTCGCACCGAACATCGACTGGCGCCACGAGCCGCTGAAGGACAAGGTCGAGCAGCGGGTCGGCATGTCGGTCGTCGTGGAGAACGACGCGAACGCCGCGGCCTGGGGCGAGTACCGCTTCGGCGCGGGCCAGGGCCACGAGGACGTCATCGTCATCACCCTTGGCACGGGCCTCGGCGGCGGCATCATCATCGGCAACAAGCTGCGGCGCGGACGCTTCGGTGTGGCCGCCGAGTTCGGGCACATCCGGGTCGTCCCGGACGGGCTCCTTTGCGGCTGCGGCAGCCAGGGCTGCTGGGAGCAGTACGCGTCAGGGCGTGCCCTTCTGCGGTACGGCCGGCAGCGGGCCAACGCGACGCCGGAGGCCGCGGAGATTCTCCTCGGGCTCGGCGACGGCTCGGTCGAGGGCATCGAGGGCAAGCACATCAGCGAGGCGGCGCGGCAGGGTGACCCCGTCGCCGTCGACTCGTACCGCGAGCTGGCCCGCTGGGTCGGCGCGGGCCTCGCCGACCTCGCCTCGCTCTTCGACCCTTCCGCGTTCATCGTGGGCGGCGGCCTCTCGGACGAGGGCGAGCTGGTCCTCGACCCGATCCGCAAGTCGTTCCGGCGGTGGCTCATCGGCGGACAGTGGCGTCCGCACGCACAGGTTCTTGCCGCGCAGCTGGGCAACAAGGCGGGGCTCGTGGGCGCGGCCGACCTGGCTCGCCAGGGGTAGTTCTCACCGATCGTGTACGTGTCCGCCCGCCGCGCCCGCACGGGAGCGGCGGGCGTCCGCGTATCTTGATCCCCATGGTGACGCTCCCCAACTCCCGGACCGAAGATGATGGTTCAGCCGTGGTCCGGGTGCTCAGTTACAACATCCGGTCCATGCGGGACGACACCGACGCCCTTGCCAGGGTCATCGCCGCCTGTGCGCCCGACCTCGTACTGATCCAGGAAGCCCCGCGCTTCTTCCGGTGGCGCAAGAAACTGGCCCGGCTCGCGCGGGCCGCCGATCTGGTGATGCTCTCCGGCGGGGCCACCGCCTCCGGGCCCGCGCTGCTCTGCTCGCTGCGGGCCACGGTCGAGCGGACCGAGGACGTGCTGCTTCCGCTGACGCCAGGACTGCACCGGCGGGGTTTCGCTACCGCCGTCGTACGGCTCGGGGGCGCCAGGCTCGGCGTGCTGAGCTGCCATCTGAGCCTGCAGAGCGCCGAGCGGTACGCGCAGGGCGGGATGCTGCTCGACCGGCTCGCCGGGATGGGCGTGGAGCACGCCGTCGCGGGCGGTGACCTCAATGACGGCCCCAAGGGCCGTACGTTCCGCAGGCTCGCCTCGGCGCTGCGCGACTGCTGGGCGGCCGCGCCCTGGGGTGGCGAGAACACCTCGACGCCGGGCGACCCGCATCAGCGTATCGACGCGATCTTCGCGACGGCCGGGGTCGAAATCATCGGCTGCGGTGTGCCGTTGGAGCTGCCGGGGATCACGGAAGCGGATCTGCGGGCGGCCACCGACCATCTGCCGGTGCTCGCCGCCCTCAGAATTCCCGCAGCTCAGGGGGATACGCGCGCCTGGACCATCGCCGGGCCCGTCGCCTAGACCACCGCGCCGCGCCCCGGATCGTCGTCCTCCTCGTCGTCACCCTTCATCCGCGACACCAGTGTGCCGAAGCCGCCGAGGAAGCCGCCGATGCTGAGCGTCGCCAGCCACCACGTCATCTGCCAGCCGAGCAGCACCGCGAGCAGAAGCAGCACGGGACCGCCGGTCACGGCGAGCCAGGCGAACTTGGCCGTGACGTCACCGCTGGGCAGCGGCGGCGGCTCCGGCGGGACGAAGTGGCCTTCGTCGTCCGCGCCGAGGTCGTCGTCGGACGGCTCGGGTGCGGCATGGTCACGCGGGCCGCCGCCTACGCCGGGGGCGAAGGAGACGGAGCCGCCGAGTGGATTCCTGGGGGCTGAGTCCTTGGCGTTCTTGGGGGCATCGGAGCCGCTGGTCCCCTTGCCGCCCGACTCCGGTGTGCCGTTCGTCTCCGGTTCGAGCAGCGCCAGGTCCTCGACGGATTTGAACGGCTTCGCGCCGGGCGGATCCGCCGGCTCCTCGCCGTACCCCTCGACGATGGCCTTCCAGACGGCGTCCTCGTCCACCGGCACTCCCTCGGGGGGTGCCGTCCTCTCCTCGGGCTCGCGGCTCTCGTCGCCGTCGGGTTCGATTCGGTCCTGCTCAGCCACCGGTGGCCGTCCCTTCCTTACCGACACTGGGGGCGAGCCGGCCGATGAACGCGTAGCTCTCGTCGAAGATCCGGTCCGCATCGTGGTCCAACGTCGCGACGTGGTAGCTCTGTTCCAGGAGGATCTCGGTGACGTCCGTGGAGGACACCCGGCTGAGGATCCTGGCCGAGTCCACCGGCGGCACCACATGGTCCTGCGGGCTGTGCAGCAGGACCAACGGCTGGGTCACCTGCGGCAGTTCACCGTCGACCCGCTGGAAGAACCGGCGCAGGGAGTGCGCGGCGTGCAGCGGAACCCGGTCGTACCCGACCTCGTCCGATCCCTCGAGGGCGATGTCGCTCGCGATGCCCTTCGTCGTGGGCACCAGATGCCGGGCGATCGGCAGCGCGTGCGCCGCGAGGCCGTGCACCTTGTTCCCCGGGTTCACCAGGACGATGCCCCGCACCGCGTCACCGTGCTTCGCGGCGAGCCGCAGCGCGAGCGCGCCGCCCATGGAGAGACCGAAGACGAAGACCTCCGTGCACCGCTCGAGGAGGGCGCGCAGCTCGCGGTCCACCTCGGCATACCAGTCCTGCCAGCCGGTGATCTGCAGGTCTTCCCAGCGCGTGCCGTGTCCGGGAAGCAGCGGGAGCGAGACGGTCAGACCGCGGCCCGCGAGGTACTCGGCCCAGGGGCGCAGGGACTGCGGGGAGCCGGTGAAGCCGTGACAGAGGAGGACGCCGACCTCGCCGCCCTCGTGGCGGTACGGCTCGGCTCCGGGGAGGACCGGCACTTCGGTCTCCTTCGTGAGAGGTGTAGCGGGGTTTCGAGGAGTACTTCACCGTACGCGACCGGACTGACACCGACCAGGGTCGTCGGGCCCTTGGGGCTTACTGCGGGTTAAGGTCTGATCCACACATAACAGGAGGCACTCGGTTTGATCTACGGCGCAATGAAGGTCGCCATCGGAGGGCCGCTGAAGCTCGGCTTCAGGCCCTGGGTGGAGGGCCTTGAGAACGTACCCGCCGAGGGCCCGGCCATCCTGGCGAGCAACCATCTCTCGTTCTCGGACTCCTTTTTCCTGCCCGCGGTCCTCGACCGCAAGGTCACCTTCATCGCGAAGGCGGAGTACTTCACGTCTCCGGGCGTGAAGGGCAAGCTCACGGCGGCCTTCTTCAAGGGCGTGGGCCAGCTGCCCGTGGACCGCTCCGGCGGACGCGGCGCGGGCGAGGCCGCCATCAAGAGCGGCATCGAGGTCCTGGAGCGCGGTGAGCTCTTCGGCATCTACCCGGAAGGCACGCGTTCGCCCGACGGGAGGCTCTACCGTGGCAAGCCGGGCGGCCTCGCGCGCGTGGCGCTCGCCACCGGGGCGCCTGTCCTCCCGGTGGCGATGATCGACACCGAGAAGATCCAGCCGCCCGGCAAGGTGATGCCGAAGCTGATGCGGCCCGGCATCAGGATCGGCAAGCCGCTCGACTTCCGCCGGTACCACGGCATGGAGCACGACCGGTTCGTCCTGCGGGCGGTGACCGACGAGGTCATGTACGAGATCATGAAGCTGTCAGGACAGGAGTACGTCGACGTGTACGCGACCGCTGCGAAGCGCCAGCTCACGGAGGCGGCGAAGGCCGAGAAGGAAGCGGAGAAGAAGGCGGAGAAGGCAGCCGCGGCGGCTGCGGCTGCCGAGAAGGAACGGTCCGGCGCGTAATCGTGTCGGTCAGGGGTGGCCAAGAGGTGGGGGAGATGGCCGAGCGCGTACGCGTCATGAGGATGTCGGTCGAGCAGCCGCTGTGGCGCGCGCTGACCGGCTACCGCGTGCTGACGATGCTCTACGCGATCGGCCTTTTCGTGGCCGCGTACGAGAAGTTCGACCGCCCCTGGGTGGCCATCGCGTTCTACGTGGTGCTCGCCGGGTGGACCATCGGCACCCTGCCCAAGGTCGCGAACGCGGCGAGCTGCACCAAGCGGTTCCTGGTCATCGATCTGACCATCGCGATCGTCGGCATCCTGCTCACGCCGGTCGCCGACGCGCACCAGCGGATCGTCCACGACGGCCCGACGCTGCCGTCGATATGGACGGCGGGCGCGGTGCTCGCGTTCGCGATCAAGGGCGGCTGGCGGTGGGCGGCCTTCGCGTCGGCCCTCGTCGGCGCCGCCAATATCGCGCAGCGCGGCAGGCCCACCCAGGACACGCTGCACAACGTCCTGCTCGTCTGCATCGCGTCCATCGCCATCGGGTACGTCGTCGAGGTGGCCCGCGCCTCCGAGCGCACCCTCGCCCGCGCCCTGGAGATCGAGGCCGCCACCCGCGAGCGGGAGCGCCTGGCCCGCGACATCCACGACAGCGTGCTCCAGGTCCTCGCGATGGTGCAGCGGCGCGGCAGCGCGCTCGGCGGCGAGGCGGCCGAGCTCGGCAGGATGGCGGGGGAGCAGGAGGTCGCGCTGCGCACGCTGGTGGCGGGCGGCCTGGTCCGGACGTCACACGAGTCGGAGGACGCTTCCCTCGGGGCGGTCGTCCGCGCGGTGGAGGAGCCGGACGACGACGTCGAAGACGGAGACAGCTGTGACCTGAGGTGCCTGCTCTTCCCGTACGCGGGCGCGAAGGTGACCGTCTCGGAGCCGGGCGCTCCGGTCGCCCTGGAGCCGAAGGCCGCGCGGGAACTGGCCGCAGCGGTCGGCGCCGCCCTGGACAACGTCCACCGGCACGCGGGCCCGGACGCCGGAGCCTGGATCCTGGTCGAGGACGAGCCGGACGCCGTGATCGTGACGGTGCGGGACGACGGCCCCGGCATTCCCGAGGGCCGTCTCGCGGAGGCCGAGGGGGAGGGGCGGCTCGGGGTCGCTCTGTCGATACGGGGACGGCTGCGGGACATCGGCGGCACGGCCGAGCTGATCTCGGTGCCCGGCCAGGGCACGGAAGTTGAACTGAGAGTCCCACGGGGGAAGGCAGGAAAGGAACGATGAGCGAGCAGCAACAGCAGGACGGCACCGTCAGGGTCATGGTCGTCGACGACCACCCGATGTGGCGGGACGCCGTCGCCCGCGACCTCGCGGAGGCCGGTTTCGACGTGGTCGCCACGGCGGGCGACGGCGAGCAGGCCGTGCGGCGCGCACAGGCCGCCGCACCCGACGTCCTCGTACTGGATCTGAACCTGCCCCTGAAGCCGGGCGTCCAGGTCTGCAAGGAACTCGTCGCCGCCAACCCGGCCCTGCGCGTGCTCGTCCTCTCGGCGAGCGGCGAGCACGCCGACGTCCTGGAGGCGGTCAAGTCCGGCGCCACCGGCTATCTCCTGAAGTCCGCGTCCACCGCCGAGCTGACCGACGCGGTGCGCCGCACGGCCGTCGGTGACACGGTTTTCACGCCGGGACTCGCGGGCCTCGTCCTCGGCGAGTACCGCCGCCTGGCGTCCGATCCGGCGCCCGGCGCCCCGGACGACCCGAAGGCCCCGCAGCTCACCGACCGCGAGACCGAGGTGCTCCGGCTCGTCGCCAAGGGGCTGAGCTACAAGCAGATCGCCGAGCGCCTCGTCATCTCCCACCGCACCGTGCAGAACCACGTGCAGAACACCCTGGGCAAGCTCCAGCTGCACAACCGGGTGGAGCTCGTGCGGTACGCGATAGAGCGTGGCCTCGACGACGAGTGACCCTCATATGAGTGAACGTGCGTGATCAACTCCCTTGTTCCGGCCAGGAATTGACCATCCGCACCGTCCCTGAGTGACCTGGATCACCATTAGCGTGACTCGCATCAGGTCATTGACGCGAAGGGACATCTCCATGCGGGCCAAGAAAATCGGAGTACTGACCGGAGGCGGCGACTGCCCCGGGCTCAACGCCGTCATCCGGGGCATCGTCCGCAAGGGCGTACAGGAGTACGGCTATGACTTCGTCGGTTTCCGGGACGGCTGGCGCGGTCCGCTGGAGGGTGACACCGTCCCGCTCGACATTCCGGCCGTGCGGGGCATCCTGCCCCGCGGCGGTACGATCCTCGGTTCCTCGCGCACCAATCCGCTCAAGGCGGAGGACGGCATCCGCCGGATCAAGGAGAACCTCGCCAAGTACGAGGTGGACTCCCTCATCGCGATCGGCGGCGAGGACACCCTCGGCGTCGCGGCGCGCCTCACCGACGAGTACGGCATCAACGTCGTCGGCGTACCGAAGACCATCGACAACGACTTGTCCGCCACGGACTACACCTTCGGCTTCGACACCGCGGTGGGCATCGCCACCGAGGCGATCGACCGGCTGCACACGACGGCCGAGTCGCACATGCGGGTCCTGGTCTGCGAGGTCATGGGGCGGCACGCGGGCTGGATCGCGCTGCACTCCGGGCTCGCCGGGGGCGCGAACGTCATCCTCATTCCCGAGCAGCGCTTCGACGTCGACCAGGTGTGCGCCTGGGTGACCTCGCGTTTCAAGGCCTCGTACGCGCCGATCGTCGTCGTCGCGGAAGGGGCCATGCCCAAGGACGGCGAGATGGTCCTCAAGGACGGGACGCAGGACTCCTTCGGGCATGTACGGCTCTCCGGCGTGGGGGAGTGGCTCGCCAAGGAGATCGAGGGGCGCACGGGGAAGGAGGCGCGGACGACCGTCCTCGGGCACATCCAGCGCGGCGGGACGCCCAGCGCCTTCGACCGGTGGCTCGCCACGCGCTTCGGGCTGCACGCGATCGAGGCGGTGCGGGACGGCGACTTCGGGAAGATGGTCGCCTTGCAGGGGACGGACATCGTGCGGGTGCCTATCGCTGACGCGACGGCGAAGCTGAAGACCGTTGACCCGGAGCTCTACTCCGAGGTGGGAGTGTTCTTCGGCTGACTCCCGGTGGGCGGGTGCCCTGTACCGCCGCTTCGCGGCAGATTTCTCCCACCCGCCCACCCGCGCACCTGTTTCTCCGCAGTGCCGATTTGCCCCGTCATACCTACACTCGCCGCATGGAGATCCTCGCATTCGGCGTGCAGGCCGACGAGCGGCCGCTCATCGAGAAGGCCTTCGCGGGACAGCACGACGTCCGCTGCCTGGACGTCTTCCTCAGCGAGGACACCGCCCCCATCGCCGCGGGCTACGAGATCATCTCCACCAGCGTCAACGCCGACCTCGGCAACCGCGTCCTGCAGACCCTCGCCGCGGGCGGCACGCAGATGATCGCCCAGCGTTCGACCGGGTTCAACAACATCGATCTCCAGGTCGCCGAGCGCCTCGGCTTCACCATCGCCCGCGTCTCGTACTACTCGCCGTACTCCGTCGCCGAGTTCGCCTGGACCCTGGCGATGGCCGTCAACCGCCGCATCGTCCGCGCCAGCAACCGCACCCGTGACTTCGACTTCCGGCTCGACGGCCTGATGGGCCGCGATCTGCGGGGCCGCACGGTCGGCGTGCTCGGCACCGGGAAGATCGGCGAGGCGTTCACCCGGATCGCGCACGGCTTCGGCATGAATCTGCTCGGCTGGGACGTCGCCCAGAACCCCGCATGCGTCGAGCTCGGCATGAAGTACGTCGAGAAGGAGCAGCTCTTCGCCGACGCCGATCTGATCAGCCTGCACGTCCCGCTGCTCCCCGCCACACAGCACATCATCGGCGCCGCGGAGCTGCGGATGATGAAGGACGACACGATCCTGGTGAACTCGAGTCGCGGCGGTCTGATCGACACCGACGCCCTGGTCGCGGAGTTGCGGGCCGGGCGTTTCGCGGGTGTCGGGCTCGATGTGTACGAGGCGGAGGCCGGGCTCTTCTTCCTCGACAAGTCCCTCGAAGCCGTCGAGGACGACACCCTGGCCCGCCTGGTGACGTTCCCGAACGTCGTGGTCACGTCACACCAGGCGTACTACACCGTGGACGCGGTCGGCCAGATCATCGAGACCACGGTGCAGAACGTCCTGGACTACAGGGATGGCCGCCGCAGCGAGAACGTCCTGGTCCCGGCGGCCCCCACCACGGCCTAGACCAGTACGCCGGACAGCAGTTCGCGCACGATCGCCGTCCCGCGCAGCGAAAGCACCGACTCCGGGTGGAACTGCACCCCCGCGAAACCGGGCCCCCGCAGTGCGTGCACCTCGCCCGTGGCCGTGTCCCTGCTGACCTCGATGCCGTGGGCGGTGAGTTCCGCCGCCGTCTCCTTGTCGCAGTGGGCCACGAAGCTGTTGTAGAAGCCGACCGTCTCCGGCCGTCCGAACAGGTCGATCCGGGTCTGCGCACCCTGGTACGGGACCTCCTTGCGGACGGTCTCCAGGCCGAGCTCCGCCGCGAGCAGTTCGTGGCCGAGGCAGACGCCGAGGACGCCGTACCGGTGATCGCGGATCACCTCGGCGGTCAGCGTGCGCAGGAAGGTCATCTTCGGGTCGTCAGGGTCCGAGGGGTCGCCGGGTCCCGGGCCGAGGACCAGCGGGCCCTCGTGTGCCAAGGCCGCTTCCCGCAGGCCGGGCTCGTCGTAGCGGCGTACGGAGACGGTGAGGCCCGATGACCGCAGCAGATGCGCCAGCATCGCCGTGAACGTGTCCTCGCCGTCGATCACCAGAGCGTGCCCGGTCAGCTCGTCCGTCTGCTCCTGCATCCGCAGCCAGAACGGCGCGAGCCCGGCCCGGCGACCGTCAAGCGCCGCCCGCACCCGTGGGTCGTCGGCAAGGGCGGGGCGTACGTTCTCGGCGCGGGGCCGTCCGGGACGTACCCCCAGGGCGGCGAGCACGCCCGCCGCCTTCGCGTGCGTCTCCGCCACCTCGCTCGCCGAGTCCGAGCCGCGCACGAGCGTCGCGCCGACCGGGACGCGCAACTTGCCGTCCCCGGAGATGTCGGCGGTGCGGATCAGGATGGGAGAGTCGAGGGTCTGCGCGCCGCCCGCGTCGCGGCCGATGAGGGCGAGCGCGCCCGCGTAGTAGCCGCGCCCGCCCGCTTCGTGGCGCTCGATGACACGGCAGGCGTTCTGCACGGGCGAGCCGGTGACGGTCGCCGCGAACATCGTCTCCTTCAGGACCTCACGCACGTCGAGCGACGACTTGCCCCGCAACTCGTACTCGGTGTGCGCGAGATGGGCCATCTCTTTGAGCCTCGGCCCGATGACGACACCGCCCATGTCGCCGACGGTGCACATCATCTTGAGCTCCTCGTCGACGACCATCGACAGCTCCTCGGTCTCCTTGCCGTCGGCGAGGAAGCCGAGCACATCGTCCGCCGTGGGGCCTTCGGCAGGGTAGCGGTACGTCCCGCTGATCGGGTTCATGACGACCGTCCCGCCGGACATCCGGACGTGTACCTCCGGGCTCGCCCCGACGAGCGTCCGGTCACCCGTGTGCACGACGTACGTCCAGTAGGCGCCACGCTCGCCCACGAGCAGCCTGCGGAAGAGTGCCAGGGCGTCCGCCCTGCCGAAGCCGGGGATCTCACCCTCGTACGTACGACGGATGACGAAGTTCGCGCCCTCGCCACGCCCGATCTCCTCGCGAAGGACCCGCCCGACGATCTCCCCGTACGCGGCGTCGTCGACGTCGAAGGCCCCGCTCTCGACGCGTACGTCATGGGCCGGTAGCTCCGACAGGGCTTCGGAGAGCGGGAGTTCGTACGTCTCGTCGGGGGTCAGGACCGCGAGCGGCGTGCCGTCGTCGCGTACGTCGAAACCGCGCTCCCTGATCTGCCGGAAGGGGATGAGCGCGAGACCCTCGTCGGGGATGTCGGCGAGCCGCTCGTAGGTGCCGACCGCGCCGATCAGGACGTCGACCGTGTCGTGGTCATGGCCGGGCGTGCGGCGGCGGAGCACCGCGAACGGGCGGTCGTCGTCGATGAGGTCGAGCAGGGGAGTCGGGGAATGCATCGGTTCTGTTCCTTCTCACTCGGAGAGGAACGGCCCGCCCCGGACCCGCACAGGTCCGGAAAACACTGAAGGCCGCCCCTCGGGCGGCCTTCGCGAGTCTCGATACGCGCAGAATCAGTGGGCCGCCGGATGAGCGGGCCACCACCAGTTACGGGTTGTCTGCGCGTGCATGTCCGGCACACTAGCGCATCGGCGGGCCGACGCCCGGCTGTGTCGGGTCCGTCTCACTTGGTGAGCGGGTGACTGGACGGCGGACATCACCCCGTAATGTTGTGCGCGTGACCGTGAACGCTAAGACCACCCCTTCCGGTGGCAACACCTGGCGAGACCTTCCCGCGGCGCAGCAGCCTGAGTACCCCGATGCCGAGGCTCTGCGCGATGTGATCGCGGACCTCGAGTCGTATCCGCCGCTCGTCTTCGCGGGCGAGTGCGACCAGCTGCGCGCCCGCCTTGCGTCTGTGGCCAAGGGCGAGGCGTTCCTGCTTCAGGGCGGCGACTGCGCCGAGGCCTTCGACGCCGTGTCCGCCGACCACATCCGGAACAAGCTGAAGACGCTGCTCCAGATGGGCGCCGTCCTGACGTACGCGGCCTCCGTGCCCGTCGTGAAGGTGGGCCGCATCGCGGGGCAGTACTCGAAGCCCCGCTCCAAGGGCACCGAGACCCGCGACGGCGTCACCCTGCCGACGTACCGCGGCGACTCGGTCAACGGCTTCGACTTCGACGAGAAGTCCCGCGTCCCGGACCCCGAGCGCCTGAAGCGGATGTACAACGCATCCGCGTCGACGCTCAACCTGGTGCGCGCCTTCACCACGGGCGGGTACGCGGACCTGCGCCAGGTGCACGCCTGGAACCAGGACTTCGTGAAGTCGTCCCCCTCGGGCCAGCGCTACGAACAGCTGGCGCGCGAGATCGACAACGCGCTCAACTTCATGCGCGCCTGCGGGACGGACCCGGAGGAGTTCAAGACCGTCGAGTTCTACGCCTCGCACGAGGCGCTGCTCCTCGACTACGAGTCGGCCCTCACCCGCGTGGACTCGCGCACAGGACGGCTCTACGACACCTCGGCCCACATGGTCTGGATCGGTGAGCGCACCCGTCAACTGGACGGCGCGCACATCGAGTTCGCCTCCAAGGTGCGCAACCCGATCGGCATCAAGCTCGGCCCGACGACGACCGCGGAGGAGGCGCTTCAGTACATCGAGCGCCTCGACCCGGACCGTGAGCCCGGTCGCCTGACCTTCATCGTCCGGATGGGCGCCGACAAGGTCAGGGACAAGCTCCCCGAGCTGGTCGAGAAGGTCACCGCCTCCGGCGCGACCGTCGCCTGGATCACCGACCCGATGCACGGCAACACGTACGAGGCGGCTTCGGGCCACAAGACCCGTCGCTTCGACGACGTGCTCGACGAGGTCAAGGGCTTCTTCGAGGTCCACAAGGCCCTCGGCACGCACCCGGGCGGCATTCACGTCGAGCTCACCGGTGACGACGTCACCGAGTGCGTGGGCGGCGGCGACGAGATCTTCGTCGACGACCTGCATCAGCGCTACGAGACGGCCTGCGACCCGCGTCTGAACCGCAGCCAGTCCCTTGACCTGGCCTTCCTGGTGGCGGAGATGTACCGGGACCAGTAATTCCCTGCTGTACGCACGTGTGGGGCACGGATCCATGTGATCCGTGCCCCACCGGCGTATCCGGGGCTTTTGCGCGCCGGGAACGGCGGGTAAGGTTAGGTTAGCCTCACCGATTCATCGGGACGGGCACCGCTTATCGATCCCGCCTGAGACATCACCGGGGAGGTGAACCGCATGTTCGTCTGCAACTGCTTCGGCATCACCGAGGAACAGGTGAAGAAGCATGCGGGCGACGGCGCCTGTACCCCCCGCCAGATAGCGTCGGCCTGCAAGGCGGGCACGGACTGCGGTTCGTGCGTACGACGCATTCAGGCGCTGCTCGGCCGGGGCGCGTGCCCCACGCGCGAGCTCGTGGCGGACGGCGAGCCTGCGCTGGCTTTCGCCCCCGACTCGGAGCTCCCGGAAGCCGCTTAGCTCTCGGGCTGCTCGATCAGCTCTCGGGCTGCTCGATGAGCTGCGAGATGTAGAGCGGCTCGCCCAGCTTCTCGACCAGTTCGAGCTGGGTGTCGAGATAGTCGATGTGATGCTCCTCGTCCGCGAGGATCGACTCGAAGATGTTCGCGGAAGTGATGTCTCCCTTGCCGCGCATCACCTCGATCCCGCGCTTGAGGCGGTCGATCGCCTCCGCCTCGATCTGCCGGTCCGCCTGGAACATCTCCGTGACGGTCTGCCCCACGCGCACGTGGAAGAGCCGCTGATAGTTGGGCAGGCCGTCGAGGAAGAGAATCCGGTCGGTCAGGATCTCCGCGTGCTTCATCTCGTCGATCGACTCGGACCGGGTGTATTTGGCGAGCTTCGGCCAGCCGAAGTTCTCCTGCATCTTGGCGTGAAGGAAGTACTGGTTGATCGCCGTGAGTTCGGCGGTCAACTGCTCATTGAGGAACTCGATGACCTCGGGGTCGCCCTGCATCGCAGAGGCTCCTTCCAAGTGTGGGACTGGCCAGGTAGCGCGCATCCTTGCACCGGTGTTCGGAAGGCGTCCAGTAAGTGCACGCTTAGTAGGAGTTGCCCCAATCGGCGTCCGGCGGCCGTCGGCTGGTCATGTCCACCGCCCCGGGTCTGTCAGGATGGAGACATGGGTCAGCCGGCGGATCGCGCATCTCGGGAAGCAGTGGAGCCGGAGCTTCCACCGGGGCAGCGACTGCAGCGTGGCTGGCCGGTCACGCACTACGGCCCGGTGCCGAAGTTCCGCCCGGAGCGCTGGGAGTTCAGGGTCTTCGGGGCCACCGCCGACGGCGACAAGCACTGCTGGACCCACGAGGAGTTCTCGGCCCTTCCGTACGCCACCGTGGTCGGCGATCTGCACTGCGTCACGAAGTTCAGCATGATCGGCGCCGAATGGGGCGGCGTGCCGGCCCGCGCGCTGCTCGAACTCGCGCCGCCCGCGCCCGACGTCACCCATGTGATGGTCTGGGCCGAGTACGGCTTCAGCTCGAACCTGCGGATGGATGACTTCGACTCCGACCGCACGATTTTCGCCACGCACAAGGGTGGTGAGCTGCTCACCGCGGAGCACGGCTTTCCGCTGCGGCTCGTGGTGCCTCATCTGTACGCCTGGAAGGGCCCCAAGTGGGTCCGCGGCATCGAGTACATGACCGCCGACCGCCGTGGCTTCTGGGAGGAGCGCGGCTATCACAACGTCGGCGACCCCTGGGCCGAACAGCGGTACTCGTACCAGGAAGAGCCCGGGGACGGCCCCGAGCTCTGATCCCGTCAGTGGTCGTATTCAGTGGTGGTATTCGTGCACCACCGCGTGGCCCTTGCCGCGGCCGATCATCCACTTGTTCACCGGGGTGGTGATCACGAAGGCGGCGGCCAGGGCGATGGCCAGGACCCACCAGAACATGGCGTCCGACAGATGGGCGTCCATCGCTCCGGGCCAGAGCGCGATCACGCCGTTGTCGATCAGCTCCATCACCGCGATGGACAGGGTGTCCGCGGCGAGCGCGACCCGGAACGCGGTCCTGAAATCGACGCCCGCCTTGAGGATGCCGCGCAGGGTCAGGGCGTATCCGAAGAAGAAGGCCAGAATGATCGCCAGGATCATCGTCCGCATGTTGTCCCAGCCGAGCGCGGTGCCGATGATCATGCCGAGAACCTCGCCGATGGCGCACCCCGTGAGGCAGTGCAGCGTCGCCTGAGCCGCCATGCGCCAGCTGACCTTGCCCATGCCGTGCTGCCCGGTGTGGGTGTGATCCTGGTGCGCGCTTTCGTGGTGCGCGTGCTCGGTGTGAGCGTCGTGATCGTGCTGCATGAGAAGCCCCCAGCGGTCGTCGGGCAGCGGTTCCTGCCCTTCTTGCCTTCTGGCAGGAACCCTATACCCCTAGGGGGTATTCCTCAAGAGATCTTCGGGGGCGCTGGCCGCTAGTTGCTCCTGAGCTCCTTCAGGCGCGCCACGTCCGCCGCGTGCCCCTCCTTGCCGCCGGGTGTCTCGATGATCAGCGGTACGTTCTCGGTCGCGGGGTGGGCCATCAGCTCGCGGAAGGGCTCCTCGCCGATGTGGCCGGTGCCGATGTTCTCGTGGCGGTCCTTGTGGGCGCCGACCACGTCCTTGGAGTCGTTGGCGTGCACCAGTTTCAGGCGGCCTTCGCCGACGGTGTCGACCAGCAGGTCGAGGGTCTGCTTCATGCCGCTCGGCCCCGTCAGGTCGTGGCCCGCCGCGTAGATGTGGCAGGTGTCCAGACAGACGCCCAGCTTGGGATGCGAGTCGAGCGCCTCGAAGTACGGGCCGAAGTCCCAGGTGCGGGAGCAGAGCGAGAAGCCCTGTCCGGCGGTGGACTCCAGGAGGAGGTACGGATCGTCCTCGTGCGTCAGCTCGTCGAGCAGCGGCAGCATCCGGTCGCGCACCTGCTTCAGGGCGACGGCGCGGTCCCGGCCGCCGGTCGCCGAGCCGGTGTGCACGACGACGCCGAGCGCCCCGATCTCGCGGCCCCGCCGCAGCGAGTGGCGCAGGGACTCCACGGACTTCTCGGCGGTCGCCTCGGTGTGCGAGCCGAAGTTGATGAGGTAGGGCGCGTGGACGTACGCGGGAATCCCCTCGGCGGCGCAGGCCGCGCGGAACTCCTCATCCTGCTTCGGATTACCGGGCGGCGTCGCCCAGCCGCGCGGGTTGGCGACGAAGACCTGGACGGCCTCGGCGCCCATCTCACGGGCGTACGAAAGCCCTACGGAGGCGAGACCGCCGGCCACGGGGACGTGGCCGCCGACGGGGTTGCGGGACGCTTTACTGGGGGGATTGTCGCTGCTCACGCCCCCAGGGTGGCACGCGCGCGTGGCCGCCTTGTCGGCGGATCCCGGTGGGCCCGCAAGGGGCGCGGGGAACGGCGCGATCAGCTACGGACGGCCCGCAGGGACAGTGGCTACCGGATCTCGATGGTGATCGTGGAGCCCTTGGGCGCGTCCTCACCGCCCTCCACCGACTGGCCCTTCACCGTGTCCCCGAAGAGGCCGAGCAGACCGCGGTCCTTCTCGACGTCGAAGCCCGCGTCCTCCAGCTCCTGCGTGGCATCGTCGACGCTCATGCCCTCGACATCCGGGACCTCGATCATCTCCGGCCCCTTGGAGAGCGTCAGCGTGACCGTGTCACCCTCGGCGAGCTGCCTGCCTTCGACGGGGGACTGCTTGGCGACATCGCCCTTGTCCTCGTCGGAGTAGACCCGCGTCGTCGCGATCCTGGCCTTGAGGCCGGCTTCCTGCAGATCGGCGGTCGCTTCGCCCGCGGACTCGCCCGTCACATCGGGGGTCTCGACCGGGGCGCCCTTGCTGACGACCATCGCGATGGCCGAGTCCGCCTTGCGCTTGGTGCCCGCGCCCGGGTCCGTGCTGATCACGGAGCCCCTCGCGACCTCTTCGCTGAAGGTCTTCGTCGTCATTCCGGGGACGAGCCCCGCGCCCTTGAGCTTGTCCTTCGCCTGCTTCAAGGGCAGGCCCTCGAGGCTGGGGACCTTGACGATCTCGGGGCCCCTGGAGACGGTGAGGGTCACACTGTCGTTGTTACGGATGCGCTCGCCCGACCCGGGGTCGGTGGCCATGACCGTGCCGCGCTTGTCGGTGTCGCTGTAGGCGCGCTTGACTTCCTTCACGTCGAGCCCGGCCTCGTCGAGGCGCTTCTTGGCCGCCGACTCGGTCTTCGCCAGGAGTGGCGGGACCTTGGTGAACTGGCCGGAGTTGATGTACCAGACGCCCACGCCGAGGCCCAGGGCGAGGAGGACGGCCGCGATCAGCACGAACACACCGCGGCGCGGGTTGGTGCGCCTGCGGCTCGGGCCCGCCGATGGGGCGGACGGAGGGGGCGTCGTCAGGATGCTGGTGCGGTTGAGCGGGTCCTGCCGACTCCGCTGGTCCTGCTCGCCGTCCTCGGGGAGCGAAAGCTGTACGGAGCGCACCGCGCGCGGGATCACACTCGTACGGTCGTCTCCGTTGTCATGCTCCGACGTACGCGCCTGCGGCGGCACCGCGTCGAGCTGATCGAGGGAGAGCGCGGCCCGTGCCTCCCTGACCTGACCCAGGAGAGCCACCGCGTCGTACGGGCGGACGTCGGGGGTGCGGGCGGTGGCGGACGCGACGAGTTCGTCGAGCTCGACGGCGAGCCCGGGGACGGCCGCCGACGGGGGCGGCACGTCCTCGTGGAGATGTTGGTAGAGCACCTGGGCGGGCGACTCACCGGAGTGCGGTTTGGCGCCGGTCAGCATTTCGTAGAGCACGACCCCGCACGCGTACACATCGACACGTGTGTCGGCCGTGCCGTGCTCTATCTGCTCGGGTGCGAGATAGGAGACCGTTCCGAGGATCGTGCCGGTCGTGTTCGTGACGGTGTCCACCGCGCGGACGAGACCGAAGTCGGCGACCTTGACCCTGCCGTCGTCCCCTATGAGGACGTTCTCCGGCTTCATGTCGCGGTGCACGAACCCGGCCCGGTGCGCGGCGCCGAGCGCGGCGAGGACCGGCTCCAGGATGTCGAGCGCGGCCCGCGGCTGCAGGGCCCCGCGCTCACGCAGGACGTCACGCAGGGTGCACCCGGCGACGTACTCCATCGCCAGATAGACGTACGCACCGTCGGCACCCTGGTCGAACAGCCCCACCACGTTCGGGTGCGAGAGCCGGGCGATCGACTTCGCCTCGCGGATGAAGCGGTCGACGAACGAGACGTCGGCGGCCAGCGTCGGGTGCATCACCTTGAGCGCGAGCACGCGGTCGAGGCGGGTGTCCACGGCCCGGTAGACCGTGGCCATCCCGCCGACCGCGATCCGTCCGTCCACGCGATAGCGGCCGTCGAGCACCTGGCCGACGAGCGGGTCTTGAAGGGTCGTGTCCACGCAGGGAGTCTACGAGCCACCGCTGACACCGTTGCCCGTCCGGGTGTCCTCGGAGCTCGACTGCAGCCGACCTGTAACAGGCGTGCGGCACTGTGCGGCGCTGTGCGGCACTCAGAACGCGGGCCGCTCCGGATCCAGCCGGGCCAGGCCCTCCGCGGGAGACGACGCCTCGGCGAAGTGCCGCCGGGGAATCCGCCCGGCCCGGTACGCGAGGCGCCCCGCCTCGACCCCGTGCCGCATGGCCTCGGCCATGAGGACCGGCTCCTGGGCCCGCGTCACGGCGGAGGCGAGCATCACACCCGCGCACCCCAGCTCCATCGCGAGCGCCGCGTCGGACGCCGTCCCCGCCCCCGCGTCCAGGATCACCGGCACGCGTGCGTGCTCGACGATCAGCTGGAAGTTGTGCGGGTTACGGATGCCGAGCCCAGAACCGATGGGGGAGCCGAGCGGCATGATCGCCGCACAGCCCACGTCCTCCAGCTTCCGGGCCAGGACAGGATCGTCGTTCGTGTACGGAAGCACCGTGAAGCCGTCGTCGACCAGGGTCTCGGCGGCGTCGATGAGCTCGATCGGGTCGGGGAGCAGAGTGCGCTCGTCCGCGATGACCTCCAGCTTGATCAGGTCACTGCCGAGCGCTTCGCGAGCGAGCCGGGCGGTCAGGACGGCCTCGCCCGCGGTGAAGCAGCCCGCCGTGTTCGGCAGGACCCGGATGCCGAGCCGGTCGAGGACGGAGAGCACCGAGCCCTGCACGCCGGGATCGAGGCGGCGCATCGCGACCGTCGTCAGCTCCGTTCCGGAGGCGACGAGGGACCGTTCCAGGACGTCCAGGCTCGGCGCACCGCCCGTACCCATGATCAGGCGCGAGGAAAGGGTGAGCCCGCCGATGACGAAAGGGTCGTCTGCCATGGTCGGTTCAGCCTCCTTGGACGGCGGTGAGGACTTCGACACGGTCGCCGTCGGCGAGTGCGGTGGTTGACCACCGCGCGCGCGGGACGACGGTTTCGTTGAGCGCGGCGGCGACGCCGGAGGGCGCGACGGTGAGGGTGGCGACGAGGGCTTCGAGCGTGGTGCCCGCGGCCACATCGCGCACTTCCCCGTTGACGGAGACGGCTGTACCGGCTGTATCGGCTGAGAGGGTCATGCGGGCTGCTCCATGAAGCGCTTCGTAAGAGGGGTGCGGACAAAGCGCAGGGGAGTGAACCCCCGCGCCTCGTCGGGCAGTTCACCGGTGGTCAGGGCGTGCGCCATGACGTCGCCGGTGATGGGCGTGAGAAGCACGCCATTGCGGTAGTGCCCGGTGGCCAGCTGGAGGCCGGGGAGCGCGGTCGGGCCGAGCAGGGGCGCGTTGTCCGGGGAGCCGGGGCGCAGACCCGCGCGGGTCTCGGTCAGCGGGAGTTCCGTGATGCCCGGTACGAGTTCGTGGGCGTCCCGAAGCAGCTCGTACACGCCGCCCGCGGTGACCGTCGTGTCCCAGCCGAGCTCTTCGCTGGTCGCGCCGACGACGAGCTCGCCGTTCTCGCGCGGCACCAGATAGACGTGGCTGCCGCGCACGACGGCGCGCACGGTGCGGCTCAGGAACGGCGCGTAACGCTCCGGCACCGTGAGCCGGAGCACTTGCCCCTTCACGGGGCGTACGGGCGGCAGCACGCCCTCCGGGACCCCTGCGAGGCGCCCGCTGAGGCTGCCGCCCGCGAGCACGGTCAGACCGGCCTCCAGGGCGGTGCCGTCGGCGAGTACGACTCCGGTGGCCCGGTCCCGTACGACCGAGAGGCGCTCGGCCCACACGCGGTGGAAGATCACTCCCGCCCGCTCGCAGGCCACCAGGAGCGCGGCGGCGAGCCTGCGCGGGTCGACCTGGTGGTCGCCGTCCACTCGGAGCCCGCCACGGACTCCCGGCGCGAGCATCGGCTCGAGGCGGCGGCACTCGCGCCCGCTCAGCCACTCCGACGTGAGCCCCGACTGCTGCTGAAGGGTGTGCAGTTCGCGCAGATGGGCGCGGTCGTCGGAGTCGAGTGCGACGGCGAGCGTGCCTGACGCGCGGTAGCCGAGATCGCGGCCGCTCGCCTCCGTGAGCTCGGCCGCGAACTCGGGATAGCGCTTCGCGGAGGCGAGATTCAGGCCGAGCAGCGCCTGCTCGCCGTAGTGCAGCTCGGTGACGGCGGCCAACATGCCCGCGGCGACCTGCGCCGCGCCGCCGCCGGGATCCGGGTCCACGACCGCGGTGGACAGGCCGCGCTGTGCCGCGCGCCAGGCCGTGACCAGGCCGATGATGCCGCCCCCGACGACAACGACGTCGTTCGTGCTGTTCGTCGTACGGGGTGATGTACGTGGATGCATGGGCGTCCAGCCCCTCCCTTCGCCGGCATGACCCGGATCAGGTTCGTACGGTCGGAGGCCGTCCCAGCCTCCCTCTCAGCCCGGTGCGTCCGGGCTCCCGCGAGTGTTTCGCACCGGCCACCCTAGCCCGTCGCGTCCGACGACAGTAGGGGAGCTGCCCGCGCACGGGCAGTGACGGTGTGTCAGAGATCTCCTCGTCGCACTCTGAGGCGTGCGACGCCCGCCGCCCTACAGTGATCGGGTGAGTGAGCAGCGGAGGCAGACAGAGCGGCGGATCGTCATCGTCGGCGCGGGGATGGCCGGGGTGCAGACCGCCGTGGCCCTGCGGGACCAGGGGTTCGCCGGTGCGGTCACCCTGATCGGCGCGGAGCCGCACCAGCCGTACGACAGGCCGCCGCTGTCCAAGGCAGTACTGCTCGGCAAGGCGGAGGGCTCCGCCTTCGACATCGACTTCGAGGCGCTCGGCATCGAGCTGAGCCTGGGCCACGAGGTCACCGGCGTCCGTCCAGCCGCCCACGAGCTGGACACCTCGTCGGGGCCCGTGCCCTACGACGTCCTCGTCATTGCCACCGGCGCCCAGCCGATCCTGCTGCCCGGCGCCTCCGGAGTGCCCGGTGTCCATCTGCTGCGCACCCTGGACGACGCCGAACGGCTGCGGCCTGTGCTGGCCGAGCAGCACCGCATCGTGGTCGTCGGCGCGGGCTGGATCGGCGCCGAGTTCGCGACCGCCGCACGCGAGGCGGGCTGCTCCGTCACCGTGGTCGAGGCCGCCGGGCGCCCGCTCGCGGGGGCGCTGCCCGCCGAGGTCGCGGCGCCCATGGCGGCTTGGTACGCGGACTCCGGAGCCGAGCTGCGCACCCACGCGCGCGTGGAGCGCGTCGAGCCCGGCAGTGTCCTCCTGGACGACGGCACACGGCTGCCCGCGGACGCGGTCGTCGTCGGCATCGGCGCCCGCCCCGCCACGGACTGGCTCGGGGGCTCCGGCATCACCCTGGGCGCCCACCGGGAAATCGTCGCCGACGACCACCTGCGTACGTCGGAACCCGATGTGTACGCGGTCGGCGACTGCTCCTCCTTCCCTTCGGGAAGGTATGGCGAGCGACTTCTCGTTCACCACTGGGACAACGCACTCCAGGGCCCGCGCACGGTGGCGGCGAACATCATCGGCGAGACCCCTTCGGCGTACGACCCGGTCCCGTACTTCTGGTCCGAGCAGTTCGGCCGCTTCGTGCAGTACGCGGGCCACCACGCGCCCGCCGACGAGCTGATCCGGCGCGGCGACCCCTCGGGCGCGGCCTGGACGGTGTGCTGGCTCAGGGAGGGCGTACTGGTGGCGGTCCTCGCTGTGGGCCGCCCCAGGGACCTGGCCCAGGGCCGCAAGCTGATCGAGGCGGGCATGCGCCTCTCCCCTGAGCTGGCATCGGATCCCGCGGTGCCGCTGAAGAAGGCAACGCTTCCCTAGCCCTGGGGCAGCCCCGGGGCGCACCCTGTGCCCGGCCGGTGTCAGTGGCCAGCGATACGCTTGACCCGTGACCGAGATTGACGCAAAGACTGATGCTCTCGTCCCCGAGTGGCTCCACCTCCCCGACATCGCAGAAATGCTCGACGTCGAGGTGACGCGTGTGCGCCAGCTGGTCAAGGAGGGCCAAGTGATCGCCGTGCGCCGTGGTGAGAACCGCGCGCTCGCGGTGCCGGCCGCCTTCATCGACGGCGACAAGATCGTCAAGGGCCTGACCGGCACCTTGACGCTCCTGAGGGACGACGGCTTCTCCGACGAAGAGATGCTGGAGTGGCTCTTCACTCCCGACCCGACCCTGCCCGGCACGCCCGCGCAGGCCCTGAGCGAGAATCGCGGCACGGAGGTGAAGCGCCGCGCCCAGGCGCTCGCCGTCTGACCGACACGGAAAACCGTCCGGCGTACGGACCGGCGTGTCCCCAGGGACGCGCCGGTCCGTACGCCACCGACCCCGGGGGGACCTCTCCATGGCCACCAAGCCTGCCCGCGAGCAGCTCGCGGACGCCCGTCTCTACCTGTGCGTGGACGCCCGCAAGCGCCAGGGAGACCTCCCGGAGTTCCTCGACGCCGTTCTCGCGGGCGGCGTCGACATCGTGCAGCTGCGCGACAAGGGCATGGAGGCGGCCGAGGAGCTCGACCACCTCCAGGTCTTCGCCGACGCCGCCCGGCGGCACGGCAAGCTCCTCGCGGTGAACGACCGCGCGGACGTCGCGCACGCCATCGGCGCCGACGTGCTGCACCTGGGCCAGGGCGACCTGCCCGTGCCCGCGGCCCGCGCGATCCTCGGAGATGACGTCCTCGTCGGCCGCTCCACTCATGCCGACACCGAGGCCGCCGCGGCGGCCACACAGGACGGCGTGGACTACTTCTGCACAGGACCCTGCTGGCCGACACCCACCAAGCCGGGCCGGTACGCCCCCGGGCTCGACCTGGTCCGGTACACCGCGTCGCTCGGCACGGACCGCCCGTGGTTCGCGATCGGCGGCATCGACGCGGGAAATCTGGACGAGGTGCTCGAAGCGGGCGCCCGCCGTGTCGTCGTCGTACGGGCCATCACCGAGGCCGACGATCCGGCCGCCGCGGCGGCCGACTTCGCGAAGCGGCTGCGCACGGCCTGATCGGCGATCTTCGGCCATCCTTCGTGGAGGTTGTCCGCAGGATGGACGGGGATTGGCCGGTAGCGGTGCCCCGTCGCTAACCTGCCCGTATGGCCCTAGGCACTGCTTCCACCAGAACTGATCGCGCACGGACCGTGCGCGACATGCTCGCGACCGGCAAGACGACCTACTCCTTCGAGTTCTCGGCGCCGAAGACCGCGAAGGGCGAGCGGAACCTGTGGAACGCCCTGCGCCGGGTCGAGGCGGTGGCCCCCAGCTTCGTCTCCGTGACGTACGGCGCGGGCGGCTCGACACGGGCGGGCACGGTCAAGGAAACGCAGCAGATCGTCGCCGACTCGACGCTCACGCCCGTCGCCCACCTGACCGCGGTCGACCACTCCGTGGCCGAGCTGCGCAACATCATCGGGCAGTACGCGGATGCCGGGATCAGGAACATGCTCGCGGTCCGCGGCGACCCGCCCGGTGACCCTCTCGCGGACTGGGTCAAGCACCCCAAGGGCCTTACGTACGCCGCCGAACTGGTCGAGCTGATCAAGGAGTCGGGCGACTTCTGCGTGGGCGTCGCGGCCTTCCCCGCGATGCATCCGCGCTCGCCCGACTGGGACACCGACGTCCGGCACTTCGTCGACAAGTGCCGCGCGGGCGCCGACTACGCGATCACACAGATGTTCTTCTATCCGGAGGAGTATCTGCGCCTTCGCGACCGGGTCGAGGCCGCGGGCTGTGCGACGCCGATCATCCCGGAGATCATGCCGGTGACGAACGTGCGCATGTTGGAGCGGCTGCCCCAGCTCAGCAACGCTTCCTTCCCCTCGGCTCTCAAAGAGCGCATCCTCACAGCCAAAGACGATCCGGCGGCTGTACGCTCCATTGGCATCGAGTTCGCGACGGAGTTCTGCGCGCGGTTGCTGGCCGAGGGTGTTCCTGGACTGCACTTCATCACGCTCAACAACTCCACGGCGACGTTGGAAATCTACGAAAATCTGGGCCTGCATCACCCGCAGGCCTGACCGGCCGTACCCCTGAGGCGGCGGCCGTGGGGAGAGGGGCGTACATGGGCTGGACGGTCCTCTACATCGCGTTCGGCGGCGTCGCGCTGTGGCTGCTCGGCGAGGTGCTGCTGCAGTACAAGGCGCGGCTGCGCTGGCGGCTGCTCGCCTTCGGCGGCTTCCTCGGTGTGGTCATCGGCGTGCTGATGCCGTCGGTGGTGGTCATCGCGGTCGGTGCGATCGCCTTCGCCACGGGACAGACGTACGTGACGCTGTCGTTCCGCCGCGGCTTCTCGACCGGCTGGGCGCTCGGCGGCCAGCCGGGCCTGAGCAAGCGCCGCAAGACGACGCCGCGGGGTGCCGATGCGGCCCAGGAGCCGACGCTCCAGGTCTCCGACCTCGAGTACGAGCAGGCGGGTGCGATGGGCCCGATGGATCCGATGGGACCGCCTCCGCCTGAGCAGGCCCCGGGCGGTGTCTACGCTCCGGAGCCCCTGCCCGACGACACCGGGCAGTACGGCATCTACAGCGACCCGGCGTACGCACAGCAGCAGGCCGCCCCGGCGGACAGTGGCTACGGCTACGACACGTACTCCAACGCGGGCTATGACCCCCAGCAGCCGTACGCGTACGGCGAGACGGGGCAGCAGCAGTACGCCGCGTACTCCGACCCGTACATCGGGACGCAGACGTACGGCGGCGAGCAGCCCTACGACACGTACGGCGACCAGCAGCAGTACGCGCCCTATCCTGCCGCCGATCCGTACGGCACCGGGGCAGGGACGTACAACGAGACGCCGCCCGGCGGGGTCTGGGTGCCCCAGCAGCGCAGTGCCGAGGACCCGTACGGCCAGTACGGCGGCGAACTCCCGCCGGAGCAGCCGTATCCCTACCAGGGCGAGCAGGCCCAGGGGAACGGGTACGACGCGGGGTACAACGAGCAGTACCGGTACTGATCCCCGGAGGCCCCTGGCTCTGGCCCTCCGCCTACTGCGAGCCCCGGAAGTCCGGCCCCTCCACGATCAGCCCGGCGACCAGCGTGCCCGACATGCCCGCGTGCGGAAGCCCGCCGCCCGGGTGCGCCCAGCCGCCGACCGCGAAGAGCCCCGGCACGCGCGTGCTGTTGGACGGGTGGAGCAGCTTGCCCTCGCCCGCCGCGAGGGACGGGGGCGGGACCGCGCCACCGTCCGCGCCGGTGGCCTCCGCGACGTCGGCGGGGGTGCGGACCTCGTGCCAGAGCAGGCGCTCGCGCAGATCCGGCACCACGGCCTCGGCACGGGTGAGCAGCCGGTCCACGTCCGCCTCGGTGACCTCCGCGTGCGCGGGCACCGTGACCGTCACCGTGACCGCCTCGTGCTCGGCGTCGGGGGTGAGCGCCGGGTCGTCAGGGCGCAGCACGGTGAGAGTGGGTGCGGCGGGCAGTCCGGTGCGGTCCCCGAAGAGCCAGGTGAGCTCGTCCTCGCGGTCGGCGGTATGCAGCACCGTCCGATGAGGCGTCCCGCCCGGCCTCGGGCCGCGCAGTGCGAGCAGGATCGTGAGGCGGCTCGGCAGTCCGGAGCGGGCCCGCACCTCACCCTCCGCCCGTATGTTCACACCGGAAGCGCCGGAGGTGCCTGACATGCCGGATACACCGGACAGCAAGTCGTCCAGGACGCCGGGCGCGACCCCGGCGACCACGAAGTCCGCCTCCTCCGCTGTCCCGTCCGCGAGCTCTACGCCCGCCGCGCGGCCGTCCTTCTCGATGATCCGGGTCACCTGGGAGTCGAACGCGAACTCGACCCGGCGGGCCAGGCACCGCTCGTACACGGCCCGCGCGAGGGCGCGCATCCCGCCGCGCACGGACCATGCGCCGAAGGTGTGCTCCAGGTAGGGCAGGACGGCCGCGCTCGCCGGGGTCGTACGCGGATCGAGGCCGTGCGCGATGGCGTACTGCTCGAGGAGCGCGAGGAGGCGTGCGTCGCCGCCCAGTTCGAGTTCGGCGACCTCGGTGAGGGTGGTCGCTCGGCGCTCGCGGCGCAGGAGGCGCTTGTGCCCCGCCGCGGGGTAGGGCTCGCGGTCGGCGAGGATCTGCCAGTTCGGCCAGAGCGGCTCTTCCAGGAGGGGACGCCGGGTGCGGTCCCACGCCTCACGGGCTCGGTCCATGAAGGCGGACCAGAGGGCGCCCGCGCCGCTGCCCAGCGCCGCGTCCAGGGCCTCGCCGACGCCCGCGCGCGAGGCGTTCGGCAGATCGGTGGCCGTGCCGTCCGCGAAGACATGCCGGACCGCGGGCTCCACCTGGGAGAGCTCGACGCACTTCTCCAGGGGTTCCTTGCCCGTCTTCACGAACAAGTCGCGGTGGACCGCGGGCAGATGGAGCAGGGCGGGGCCCGTGTCGAAGACGAAGCCGTCCCGCTCGACGCTGCCCAGCGCGCCGCCGTACGTCGCCGAGCGCTCGTGCACCACCACCCGGTGGCCCGCGACGGCCAGCCGGGCGGCCGCCGCCATCGCGCCCATCCCGGCGCCGATCACCACAATCCGTGCCATGCCAGGGACTTTATCGGCCACCACTGACAGTCACGCCGGGAGCCCTCAGTCCGGCGGCCGTCCCGCGTGCGCCGCGAGCCGTTTCTCCTCGCGCCGCTGCGCCCTGCGCCGCAGGAACCGCCGGATGCGCGAGACCAGGAAGAACAGCAGCACCAGGCCGGTGACCAGCAGCACGGCCGCGATGGTCGCCGCCGCCTCCGGATAGAACATCGCGAAGCTCACGATCCCGCCGACCCCGAGATCCTCCGCCGTGCTCACGATGATGTTGCTGAACGGCTCGGGCGACGTGTTGATCGCCATCCGCGTCCCGGCCTTCACGAAGTGGCTCGCCAGCGCCGTCGAACCGCCCACCGCGCCCGCCGCCAGGTCAGGAAGCGAACCGCTCTGGCCCGCGAGCAGCGCGCCCACCACCGCACCGGACACCGGCCGGATCACGGTGTGCACCGTGTCCCACACCGAGTCGACGTAAGGGATCTTGTCGGCGACGGCCTCGCAGGCGAAGAGCACTCCGGCGACGATCAGCACATCAGGACGTTGCAGCGACTCGGGCACCTCGTCGGTGATCCCGGTCGCGCCGAAGACACCGAGCAGCAGGACAACGGCGTACGCGTTGATCCCGCTCGCCCAGCCGCTGGTGAAGACCAGGGGGAGTACGGACACGGACGCGATCGTAACCAGTCCGGAAGTCGCCGGTCTGGGGATGAGCACCCAGGTCTGAGTATCCGTACCTAGTACTGGAGATGAGTACCAGCGCGGATGGGTCCCGACCTGCGAAGACGGAAGAGTGAGGGACACGGAGAAGGGCGCAGCGCCCGTACCGCCGACACGGGGCGGCGGAACGGCGCGGCGCCCTTGGCCGCTCCTCCCACCCCACCAGAGGTGGGAGTGAGACACGGGGGACGGGGGCGACCCGGGGGTGACCACCTCGGGGGCCGAAACGGGGGTTTCGGGGGAACACAAAAGCGCCGGTCCGGTGCCGCCTGGAGATCAGGCGGCACCGGACCGGCGCTGTTTCGTACGCGGCTCAGGGCGGGCTCAGCGCCCTCCGCTCACCCGGCCCTGGAGCAGGCGCGAAAGCGCCGAGTGCACATCGTCCAGGGAGCGCTCCGGCTGGAAGGCCTGCCAGTCGAGGGCCGCCACCAGGACCATCCCGACGAGCGCCGCGGCCGTCAGGGGGATGTCGATCTCCTCGCTGAGCTCGCCGTTCTCGACGCCCCCTCGCAGTACGTCCTCGACGACGGCGACCGCCTGCTGCCTGACCACCATCAGGGTGGACTGCCAGGCGCGGTTGGTGCGCCACAGTTCGGCGACGTACAGCTGGGTGAAGGCCGGATAGCGGTCGATGAAGACCAGGCCCGCCCGGATCATCGCGTCCAGGGCGTCGACCTTGCTGCCGCCATGCCCGGCGGTCTTCTCCGCCGCCTCCTTCAAGGAGGCGGTGAGCAGTCCGACGCCATGGCGCAGCAGCTCTTCGAAGAGGACCGATTTGCTCGCGAAGTTGTAGTAGACCGTGCCCTTCGCGACCCCGGCCCGCTCGGCGATCTCGTCGACCGTCGTGGCCGAGAAGCCCTGCTCCGCGATGAGCGTGACGGCCGCCTCGTAGAGCTTCTGCCGGGTGGCTTCGCGCCGGGTGCTGGTTGCGCTGCTGTCCATGGGCTCGATTCTCACAGGTCTTGCCGCGCGCACAGGCTCGGTTCCGGCTCTCACAGGCTCAGCTCCGGGTGCAGCCGGTCCAGGGTCCACACCTGCTTGCGGTGCGCGGAGAGCGCGGTGAGCGCGAGGGCGCCCGCGGTGAAGGCCGTGAGGACCACGCACGCCTGCCAGACGGGGCCGAGCCCGCCGCCCGTGATGAGCCTCCGTAGAGCGTCGACGACGTAACTCATCGGCAAGAAGGGGTGGATCGCGTTGAAGAAGGACGGACTCGTCTGGACGGGGTACGTGCCGCCCGCCGATGTCAGCTGGAGCATCAGGACAGCGAGGACGAGGATCCGCCCGGCCGCTCCGAAGCGTGCGTTCAGCCACTGCACGATCGCGGCGAAGCAGCACGTCACCAGGCAGAGGAAGCCCACTGTCCCGGCCGCCCGCGCCATCTGCAGACCGAGACCCCAGTGCAGGACCGACATCAGGGCCGCCGTCTGGAGCACCCCGAGGGCGGCGACCGGCAGCCAGCCCGCGAACGCGATCCGCCAGGCGGAGGCGCCCGCGGCGAGCGCGCGCCGGTTGAGCGGCTGGATCAGCATGTACGCCACCATCGCGCCGACCCACAGGGACAGCGGGATGAAGTAGGGCGCGAAGCCCGTGCCGTAGTTGGGCGCCTTGTGCATCGACTGGGAGGCGAGCTGCACCGGGTCGGCCATGACGTCGGTGCGCTGGTCGCGGTCGTTCTTGTCGTAGTCGGGGATCTTCTTGACGCCGTCGTGCAGTCCGCCGGACAGCTTCTCGGAGCCGTCGGCCAGCTTGAACAGGCCGCCCTTGAGATCGGTCGCGCCCGTCTTGAGCTTGCCGACGCCCGCGTCGAGGTCGTCGGCGCCTGTCTTGGCCGTGCCGAGGCCCGTGTGCAGCTTCTTGGCGCCCTTGGAGACCTTGCCCGCGCCCGAGTTGAGGTCATTGATCTGGGTGACGGCCTTGTTCAGGTCCTCGTCGAGGTGCGGCGCGCGGTCGGCGAGCGCCTGGGACTTCTTCTGCAGCGTGCTGAGGTGCGTCTTGAGCTTCTTGACGTCGCTGTTCTGGTCCTTGACCAGGGTGTTCATGTCGTCCGCGATGGTCGATACGTTCTCCGCGGACTTCTTGGCCTCCTTGAGCTTCGGGCAGTAGGGATCGGGAAGGGGGGCGTTCTCGCAGCGCTCCGTGTAGAAGTCGCCGATGACCTTGGAGCCGCTCGCCGCGCCCTTGGCCGCCTCTGGCGCCAGCTTCACCCAGGTGTCCAGGTTGTGGCGCAGGGCCTTGGAGGAGTCGGCGACGAGCTGGGCCGTGTCCCCGACGGTCTTGCCGTTGTCCTTCAGGAAGGGCCGCACCTGGTCCGCTGTGCCGTTGACCTTGTCGGCCAGCTTCTGGGTGCCGTCGGAGACCCGCTTCGAGCCGGTCTCCAGTTCACCGGCGCCCTTGTCGAGCTTCTTGATGCCGCCCGCCAGGTCGCTGCTGCCGTTCTTGGCGTCCGTCAGGCCGGTCGCGAGCTTCTTCGAGCCCTTCTTGGCCTCTCCGATGCCGCTGTCGAGCTTGTCGGCGCCCTTGGCTGCCTTCTGGGTCGCCCCGTGGATGTCGGAGAACGAGATGAAGATCTTGTCGAGGAACGATCGTGAGGCCTTGGTGGAAGCCGCCGTGCGCACCTCGGAGAAGACCGTCCGCGAGATCTGCCCGACGATGTAGTTGTTGGCGTCGTTCGTACGGACCTGAAGAGCGCCCGTCTCCGGAGAGTCCCCCGAACTCGACGCGATGCGCTTGCTGAAGTCGGACGGCATCGTGAGCGACAGGTAGTACGTCCCGTCCTCGACGCCCTTGTGCGCCTCGGCGGAACTCACCTCGTGCCAGTCGAACGTCTTGCTGTCCTCGAGCCCGTCGACGATGCCGTCGCCCACCGCGAGCTTCTTGCCCGCGGCGCTCGCGCCCTTGTCGTCGTTGACGAGCGCCACGGGTATCCGGTCGAGACGGCCGTACGGGTCCCAGAACGAGCAGAGGTACAGCGCGCCGTACAGCAGGGGCAGCAGCAGGAGCGCGACCAGCGCCATCCGCGGCAGCTTCCCCCTGCCGAAACGCCTGAGCTCAAGCGAGGCCAGCTTCGGCGAGCGCATCGGCCGTCTCCTTGTCGTCGTCGGTGTCCGAGGTGTCGTCGTCCGACGTGCCGTCGGCGGGCCGCGCGGTCGATATGACCACCGCGTCATCGGGAGCCTCGCTGCACACCGCCACGACGGTGGTGCCGCTGTCGGCGATGGACCTCAACAGGGCCCAGGCCTCGGCCCGTTCGGCGTCCGACAGCTTGAGGTCGACATCGTCGACGCCGAGCAGCCGCGGCCGCCCGATCAGGGCCAGGGCCACGGAGAGCCGCAGCGCCTCAAGGCGTTCCAGGTCGCGTACGGAGGTCCGCCGGCCCTTGGGCAGCGACTCCATGTCGAGCCCCGCCGCGGTCAGCGCGGTGTCGATCCGCAGCCGTGCCTCGGTCTTCCGCTCCGCCCGCGGCTTCAGCAGACCCCGCAGCGAGCCGCCGAACCGCCGCTGCAGGAGCGCCCGTTCGTGCAGATGCTCGGCGACGGTCAGCGCCGGGTCGAGATCCGTCACGCCGGGCACGGGCCCGAGCGCGCTGATCCGGCGGACCGCCGCGAGCTGCTTGGGCAGCCGGAAGCGCCCCACGGCGGCCTCGCCCTCGGTGGGGCGCATCCGCCCGGTGAGTGCGAGCAGCAGGCAGGTGCGGCCGGACCCCGATGGTCCCTCGACCGCGATCAGGGCCCCGGGCTCCGCGTCGACGCCGACCCCGCGGAACGCCCAGCCCCGCGGCCCCTTGAGCCCGAACCCCTCCGCTGTGACGGCGGCTCCCCGCACACCGTCCTTCGGACCGTCCACTGGCTGATCCCCCTCGCATCCTCTGCGCTGTCCGCGCCCTCTTTTGAACTGACTGGTCAGTACAAAAACTAGCGCGAACCTTCGAATGAGGCAAAAGCGCAGGTCAGAGCCGATTGTCAGTGGCGTACTTCACGATGGGCACATACGGCCACCATGCCGTTACGCGACGACAGGAGGTTCGTCATGGCCAGCACTTCCGCAGCAGCCGCACGTCGGCACCGCCCCGTCGGCTCTGCCCCGCTGACCGGCCCCGCGAGCGACGTCCACCCCGTCCTGCGCCGGGCCACTGCCCCGCCCGCCGCCCTCGAACTGCTCGCCCAGGCCCGCGCCGGCATCGAAGAAGCCGCGCACCTGGACACTCCGAACGAGCGCTACGCCACAGCCCATCTGGCCGCCCTGCGCACCGCGGCGGCCGTCCTCGCCGCCCGCGGTCGCCCCGAGACGACCCCGCGACGCAGGCAGCGGATCCGGAGCGCCTGGGAAGTGCTCCCCGAGATAGCGCCCGAACTGGCCGAGTGGAGCGCCCTGTTCGCGTCCGGCGCGGCACGCAGGGCCCGCGCCGAGGCGGGCATACAGGGCGCGGCCACGGTTCGCGACGCGGACGACCTGCTGCGCGACGTGGCGATGTTCCTGCGCCTCATCGAGCGGATGCTCGTGCTGCAGCCCGTGCTGCCCCAGCCCAGGCAGGAGCCGCCGGACGCGGGTTGAGGCGGGTTGAGACGGGTGACGGGGCAGTCGGCCGAAGGCAATAGGGTGGGAGCGCCCGCACCCTCCTCCGTGCCGCAAGAGCAGGCGGAGGGAATCCCCTAGCTCCGCCGCGGACCAAGCGGTGGACGCGCCGAGGAGTCAACTGCCGTGTCGGACCCGATGCGCCCCCGCGCTTCTCTCCGTACCGCCGTGGTCTGGGAGGTCCTCAAGGACGCTCTCGACCGCCGGGTCAAGGCCACGGGCCGGGAGTCACGCTCGCTCGACGTGCTCGACACCGGAGGCGGCAGCGGCAACTTCGCCGTGCCCGTCGCCCGCCTCGGCCACCGCGTCACCGTCGTCGACCCCAGCCCGAACGCCCTCTTCGCGCTCGAGCGCCGGGCAGCCGAGGCGGACGTCGCCGACCGGGTGCGCGGCGTCCAGGGTGACGTACACGGCCTGTTCGACGTGGTGGAGCGCGGTGGGTTCGATGCCGTCCTGTGCCATGGCGTCCTGGAGTACGTGGACGACCCCGCCGAGGGCGTGCGCAACGCGGTCGGTGCGCTGCGCCCCTCCGGCACCCTCAGCCTGCTCGCCGCGGGCCTCGGCGGAGCCGTGCTCGCCAGGGCGCTCGCCGGGCACTTCACCGAGGCCAGGCAGGCGCTCAGTGACCCGGCAGGACGCTGGGGCGACGGCGACCCCGTGCCCCGGCGCTTCACCGCCGAGCAGCTCACCGATCTTGTCGAGAGCGCGGGCGTCCGGGTCGACGCCGTGCACGGAGTGCGGGTCTTCGCCGACCTCGTTCCGGGCGTCCTGGTGGACACCGAGCCCGGCGCGATGGAGGCCCTGCTCAAGCTGGAGGCGGCCGCCGCCGAGCTCGCCGCCTTCCACTCCGTGGCCACCCAGCTGCACGTGCTCGGTGAGACCCGGGATGCCGAAGCGGCCTGACGTTCGCGCTGGCTGCCCCGCTGATCAGCGACGCAACCGCACATGGAGTAGGGCACACACCCCCCGAACGGGCTATGGGCGCCGTATGATCGAGGCAGACCACCCGGAATGCCGGGTCGGCCGCTGGGGAATGCACGCTTCAGTGAGCCGGAGCGGCAGGGTGGTCCGGTTTGGCGAAGTTGGCGCAGAGGGGCGGGTTTCACGGGGGCGATTCCCTGCCTATCCTGAAGGGGACCCCCGGTCGCCCCGGCGACTGCACGATGAGGAGGACTCCGTGCCGCTCTCGGAGCACGAGCAGCGCATGCTCGAGCAAATGGAGCGAGCGCTGTACGCCGAAGATCCCAAGTTCGCGACAGCGCTCGAGGGAAGCGGGCTGCGTACGTACACCCGGCGACGGGTCTACCAAGCGGTCGCGGGCTTCCTTGTGGGTATCGCTCTTCTCATGGCCGGAATGGTCGCCCAGCAGATCTGGGTGAGCGTGGTGGGATTCCTCGTCATGCTGGGATGTGCGGTGCTCGCTGTCACCGGATGGCGCAAAGCGCCCAAGCCAGGTGAACAGCCGGCCGCCGGCACGCCCACGGCACCGGGCGGCGCCCCGGCCCGTCGGCAGACCAGGCAGCGCAAGTCGATGATGGACCGGATCGAGCAGCGCTGGCAGCGCCGCCGCGACGAACAAGGTCAATGAATCAGGACCAATGAATCAGGGCCAATGAATCAGCGCCAATGAATTCTTAGCTTTTCCAGTCATGTGTAAGGGGTGACCGCCAATGGCGGTCACCCCTTACACATGTCCTCAACCCTCCTGCTGCGATGGCTCCGCCGGCCGCGAAGGCCTCCGCAGGGCCGCCCACCGCTTGGCGATCCGCTCGGACCACCGCTGTTTGAACGCTGCCCAGCGGTCCGATGTCGCCCACACCACCCGTGCGGCCGAACGCGGCGCGAGCGTCGCCCGCAGCCGGGCCGGACGGCTTGCCGTGGCCCGCAGTCCGTCACACACGCGGTGCACGTCGTCGGCCAGGCCGGACGTCGGCTGTGGACGCGGCGCGTAGAGAACCTGCTCGACCGCGGCCGCAAGACGATGGACGGCCTCCGCGGGCGCCGCGGTGAGAGAGCCGATCCGTACGATCCGGGCGGCGGCTTTGCGCGGGGTCTGCGAGTCGTCCGGCGTGATCCCGTGGTCCCAGGCCGTATCGGTCACCTCGAGCCAGGCGGCCAGAGTCCGAGCGACGGCGTCCGCCTCCGTACGACCGGAGGAGCCGAGGCGCACCGCGCGGATCCGCTTCCGCCACAGCATCGGAAGGAAGGGCACCGCGAGGACCACGAGCGCCCCGAGGGTCACGGCGATGATCATGCCGATCGGTGGTCCTTCGCCGCCCGAACCGCCCGCGATCGCCGGGGCCGTACTCTCGCAGCCGCCCTGCTTCCGCTGGTCGGCCGGGCAGCTCGTGGAGGCCGACGGCTCGCTGGACGGCGCCGTCGACGAGGTCGGCTCGGGCACCGCCGGGTCGCTCGCGCCGTCGGTCGGGGTGTCCGGGCGGGTGTAGTCCGGCACCGTGCCGCGGTTCGGCGTCGGCTCGAAGCGGGTCCAGCCCACACCTTCGAAGTACAGCTCGGGCCAGGCGTGCGCGTCCCGCAGGCCGACCGACATCGAACCGTCGCCCTTGGCCGCGCCAGGGGTGAAGCCCACCGCCACGCGCGCGGGGATGCCGAGCGTCCGCGCCATCGACGCCATGGCGAACGAGAAGTGGACGCAGAAGCCCTCCTTCTGCTCCAGGAAGCGGGCTATCGCCGCCGGGCCGCTGCCCGCCCGCACCTGCGTGTTGTATGTGAAGCCGCCGTCCGAGGCGAACCAGTCCTGGAGTTTGACCGCTTTCTCGTAGTTGTTCGCCGAGCCTTTGGTGATCCGCGTCGCTTCGGAGGCCACCACGGAGGGCAGCGAGTCGGGCACCTTGGTGAACTCACGCTCTATCTGCGTGGGCGGCTCACCGGCGTCGGCGAGCTGCGTGGCCGTCGGCTGCACGATCAGGCTCTTCACCTCGTACTGCGCACCGCGCGTCGTCTGGCCGCGGTCGCCGACCAGGGCGCGCCCCACGGGCTCGTACCGCCAGCGGCCGTTGATCTTCACCTCGCTCGCCGGATAGGGCATCGGCAGCCAGTTCTGCGCATAGCCGTCGGCGGCGGAGATGTTGGTCTGGATCTCGCTCCTGCGGACGTCGGGGAAGAGGCCGGGCGGATCCTCGAGCCGTGACGGCACGTCCCTGATGCTCCGGACGGTGGTCTTCCAGGTCGTCCCGTCGAACTGGTCGAGGGAGACGATCCGCAGGTACAGATTGTCGGTCTGCTTGGCGTTCGTCTTGTACGAGATGACCTCGCGGTCCTGCGGTTCGTTCAGGCTGTCCTGGAGCGCGACCAGCGGATTCACCGCGGAGATCGTGCCACCGCCGCCCGTCCCGGAGCCGCCGGGGCCACCGGAACCGTCGAGGAGCCCGCCGTCCAGGGCGGGCAGTGCGAGCGGCACCACCAGGGCGATGCCAAGGGCGACCGCGCCGATGCGCCGCCCCGTGCGGACCGGGGCGATGGCACCGCTCTCGGTCTCCAGGCCGCCCGAGATCCGGCCGGGCGCGCGTGCGGCGCCTCCGAAGACACGCCCCCACTGCGAGAGCCGGTCCCGGCCCTCCGCCAGGAGCAGCAGCAGATACCCGGCGGCGGCGAGCAGGAACCACAGCCACCCCGCGCCGTTCGCGGAGATACCGGCGGCGACCGAGTACAGCGCGAGCAGCGGAAGCCCCGCGGGCGCCGCCGTACGGAAGGTCACCGCCAGGGCGTCGACCGCGAGGCCGATCACCAGGACGCCGCCGACCATCATCAGCCGGATGCCGTCGCTGAGCGGCGCCGGGATCGCGTACTGCCCGATGTCGTCGCCACCCGCCTGGAGGAGCAGCCCGAACTCCCGGAAGACGTCGGGCCCGGGGACCACCCCGCCGATCGCCTGCTCACGGGCGAACACCAGGGTGAGGAGCAGCAGCGTCACCAGGGCCTGCACCGCGACGGTCACGGGCCGGGCCAGCGGAACCCGCCGGGTGAGGGCTCCCACACCGCTCTGCAGCGCGAGCAGGATCGCCGCCTGGACGAACCACGTCGCCGGATCGACGAGCGGCAGCAGTGCCCCCGACGCCATCAGCGTGGCCGCCGTGGCACAGAGCGCGAGTCGCGCGCGCCCACTCATGAACGTCCCCCTGTTGTCGTGCCTGTGGTCCTGCGGGGCGGGCCGCATGTGGTCCTGCCGGACGGGCCACCGCTCATCCCCAGCCCCCCGTCGTCGTCCCCGCCACCGGAGCGGGGCCCGTGCTCGCCCGCAGGTGGTCCGCCTGGCGCCACAGGTCCACCAGGGCGACCCCTGGAGGCACCGCCACGGCCGTCCAGCCCGCCTCGCGCAACATCTGGATGCGCTCGTCCCCGGAGCCCGTGGGGGGGCCGCCAGGGCCCTGCGCCCAGGCCGTGCTGTCCAGGACGAAGGCGACGGCGGCTCCGCTGCGCTGGCGCATCTTGGCGGCCACCGTGGCCTGCTCCTCGTCCAGGTCGCCGAGGAAGGCGATCAGCAGGCCTTCGTTGCCGCCGCGCAGGACCTCGTACGCGGGCGAGAGCCCCCCGCCGTCCGAGTGGTCGATCACCGCGAGCGTGTCCATCATCAGCCCCGCCGCGTCCGCCGACTCCTGGCTCGCACCCGCGAAGCCGTCCGAGCCCTCGCCGGGCACGGAGTTGCCGGTGTCGGTCAACAGCCTTACGGAGAAGCCCCGTTCCAGCATGTGTACCAGGGCGGACGCCGTGCCCGACACTGCCCACTCGAAGGCCGAGTCGGGTCCCGCGCCCCGGAAGGCGTGCGCCCGGGTGTCGAGCAGCACCGTGCAGCGGGCCCGCTGCGGCTGCTCCTCGCGGCGCACCATCAGCTCTCCGTAGCGAGCCGTGGAGCGCCAGTGGACGCGGCGCAGGTCGTCGCCGTGGCGGTAGCCGCGCGGGATCACGTCGTCCTCGCCCGCGAGGGCCAGCGAGCGATGCCGCCCGTCGCCGTATCCCTTGGCCTCGCCGGTGAGCCGCACCGCGGGCAGTGCCTCCACGCGCGGGATGACCGTCAGGGTGTCGTGCGTCGAGAAGGAGCGGGTCAGTTCGCACATCCCGAAGGGGTCCGTCAGGCGCAGTTGCAGGGGACCCAGCGGATAGCGTCCCCGCAGGTCCGAGCGGACCCGGTAGGACACCTCCCGGCGGCCCCCGGCCTCCACCCGGTCGAGCACGAACCGGGGCCGTGGCCCCAGGACGTAGGGCACCCGGTCCTGGAGCATCAGGAGCCCCGTGGGCAGCCGCGAGACGTTGTCCATCCGCAGATGGACACGGGCCTCCGAACTGGCGGGCACGCGCGCGGGGGAGAGCCTGCGGCTGCCCGCGACGCGGTAGCGCGTGCGATAGAGCACCGTCGCGCACACCAGCGGAAGCACGGCGAGCAGCAGCCCGACCCGGAGCAGATCACTCTGCCCCAGGACGTACGCGCAGACGGCGGCGGCGATCCCGGCCGCGAGGAACGAGCGCCCGCGCGTGGTCAGCCCCGCGAGCGCCGTCCGAATGCTGCCCTTGCCCTCCTCGGGCTGTGCGGGCTGCGGCCCCCCGGCCGCCATCACAGCCTCCGCGCGCCGGGCGGCTGCTGGCCGAAGAAGCCGCTGTTCGGCTGGGTGGCGGCCGGGACGGGCGTCCGCTGGAGGATCTCCTGGACGACCGATTCGGCCGTACGCCGGTTCAACTGGGCCTGTGCGGTGGGCAGCAGGCGGTGCGCGAGCACCGCCGTGGCCAGCGCCTGCACATCGTCCGGCAGGGCGAAATCACGGCCGCTGAGCGCCGCGGATGCCTTGGCCGCCCGCAGCAGATGCAGCGTCGCACGCGGTGAGGCACCGAGTCTCAGGTCCGGGTGGTTGCGGGTCGCCCCGACGAGCTCCACCGCGTACCGCCGGACGGCGTCGGCGACGTGGACCGTGCGGACCGCGTCGATGAGCTTCACGATGTCGTGCGCGTGCGCCACCGGCTGGAGGTCGTCGAGCGGCGAGACACCGCCGTGGATGTCCAGCATCTCCAGCTCGGCCTCCGCGCTCGGATAGCCGATCGAGACGCGCGCCATGAAGCGGTCGCGCTGCGCCTCGGGCAAGGGGTAGGTCCCCTCCATCTCGACGGGGTTCTGCGTCGCCACCACCATGAAGGGGCTCGGCAGTTCATAGGTCTGCCCGTCGATGGTGACCTGGCGCTCCTCCATGGACTCCAGGAGCGCGGACTGCGTCTTCGGAGACGCGCGGTTGATCTCGTCGCCGATCACGATCTGCGCGAAGATCGCGCCGGGCTTGAACTCGAAGTCCCGGCGCTGCTGGTCGAAAATGGACACACCGGTGATGTCCGACGGCAGTAGGTCAGGCGTGAACTGGATGCGCCGCACCGAGCAGTCGATGGACCGCGCGAGCGCCTTGGCGAGCATGGTCTTGCCCACGCCCGGCACATCTTCGATCAGCAAATGCCCCTCGGCGAGGAGCACGGTCAGCGAAAGCCGTACGACCTCTGGCTTGCCCTCGATCACACCCTCGACCGACCTGCGGACACGCTCCGCTGTGGTGGTCAGATCTGTGAGGCTCGCTCGATCGTCATAGGTCGTCACCCGGCCCTCCTCGGACACGTTCTCCGGGCCGGCACGCCTGTACGCGTCCCGGCCCACCCCGAATCACGGACACCACGCGTGAATGGTTCAGCGTGATGCCCCACCCGCATTCTTGTTGGGCTTACCGGGTTGTGTCACTCGCCTGCGGACAACTGGCGGCGATATGTCAGGTCTTACGGCCTTTTGACCGTCGAGTCGATGCGGAAACCTCCGGCCCGGGGCCGGTCACGCAGGGTCGATCTCCCGCAGCAGACCCGTAGTCACATCGAAGACGAATCCCCGCACATCGCCGGTGTGGAGCAGGAACGGCGAGGTCCGCACGCGCTGCATCGACTGCCGTACGTCCTGGTCGACATCGCGGAAGGCCTCCACCGCCCAGGCGGGCCGCTGGCCGACCTCGAGTTCGAGCTCGTGCCGGAACTCCTCGGTGAGGCTCTCCAGGCCGCAGCTGGTGTGGTGGATGAGCACGACGCTGCTGGTGCCCAGGGCGCGCTGGCTGATGGTCAGGGAGCGGATGACGTCATCGGTGACCACGCCGCCCGCGTTGCGGATGGTGTGGCAGTCACCGAGCTCGAGGCCGAGCGCGTCGTGGAGGTCGAGCCGGGCGTCCATGCAGGCGACGACGGCGACGCGCAGGACCGGGCGGGCGTCCATGCCGGGATCGGCGAAGCCCGTCGCGTACTGGTGGTTCGCCTCGACGAGGCGGTCTGTGACGGTGCCGCCGGTGGCTATGTCACCGATCGGCTCTGCGGGGACGTCGGAGGTACGGCCCGTAGGGGATGCGGAAGTCGACATGACTATGACGGTAGTCGTCACCGATCGCTCGGGCCCGCTGTGAGAAGGGACAAAGAACGTCAATGAGTCTTGTTGTGAGGTAACCCACAGGAGTGCGGCCGGTGCCTCCGAATGGGTGACGGAGCCGGATTCGCGGCCGTGCGAAGGACCTGTCCGCGACGCGCAGGCCAGTTGATTGACCGGGCGACACCGTGGACTAAAGTGACGCGAAGTGGGAGCCGTGACCTGCTCCCCGCTGGACTGTTCACCCGGGGATTCCTGCAATCCCCCCACGTGCGCGGCGCGTACGTACGGCTCGGCCTCCTCCCGCTCCCGGTCGGCTGACGCCACTTCCCCGGCGCCAGCAGGCCATTCCCCTTCTCGAGCGGGCGGGGACCCGGCAGTGCGTACGGACGCCGCGCCGGACCTGAGAGGGCCCTTTGAGCCAGACCCGACATGTCCCGGTGATGCTCCAGCGGTGCCTGGACCTGTTGGCCCCCGCGCTCGCGGAGCCCGGAGCGGTCGTCGTCGACTGCACCCTCGGGCTCGGCGGCCACAGCGAGGCACTGCTCTCCACCTTCCCGTCGGCCCGCCTCATCGGCCTCGACCGCGACAAGGAGGCGCTGCGCCTCTCCGGAGAGCGGCTCGCCCCCTTCGGAGACCGGGCCGAGCTCGTGCACGCGGTCTACGACGAAATCCCCGACGTGCTCGACCGGCTCGGCATCGCGAAGGTCCAGGGCGTCCTCTTCGACCTCGGCGTCTCCTCCATGCAACTCGACGAGGCGGACCGCGGGTTCGCCTACGCGCAGGACGCGCCCCTGGACATGCGCATGGACCAGACGACCGGCATGAGCGCCGCCGAGGTCCTCAACACGTACGCACCTGGTGAACTGGTGCGGATCCTGCGCCAGTACGGCGAGGAGAAGCAGGCCAAGCGGATCGTGAGCGCCGTCGTGCGCGAGCGCGACAAGGAGCCGTTCAGCAACAGCGCGCGGCTCGTCGAGCTGATCCGCGACTCCCTGCCGCAGGCCGCCAAGCGCACCGGCGGTAACCCCGCCAAGCGCACCTTCCAGGCCCTGCGCATCGAGGTCAACGGCGAGCTGAGCGTTCTGGAGGCGGCCATTCCGGCGGCCGTGAAGACGCTCGCCGTCGGCGGCCGCATCGCCGTCCTTTCGTACCACTCGCTCGAGGACCGCCTGGTCAAGCAGGTGCTCGCGGCCGGTGCCGCGACGACAGCGCCGCCCGGCCTGCCCGTCGTCCCCGAGCGATACCAGCCCCGGCTCAAGCTGCTCACGCGCGGCGCGGAACTCCCCACCGAGGAAGAGGTCGCCGAGAACCGCCGGGCGGCCCCGGCACGGCTGCGGGGTGCGCAGCGCATCCGCGAGGAGACCCCATGACCGGCGTCCGTGCGGAGGCCCCATGAGCAAGAAGCCCGAGCTGCGCGGGCGGGCCGCCCGGCTCGCGCGGCTGCTGCCCTCGGGCCCGAGCCAGGCCGCGCGCACGCCCTTCGTGCTGCTCGTCGTGCTGCTGCTCGGCGGCGGCCTGATCACGCTCCTCATCCTGAACTCCTCGCTCAACGAAGGCTCGTTCCAGCTGAGCGAGCTCAAGAAGGGGACGACGGAGCTCACCGACCAGGAGCAGGAGCTCCAGCGGGACGTGGACGCCTACGCGGCCCCTGACGCCCTCCAGCGCCGTGCCCGCGAGCTCGGCATGGTGCCCGGCGGCGACCCGGCCTTCCTGAACCCGGACGGCACCGTACGCGGCGTTCCCGGCGCCGCCTCTCAGTCCTCCGCCCTCGGGCAGTCCGAGCCACGCCCGCAGGAGGTGGCATCCCCGGCGCCGTCGATCTCGGTCCCGGCACCGCCCACGCCGTCGCCCTCGCCGCCCCAGGCATCACCGGCCCTCTCCGCCACTCCCTCGGACGCCACGCCCACCCCCTCCGCGAAGCCCGGCCCCACGACCTCCGGCAGGTGACGTAAGTGACGGACCGCCAACCCCCGCGACGCAGGGTCCCGGGCCCAGCGCGGCCCTCGCGCCCCGCCCGCCCCGGTCAGCAGCGCCGCCCGGGACAGGCGGCCCGCCCCGCCGCCCGCCGCCCGCGCCCCGCGGCCCCCAAGGCCCGCACCATCCGGCTCGGCAGCCCGCGGCCCCGGCTCCGCATGGTGAGCCTCGGCCTGACCCTGGTGATGCTGGCCTTTGTCGTACGCCTCCTCCAGGTGCAGGCGGTCGACGCGAGCGTGTACACCACCAAGGCCGAGAAGAACCGCTACTTCAGCCACACCCTGGCCGCCGAGCGCGGCGGCATCACCGATCGCAGCGGCGTCGAACTCGCCGCCAGCGTGGACGCGTACGACATCACGGCCGACCCCACGATGTTCACCGCGAAGGAGATGGGCATCAAGGACGGGCCCGAACAGGCCGCCGCGCTCCTCGCCCCGATCCTCGACAAGGACGTCGACCGGCTCACCAAGCAGCTCAAGACCCCCAAGACGCGCTACGTCCTGCTCGCCCGCAGGCAGACCCCGCAGGTCTGGAAGCAGATCAAGGACCTGCGCGGCGCGCTCGACGACAAGGCGCGCACCGACACGAAGAGCGCCAACGTCCTCGCGGGCGTCTTCCAGGACCCCAGCAGCAAACGCGTGTACCCGAACGACACCCTGGGCGCCGGGATACTGGGCTGGGTCAACGCCGAGGGCAAGGGCGCGGGCGGTCTTGAGCAGCAGCTCGACAAGGACCTCGCGGGCAAGGACGGCAAGATCAGGTACGCCCAGTCCGGCGGCCACCAGGTGCCGACCGCCGGCAGCACGGAGACGCCCGCAGTGCCGGGCTCGGACGTCGAGCTCACCATCGACCGCGACATCCAGTGGGCCGCGCAGAACGCCATCACCAAGCAGGTGGAGAAGTCCAAGGCGGACCGCGGCTACGTGATAGTGCAGGACAACAAGACCGGCGAGATCCTCGCGATGGCCAACTCCCCGGGCTTCGACCCGAACGACCTCTCGCAGGCCGACGGCACGGCGATGGGCAACGCGGGGCTCCAGGACGCCTTCGAGCCCGGCTCGACCGCCAAGATCATGTCCATGGCCGCCGTCCTGGAGGAGAAGGCGGCCACGCCGGGCACCCATGTGACGGTCCCCAACCGGCTGCACCGCGGCGACCGGCTCTTCCAGGACGACATCGACCACCCGACCTGGCACCTCACGCTCAACGGCGTGCTCGCCAAGTCCAGCAACATCGGCACGATCCTGGCCACCGGCGAGCTGGGCAAGACCCAGCGGGAGGCCAACAGGTCGCTCTACTCGTACCTGCGGAAGTTCGGTATCGGCAGGGAGACCGGGCTCGGCTTCCCCGGCGAGACGTCCGGCATCCTCGCGCCGGCCGACAAGTGGTCCACCTCGCAGCAGTTCACGGTCCCGTTCGGCCAGGGCTTCTCGATCAACGCGATGCAGGCGGCCTCCGTCTACTCGACCATCGCCAACGACGGCGTACGGATCGAGCCCTCGCTGGTGCGTGGCACGAAGGGTCCCGACGGCCGCTTCACGCCCGCGAAGAAGCCCAAGAAGACCCGTGTCGTGAGCGAGAAGACCGCCAAGACGGTGTCGCACATGCTCGAGTCCGTCGTCGACGACGAAGAGGGCACGGGCGCCAAGGCCCGCATCCCCGGCTACCGGATCGCGGGCAAGACGGGTACGGCCAACCGGGTCGACCCGCAGACCGGCAAGTACAAGGGCTACACCTCGTCGTTCGCCGGTTTCGCACCCGCCGACAAGCCGCGCGTCACCGTCTACTGCGCGATCCAGAACGCCACCAAGGGCAGCTACTTCGGCGGCCAGATCTGCGGCCCCATCTACAAGGAAGTCATGCAGTTCGCCCTCAAGACGCTCCAGGTCCCGCCCACCGGCAAGGGCGCGGCCAGGCTCCCCGTCACCTTCGAACCCTGAGCCCCCTACCAGGACAAACCCGTGACAACGATCACCCCGAAGCCGGGGAACCGGCCCCCGCCACACCGCCCGCTTCGCCCTGAGCCGGGTGCGCCCGGTACGCTCACCGCCGTGCCACACGCTGATCAGTCCCAAACCACCCAGAAGGGCGTTCCCGTGACATATCCGGGACCGCCACGGCCGGTCCAGGTCTCCGCGACCCCGCTCGCCAGGATCGCCGATCAGCTGGGCGTCGCCGCCCCGGGCACGGGGGAGGTCAGCGGCATCACGCACGACTCCCGCGCGGTCCGCCCAGGTGACATCTACGCCGCCCTGCCCGGCGCCCGGCTGCACGGCGCCGACTTCGTCGCGCAGGCCGCCGACCTCGGCGCCGCCGCGATCCTCACCGACCCGACGGGCGCCGAACGCGCGGCCGTCACCGGCCTGCCGGTCCTGGTCGTCGACAACCCGCGCGGCTCCATGGGCGAGCTCGCGGCCACGGTGTACGGCCACCCGGGGCGCGATCTGCTCCAGATCGGCATCACCGGGACCTCCGGCAAGACCACCACGGCGTATCTCGTCGAGGGCGGCCTCAAGGGCATCCGGTCGACCGGCCTCATCGGCACGGTCGAGATGCGCATCGGCGACGAGCGGATCAAGTCGGAGCGTACGACCCCTGAAGCGACCGACCTCCAGGCGCTGTTCGCGGTGATGCGCGAGCGCGGCGTCGAGGCCGTCGCCATGGAGGTCTCCAGCCATGCGCTCGTGCTCGGCCGGGTGGACGGCTGCGTCTTCGACGTCGCCGTCTTCAACAACCTCAGCCCGGAGCACATGGAGTTCCACTCCGGCATGGAGGACTACTTCCAGGCCAAGGCGCAGCTGTTCACCAAGCTGCGCTCCCGGCTCGGAGTGGTCAACTTCGACGACGAGTACGGGCGCAGGCTCATCACCGAGTCAGAGGTCCCCGTCACCACCTTCTCCGCCGAGGGCCACCCCGACGCCGACTGGCGCGCCGAGGACGTCGAGGTCACGCCGTTCGACTCCACGTTCGTCGCGGTCGGCCCCAAGGGGGAGCGGATCACCGCGAAGTCCCCCCTCGCCGGTCCTTTCAACGTCGCCAACACGCTCTCCGCGATCGTCTCGCTCGCCGTCGCCGGGATCGACCCGCAGCAGGCCGCGGACGGCGTCGGAGCGGTGCCCGGAGTGCCGGGCCGCCTGGAGCGCATCGACGCGGGCCAGCCCTACCTCGCGGTCGTCGACTACGCCCACAAGACGGACGCCGTCGAATCGGTCCTGCGCGCCCTGCGCAAGGTCACCGAGAACAAGCTGCACATCGTGCTCGGCTGCGGCGGCGACCGGGACAAGACCAAGCGGATGCCGATGGGCGCCGCCGCGGCCAGGCTCTCCGACACCGCCGTACTCACCTCCGACAACCCCCGTGGCGAGGACCCCCTCGCGATCCTCGCCACGATGCTCGCCGGCGCGGCCGACGTGCCGTCCCACGAGCGCGGCGAGGTCGCCGTCTTCGAGGACCGCGCCGCGGCTATCCGCGCGGCCGTCGCGCGCGCCGAACCGGGCGACACGGTGCTCGTCGCGGGCAAGGGACACGAGCAGGGACAGGACATCGCCGGGGTGGTACGTCCCTTCGACGACCGCCAGGTACTTCGCGAAGCCATCGAGCAAACCCAGGGATGAATCTGTGATCGCCCTCTCCCTCGCCGAGATCGCCACTGTCGTCGGCGGGCAGACCTACGACATACCGGATCCGTCCGTCCAGGTCACGGGACCGGTCGTCAGGGACTCCCGTGAAGTGGAGCCCGGCAGCCTCTTCGTGGCCTTCGTCGGCGAACGCGTCGACGGCCACGACTACGCCTCCGCGGTGGTCGAAGCGGGCGCCGCCGCGATCCTCGCCTCGCGCCCTGTCGGCGTACCCGCCATCGTTGTCGACGACGTGCAGGCGGCGCTCGGCGCCCTTGCGCGGCACGTCGTGGAGCGGCTCGGCGCGACCCTCGTGGCGCTCACCGGATCCGTCGGCAAGACCAGCTCCAAGGACCTGCTCGCCCAGGTCCTGCGGAGCAAGGCACCCACCGTCTGGACGCCGGGCTCGCTCAACAACGAGATCGGCCTGCCGCTCACCGCCCTCAGCGCCACCGACGAGACGAAGTTCCTCGTCCTGGAGATGGGCGCGCGCGGAATCGGCCACATCCGCTACCTCGCAGGACTCACCCCGCCGAAGATCGGCCTCGTACTCAACGTCGGCACCGCCCACATCGGCGAGTTCGGCGGACGCGAGCAGATCGCAGAGGCGAAGGGTGAACTCGTCGAGAGCCTCCCCGCCGACGGCACCGCCGTCCTCAACGCCGACGACCCGCTCGTCCGCGCCATGGCTTCGCGCACGAAGGCGCGCGTCCTGCTCTTCGGAGAGGCCGCCGACGCCGACGTCCGCGCCGAAAATGTCCGGCTCACGGAGAACGGACAGCCTGCCTTTACGCTGCACACACCCTCCGGGTGCGGTGACGTGAACCTGCGGCTGTACGGTGAGCACCACGTGTCGAACGCGCTTGCCGCGGCCGCCGTCGCCCATGAGCTGGGCATGTCCGCAGACGAGATCGCCCGCGCGCTCTCCGAAGCGGGCACGCTGTCCCGCTGGCGGATGGAGGTCACCGAGCGCCCGGACGGCGTGACGGTCGTCAACGACGCCTACAACGCGAACCCCGAGTCCATGCGAGCCGCCCTGCGCGCGCTCGCGTCCATGGCCAAGGGACGTCGTACGTGGGCGGTGCTCGGTCATATGGCCGAGCTCGGTGACGAGGGGCTCGTCGAACACGACGCGGTCGGACGGCTCGCTGTCCGGCTGAACGTGAGCAAGCTCGTGGCAGTCGGGGGCAGGGAAGCGTCCTGGCTCCAACTGGGCGCATACAACGAGGGTTCGTGGGGTGAGGAGTCGGTGCACGTGTCCGACGCACAGGCGGCGATCGACCTGCTGCGCAGCGAGCTGCGCCCGGGAGACGTCGTGCTGGTGAAGGCTTCCAGATCGGTCGGTCTCGAGCGGGTCGCCACGGCGCTGCTCGATGACTCCGCGTCAACCGAGGGGCAGGTCGCCGGCCGATGAGGCAGATCCTCTTCGCGGGTGTGATCGGGCTCTTCCTGACCCTGGTCGGAACCCCGCTCCTTATCAAGTTCCTGGCCCGCAAGGGCTATGGCCAGTTCATCCGGGACGACGGCCCGCGCGAGCACCACAGCAAGCGCGGTACGCCGACCATGGGTGGTATCGCCTTCATCCTGGCCACGCTCATCGCGTACTTCCTTACGAAGGTCATCACCGGCACGGAGACCACGCTCTCCGGTCTCCTGGTGCTCTTCCTGATGGCGGGCATGGGCCTCGTCGGCTTCCTCGACGACTACATCAAGATCGTCAAGCAGCGCTCGCTCGGCCTGCGGGCCAAGGCGAAGATGGCCGGACAGCTGATCGTGGGCATCGGCTTCGCCGTGCTCGCGCTGAACTGGCCGGACAGCCGCAACCAGACCCCGGCCTCCACCAAGCTGTCGTTCGTCACGGACTTCGGCTGGTCGATCGGCCCGGTGCTCTTCGTGGTCTGGGCGCTGTTCATGATCCTCGCGATGTCGAACGGCGTGAACCTCACCGACGGCCTCGACGGCCTCGCCACCGGCGCCTCCGTGATGGTCTTCGGCGCGTACACCTTCATCGGTGTCTGGCAGTACCAGGAGTCCTGCGCCAACGCCGTCACACTCACCAACCCACAGGCGTGCTTCGAGGTCAGAGACCCACTCGACCTCGCCGTGGTGGCCTCCGCGCTGATGGGCGCCTGCTTCGGCTTCCTGTGGTGGAACACCTCGCCCGCCAAGATCTTCATGGGTGACACCGGCTCGTTGGCCCTCGGCGGCGCGCTCGCAGGACTCGCGATCTGCTCCCGCACGGAGCTCCTCATCGCGCTCCTCGGCGGCCTGTTCGTCCTGATCACCATGTCCGTCGTGATCCAGGTCGGCTCCTTCAAGATGACCGGCAAGCGGGTCTTCAAGATGGCGCCATTGCAGCACCACTTCGAACTCCAGGGGTGGTCCGAAGTCCTTGTGGTGGTCCGCTTCTGGATCATCCAGGGCATGTGCGTGATCGTCGGACTCGGCCTCTTCTACGCAGGATGGGCAGCCAAGAAGTAATGACTTGGGCAGGCAAGAACGTCACCGTCGCCGGTCTCGGCGTCTCCGGGATCCCGGCGGCCCGCGTGCTGCACGGCCTCGGCGCGGTCGTCACGGTCGTGAACGACGGCGACGACGAGCGCTCCCGTACGCAGGCCGCGGACCTGGAGGCGCTCGGCGTCACCGTCCGCCTCGGTGACGGCGCGACCCTGCCCGAAGGCACCGAACTCGTCGTCACCACCCCCGGCTGGCCGCCGGACAAGCCGCTCTTCGCGGCGGCCGCCGCGGCAGGCGTCGAGGTGTGGGGCGATGTCGAGCTGGCCTGGCGGCTACGCGGTCCCGACGCGCCCCCGTGGCTCGCGGTCACCGGCACGAACGGCAAGACCACGACCGTACGGATGCTCGCCTCGATCCTGGAGGCGGCCGGTCTGCGCACCGCCGCTGTCGGCAACATCGGGGTCTCGCTCCTCGACGTGGTCACCGGCGACGAGACGTACGGTGATCTCGATGTACTCGCCGTCGAACTCTCCAGCTATCAGCTGCACTGGGCGCCCTCGCTGCGCGCCCACTCCGCGACCGTCCTGAACCTCGCGCCCGACCACCTGGACTGGCACGGCTCCATGGAGGCGTACGCCGCCGACAAGGGCCGCATCTACGAGGGCAATCAGGTCGCCTGTGTCTACAACGTCGATGCCACCGACAAGCCGTCGACCGAGGACCTGGTCCGCGGCGCCGACGTCGAAGAGGGCTGCCGCGCCATCGGTTTCACGCTGAACGCGCCCGCGCCCTCGCAACTGGGCGTCGTGGACGGCATCCTGGTCGACCGTGCCTTCGTGCCGGACCGTCAGAAGCAGGCGCAGGAGCTCGCCGAGGTCTCCGACGTACAGCCGCCCGCGCCGCACAACATCGCCAACGCCCTGGCCGCGGCCGCTCTCGCGCGCGCCTACGGAGTGCCCGCGACGGCGGTACGCGACGGCCTGCGCGCCTTCCGTCCGGACGCCCACCGCATCGAGCACGTCGCCGACGTCGCCGAAGTGGCGTACGTCGACGACTCCAAGGCCACCAACACCCACGCCGCGGAAGCTTCGTTGGCGGCGTACGAATCGATCGTCTGGATCGCGGGCGGGCTCGCCAAGGGCGCCACCTTCGACGAGCTCGTCACCAAGTCGGCGAAGCGCCTCCGGGGTGTCGTCCTGATCGGCGCCGACCGCGCGCTGATCCGCGAAGCCCTGGCGCGACACGCGCCCGAGGTCCCGGTCGTCGACCTCGACCGGACCGACACTGGTGCGATGTCCGAGGCGGTACGGCAGGCGGCACGGCTCGCCGAGCCGGGGGACACCGTACTGATGGCCCCGGCCTGTGCGTCGATGGACATGTTCACCAACTACAACAAGCGTGGTGACGCGTTCGCGGACGCGGTCCGCGAACTCGGCGCGAGCGCCTGACACGGACCCTGTGGTCCGGGGGCGCCCGGCACCCTTAGGAGGGCACGTGGCAGCGTCGTCGTGGCTGGGCGGGGGTCTCGATGGCCGGGAGTAGCGGGCGCGCGCCCACCCGGACGGCCAAGCGGCCCGCGCCGGTCCGTTCCGCGGGCACACCACGCCGGCCGCGGGAGAGCGGTGTACGGCGGTTCTACACCCGCCTCAAGCGCGCCTGGGACCGGCCGCTGACCGCGTACTACCTCATCTTCGGCAGCAGCCTCCTGATCACCGTGCTCGGCCTGGTGATGGTCTACTCCGCGTCGATGATCCAGGCGCTGCAGCTCGACCTGCCCGCCGCGTACTTCTTCCGCAAGCAGTTCGTCGCGGCCGTACTCGGCTCGATCCTGCTGCTCATCGCCATGCGGATGCCCGTCAAGCTGCACCGGGCGCTCGCGTACCCGATGCTCGCGGTGACCGTCTTCCTGATGGTGCTCGTGCAGATCCCGGGGATAGGGCGCAGCGTCAACGGCAACCAGAACTGGATCTATCTGGGCGGCCCTTTCCAGCTCCAGCCCAGTGAGTTCGGCAAACTCGCGCTCGTCCTGTGGGGAGCGGACCTGCTCGCCCGCAAACAGGACAAGCGCTTGCTGACCCAGTGGAAACACATGCTGGTGCCGCTCGTCCCGGTCGCCTTCATGCTGCTCGGGCTGATCATGCTGGGCGGCGACATGGGCACGGCGATCATCCTCACGGCGATCCTTTTCGGCCTGCTCTGGCTCGCGGGGGCGCCCACGCGGCTCTTCGCCGGGGTGCTCTCGGTCGCGGCCCTGCTCGGTGTGATCCTCATCAAGACCAGCCCCAACCGCATGGCGAGACTGGCCTGTATCGGGGCGACCGATCCGGGGCCCGGCGACCAGTGCTGGCAGGCCGTGCACGGGATCTACGCCCTCGCCTCCGGCGGATTCTTCGGTTCCGGGCTCGGCGCGAGTGTGGAAAAATGGGGTCAACTGCCGGAACCCCACACCGACTTCATCTTCGCCATCACGGGGGAGGAACTCGGCCTGGCAGGGACACTGTCGGTGCTCGCTCTGTTCGCGGCTCTAGGCTATGCGGGTATCCGCGTGGCCGGACGCACGGAGGACCCCTTCGTAAGGTATGCCGCGGGAGGCGTGACCACCTGGATCACGGCGCAAGCCGTGATCAACGTCGGTGCGGTGCTCGGTCTGCTGCCGATCGCCGGAGTCCCCCTCCCGCTGTTCTCCTACGGGGGCTCAGCCCTGCTGCCGACCATGTTCGCCATCGGACTCCTCATCGCCTTCGCGCGACAGGACCCGGCGGCAAAGGCGGCCCTGGCCATGAGGCAACCTCGGGTGAGATGGAACACGATGAGACGGCGCGTCAAGGCGCGTTCGTCCGGAGAGCGGTGAATTTCGGTGCATGTCGTACTCGCCGGTGGGGGGACCGCCGGTCACATCGAGCCCGCGCTCGCCCTCGCGGACGCCCTGCGGAGGCAGGACCCGACCGTGGGCATCACGGCCCTGGGCACGGAGCGTGGACTCGAGACCCGACTCGTACCCGAGCGGGGCTACGAACTCGCGCTGATCCCTGCCGTACCGCTGCCGCGCAAGCCCACCCCTGAGCTGATCACCGTCCCGGGACGGCTGCGCGGCACGATCAAGGCGGCCGAGCAGATCCTGGAGCGTACGAAGGCGGACTGCGTGGTCGGCTTCGGCGGCTATGTCGCGCTGCCGGGGTACCTGGCGGCCAAGCGGACCGGGACGCCGATCGTCGTGCACGAGGCCAACGCGCGTCCTGGCCTCGCCAACAAGATCGGTTCGCGGTACGCCCACGGGGTGGCCGTCGCCACGCCCGACAGCAAGCTGCGCAACTCCCGCTACATCGGCATCCCGCTGCGCCACACCATCGCCACGCTCGACCGGGCCCGGGTCCGCCCGGAGGCGCGCGCCGCCTTCGGCCTCGACCCGAACCTGCCGACGCTCCTGGTCTCGGGCGGCTCGCAGGGCGCACGGCGGCTCAACGAGGTCGTCCAGCAGGTCGCTCCGATCCTGCAGCGCGCCGGGATCCAGATCCTGCACGCCGTCGGCCCGAAGAACGAAATGCCGTACGTCGAGAACATGCCCGGTATGCCGCCCTACATCCCGGTACCGTACGTGGACCGGATGGACCTCGCGTACGCCGCGGCCGACATGATGCTCTGCCGCGCGGGCGCGATGACCGTCGCCGAACTCTCCGCCGTCGGGCTCCCCGCCGCCTACGTCCCGTTGCCCATCGGCAACGGCGAACAGCGGCTGAACGCCCAGCCGGTGGTCAAGGCCGGCGGTGGACTCCTCGTGGACGATGCCGAACTGACGCCCGAGTGGGTTCAGGGCAATGTGCTCCCGGTGCTCGCCGACCCGCACCGGCTCTACGAGATGTCCCGCGCGGCATCGGAGTTCGGCCGCAGGGATGCCGACGACCTCCTCGTCGGCATGGTGTACGAGGCGATCGCGTCACGACGTAACGGCTGAGCAGGCAAGAGAAGGCAGGGGACCGTGGCCGGACCGACCACCGCCGAACGGCAGAAGGCTGCTCCTGGTGGGTCCCGCCCGCCCCGCCCCCCGCGCTCCCGCGTACACATGCCGCGGCCCCGCACCCTGATCCTCTCGCTGATCGCGTTCGCGCTGCTCGGTGCGGGAGGCGTCTGGGTGCTCTACGGCTCGCAGTGGCTGCGCGTGGAGCGTGTGACGACTTCGGGGACCCGGATTCTGACGCCCGACGAGGTGCGGGAAGCCGCGGCCGTACCGGTCGGGGCGCCCCTGGTCTCGGTCGAGACCGAAGCCATCGAGGACCGGCTGCGCAAGAAACTGCGGCGTATCGACTCGGTCGACGTCATCCGTTCCTGGCCGCACGGAATCGGTCTGAAAGTGACCGAACGCGAGCCGGTTCTCCTTATCGAAAAGGGCGGAAAGTTCGTCGAAGTGGACGCCGGGGGAGTGCGATTCGCCACGGTCGGACACAAGCTGAAGGGCGTTCCGCTGCTGGAATTGAGGCCGGATCAGGAGAACGCGGCGGCTAGTCTGCGCCGTTTCGACTCGGCCCGCTTGCGCCGCGAGTCCGTACGGGTCGCCGGGGCACTGCCCGACGCGGTGGCCCGAGATACCCGCACGGTCAAGGTCCGCTCGTACGACTCGATCTCGCTGGAGTTGAGTGGCGGGCGCACCGTAGCGTGGGGCAGCAGCGAGAAGGGGCGTACGAAGGCGAGCACACTCACTGCCCTGATGAAAGCCGCGCCCAAGGCACGGCACTTCGATGTGAGTGTTCCCACCGCCCCTGCGTCATCGGCGAGTTGACGCATATCTTCGCAGGCCAGCACCCTGGTTCGGCAGCGCTACGGCTGATCACATAGGGTGAAAAGAAAAACGGGAGGTTCGGCGTGTTCGTTGAACGTGCGCCACTTGTCGACTTAGTGTCCTGTTCGGAGAGTCCAAGGAACAGACACACTGGTAACCCTAAACTTCAGCGTTAGGGTTCGGGTCGGCGTTCGGACCGTCCCATTCGGCATCAGTCGTCGCGGCGCGAGACCGCGAGGCGGCGACACGTAACTCGAGGCGAGAGGCCTTCGACGTGGCAGCACCGCAGAACTACCTCGCAGTCATCAAAGTCATCGGTGTCGGCGGCGGTGGTGTCAATGCCATCAACCGGATGATCGAGGTCGGTCTCAAGGGCGTCGAGTTCATCGCCATCAACACCGACGCGCAAGCCCTGTTGATGAGCGACGCAGACGTCAAGCTTGACGTAGGCCGTGAACTCACCCGAGGACTCGGCGCCGGAGCCAACCCGGCAGTCGGCCGCAAGGCGGCCGAGGATCACCGCGAGGAGATCGAGGAGGTCCTCAAGGGGGCCGACATGGTCTTCGTCACCGCCGGCGAAGGCGGTGGCACCGGCACTGGCGGCGCACCTGTCGTCGCCAACATCGCTCGCTCCCTCGGCGCCCTGACCATCGGCGTCGTCACCCGTCCGTTCACCTTCGAGGGCCGTCGTCGCGCCAACCAGGCCGAGGACGGGATCGCGGAGCTGCGCGAAGAGGTCGACACCCTCATCGTCATCCCCAACGACCGGCTCCTGTCCATCTCGGACCGTCAGGTCAGCGTTCTGGACGCCTTCAAGTCGGCGGACCAGGTCCTGCTCTCCGGTGTCCAGGGCATCACCGACCTCATCACGACCCCGGGTCTGATCAACCTCGACTTCGCCGACGTCAAGTCGGTCATGTCCGAGGCAGGTTCGGCCCTCATGGGCATCGGTTCGGCGCGCGGCGACGACCGCGCGGTGGCCGCCGCCGAGATGGCGATCTCCTCGCCCCTGCTCGAGGCGTCCATCGACGGAGCGCGGGGAGTCCTGCTCTCCATCTCCGGCGGATCCGACCTCGGCCTCTTCGAGATCAACGAAGCGGCCCAACTGGTCAGCGAGGCGGCCCACCCCGAGGCCAACATCATCTTCGGCGCCGTCATCGACGACGCCCTGGGCGACGAGGTCCGGGTCACCGTCATCGCGGCGGGCTTCGATGGCGGACAGCCGCCGTCCAAGCGGGACACCGTCCTCACCGCGTCGTCGGGCAAGCGTGAGGAGCAGCCGGCCGCGAGCCGGCCCGCCGAATCCCGCTCGCCCTACGGCGGTCTCGGCAGCGTCACGTCGCACGAGGAGTCGTCGGCCCCGGAGCCCATCGAGGCCGCCCCGGTCAACGAAGCCCCGTCCGCGCCGGCGTCCGCGCCGCACGTCCCGCCGGCCCGTCCGTACCAGGACAGCCAGGCCGAAGAGCTGGACGTGCCGGACTTCCTGAAGTGATAGACCGGCACAGCACTGTGAGCGGCGCGCACTTCGCCTTCACCGACAGGTGGGGCGGGGTGAGCGCCGTTCCGTACGAAGAGCTCAATCTCGGCGGCGCGGCCGGTGACGATCCGGAGGCCGTGCGGGAGAACCGTGCGCTGGCCGCCAAGTCGCTCGGCCTCGACGCGGCGCGGGTCGTCTGGATGAACCAGGTCCACGGCAACGACGTCGCCGTGGTCGACAGTCCCTGGGGCTCCGACGCCGAGATCCCGGCCGTCGACGCCGTGGTGACCGCCCGCCGGGGCCTCGCCCTCGCGGTCCTCACCGCGGACTGCACGCCGGTCCTGCTCGCCGACCCGGTCGCCAAGGTCGCGGCGGCGGTACACGCGGGGCGGCCCGGCATGATCGCCGGGGTCGTCCCCGCCGCCGTCGAGTCGATGGTGAAGCTCGGCGCGGACCCGGCCCGCATGGTCGCCCGCACCGGGCCCGCCGTCTGCGGGCGTTGCTATGAAGTGCCTGAGGCAATGCGCGCCGATGTCGCCGCGATCGAGCCCGCGGCGTACGCCGAGACGAGCTGGGGCACTCCGGCGGTCGATGTGACCGCGGGGGTGCACGCTCAGCTGGAGCGGCTCGGGGTGCGCGACCGGGAGCAGTCGCCGGTGTGCACCCGGGAATCCGGTGACCACTTCTCGTACCGCCGCGACCGGATCACCGGTCGTCTCGCGGGCTATGTCTGGCTGGACTGATAGGGCATGACGGACCGTAAGTCTCAACTCGCCGCAAACCTGGCGAACGTCGAAGAGCGCATCGCCGCGGCGTGCGTGGCGGCCGGGCGCAAGCGGGCGGAGGTGACCCTGATCGTGGTCACCAAGACCTACCCCGCGAGCGATGTGCGGATCCTGTCGGAGCTCGGTGTGCGTCACGTCGCCGAGAACCGCGACCAGGACGCGGCTCCCAAGGCCGCTGACTGCTCAGATCTGCCCCTTACTTGGCACTTTGTCGGTCAATTGCAGACCAACAAGGTCCGCTCCGTGGTCAGTTATGCCGATGTGGTGCAGTCTGTGGACCGCCCCAAGCTCGTCACGGCCCTCTCGACGGGTGCCGTGCGCGCGGGGCGGGAGTTGGGCTGCCTGCTTCAGGTGGCGCTGGATGCCGAGGAGAACGGGCGGGGTGAGCGTGGGGGCGTAGGACCTGGCGGAATCGAGGAGTTGGCCGGACTCGTGGCACAGGCTCCCGGACTGCGGCTCGACGGTCTGATGACCGTCGCACCGCTCACCGGGCCGTACGCGGGGCGGCAGCAGGCGGCGTTCGAGCGGCTGATGGAATTCTCAACCCTCATGCGCGCGGCTCATCCGGCTGCGAACATGGTGTCGGCAGGGATGAGTGCGGACCTCGAACAGGCCGTGGCGGCCGGGGCGACACATGTGCGCGTCGGTACGGCGGTACTCGGAGTCCGTCCCGGGCTCGGGTAACGTCGCCAAGAAGTCGGACCACAGCAGAAAATATGGTCATTCTCGCTGTTGGGCGGGGATACCTCGTGGATCGCGGGCAGTTGGTGACACGACAGCCGATCCACCACAGAGCGGAGGACTCAGAGCATGGCCGGCGCGATGCGCAAGATGGCGGTCTACCTCGGCCTCGTGGAGGACGATGGGTACGACGGTCCGGGGTTCGACCCCGACGACGAGTTCGAACCCGAGCCGGAGCCCGAGCGGGACCGCAGGCGGCATGAGCCGTCACACCAGTCGCACCAATCCCGCCAGGCGCACCTGTCAGAACGGGACGAATCGGTACGAGTGGTACAGCCCCCCGCACAGCGTGAGCCGGTCGCCCATTCCGCTTCGCTACCCGCGGAATCCGGACGTCCGGCACGTATCGCCCCCGTGGCATCCATCACACCTGAACGTCAGAGCCTGGAGAAGAACTCACCGGTGATCATGCCCAAGGTCGTGTCCGAGCGGGAGCCCTACCGCATCACCACGCTGCACCCGCGGACGTACAACGAGGCCCGTACCATCGGGGAACACTTCCGCGAAGGCACTCCGGTGATCATGAATCTGACCGAGATGGATGACACGGATGCGAAGCGACTTGTCGACTTTGCCGCCGGTCTGGTGTTCGGTCTCCACGGCAGCATTGAACGAGTGACGCAGAAGGTGTTCCTGTTGTCGCCTGCTAACGTCGATGTAACGGCGGAGGACAAGGCTCGCATCGCAGAGGGCGGGTTCTTCAACCAGAGCTGAGACGCAAGTGACGCAGTAACGCAGAACCGGCAAACGAAGCACGAGTAACAGGGGAGAGGGAACCGCCGACATGAGCGTGGTCTTGCAGGTGCTTTACATCGCGCTGATGTGCTTCCTCATCGTGCTGATCTTCCGGTTGGTCATGGACTACGTCTTCCAGTTCGCCCGCTCATGGCAACCCGGCAAGGCGATGGTGGTCGTTCTGGAGGCCGCCTACACTGTCACTGATCCACCGCTCAAGCTTCTGCGGCGGTTCATTCCGCCGCTGCGTCTCGGGGGCGTGGCGCTCGACCTGTCCTTCTTCGTATTGATGATCATCGTCTACATCCTGATCACCGTCGTGAGCGGCTTGTGAACGATACGGTCTTGCCGAATGCCGACGACTACGTTGAGGTGAAGAGATGCCGTTGACCCCCGAGGACGTGCGGAACAAGCAGTTCACGACCGTCCGCCTCCGAGAAGGCTATGACGAGGACGAGGTCGATGCCTTCCTCGATGAGGTCGAAGCCGAACTGACTCGCTTGCTCCGTGAGAACGAGGACCTGCGCGCCAAACTGGCCGCCGCGACCCGCGCCGCTGCGCAGAACCAGCAGCAGGGCGGTATGCGCAAGCCTCCGGAACCGCAGGACCAACGCGGTCCCGGTGCCCCCGTGCCCGCCGCAATATCGGGCCCGCAGCCGGTGCCGCCGCAGCAGCAGCACCCGCAGCAGCATCCGCAGCACCAGCAGATGGGCGGTCCGCCGCAGCTGCCCGGTGGCGCGCCGCAGCTCCCCGCGGGACCCAGTGGGCACGGCCCGCAGGGTGGACCGCAGGGTCAGGGTCCGATGGGCCAGGGCCAGATGGGCCAGAGCCCCATGGGTCAGGGTCCGATGGGCGGCCCCATGGGTGGTCCCATGGGCGGCCACGGTCCGCAGATGCCGCAGCCCGGTCAGGGCCCCGGCGGCGACAGCGCCGCGCGTGTGCTCTCCCTTGCTCAGCAGACTGCCGACCAGGCGATCGCGGAGGCCCGTTCCGAGGCCAACAAGATCGTCGGAGAGGCCCGTTCGCGTGCCGAGGGCCTCGAGCGTGACGCCCGTGCCAAGGCCGACGCCCTGGAGCGGGACGCGCAGGAGAAGCACCGCGTAGCGATGGGCTCCCTGGAGTCCGCCCGCGCCACCCTCGAGCGCAAGGTCGAGGACCTGCGAGGCTTCGAGCGCGAGTACCGCACCCGTCTGAAGTCCTACCTGGAGTCGCAGCTCCGTCAGCTGGAGACCCAGGCCGACGACTCGCTGGCTCCGCCGCGGACCCCGGCCACGGCTTCCCTTCCGCCGTCCCCGGCGCCTTCCATGGCACCGGCCGGCGCGGGCGCCCCGTCGTACGGCGGCCAGCAGTCGATGGGCGGCAACCAGCCCACCGCGGGACCGTCCTACGGCGGCCAGCAGCAGATGTCCCCGGCGATGACCCAGCCGATGGCGCCGGTGCGGCCGCAGGCCCCGCAGCCCATGCAGCAGGCTCCGTCGCCGATGCGTGGCTTCCTCATCGACGAGGACGACAACTGACGGCCGTTTCCACGCCTTAGGCGTCGGCAGCGTTCAGGGCGAGGCCCCCAGTTCTTCTGGGGGCCTCGCCCTTTGTGTGTCCCTTGCCGAGGCGAGTGCAGAAACGTTCATCTGTGCGTGGGCACGCAACGCCGAAGGCCCGGTCCCGCCAAGATCTTTGGCGGGACCGGGCCTTCGCCGGTTCTCGGTGGCTACGCCTTGCGGAGGCGGAACGTCAGGGACAGGGGCTCGTCCGTGAACGTCTCGCCGTACGTGTCGTCGGCCTCGCCCTGTCCGAAGTCCGTGGCGAGGACCTCGTCCCCGATGAGGTCGGCGTGGTCGGACAGGGCCGTGATCACGGCCGGGTCCGTGGAGGTCCAGCGCAGGGCGATCCGGTCCGCGACGTCCAGGCCGCTGTTCTTGCGGGCCTCCTGGATCAGGCGGATCGCGTCACGGGCCAGTCCTGCCCGGCGCAGCTCCTCCGTGATCTCCAGGTCCAGGGCGACCGTGGCACCGGAGTCGGACGCCACCGACCAGCCCTCGCGCGGAGTCTCCGTGATGATGACCTCATCCGGGGCCAGCGTCACCGTCTCGCCTTCGACCTCGACCGAGGCCGTGCCCTCGCGCAGGGCCAGGGACAGCGCGGCGGCGTCCGTGTCGGCGACGGCCTTGGCGACCGCCTGGACGCCCTTGCCGAACCGCTTGCCCAGGGCGCGGAAGTTGGCCTTCGCGGTCGTGTCGACCAGTGAGCCGCCGACTTCGGAGAGCGACGCAAGGGAGGAGACGTTGAGCTCCTCGGTGATCTGGGCGTGCAGCTCCGGGTTGAGCGACTCGAAGCCCGTGGCCGCGACCAGGGCGCGCGACAGCGGCTGGCGGGTCTTCACGCCCGACTCCGCGCGCGTGGCGCGGCCGAGCTCCACCAGGCGACGTACGAGCACCATCTGCCGGGACAGGTCCGGGTCGATCGCCGACAGGTCGGCCTCGGGCCAGGACGTCAGGTGCACCGACTCCGGGGCGTCCGGAGTGACCGGCACCACCAGGTCCTGCCAGACGCGCTCCGTGATGAACGGAGTCAGCGGGGCCATGAGGCGGGTGACCGTCTCCAGGACCTCGTGCAGGGTGCGCAGGGCCGCCTTGTCGCCCTGCCAGAAGCGGCGCCGGGAGCGGCGTACGTACCAGTTGGAGAGGTTGTCGACGAACGTGGACAGGAGCTTGCCCGCCCGCTGGGTGTCGTAGCCCTCCAGGGACTGCGTGACCTGGTCCGTGAGCGCGTGCAGCTCGCTGAGCAGCCAGCGGTCCAGGAGCGGGCGGTCGGCGGGCGCCGGGTCGGCTTCGCTGGGGGCCCACTTCGACGTGCGGGCGTAGAGGGCCTGGAAGGCGACCGTGTTCCAGTACGTGAGGAGCGTCTTGCGGACGACCTCCTGGATCGTGCCGTGACCCACGCGGCGTGCCGCCCACGGGGAGCCGCCGGCCGCCATGAACCAGCGCACGGCGTCGGCGCCGTGCTGGTCCATCAGCTGGATCGGCTCCAGGGTGTTGCCCAGGTGCTTGGACATCTTGCGGCCGTCCTCGGCGAGGATGTGGCCGAGGCACACCACGTTCTCGTACGAGGACTTGTCGAAGACCAGGGTGCCTACCGCCATCAGCGTGTAGAACCAGCCGCGGGTCTGGTCGATGGCCTCCGAGATGAACTGCGCCGGGTAGCGGCTCTCGAAGAGCTCCTTGTTCTTGTGCGGGTAGCCCCACTGCGCGAACGGCATCGAACCGGAGTCGTACCAGGCGTCGATGACCTCGGGGACGCGCGTCGCGGTCTCCTGGCAGGTCGGGCAGGGGAAGGTCACCGCGTCGATGAACGGGCGGTGCGGGTCGAGCTCCGACTGGTCGGTGCCCGTCAGGTCGGAGAGCTCGGCGCGCGAGCCCACACAGGTCAAGTGGCCTTCCTCGCAGCGCCAGATGGGCAGCGGGGTGCCCCAGTAGCGGTTGCGGGACAGCGCCCAGTCGACGTTGTTGTTCAGCCAGTCACCGAAGCGGCCGTTCTTGACCGACTCCGGGAACCAGTTGGTCTTCTCGTTCTCTTCGAGGAGGCGGTCCTTGATGGCCGTGGTGCGGATGTACCAGGACGGCTGCGCGTAGTAGAGGAGCGCCGTGTGGCAGCGCCAGCAGTGCGGGTAGCTGTGCTCGTACGGGGTGTGCCGGAAGAGCAGACCGCGGTCCTGGAGGTCCTCGGTCAGCTTCTCGTCGGCCTTCTTAAAGAAGACACCGCCTACCAGCGGGACATCCTCTTCGAAGGTGCCGTCGGGACGGACCGGGTTCACGACCGGGAGGCCGTACGCGCGGCAGACCTTGAGGTCGTCCTCACCGAAGGCGGGGGACTGGTGGACCAGACCGGTGCCGTCCTCGGTGGTCACGTAGTCGGCGTTGACCACGTAGTGCGCGGGGGCGGGGAACTCCACGAGCTCGAAGGGGCGTTGGTAGTTCCAACGCTCCATCTCGGCGCCGGTGAAGGTCTGGCCTGTGACCTCCCAGCCCTCGCCGAGCGCCTTCTCGAGGAGCGGCTCGGCGACCACGAGCTTCTCTTCACCGTTCGTCGCGACGACGTACGTGACGTCGGGGTGCGCGGCGACGGCGGTGTTGGAGACGAGGGTCCACGGAGTGGTCGTCCACACCAGGAGGGCCGCCTCGCCGGCGAGAGGGCCGGAGGTGAGAGGGAAGCGGACGAAGACGGACGGGTCGACGACCGTCTCGTAGCCCTGCGCAAGCTCGTGGTCGGAGAGGCCGGTGCCGCAGCGCGGACACCAGGGGGCGACGCGGTGGTCCTGGACCAGGAGGTCCTTGTCGAAGATCTCCTTCAGGGACCACCAGACCGATTCGATGTACTCGGGGTTCATCGTGCGGTACGCGTCGTCGAGGTCGGTCCAGTAACCCATGCGGGTCGTGAGGTCGGCGAAGGCGTCGGTGTGCCGGGTCACGGACTCGCGGCACTTGGCGTTGAACTCGGCGATGCCGTACGCCTCGATGTCCTTCTTGCCGTTGAACCCGAGCTCCTTCTCGACCGCGAGCTCGACCGGGAGGCCGTGGCAGTCCCAGCCGGCCTTACGGGCGACGTGGTAGCCCCGCATGGTGCGGAAGCGCGGGAAGACGTCCTTGAAGACGCGGGCCTCGATGTGGTGGGCGCCCGGCATTCCGTTGGCGGTCGGCGGTCCCTCGTAGAACACCCACTCGGGGCGCCCCTCGGACTGGTCGAGGCTCTTGGCGAAGATCTTCTGCTCGCGCCAGAAATCGAGCACGGCGTGCTCGAGGGCGGGCAGGTCGACCTGGGCGGGCACCTGGCGGTACTGCGGCTGCGTATTCAACGGCTGCGTGTTCAACGCGCTTCCTCCGGCGGACGATTCCGTTCCGTCGGAGGGACGAGAGCCGCTTGTCGCGCTCCCGCGGTACCACCCTCCTTGGCCTTCCGTGCGCGTGTGGCACACGGGAAAGCCCCCTCATTGGGGTCGCGATGCCGGGTCTACTGGCCCGCCGCGGGCCTGAGGGCCCGCTGCCGGTCGTTCTTCCGGCGGCTCCGGGGTGATCTTCGCGTCGCGCCTGCCCCCGGGCTCACACCGTCCCCGGGTCGCTCATGGCCGCATACGCCGCTACTCGTCCCCATCCACGCTTCTCGCTCCGCCAGTGTACGGGGCCGGGGCAGAGGGGGCCGACCGGTTATTCGGGCTCTTGGCTCAGGCGTGCTGGGGGACCTCGTCCCTGAGGGAGTCGCGGACCATCTTCCGCAGCTCCGGGCTGTCGGTGTGTCCGTGGACGGACACGGCGTGCTCGCTGGCGGCGCGCACCACTTCTTCCTCCTCGCCGGAGATGGCGAGGGTGCAGTTCGTCTCGCTCGGGAACTCTCGGCAGTCGGCTGTCTTACGCATGGCGCACCTTCTCGGGTCATGTCATCATGTCCCATTTTATGCCTGGGGTTCCGTCTTGACATGGGCTCGCGCCCGATGTCGTAGGGGCGGCGGGGACTGACCCGAATGGCCATATGCGGGGTGTCGGGATCCTGGCCCGGTGTGAGGGGCGGATTACCCGGCGGAGAGCTGGGCACAACGCTTGCATGCTTGCCGCGCGGCACCCGTGGGGCGGGCGAATCAGGCGGCGTGCCCCGTTGCCGCGGGCTCTGAGTCGATTTATCGTCCCAGCACGATTCGCGAGCAAGATCACAATATGTGAAGGGGCCGCGGCCATGGTGGCGAAGAAGACCGCCGTACAGCATTCGGCGTCGAGTAGATCCACGGGCGCGGCCACGCACGGAGCCAATGGGACGCACGGTTCTCATGGCAGTTCTCGCGGCGGTTCTCAGGGCGCGCACGGGGCCGAAGAGACCACTGCGAAGAAGGCTCCTGCGAAGAAGGCGACTGCCAAGAAGACGGCTGCCAAGAAGACGGCCACCAAGAAGGCTGTCGCGAAGAAAGCGATTGCCGAGACGATCGCGGCGGGGGACAAGAAGGCCCCTCCGTCGAAGAGGACAGCTGCCAAGAAGAGCCCCGCTAAGAAGAGCACAGCCAAGAAGAGCACAGCCAAGAAGATGGCCGCGACAGCGGCCGATGGTGCGGCTCAGGCCGCGGAGACGACGGGAGCCACGACAGTGGTCGCGAAGAAGACTCCGGGTACGGCGACGGCAGCGAAGAAGCCGACCGCGGTGCCCAAGGCGCGTGTCGCCGCCGCGGAGCCCGGTGAGCTGGCCGTCCGGCCTGGCGAGGACCCCTGGACCCCGGAGGAGGTCGCGGAGGCGCGCGCGGAGCTCCAGAGCGAGGCGCTGCGGCTCGGCAGCGAGATCACCTCTTCCGAGGACGCCCTCGCGGGCCTGATGCGGGACTCCGGAGACGGCGCGGGCGACGACGATGCGGACACCGGCACCAAGAACATCACGCGGGAACACGAGATGTCGCTGGCCGCCAACGCGCGCGAGATGCTCGAGCAGACCGAGCGCGCCCTGGAGCGGCTGGACGCGGGGACGTACGGCATCTGCGAGAACTGCGGCAATCCCATCGGCAAGGCGCGGATGCAGGCCTTCCCTCGCGCGACCCTGTGCATGGACTGCAAGCAGAAGCAGGAGCGGCGCTACTGAACGGCGCTACTGAACGGGGCCTGGCCGCCTGCTGTCGTATGCCTGTGCCGTACCCTCGTCCCCAGTCAGGTACCTAGGTTGAGGGACTCACGTGGCAGAGGCGGAGCGCATCATCGGTACGCCGGATATTCCTGAGGCGGCTGGGGCCGAGTCGGAGCAGTCCGCCTCGGGCTCCGACGAGGCGGCGGGTCAGGACGGGCAGGCTCCGAAGGGTGAGCAGGCTCCGAAGAGCGAGCAGGTTTCGTCGGCCGACGCGCAGGTTTCGTCGTCGGACGAGCAGGCCTCCTCGGACGAGTCGAAGCCCAAGGGCAAGCGCAAGATCCTCGTCCTGTTCGCGGTGGCCGTGTTCGCGTACGCCCTGGACCTCGTCAGCAAGACGATCGTCGTCGCGAAGCTGGAGCACCACGAGCCGATCGACATCATCGGCGACTGGCTCCGGTTCAACGCCATCCGGAACGCGGGCGCCGCCTTCGGGATCGGTGAGGCCTTCACCGTGATCTTCACCTGCATCGCGGCTGCCGTGATCGTGGTGATCGCCCGCCTGGCCCGCAAGCTCTACAGCCTGCCGTGGGCGATCGCCCTCGGGATGCTGCTCGGCGGCGCCCTGGGCAACCTCACCGACCGGATCTTCCGTGCCCCCGGGGTCTTCGAGGGAGCGGTGGTCGACTTCATCGCGCCGAAGGGCTTCGCGGTGTTCAACCTCGCGGACTCGGCGATCGTGTGCGGTGGCTTCCTGATCGTGATCCTGTCCTTCCGCGGCCTGGACCCGGACGGGACCGTCCACAAGGACTGAGCGCGGCCTGAGCCCTCGGCGAGGGCTCGTGGTGCGGGAGTGTCAGTGGCCTCCTGCATACTCAATGGGTGAGCACGATTCCCGAGATCCGTACCCTGCCCGTGCCGGACGGCCTGGAGGGCGAGCGCGTAGACGCCGCCATCTCCCGCATGTTCGGTTTCTCCCGCACGAAGGCCGCCGAGCTGGCGGCGGCAGGCAAGGTGATGGTCGACGGCAGCGTGGTCGGCAAGTCCGAGCGTGTGCACGGCGGCGCCTGGCTGGAGGTGGAGATGCCGCAGGCGCCCGCCCCGGTGCAGATCGTCGCCGAGCCCGTCGAGGGCATGGAGATCATCCATGACGACGACGACATCCTGGTGATCGTCAAGCCGGTGGGCGTGGCCGCGCACCCGAGCCCCGGCTGGACCGGCACGACAGTGATCGGCGGCCTCGCCGCGGCCGGCTATCGCATCTCGACCTCCGGCGCCGCCGAGCGCCAGGGCATCGTGCACCGCCTCGACGTGGGCACCTCCGGTCTGATGGCGGTCGCCAAGTCGGAGCGCGCATACACCTCCCTGAAGCGCCAGTTCAAGGAGCGCACGGTAGACAAGCGCTACAACGCGCTGGTGCAGGGCCACCCCGACCCGATGAGCGGCACGATCGACGCCCCCATCGGGCGCCACCCGAACCACGACTACAAGTGGGCGGTCACGGCCGAGGGCAAGCCCTCCGTCACGCACTACGACCTCATCGAGGCGTTCCGGGCGGCCTCGCTGCTCGACATCAAGCTGGAGACGGGGCGCACGCACCAGATCCGCGTGCACATGGCGGCCCATCGGCACCCGTGCGTGGGCGACCTGACGTACGGCGCCGACCCGACGTTCGCCAAGCGGCTCGGTCTCACGCGCCAGTGGCTGCACGCGGTGCGGCTCGGCTTCGAGCATCCCGGTGACGGGCAGTGGGTGGAGTTCGAGAGCACGTATCCGGACGACCTCCAGCAGGCTCTCGACCGGGTGCGGGCAGAGAGCGAATGAGCGCCGGGGTCACCTGCCGGGTAGCGGTCGAGGCCGACGACCTTGAGGCCTGTTTCGGGGTCCGCAAGGAAGTCTTCGTCGTCGAGCAGCAGGTCCCCGAAGACCTGGAGTACGACGAGTACGACGCCGGGGCGGTGCATGTCCTGGCCGTCCGTGATGACGGGCTGCCATTGGGCACGGGCCGCCTGCTGTCCGGTGCGGCGGCCGCGGCGAAGAACGGCGGGGACGCCGAGGTGGGCGCGCTCGGCCGCCTCGCGGTGACGCGGGCCGCGCGCGGACTCGGTGTCGGTGCGGCCCTGGTGCGGGCGATCGAGGACGCGGCACGCGCGCGTGGCCTCACCGCGGTCGACCTGCACGCGCAGACGCATGCGATGGGGTTCTACGAACGGCTGGGATACGTGGCCTATGGGCCGGAGTTCCCGGACGCGGGGATTCCGCACCGCGCGATGCGGAAGGCGCTGGACTAGGTGCGGGGCTAGGCGCAGGATCAAGGGCTGGGCTGGGGGGCGACGCGGATGCGTTGGGCCAGCAGGTCCGGGCTGGATCAAGCAGGTCCCGGGCCGGATCGTTAGGAAACTTTCCAATCGGTCTTGACGGGCGCCTTGAGTCGCCCCTACGTTCGCGCCATCCCCACCTCCCCCACCCACGGAGCTCGTGATGCGCACCGCAGTACCCAGGAAGCACCGTAAGAGCCGAACTGTCATGGGCATGGCCACCGGGATCGTCGCGATCGGCGCGCTCGGACTCGCCGGGACCTGGCATGCGTCCGCCGGACAGACCGCGGCCGCCACGCCCAGGGCACCGCTCTGGCAGGCCGACCCCGCCAAGGGCACCAGCGTCTTCGAAGGCGTGGAGACCAAGCCGGGGACCGTCAGCGTCGTGGACGACCCCAAGGGGCAGTACGGCAAGACGTACAAGCTCTACACATCGGGCGACAAGACCGACCCCGATGAGCGCGTGCGCGTCGAGACCCGCGGTCACAAGAAGCCGGACGGCACCCGGCTGCGCTTCGCGGAGGGCGACACCGTCTACGTGGGCTGGCGCGCGATGTGGAACCCGCTGCCCACCCACGCCGGGGACTGGGTCGCTCTGTGGCAGCTCAAGGACTACGGCAGCGGCGCGGCCACGCCGCCCCTGTCGATGAGGGCGCGCGGCAACGGCACCATCGACCTCGAGTACGCCGACCCCGACCTCAAGACCACTCAGCTGTGGAACACGCCCCTGAAGACCGGTGAATGGCACCACTTCGTAGTCGGCATCAAGGTGTCCGACGACCCCTCGAAGGGCTCCGTCCAGTTCTGGTACGACGGCAAGCAGCAGGACCTGAAGGGTGGTTCGACCTTCAAGGGTGCCACCCTGCGCGCGGACTGGGTCACCGACAAGTGGGGCGTGTACCGCTCCGACGGAGTCACCGGAGCGGCCACGGCCTACCTCAACGGGGCCAAGGTGGGCAGGAGTTACGAGGACGTCGCACCCTGACCCGGCCCGCCCTGCAGGTCAGGCGGGCAGCCCCCAGCGCGTCCACGCGCCCGATGAAGGCACGTCACGGGGGCCCTTGCGTGCCTCACCACCGCGTGGGGTGACCACCGCGGTCGCCCCACGCGGGAGGCGTACGGAGATCCGGCCCGCCGCCACCTCCTTCCACGGCAGCGCGCGGCCCCGCTCGTCGTGTACGGAGATTTCCCCCGCGATGCCGTGCTGGAGCGTCAGCGGGGCGCCCGCCTCGCTGTGGACGCGCACCCACCTCGTGGCGCCGCCCGAGCGGTCCGCGTCGATGAGGAAGGCGCCAGGCACGCGCAGGGACGCGATGGAGGCGTCCGGCCAGCGGGCGGAGACGGAGGGGAAGGCCTTCACCACGCCGTCGTGCCCCTGGACAGCCATGTCGAGCATCGACTGCGCCGCCGAGAGCGGACTCTCCAAGGCGAAGTTCTTGCCCTCCCGGTACATGGTGTTGACCGTCATCGCGCAGTCCGCGACCACCTTCAGATCGGTGAAGAACGTCAAGTAGTCCAGGGCCTTCTCGGGCTCCTCCATCACCGAGTACATGGAGGACGCGGTCGCGTAGCTGTAGCCGTGCCACAGGTTCTGCATCGACACCCAGTGGTCCATGCTGCGCCGCATCACGTCCCGGTCGGCGGCCTTGTCCCAACTGCGCTCGCGGAGCGGGTAGAGCCACAGCAGGTGCGAGTGGTGGCGGTGCGATTCGGCGAGCGGGACGTCCTTGCCGATCATGACTCCGGCGGCCGGGTCCTCGGCGTACGGGGTCAGGCGCGTGGCTATGTCCTGCCACTCCCGCGCGCGTGGGTGGTCGGTTTTGAGCAGGCGGGCCGTCTCCAGGAGGGTGCGGGCGCCCCACCGGATCAGGGAGAGGTCGTACGTGCAGTCCGCCGCGTTGGCGTACTCCGGAGAGCGCGTCTCCAGGAGGTGCAGTGTGCCGTCGGGGCCCTCGTGCAGGAATTGGGCGTAGAAATTGATCGCCTTCGCGAGGATCGGGAAGAGGACGTCCCGCAGGATCGCCTTGTCCATGGAGTGCTGGTAGGCCTGCCAGACGTTGTGCATGGCCCAGGTCAGGTTTCCGAAGTTGTCGGAGATGTGGTCGCTGCCCGGCGCGCCGACGTCGTATGTATCGCCCGCGCGCAGCTGCCAGTCGGAGGGGTGGCCGAGCGCGTAGCTCTCGCCGTCGCGGTACGCGGCAGGGACCGAGGTCGGCAGGTTCTTCTCGAAGCGGGCGAACGTGCTGGTGACCGAGTCGAGTTCGGGGTGGTTGGAGCCGTGGACGGGAGCCATGCCGATCTGGACGTTGAGGTTCCACCACACGGCGGTCCAGTTGTTGCCGACCTCGGGGAACCACGGCCCCCACTCGGAGATCGTCGGGCCGCCGGAGCGGGTGGAGGCGGCCAGCTTGTAGAGCTGGGCGAGGTAGAAGGCTTGCAGACGCTTGTCGGGTACGGAGAGGAAGCTGCGCCGGTAGTAGCCGTGCCACCAGCGGCGGTGACGGGCTATCAGGTCGTCGAGGTCCGCGGAGAGCGTCCGCTCGACCTGGCGGCGGGCGTCACGGGTGGCGTCGGACACGTCGCCGGGGGAGCGGTAGGCGAGATGCGCCGCCAGCAATCTGCCGGTGCCTGAGCGCAGTTCACGCCAGGCGGTGGTCCAGCCGCCGCCCGCGAGCAGCGGTTGCTGGACGTATCGAACAGATCCCGAGCCGACCTCGGGGTCGGGGTTCGGGGTGTACTCAGGGGGCTTCCCGGATGTGCGGGTGGTGGCGGCGGGCAACCATTGGAATGTCCAGGCGGAGTCCTCCTCGCCGGCACTTGGCCTGGTCGACACGAGCAGCGCGCCGCTGTCGTTCTGCACGAGCGCCGTGAACGCCACACTGCCGCGGGTGGTGGTCACGGTGCCGCGCAGTTCGGCGTCATACAGGTCCAGAGTCCAGTCGACGGAGGTGATGTCCCCAGCGAGAGTGAGCGTGAAGTAGCCGATGGGCAGCCGCGAGTAGCCGATGCCGCCGCGCCACTGACCACGCCTGTCCTGCACCTGCGTGTGGCTCAGCATCAGCTTGAGGGTGTTGGCCGTCTTGCCCGCGTACAGCTGGGCGCCCAGATACCCGTTGGCCAGGAAGGGCCCTTCCTGCCAGCCGGTGGGCAGCCGCCGCCACACCATGGCGGCGGCCCGCACGGTCTCCTCGTAGGGGTCGGCCTTGCCTTCGGTATCCGTGTGCGCAGCGGATGCCGGGAGCGGGGCGGCCCATGCGGTGGCGGACGACGCGGTCCAGAGCGCGGTGCCCGCGGTCGCGGCGACGGTCGCGGCGGCCGTGGTGGAGACGAAGCGTCTGCGGGAGAGGGCGTGGTGCTCAGGCAGGGCTTCGGGCGAGGGCTGGTGCTCAGGGAGGTTCATGCGGCGAGCTCCTTGCGGTAGTGGTCGACGGAGGGGCCCATGCCGTGGTCGGGGTCGGCTTCGTAGACGCCGTCCGCGTCCTTCTTGCCGAAGCCCAGAGGCTGGTAGAGGGTCGCGCAGGAGGGGTGCCGGTCGGCGAGGCGCTGCCAGGAGGTCCAGGTCGTGTCCCAGGCCTTCACGTGGGTGCGCATGGTGGCGCTGCGCTCGCCCGTGTAGCCGCGGAGCATGACCTGCCAGCCGTGGTGGATCGCGGAGTACAGGTGGAGTCCGTAGCGGGCCGAGACCTGGAGGTGGCGGCGGTCGGCGCGGTCGCGCAGCGGGATGCGGTCGGCGAGTCCGGTGACCTCCTGCCAGATGCGGGCCGCTTGGGCCTTCTCCGCGAGGGCCTGCTCGACCAGGCCCGCGGCGGCTATCGCGTCGTAGTCGGGGATCAGGTCCTTGTCGCTGCCGCCGAGGAACTGGTCGCGGGTCCAGGTCAGGCGTTTCACAGGGAGCAGGGTGCTGTAGTGGCCGCGCAGGGTGCCGGCCGCGGAGAGGAGGGCGAGACGACGGAAGCGGTCGACAGCGGCGCCGGAGAGACCGGCGCGGTGGGCATAGGCGCGGAACGCGCCCTGTTCGCCGAGCGCGGTGTCGCGGGACCAGCGGGCCATCACCCACATGTTGAGGTCGCACCAGAGTTCGCTGGAGATGTACGGGCCGCGCCAGCCGCCGCCGCGGGACCAGGTCCACACCCCGGCGAACAGGGGGTTGTCGACGAGGTCGGAGAGGCCGCGGGGGCCGGTGCCGGTGCCGGTGGGGTACTCCTCGAAGCCGTTGATGACGCCGTCCGCGATGTAGTCGGGGCAGGCGCCCTTGGCCTCGTACTCGCGGGCGCACTGGACCTCGGCGATCTGGCGGTGGCGGCCGATGCCGAGGGTGGGGTTGAAGGGGACGGTGCGCCAGAAGTCGCTGGCCGTGTGCTTGATGGAGAACAGGAGCTTGTCGTGGGGTTCGATCTTGTCGGTGACGGCGCGGTAGTAGGCGGGGTCGTCGCGGAGACGGTCGCCGCCGGTCGACCAGGTGCGGAAGAACAGGTGCTTTCCGGCACGGACGCAGACCTCGTCGCGGAGCAGCCGGAGGAGGAGGTCGTGGCTTGAGGCGCCCTCGGTGATGGGGTTGTTGCCGGTGTGGAAGGGGACGTTCTGGAGGTAGGTCTCGCCGGTGCGGATCACCAGGCCGTCGATGCCGGGGAAGCGGGCGAAGACCTCGCGCAGCATCAGGCGGTGGATCTCCAGGGTGCGGGGGCGGTGCAGGCTGATGCGTCCCTCGGAGTCCAGGAGTTCGTCGCCGTACAGCTCGATGAGGCGCTTGGGGAGCACGATGATGTCGGTGAAGAAGTAGGAGCCGATGCCCGCGGCGTGGGCGCGGGAGATGTGGTCGTCTATGCGGCGCGCGTTGTCCTCGACCCAGGCGCGGGCCTCGGAGCCCGCGGGGAAGGTCCGTTCGTCGACGGTGTCGAAGGTGACGGCGGTGTGCGGGGGACGGAACTCGTTGATGACCTGGCCGTCGTAGTCGTACGACGCGAGGGTGCGCGGGTCGTTGTAGCGGGACTCGGTCATGGGCTCGCCGGGGTTGGCGTGGACCATGTCGAGGAGGAAGGGGAGGCGTCTGCCGGCGGCGTATGCGGAGGGGGCGAGGCCGAGCGTCAGGGCGCCGGCGGCGAGGCCGCTGCCCGCGCCGAGCACGGTGCGTCGGGAGGGACCTGCCGGGGGGCCGGGAGTGCGGTGCGAGGCGGGCATACGGGCTCCAGACATATATGTGTTGAAGGTTCTCGTCCCTGAATCCCTCCGCATGGTGCCTGGGGAGGAGGGGAACCGGAAGGCTTTGCGCGCCGCCTTCTACTCATATTCATCCGAGGACTGTTCATCCACATGAACCCGGAGGTCATCGCCGCGAGGGGGAAGGGGGGAGTGCATTGGCCCGGTTCAAGGGGAATGCGTGGCAGGGTTGAGGTCTTGATCGTCCGAGTCTCGGTCTGTCTCGGACTGTCTCGAACCGCCTCGAACTATCTCGAACCGCCGGAGGGCGCACCGTGGACCAACTGGCGCTGCTGCTCGTTCTGTTGCTCGGCGCCGTGCTGACGGTGCCGCTGGGGGAGCGCCTCGGGCTGCCCGCGCCCGTGCTCATGACGCTGGCCGGGATCGTGCTCGCCTTTGTGAGCTGGGTCCCGAACGTCGAAGTCCCGCCGGACTACATCCTTCCGCTGGTCCTTCCTCCCTTGCTGTACGCGTCCGTTCAGCGCACCTCCTGGCGGCAGTTCGCGGCCAACAAACGCCCTATCTTTCTGCTCGCGGTGGCGCTCGTCTTCGTGACGACCGCCGCGGTCGGGGCGATCGCCAACTCGATCGTCCCTGGGCTGCCGATCGCCGCGGCCGTGGCCCTCGGCGCGCTCGTGGCGCCGCCCGACCCGGTTGCCGCGACCGCCGTCGCCGGGTCGCTCGGGCTGCCGCGGCGGCTCGTGTCGATCCTGGAGGGGGAGGGGCTCTTCAACGACGTCACGGCGATCGTGCTCTACCACGTGGCGATCGCGGCGGCGGTCAGCGGGACTTTCTCGTGGCCGTCGGCGGTGGGGCAGTTGGTGCTCTCCGCGGTGGTCGCCATCGCCGTGGGGTTCGCGCTCGGCTGGCTCACCAACAAGCTCATGGGGCTGCTCGGCGACGCCACCCTGCAGACCGGCATGACACTGCTCGTGCCCTTCGTGAGCTATGTGCTTGCCGAGGAGTTGATGGGCTCCGGCGTGCTCGCCGTGCTGACCACCGCGCTCTACCTCGCTGAGCACGCCGCCGACGCCGACGACGTGCTCGGGCGGATCACCGGGCAGACGTTCTGGCAGATCGTCGACACCCTGGTCACCGGCGTCGCGTTCGGGCTCATCGGGCTCGAACTGCACAACGTCTTCGGCACGGCGAACGGCCGCGAGATGCAGATGCTCGGCTGGGGCGCCGCGGTCGCCGGGGTCGTCATCGGCGTACGACTTCTATGGCTGCTGCCCGCTACCTGGGTCGCCAAGCGGCTGCACAAACTGCGGGACTACGACGAGGACATCCCGACCACGTGGCGCGAGACCGTCGTCGTGTGGTGGGCCGGGATGCGCGGGGTGGCATCGGTCGCCCTTGCCCTCGCCATTCCGCTGAAGACGGAGAACGGAGATCCCTTCCCGGCCCGTGACGAGATCATCTTCGTCGCCTTCTGCGTCATCATGGCGACCCTCGTCGTCCAGGGGCTCACCCTGCCCTGGCTGGTGAAGAAGCTCGGGGTGCGCGCGGACACCGACGCCGAGCGGGCCGTCGAGCGGGATCTCGCCATCCGGGCGGCCAAGGCGGCCAAGCGCCGCCTCAAGGAGATCGAAGAGGTCGAGGAGCTGCCGGAGGACCTCTCGGAGCGGCTGCTGCGCGGGGCGTTCGACATCGGCGCCAGGATCAGCCCCGACATCGTCGACGACGAACGGCGCGAGCGGTACTCGAAGCGCGCCGACCGTCTCAAGGCCGTCCGGCGCATCCAGCGCGACATGATGTCAGCCGCGCGCCACGAGGTGCTTGCCGCGCGCAGCGAGGTCGGCTCCGATCCCGAGATCGTCGACCGGGTGCTCCACCAGCTCGACGTACGCAGTCTGCGGTCCTGAACATCGAGGCTCGAATCTCGAATCCCGAGTCTCCGGAAGGGCGGGTTCAGCCCCGGCCCGTGCGCGGGACGACCGGCGGGGGCGGATGCGGATGGTCGTCCTCGGGCGGCAGTTCGGCCCAGGCGGTGTTGACCCGCGGCAGTGCGTAGGCATGGTGCTGTGTCAGCCAGCGGATCAGCTGCTCGCGCACCGTGACCCGCACGGTCCAGATGTCGTCGGCGTCCTTGGCGGTGACCAGGGCGCGCACCTGGATCGTGTTCGGCGTCGTGTCCGTGACCGCGAGGCCCCAGTCCCTGCCGTCCCAGGCGGGGCACTCGCGCAGGACGTCCCGGAGCTGCTCCCGCATCTCGAGGACGGGCGCCGTGTGGTCCAGGTGGAAGAAGACGGTGCCGGTCATCTGGGAGCCGCCGCGCGACCAGTTCTCGAAGGGCTTCGAGACGAAGTACGACACCGGCATCGTGATCCGGCGCTCGTCCCAGGTCCGCACGGACAGGAAGGTCAGTGTGATCTCGTCGACCGTGCCCCACTCGCCGTCCACGACGACGGTGTCCCCGATGCGCACCATGTCCCCGAAGGCGATCTGCAGCCCCGCGAAGAGATTGGCGAGGGTGGACTGCGCGGCGACGCCCGCGACGATGCCGAGAAGGCCCGCCGAAGCGAGCAGTGACGTCCCGGCGGCCTGCATGGCGGGGAAGGTCAGCAGCATCGCGCCGACGGCCACGACGCCGATGATGGCGGTGACCACCCGCTGGATCAGCGTGACCTGCGTACGCACGCGGCGGACCCGGGCCGGATCGCGGTGGGCGGCGGCGTAGTGGGCGTACGAGGACTCGACGACGGCCGCCGCGATCCGGACGAGGAGCCAGGCCATGGACCCGATGAGCACCAGGGTCAGCGCTCTGGCGATCCCCTCCGAATGGTCCTCGGCGACCTTCGCCTGCTCGTACGAGCCGCGTAGGAGGGCCGCGCACAGGACAAGTTGGAGCGGCAGACGGCAGCGCCGCAGCAGGCTCCACAGCGGGACGGCGGGGTGTCGTTCGCCGGCCCGGCGCAGCAGCACATCGGCCAGCCGCACCACGGCCAGCGTGAGCACGACCGAGCCGCCGACCACGATCAACGGACGCAGTACGTTCTCCATGCCTCCGAGGGTAGGTGGCACCATGGCCTCATGAACATCATGCTTTTCCACTCGACGCACGGGCTGCGGCCCGCGGTGCACGCGGCCGCCGACCGGCTGCGCGCCGCGGGGCACGAGGTGTGGACGCCCGATCTCTTCGACGGTCGCACGTTCGACACCGTCGAGGAAGGCATGGCCTACAGGGATGAGCTCGGCAAGGAGGAGCTCCTGAAGAGGGCCATTCTGGCCGCCGCGCCTTACTCCGAGCGGGGTCTCGTCTACGCCGGTTTCTCGTTCGGCGCCGCCACCGCGCAGACGCTCGCCCTCGGCGACGACAAGGCGCGCGGCCTGCTGCTCCTGCACGGCACGTCCGACATCGCGGAGAACGCGACGGTGGACGAGCTGCCGGTGCAGCTGCACGTCGCCGAGCCCGACCCGTTCGAGACGGACGACTGGCTGAGCGCCTGGTATCTGCAGATGGGGCGGACCGGCGCCGACGTCGAGGTCTACCGCTACGCGGGCGCCGGGCACATCTACACCGACCCCGACCTGGACGACTACGACGCCGATGCGGCGGAGTCGACCTGGCGGACGGCGATCGGCTTCCTCGAGACGCTCAGCGAGTAGCACCGGCCCCCCCCCGTGACCCGGTCAGCGCACAGGGGCGTCCGCCCGCTCGACCTGCTGGGTGCCGCTGAGCGTGCGGTACGAACGCGCCCACGACGACGTCGCCTTGGGGTCCTTGCGGTCGGACAGGACGTAGTAGTCCATCTGCGAGCGCTCGGCGGTCACATCGAGGACTCCGTAGCCGTGCGAATCCATGTCCAGCCACTTCACATGGCGGTTGGCCGCCTTGATCGCGCCCACGGCGACGAGCGAGAGCGTGTGCGGGGCGACGTGCAGCATGTCGTCCACGTTGTCGGAGGTCACGGACGTGACCACGAACTCCGTGGCCGCCGAGGGCGTTCCGGGGTACGTGGCGGCCTTGACCGGTACGTCGTTCGCCCAGGCCATGTGGATGTCGCCGGTGAGGAAGACCGTGTTCCGGACGGCCTTGTCCACCAGGTGCGAGATGAGCTCCTTGCGGTCGTCGGTGTAGCCGTCCCACTGGTCGCCGTTGATGGCGAGGCCTTCCTTGGGGAGGCCGAGCAACTCCGCGATGGGCTCGAGCAGATGGGCAGGCACGGAGCCGAAGGCCACCGGCGAGATCATCACCGAGGTGCCGACCAGCTTCCAGGAGGCGTCGGACGACGCGAGGCCCGCCTTCAGCCAGTCGAGCTGGGCGCGGCCCGTGATCGTACGGTCCGGGTCGTCGACGTCGCCGCTGCCGAAGCCCGCCTGCTCGGAGCGGAAGGAGCGCAGGTCGAGCAGGTGCAGATCGGCCAGCTTGCCGAAGCGGAGACGGCGGTAGACGGTGCCTTCAGTAGAAGGGCGTACGGGCATCCACTCGAAGTAGGCCTGCTTGGCTGCCGCCATGCGCTGCGCCCAGCCGCCCTCGGTCTCCGGGGAGTGGTTGACCGCGCCGCCCGGCCAGGCGTTGTCGGCGAACTCGTGGTCGTCCCAGATGGCGATCAGGGGGTGCGTCGCCTGCATCGCCTGGGCGTCGGGGTCGGTCTTGTGGATGCCGTGCCGGGTGCGGTAGTCGGCGAGCGAGACGATCTCGTGCTTCGGCTCGTGCTGACGCACTCCGTACTCCGCTGCCGGGTACTCGCCGCTCTTGTACTCGTAGATGTAGTCGCCGATGTGCAGGACCGCGTCGAGTTCGGTGCGGGCCGCGAGATGGCGGTAGGCGGAGAAGTATCCGGCCTCCCAGTTGGCGCAGGACACCACGCCGAACCGGACGCCGGGCGCGGCCGCTTCATGGGCCGGGGTGGTGCGGGTGCGGCCCACGGGGGAGTGCACGGGGGTGCCATCGCCTACGGAGAAGCGGAAGTAATAGGTGGTGGCAGGGCGCAAGGCCCTTACGTCGGCCTTGACCGTGTGGTCGGCCGAGGCCCGCGCGGTGGTGCTGCCGCGGCCGACGACCTGGGCGAAGCTCTTGTCCTTGGCTATCTCCCAGCTCACCTTGGTGTCCGGCCCCTTGCCGGATCCCGGCGAGGCCTCCGGTATCGGCGTCACACGGGTCCACAGCAGCACACCGTCGGGCAGCGGGTCACCGGAAGCGACTCCGTGGTGGAACGCGGGCCCTTCGGCGGCGTGTGCGGAGGGGGCGGCGGCGAGCGGTGCGAGGGCCGCGGTCGCGGCGGCGGCCTTGACGACCGTGCGGCGGCGCGGGGCCGCGGAGTTGAGCGGCCTTGAGGTGCTGATTCGACTGGTCACGGGCGATTACCTTACTGGCCAGTAATCGCCAAGAGCGGGCGACCTGTGAAAAGTTCGCCCGCTCTTCCGCTGCGTGCCGTTCAGTGCGCGATTTTCATGCGGCTTTCATGCGGCTTCCATGTGATTTTCGTGCGGCTTGCGTGCTGGTTCAGGCTGTTCAGCCCTTGAGCGCCGCGTCGATGGCGGTCTTGTAGTCCGCGACCGTTGAGGGAGCGTTCTTCTTGTCGGAGCCGGTCAGCTTCTTGCCGTCCATGACGAAGGAGGGCGTGCCGTCGACGTCGTCCTTGTTGTCGTCGAACTTCTTCGACATCTCCAGGGCCCAACGGTCGTACGTGCCGTCCTTGACGTCCTTCGTGAAGGTCTTGCTCTTCTTGAGCTCGGGGACCTCGTTCGCGATCTTGAGCAGCACCGAGTCCTGCTTGAACTTGTCTTCCGTCTCGGTGGGGTGATTCTCCTTGGAGAACAGCGCCTTCTTGTAGTCGAGGAAGGCCTGGTCGCTCACGTTCAGGGCGGCGCCGAGCGCGCTGAGCGCGTTCTTGGAGCCCTCACCCGTCAGGTTGCGGTCGAGGAACGAGGCACCGATGAACTGGATCTTGTACTTGCCGTCCTTCAAGTCCTTCTCGACCGTCGGTCCTACGGTCTGCTCGAAGCTGGCGCAGACCGGGCAGCGCGGGTCCTCGTAGACCTTGAGGGTCTTCTTGGCGCTCTCCTTGCCGAGAACGACGGTCGTGCCGTCAGTGCCCGAGGAGTTCGCGGGCTTGACCAGCTTCTCGTCCTTCGCGGCGTCCCAGTGGCTGGGCTTGTTGGACTGCATGACGGCGTAGCCGACACCGCCCGCGATCGCGAGGACCGCGACGATGGAGACGCCGACGATCATCGACCGCTTCCGCTTCTCCCGCTTGCGCTCGGCTTCCTGCTGGGCGCGGATCCGCTCGCGGGCCGCCGACTTGGCCGCCTGGCTGTTGCGCTTGCTCATGATGCTGTTCTCCGTAGGGGTGACATGCGTGGGGACGGTCGTACTCAGGCGAAGACGGCCGAGCACGGCGGTCCACGCCGTCCCACGAAGTGCACGAGCAGTCGCGTACGCGCGGCCCGCGCCTGGGGCGCGGGGCGCGGCAGGCGGCGTACGGGCCGCAGGCAGATGCCCACCGCGGCGACCGCGATGAGCAGCGGCCGGAAAGTGGAAGCGGCCACCGCCCGCAGGAGCTGGGCCAGGGCGCGCTCGCCGCGCCGCAGCCAGGCCGCCGCGAGCAGGCCGACCCCGATGTGCGCGCCGAGCAGCAGCCAGGCGGCGCCCGGCTCAGCGTCGGCGAGCAGCACGGCGGCGCGGTGCCCCTCGCCGCCGGTCATCCGGGCCAGCGGGGTGCCGACGCTGCCGCCGCCGCACAGCACGTCGAAGCCGACGGAGCGCAGCGGGCCCGCGACGGGGCCGCCCGCCTGGCCGTAACAGACGTGCTGCCCCGCGGTGAAGACCGTGTCGGCGGCCAGTTCCAGCGGGATCAGGAGGGCGGCGATCCGGCCGTAGCCACGCTCGCGCCCCGCCAGTGCATAGGCGATGACGAAGACCGCCGCGGCGAGCACGGCGACGGTGGCCAGCGGCAGCGGCGCACGGGACAGCAGGACGTGCGACGCGGCGGAGAGCGTCACGACGAGCGCCGTGAAGAGCGCCGCGCGCACGGTTCTGAGCTGGGTCCCGGATATGTCCATCGCGCAGCCGAGTGTGCCACGTGCTCCTGTAAGGCAGCCCTAAAGGGTGCCTATGAGTTATGCGTGAGTTACGCGTGAGCTACGCGCTGGCGTGCAGACCCGGAATCCGGCCGTTACGGAACAGGTCGACGAAGATCTGGTGGTCCCTGCGGGCGCGTGCGCCGTACTCGTGCGCGAAGTCCACGAGCAGGTCACCGAAGCCCTCTTCGTCGGCCGCGATGGCGGCGTCGATCGCCCGCTCCGTGGAGAACGGCACCAGGTCGGAGTGACCGCTCTCGTCGTCCGCCGCGGAGTGCATCGTGGCCGTGGCGCGGCCCAGGTCGGCGACGACCGCGGCGATCTCGTCCAGGTCGTCGATGTCCGACCAGTCCAGGTCCACGGCGTACGGAGAGACCTCGGCGACCAGCTGCCCAGCGCCGTCCAGCTCGGTCCAGCCGAGCCACGGGTCGGCGTGCGCCTGGAGTGCGCGCTGCGAGATGACCGTGCGGTGGCCCTCGTGCTGGAAGTAGTCACGGACCGCGCTGTCGGTGATGTGCCGCGAGACGGCCGGGGTCTGGGCCTGCTTGAGGTAGATCACGACGTCGTTCTCCAGGGCGTCGCTGTTGCCCTCAAGGAGGATGTTGTACGACGGCAGGCCCGCGGAGCCGATGCCGATGCCGCGGCGCCCGACGACGTCCTTCACGCGGTACGAGTCGGGGCGGGTGAGGGAGGACTCGGGCAGCGTCTCCAGATAGCCGTCGAAGGCGGCGAGCACCTTGTAGCGCGTGGCCGCGTCGAGCTCGATCGAGCCGCCGCCCGAAGCGAAGCGCCGCTCGAAGTCGCGGATCTCCGTCATCGACTCCAGGAGCCCGAAGCGGGTCAGCGAGCGGGCGTCACGCAGCGCGTCCAGGAGCGGACCCTGGGCGGTGTCCAGCGTGAACGGCGGCACCTCGTCGCTCTTGGCGCCGGTCGCGAGGTCGTGGATCCGCTCGCGGTACGCCGCTGCGTAGACTCGCACCAGGTCGGTGATCTGCTCGTCGCTGAGCGCCTTCGTGTACCCGATCAGGGCCACGGAGGCGGCGAAGCGCTTGAGGTCCCAGGTGAAGGGCCCGACATACGCCTCGTCGAAGTCGTTCACGTTGAAGATCAGGCGGCCCTGGGCGTCCATGTACGTGCCGAAGTTCTCCGCATGCAGGTCGCCGTGGATCCACACCTGTCCCGTGCGATCGTCCAGGTAAGGACCGCCGTGCTGCTCGCGCTCCAGGTCCGCGTAGAACAGGCAGGCCGTGCCGCGGTAGAACGCGAAGGCGGAGGCCGCCATCTTCCGGAACTTCACCCGAAACGCCGCCGGGTCCGCGGCGAGCAGCTCGCCGAACGCGGTGTCGAAGACGGAGAGGATCTGCTCGCCGCGCTGCTCAGCGGTGGGCTGCGGGTCCGACATCGCGGGGTGCCTCCAGGTACAGGTGGTGCCAGGTGGTGCATGACATTTTGGACAGGTGTTCCGACCTGTCCAACGCACGACGGTACCCCCGAGTGCCCGCCCGCCCGTCACCCGACCACCACCCCTCATCGAGACGCTTCGCGTCGCCGTATCAGTCCTCGATGTCAGTGCTCCGGATTAGACTTCCACGCTGTCCCCCCAGACTGCCCGCAGCCTGTCGCCAACCGTTCTCCGGAGGCCTCCCGCCGTGACCAAGCCGCCCTTTACGCACCTCCACGTCCACACCCAGTACTCGCTGCTGGACGGTGCCGCGCGGCTGAAGGACATGTTCGATGCCTGTAATGAGATGGGCATGTCGCATATCGCCATGTCCGACCACGGCAACCTCCACGGGGCGTACGACTTCTTCCACTCCGCGCAGAAGGCGGGCGTGACGCCGATCATCGGCATCGAGGCGTATGTGGCCCCGGAGTCCCGGCGAAACAAGCGGAAGATCAAGTGGGGTCAGCCGCACCAGAAGCGCGATGACGTGTCCGGTTCGGGTGGTTACACCCACAAGACGATCTGGGCGTCGAACAGCACCGGCCTGCACAACCTCTTCAAGCTGTCCTCGGACGCGTATGCGGAGGGCTGGCTCCAGAAGTGGCCGCGCATGGACAAGGAGACGATCTCCCAGTGGTCGGAGGGCCTGATCGCCTCCACCGGCTGTCCCTCCGGAGAGCTCCAGACCCGCCTGCGCCTCGGCCAGTACGAGGAGGCCCGCAAGGCGGCGGGCGAGTACCAGGACATCTTCGGCAAGGACCGCTACTTCCTGGAGCTCATGGACCACGGCATCGACATCGAGCGCCGGGTCCGTGACGACCTCCTGAAGATCGGCAAGGAGCTGGGCATCCCGCCCCTGGTCACGAACGACTCCCACTACACGTACGCCCATGAGTCGACCGCGCACGACGCCCTGCTCTGCATCCAGACCGGCAAGAACCTCTCGGACCCGGACCGGTTCCGTTTCGACGGCACCGGCTACTACCTGAAGTCCACGGACGAGATGTACGCCATCGACTCCTCGGACGCCTGGCAGCAGGGCTGCGCCAACACCCTCCTGGTCGCCGAGCAGATCGACACCACCGGGATGTTCGAGAAGCGCGACCTCATGCCCAAGTTTGAGATCCCGGACGGCTTCACCGAAGTCACCTGGTTCCAGGAGGAGGTCCGGGTCGGCATGGGCCGCCGCTACCCGGCCGGTGTCCCCGACGACCGGCAGAAGCAGGCCGAGTACGAGATGGACATCATCATCCAGATGGGGTTCCCCGGGTACTTCCTCGTGGTCGCCGACTTCATCATGTGGGCCAAGAACAACGGCATCGCGGTGGGCCCGGGGCGTGGCTCCGCGGCCGGCTCGATCGTCGCGTACGCCATGGGCATCACCGACCTGGACCCGATCACGCACGGGCTGATCTTCGAGCGGTTCCTCAACCCCGAGCGCGTCTCCATGCCCGACGTCGACATCGACTTCGACGAGCGCAGGCGCGTGGAAGTCATCCGGTATGTGACCGAGAAGTACGGCGCCGACAAGGTCGCCATGATCGGCACGTACGGAAAGATCAAGGCGAAGAACGCCATCAAGGACTCCGCGCGCGTGCTCGGATATCCGTACGCGATGGGCGACCGCCTCACCAAGGCGATGCCCGCCGACGTCCTCGGCAAGGGCATCGACCTCTCCGGCATCACCGACACCAAGCACCCGCGCTACAGCGAGGCGGGCGAGATCCGGGGGATGTACGAGAACGAGCCGGACGTCAAGAAGGTCATCGACACCGCAAAGGGTGTGGAGGGCCTGGTCCGGCAGATGGGCGTGCACGCGGCCGGCGTCATCATGTCCAGCGAGCCGATCGTCGACCACGCCCCGCTCTGGACGCGGCACACGGACGGCGTGACGATCACGCAGTGGGACTACCCCCAGTGCGAGTCGCTCGGCCTGCTCAAGATGGACTTCCTGGGCCTGCGCAACCTCACCATCATGGACGACGCCGTCAAGATGGTGCGGAACGACAAGGGCATCGACCTGGAGATGCTCGCCCTCGAACTGGACGACCCCAAGACCTTCGAACTGCTCTGCCGCGGTGACACCCTCGGCGTCTTCCAGTTCGACGGCGGCCCGATGCGCTCGCTGCTCCGCCAGATGCAGCCCGACAACTTCGAGGACATTTCCGCCGTCTCGGCCCTCTACCGGCCGGGCCCGATGGGCATGAACTCGCACATCAACTACGCGGAGCGCAAGAACGGCCGCCAGGAGATCACGCCGATCCACCCGGAGCTCGAAGAGCCCCTGAAGGAGACGCTGGGCCTCACCTACGGCCTGATCGTGTACCAGGAGCAGGTACAGAAGGCCGCGCAGATCATCGCGGGCTACTCGCTCGGCGAAGCCGACATCCTGCGCCGCGTGATGGGCAAGAAGAAGCCCGACGAGCTGGCGAAGAACTTCGTCCTCTTCCAGGAGGGCGCGAAGAAGAACGGCTTCTCCGACGCCGCGATCCAGGCCCTGTGGGACGTCCTGGTGCCCTTCGCCGGATACGCGTTCAACAAGGCGCACTCCTCGGCGTACGGCCTGGTCACCTACTGGACCGCCTACCTCAAGGCGAACTACCCCGCCGAGTACATGGCCGCGCTGCTCACCTCGGTGAAGGACGACAAGGACAAGTCGGCCATCTACCTCAACGAGTGCCGGCGCATGGGCATCAAGGTCCTTCCGCCCAATGTGAACGAGTCCGTGCACAACTTCGCCGCGCAGGGCGACGACGTGATCCTCTTCGGCCTGGAGGCCGTCCGTAACGTCGGCACGAACGTGGTCGAGTCGATCGTCCGGTCGCGCAAGGCGAAGGGGAAGTTCGCCTCGTTCCCCGACTACCTCGACAAGGTCGAGGCCGCCGCCTGCAACAAGCGGACCACGGAATCGCTGATCAAGGCGGGCGCCTTCGACACCATGGGGCACACCCGCAAGGGTCTGACCGCTCAGTACGAGCCGATGATCGACAACGTCGTGCAGGTCAAGCGCAAGGAAGCGGAAGGGCAGTTCGACCTCTTCGGAGGGGGCGACGAAGGCGGCGACGAGCCGGGCTTCGGGCTCGACGTCGAGTTCTCCACCGACGAGTGGGAGAAGACGTATCTGCTCGCCCAGGAGCGGGAGATGCTCGGTCTGTACGTCTCCGACCACCCGCTCTTCGGCCTGGAGCACGTCCTGTCCGACAAGGCCGACGCGGGCATCGGGCAACTCACCGGCGGTGACTACTCGGACGGCTCGATCGTCACCATCGGCGGCATCATCTCCGGCCTCCAGCGCAAGATGACCAAGCAGGGCAACGCCTGGGCGATCGCGACCGTCGAGGATCTCGCGGGCTCCATCGAGTGCATGTTCTTCCCGGCGACCTATCAGCTGGTGTCCACTCAACTCGTCGAGGACGCCGTGGTGTTCGTCAAGGGACGCCTCGACAAGCGCGAGGACGTGCCGCGCCTCGTCGCGATGGAGATGCAGGTCCCCGACCTGTCGAACGCGGGCACCAACGCGCCCGTACTGATCACCATCCCGACGGTGCGGGTGACCCCGCCGATGGTCAGCCGGCTCGGCGAGATCCTCAGCCACCACCGGGGCAACAGCGAGGTGCGGATCAAGCTCCAGGGGTCGCAGAAGACGACGGTGCTGCGGCTGGACCGCCACCGGGTGCAGGCGGACCCGGCGCTCTTCGGGGACCTGAAGGTGCTGCTCGGGGCGTCCTGCCTGGCCGGGTAGGTCAAGACCCGGTCCAGACCCAGCGGAAGGGGCGCACCCGGAATTCCGGGTGCGCCCCTTCACGCATATACGCCTGCGTACGCGTCAGTTGTGGCCGAAGCGACGCTGGTGCTTGCGGGCGACCTCGGCCGGGCTGCCGGGCGCCTGCGACTGCACACTGGACTGCATCCGCTCCTCGGCCTGCTCCGCGGACGACTTGGCCTGCTCCTGCGCCTGCTCCGCGGCCGAAGCGCGGTTCTGATCGCCGCCCTGCTTACGGTGCTTGTTCTTGGCCATATTGATCTTCCTCCTGAAGGAAATCTGGGGGCCAGGACGCGACCAGATTCACATATGGCGACAAGCTGCGCATTTCGTAGAATTACCGTGCGTAATAAGCCCTGTCGGCGAGTGGAGCCGAGATACGCCACGCCGAAGATCGAGTTCCGGCCGTTAACCTCCGCAGGGTCGGGCAGACTCGAAGGAAACCCGAACCATTGCTTCCAGGGAATCTCCAGGAATCTCCAGGGAAAGAGGGTGGATCGCGTGGACCGTTGCATCGTCCTGGTGGACGCCGGGTATCTGCTGGGTGCGGCCGCGAGTCTCCTCGCGGGCGAGCCGTCCCGGTCCCGGATCACCGTCGATCACACCGCCCTGATCCAGGGCATCCGTGAGCGCGCCGAATCCGACACCGAGCGCCCACTGCTCCGGATCTACTGGTTCGACGGCGCCCCCGACCGCGTCCCGCAGCCCGAACACCGCAGGCTGCGGGTCATGCCGCGGGTGACGGTCCGCCTCGGTGCCCTGACCCGGAGCGACGGGCGGTGGGCCCAGAAGGGCGTCGACGCCGCCATGCACGCCGAGCTGACGGAGCTAGCCCGCAACCGCGCCTGCTCGGACATCGTGCTCATCACCGGCGACGGGGATCTGCTGCCCGGCATGATGGCCGCCAAGGAGCACGGCGTCGCCGTACACCTGTGGGCCGTGCAGGCCGCCGACGGGGACTACAACCAGTCCGAGGACCTCGTAGCCGAGGCCGACGAGCGCCGCGTCCTGGACCGGGCCTGGATCACCAAAGCCGTACGCCCCAAGGAGCTCACCGGCGTCTGCGCGCCCCCTCCCGTGCCGCGCCCTGAGATCGCCGCGATCCTCTCCGCGCCGCTGCCGGAGTCCGCGCTCGCGGCAGGCGCCCAGCGAGCCGCCGACGAGGCCCGGCACGGACAGCACGCGGAGCACGCCGAGGCCGGGGTCAACGGCGAGGGCGGCGACACCCACCACAGCGCCCCCGGCAAGGGCGTCCCCACCCCCAAGGACCTGGCCGCCCTGCGCGGCCCTGGCACCCAGGCCGCCGCCCCGCACCCCACCAACGCCACGCTGCGGTGGTCGTCCGACAAGGGCTGGGTCGAGCGCCCCGGCGGCGCCGCCGAGAGCCCGGAGGCCGCCGCCCTGCCCACGCTCGCCCAGCTGACGACGGCCGAGCAGCGCTGGGCCGACCGCGAGGAGGACATCACCACCGTCGGCGGTGACCCCTTCGAGGTAGGGCAGGTGTTCGCACGCCGCTGGATGGCCCGACTGCCGGAACAGCACAACTTGCAGAAGCTCTCGACGATGTACCCGCGCATCCCGCACCGCGTCGACGGCGAGCTCCTGCGGTACGCGGCCCGCTTCGGCCTGCTCGCCCACAAGGACGACCAGATCGACGAACACGACCGGTATGCGATCCGGGCGGGCTTCTGGCGCGAGATCGACGTCCACACGGCGGTGGAGCACGCGCCGGTGGGAGACCGGTCCGGCGAGTGACCGAACACGTACGCAGATGACTGATACGGGGCGTACAGGGCGCCCCGGGCGCCATGACGGGCACACGACCCCGTACCCTCGTCCTTCGTGAGTACGCGCTCGGCACAGGCAGTCCGACAGGGGCTCCGACAGGGTCACGGCAGCGGTGCCGTCTGCGCGGTGCGCGACCTCGTCAAGACGTATCCCGCCGCCAAGGGCAGGCGCGGCACACCCGGCACACCCGAGGTGCGCGCCACCGACGGCATCAGCCTCGAGGTCCGACGCGGCGAGATCTTCGGCCTGCTCGGGCCCAACGGCGCCGGCAAGTCCACCCTCGTACGCCAGCTGACCGGCCTGATGCGGCCCGACAGCGGGAGCGTCGAGATCCTCGGGCACGACATCCTGCGCCACCCCGAGCGGGCCGCGCGGATCCTCGCCTATCTGGGCCAGGAGTCCACCGCGCTCGACGAACTGACCGTCTCCCTCGCCGTCGAGACGACCGCGCGGCTGCGCGGCCTCGATGTGCGGGTGGCGCGGGCCGAGCGGGACGCCGTACTAGAAGAACTCGCGCTCACCTCTCTCGCCTCGCGCCCGCTGAAGAAGCTCTCCGGCGGTCAGCGCAGGCTCGCCTGCTTCGCCACCGCCCTGGTGGGGGAGCGGCCGCTGCTCGTCCTCGACGAGCCGACGACCGGCATGGACCCCATCGCGCGGCGCGCGGTGTGGGGCGCGGTCGACCGGCGCAGGGCAGAGCGCGGGACGACGGTGCTGCTCGTCACCCACAACGTCATCGAGGCCGAGACGGTCCTCGACCGCGTCGCCGTCCTCGACCACGGCAAGGTCATCGCCTGCGACACCCCGCTGGGTCTCAAGGAGCAGGTCGCGGGCGAGGTGCGGGTGGAGCTCGTCTGGCGGGAGCGGGCGCCGCTTGACGTCCCCGAGGTCGCCGCGCTGCGCTCGTCCGCGGTGGAGTCCGGGCGGCGGTGGTCCTTGCGGCTCGCCCCGGACGAGGCGCGGGCCGCTGTCGCCGCGGTCACCGGCGGGGCCGCCTTCGCTTCGCTGGATGACTTCACCTTGGCCACGCCGAGCTTGGAGGACGTGTATCTGGCCCTGGGCGGGAACGGGGAAGGGCTGGTGAAGGCGTGACCTTCGCCGGGTGGATGAAAAGCAACAGGAGGGTCGTTCGGTGAGTGCCGTTCCCCTGGAAGCCGCTGTGCGGGCCGACGACATTGAGCGGCAGCCCGACGCCGCCGCGCCCCTGGGCCCCCGCGCGCGGCTGTTTCCCGCGCTCGCGGCCGTCTACCGGGCCCAGCTGTCCCGGGCGCGCGTCGCGCGGATTCCGCTGCTCTTCGTGGCGACCTTCCAGTCCGTCGGGATCATGATCCTGATGCGGGGTGTCGTCGACGGGGGCGATGAGGCGCGTGCCGTCGTCGCCGGGTCCTCCGTGCTCGTCGTCGCGTTCGTCGCGCTCAACCTGCTCGCGCAGTACTTCGGGCAGCTGCGGTCCGACGGCGGCCTCGACCACTACGCCACCCTGCCGGTGCCGCCCGCCTCCGTGGTCCTCGGTGCCGCGGCCGCCTACGCCTCGTTCACCGCGCCCGGCACGCTCGTCACCGCGGTCGTCGGGTGCGGCCTCTTCGGGCTTCCGATGGCGAATCTCTGGGTGCTCGCCGCAGTGATCCCGCTGGCCGGTGCCGCGCTCGCGGGGCTCGGCGCGGCCCTCGGGCTGCTCGCACCCCGGCCCGAACTGGCCACCCTGCTCGGCCAGTTGGGCATGTCCGCCGCGCTCCTGCTCGGCGTGCTTCCGGCCGAGCGGATGCCTGACTTCCTGCAGTACGCGCGTGACCTGCTGCCCTCGACGTACGGCGTCGAGGCGTTCGCCCGTACCTTCGGGCCGCATCCGGACTGGGCGGCCGTGGCGCTCGACCTCGCGGTCTGCGCGGGGGTCGGCGTCGCCTCGCTGGCGGTCGCCACGTGGGCGTACCGCCGTGCGGCCGTGCGATGAAGCCGTCCTTCGCTGTGCGGTGAAGCGGTCCTCAGTCAGTACTGGCACCATGTGTGGGTGACTGCACCGCTGACGCCCTCCCAGCCGCCCCACGACCAGCCCTCGCACGACCCCTGGCAGCAAGCCGCTCAGCCGTCCGGCGCCGTTCCCCCGCCGGCGTACGAGGAGGACGGTCCCGGCATGAAGACCGAAGTGCGGCAGGCCGCGGTGATCGCGGTCGCGGTGGCTGTCAGTGGCGTACTGCTCGGCCTGCTGTGGCTGTGGTTCGCGCCGCATGTGCCGTTGATCGCGGACAGCGGTGCGGTGTACCTCAAGGACACCGAGGGGGAGCAGGCGGTCGGGGTCGACGGAACGTTCACTCTGCTCGCGCTCGTGTTCGGAGTGGTCAGTGGGATCGTCGTCTTCCTGCTGCGCAAGAAGGGCGGGATTCCGCTGGTCGTCGGGCTGACGGCCGGCGGCCTTCTGGGGGCGGTGCTCGGGTGGCGCCTGGGAATCCTCTTCGGCCCCGAGACCGATGTGGTCGCCCATGCGAAGGCCGTGGGCAAGGGTGTGGTCTTCGACGCGCCCCTGGAGCTCAAGGCCAAGGGCGCGCTCCTCGCCTGGCCGGTGGCGGCGCTGCTCGTGCATCTCGGGCTCACCGGGCTCTTCGGGCCGCGGGACCCCGAGCCCTACCCGCTCGCCTACGGGGAGCCCGAGCGGCCCGAGTCCGCGGGGGCGTGAATCCGTGAATCCGTGCGGGCGGCTACGCCGGGCGCCTGCCGTGGTTCGCTTTGCCCTTCTTGACCCGCCACTTCCGCTTACGTGTCTTCTTTGACATGGGGTTGGTACTAGTCGAGGACCCCGGCCGCGTCGAGGGTCTATTCACGCCCGATCGGGGCCAGCGCCGCACCCGTGAGGCTCACCAGGTCGGCCGGGGCCAGTTCGACCTCCAGGCCACGGCGGCCCGCCGAGACGCAGATCGTGGCGTGGGCCGACGCCGAGTCGTCGAGGACCGTGCGGAGCTTCTTGCGCTGGCCGAGCGGGGAGATTCCGCCTCGCACGTACCCCGTGGTGCGCTCGGCCGCCGCCGGGTCCGCCATCACCGCGCGCTTGCCGGAGACCGCCGTGGCCAGGGCCTTCAGGTCCAGCGTGCCCGCCACGGGGACCACGGCCACGGTCAGTTCGCCGTCGACCTCCGCGACGAGGGTCTTGAAGACCCGCTCGGGGGAGACGCCCATCGCTTGTGCCGCCTCCTCGCCGTACGAGGGGTGCGCGGGGTCGTGTTCGTAGGCGTGGACCGTGTAGTCGGCACCCGCCGCGGTGAGGGCGACCGTCGCGGGGGTGCCGCCCGTACCCGACTGCTTCTTCTGCTTCTTCGCCACAGCGCAAGCGCCTTACGTCAGTTGAGTCACGTCAGTTGAGGCTTGTGGTGCCGCGCGTGAGGTCCGTCGCGGGCAACGACGGCAGATTACGGATGATCGCCGTCTCGGCGCGAAGGAGTTTCAGCTCTTCGTGCAGCCGCGACGCCGTGTCCGGCGCCTCCAGGAGCCGCTGCTTCGTGGGGGTGTCGAGGACCGCGGCCGCCGCGACCAGATACGACACCACGGACGGGTCGTCCGGCAGCTCGGCGCCCGTGGAGAGGGACCGCTCGCGCGCCCCCGCGAGCCGCTTCTGATAGGCGCGGAACGCCCGCAGGACGCCCGACGACAGCGTGCCCGCCTCCTCGCCCGGCTCCTCGGGCAGTTCCTCGACCTCCGCGGTCAGGAAGGCGCCCGACGCGTCCACCGAATGCAGGCGTACGCGTGAGGTGCCCGTGGCGAGGACCTCGAAGCCGCCGTCGGCGCGCTCCCGGATCGTCGCCGCGTCCGCCACGCAGCCCACCGCGTGGAAGGCCTTGAGCGGGTCGTCGCCGAAGCCGGCGGTCGGCCCCTGCTCGGGCTGAGAGGTGGGGTCGGGGAGGCCCGGAGCGCTCGGCGCCACCTCGAGGCCGTCGCGGATCGCGACGACCGCGAAGAGGCGCTGCTCCTCGTCGGGAGTCTTGAGCAGGTCGCGCATCATGGCGCGATAACGCTCCTCGAACACGTTCAGCGGGAGTACGAGTCCCGGGAACAGCACCGAGTTGAGCGGGAAGAGCGGAAGCCGGACGGTGGTCACGAGCCTCAAGCCTAATGGGCGCCGGAGCGCGGACGTCCGCGACCGCCTCCCAGCGGGGTCGTGGACGCCACCTCGATGCGCACGCCGTCGCGCAGCTCGAGGAACTGGCCGAGCGGATCGTCGGCCATGCGGTCCCAGGGGAAGGACGTCGCGTAGGGGCCGATGAGGCGCAGTTGTCCGAGGGCGTCGCTCCAGCGCTCCAGGCGCACCAGGACGTACGTGAGGAGGTTGCGGACCTCAGCGGGCCAGGGATCCCCGGCCGCGTACTCCTGGGACAGGGCGATCCCGAGGTCGGCGGCGGCGTCCAGGCGCTCGCGCGGCACGCTCCCCGACGCGCTCGTCAGGTAGGCGAAGGCGGCCCGCGCGGGCAGCGCCTGGATCAGCGATCCCGGCAGCGCGTCCCGCGCGGCGCGCTCGGCGAAGTCGAAGCACTGGCGGTGCGAGCCGTACCAGGCGGCCGAGAGGTACTGGAGAGCCGACGCGTGGCAGCCGTAGTGGTGCGACGAGCGGTGCACCGCCTCGGCCCAGATCTCGTCGAAGGCCGTCTGCGGGGCGTGGGTGCCGCGCGCGTGGTCCAGGGCGATCCGCCACGGCACGGGGTCGCGCGGGTCGGCCTCCGCAGCGGCGGTGAGCAGGGGAGCACTCTCGCGCAGGAGCTCGGCGCGGGCGGGCGACTCCCAGCCGCGTACGACGGCGAGTTCGGCCTTGACGAGCTGCGCGTCCGGGTCGTGCGGGGCGGCGGCCTGCCAGTTCTCGAACCACTCGGAGCGGGAGCGGGCGAAGGTGGCGAGGCGCGTCGTGTAGCGGTCGCGGTTCTCCCACTCGTTGCCCTCGCGGGTGGTGGCGAGCAGTTTGGCCGCGGGGTCGTAGTCGCCGCGGCCCGCGGCGACCAGGGCGGGGCCGAGCCGGTCGTCGGGCACGTCGAGGAGCACGTCGTCGTCGGGGGTCAGGTCGGCCGCCAGGAGCGGGGTGTTCCTGACCATCCGTGCGGTGCGGATCATGGCGCGCAGGAGTGGCATGGTGTTCATATTGAAAACCGCAGGTGGGGGCAGTGCCAGGGGGTAGCCGGTGAAGCTTTTGCATCGGTCGTTCGGTTGCCTGGGGCTCGGTCAAGAGCAGGCAAAACATCCACCCCCGGGGGTCGCCTCAGCCCTCTTCAGTTCCTCCGCAGCAGCCGCGTCGCACCCGCCGCGACCGTCGTCGCCAGGACCCAGCCGAGCAGGATGAGGATCGCCGAGAACCACTGCCAGCCGCCGTTCAACTGCCAGTAGCTGTCCTGGCCGAGGTTGATGACCGGGAGCAGCAGGTCGAGGGAGAAGAGCGCGGGGTTCCAGTTCGGGTGCTCGCCCGGTTTGATCGCCGGATGGTCGGCGTGGGTGAAGGCCACCGCGCTCGCCGCCCAGAGCACCGCCATCCACAGGGCGGCCCGGCCTGGCCGGTAGCCGTAGGCCACCGTCCAGTCCTGCGCGAAGCCCCAGAGTTTCGCCGCGAGCGGCAGCGTCTCGCGACGTCGGCGCTGCTTGGCGAGCAGCACCTCGCGGGCGTCGGCGTCCTCGCCGCCGTCACGCAGGACGGTGGCCAGCCTCTCGTACGGCTCCGGGCTGTACTCGGCGGTCGCGGCCGCCACCCAGCTCAGCCGCCGGGAGAGCGGGAAACTGCCCTGCGGGACGAGGGTCTCGTAACTGAAGCCGCCCATCTGGAGCCCGCCGGGGCCCGGCCAGCTCGTCGCCCTGTCGATCAGGGTGACCACCTTCGCTCCGGAAAGGACGATCTTCCCGCGCTGCGGCGCCTCGCCGAGGAAGCGCAGCTCGGGGGTCTGGACGCGGCGGAGCGACACCTCCTGCTCGTTCTCCAGGGTGAAGCGGGCCTGCGCCATGTCCACGGCGTCCCCGAACCGCCCGTCGTCGAGCCGGATGCCGCCCTGGCACTCGAAGCGCTGGACGCGGGTGCCGCGCGGGGGCGTCATGCCGCTGCTCATGGGGGCATCGCCAAGGGCGGACGGCGTCATGTAGAGCGTGCGCTCCACGGTCATCTGCGGGGCGTTGAGCGCGCGGGGGCCGTACGGATTGGCGAGCTTGCTGCCGCGCAGGCTGAAGGAGACGCCGATCTTCGCGCCGCGCAGGCTCAGCTGGCCGTGCGACTCCATCATGTCGGCCTGTAGGTCCTGCCCGACCGAGAGCCCGTCGGCCATGATCGAGTACCCGCGCCGGTCGCGGTAGACCACGGCCTGGCTGATCAGCAGGTCGGTGCCGATCTGTGCGTCCGTGAGCCGCATTCCGTTGTGGATCCGGCAGCGCGGCAGATGCAGATCGCCCTCCGTGTGCACGCGGGCCGCCTCCACGCGCGGGATCGAGCAGTTGACGATGCGCAGCGTGGTGAACTTGGCCTCCGGGATCAGCACTTCCTTCTCGAAGCGGCAGTGCTTCAGCTCGGCGTAGGGCAGGACCTCGCCGCCCGCCAGATCGAGCACGTCCGTGATCTGGAGACCGGAGAGCTTCAGCGACGAGACCCGGCCGGAGAGCGCGGGCGGCCCCTCGAGGAGCAGCCAGCACACGATGCGCGCGCGCACGCTGCGTTCCGGGCCCCAGGGGTGGCCGCCGTGCGGATCGTCCGCCATCGCGTCCCCCGACCGGAGGTCGTAGACGCTGCCGTTGCGGAATGCCTGCCACATGCCGATCTCGGCGGCTGTCAGTCCGTCCGGCGGGTCCCCGATGCCGGTGTCGTCCACCACTGCTGTTGTCCTCCCCGTACCGCACGATGCGTCCGCGCCTCGTACACCTGTTCATGCCCGCTCGGTGACGGGCTGAACGCTAGTGGTGAACGTGATCTCCCGGGATCTATATCAGCCACTGATACGGGCCTCCGACCGAGAATGACGGTCTGAGAGAATTGGCCATGTGATCTCCCGAATCGACCTGCGCGGCGACGCCCTCCCCGAGGGCCCCGCCCTGCGCGCCCTGCTGCCCCGTGCCGACTTCGACGTCGCGGCCGCCCTGGAGAGGGTGCGGCCCATCTGCGAGGCCGTGCATCATCGTGGCGATGCGGCGCTGATCGATTACGCGGAAAAGTTCGACGGAGTACAGCTGGCTCGGGTCCGTGTCCCCGCAACCGCCATCGCCGATGCCCTGACCGGCCTCGACCCGCTCGTGCGCGAGGCCCTCGAGGAGTCGATCCGGCGCGCCCGCATCGTCCACCGCGAGCAGCGCCGCGCCCCGCACACCACGCAGGTCGTGCCCGGCGGCACGGTCACCGAGAAGTGGGTTCCGGTCGAGCGCGTAGGCCTCTACGCACCGGGCGGCCGCTCCGTCTACCCGTCCTCCGTGATCATGAACGCGGTCCCGGCGCAGGAGGCGGGCGTGGAGTCGATGGCGCTCGCGTCCCCGCCGCAGAAGGATTTTGACGGGCTTCCGCACCCCACGATCCTCGCCGCCTGCGCCCTCCTCGGCATCGACGAGGTGTACGCGGTCGGCGGCGCCCAGGCCGTCGCGATGTTCGCGTACGGCACCGAGACCTGCGCCCCGGCCAACATGGTCACCGGACCCGGCAACATCTGGGTCGCCGCCGCCAAGCGCTACTTCACGGGACGCATCGGCATCGACACCGAAGCCGGGCCGACCGAGATCGCGGTCCTCGCCGACGACACGGCCGACGCGGTGCACGTCGCATCCGACCTGATCAGCCAGGCCGAGCACGACCCGCTCGCCGCCGCCGTCCTGGTCACCGACTCCGTGGCCCTGGCCGACGCCGTCGTCAAGGAACTGGAGCCGCAGGTCGCGGCGACCAAGCACGTCGAGGACCGGATCGTCCCCGCCCTGGCGGGCCGCCAGTCCGCGATCGTCCTGGTCGACGGCCTGGAGGAGGGCCTGCGCGTCGTCGACGCGTACGGCGCCGAGCACCTGGAGATCCAGACCGCGGACGCCGCCGCGGTCGCCGAACGCGTGAAGAACGCGGGCGCGATCTTCGTGGGCCCCTGGGCCCCCGTCTCGCTCGGCGACTACTGCGCGGGCTCCAACCATGTCCTTCCGACGGGCGGTTGCGCCTGCCACTCCTCGGGGCTCAGCGTCCAGTCCTTCCTGCGCGGCATCCACATCGTCGACTACACGCGCGACGCACTCGCCGACGTAGCCCGGCACGTGGTGACGCTCGCCGAGGCGGAGGACCTGCCCGCGCACGGTGCGGCGGTCAAGGCGCGTTTTGCCGAAGGCGAACAAAACTGGCACAGCGAGTGGAAGGTGCCGGAGAGCAAGTGACCCACATCGACGATCTTCCTGTACGCGACGAACTGCGCGGCAAGTCCCCCTACGGCGCGCCCCAGCTCGACGTCCCCGTACGCCTGAACACGAACGAGAACCCCTACCCCGTCCCCGAACCGCTCGTCGAGCGCATCGCCGAGCGCGTGCGCGAGGTCGCCCGCGACCTCAACCGCTACCCCGACCGTGACGCCGTCGAGCTCCGCACCGAGCTCGCCCGCTACCTCACGAACACCGGCGGCCACGAGGTCACCCTCGCCAACGTCTGGGCGGCGAACGGCTCGAACGAGGTCATCCAGCAGCTCCTGCAGACCTTCGGCGGGCCCGGACGCACCGCCATCGGTTTCGAGCCCTCGTACTCGATGCACGGCCTCATCGCGCGCGGCACCGGCACGGGCTGGATCTCGGGTCCCCGCCGCGCGGACTTCACGATCGACGCCGACGCGGCGGCGCGGGCCATCGCCGAGAACGAGCCGGACGTCGTCTTCATCACGACGCCCAACAACCCGACGGGGAACGCCGTCTCGGCCGAGACCGTCCTCGCGCTCTACGAAGCCGCGCAGGCCGCCAAGCCCTCGATGGTCGTGGTCGACGAGGCGTACGTCGAGTTCAGTCACGGCGGCTCGCTGCTCCCGCTGCTCGCGGGGCGGCCGAACCTCGTCATCTCCCGCACCATGTCGAAGGCCTTCGGAGCGGCCGGGCTCCGCCTCGGCTATCTCGCCGCCGACCCCGCGGTCGTCGACGCCGTACAGCTCGTACGCCTGCCGTACCACCTGTCGGCCGTCACCCAGGCCACCGCGCTCGCCGCCCTGGAGCACACCGACACGCTTCTGAAGTACGTCGAGCAGCTGAAGCGGGAGCGCGACCGTCTGGTGAGCGAGCTGCGTGCGATCGGCTACGAAGTGACCGACTCGGACGCCAACTTCGTCCAGTTCGGGCGATTCGAAGATGCCCACGCGGTGTGGCAGCGGATCCTCGACCGGGGCGTCCTGGTCCGGGACAACGGAGTACCGGGCTTCCTGCGGGTCTCCGCGGGAACGCCGGAAGAGAACGACGCGTTCCTCGATGCGGTACGCGAACTGAAGAAGGAGCAGCAGGCATGAGCCGCGTTGGACGGGTCGAACGGACCACGAAGGAGACGTCGGTCCTCGTCGAGATCGATCTCGACGGCACCGGCAAGGTCGAGGTGTCGACAGGCGTCGGCTTCTACGACCACATGCTCGACCAGCTCGGCCGCCACGGCCTCTTCGACCTCACGGTCAAGACCGAGGGCGACCTGCACATCGACACCCACCACACCATCGAGGACACCGCCCTCGCCCTGGGCGCCGCCTTCAAGCAGGCGCTCGGCGACAAGGTGGGCATCTACCGCTTCGGCAACTGCACGGTCCCGCTCGACGAGTCGCTCGCCCAGGTGACCGTCGACCTGAGCGGCCGCCCCTACCTCGTGCACACCGAGCCCGAGACCATGGCGCCGATGATCGGCACGTACGACACGACGATGACCCGGCACATCCTGGAGTCCTTCGTCGCGCAGGCCCAGATCGCCCTGCACGTGCACGTGCCCTACGGCCGCAACGCCCACCACATCGTGGAGTGCCAGTTCAAGGCTCTCGCCCGCGCGCTGCGCTACGCATCGGAGCGCGACCCGCGCGCCGTCGGGATCCTCCCTTCCACGAAGGGCGCGCTGTAAAGCCATGACCGGACTCAACACCATCCTGATCGTCGTCGGACTCTTCCTGATCGGCGGCATCATCTCCTTCGTCAAGCAGGGGATGCCCAAGAGCCTGATCACGCTGCTGTCCATCGGCGCGGCCATGTGCATCGTCGCGGGTGTCATGCGGCTCGACTACTGGAACTGAGGGGAGCTGATCCACGTATGACCGCTCCCAAGAAGGTCGTCGTCTTCGACTACGGCTTCGGGAACGTCCGTTCCGCCGAGCGCGCACTCGCGCGCGCGGGCGCGGAGGTCGAGATAACGCGTGACTACGACACGGCCATGAACGCCGACGGCCTCCTCGTCCCCGGTGTCGGCGCCTTCGACGCCTGCATGAGAGGGCTCAAAGAGGCGCGCGGCGACTGGATCGTGGGCCGCAGGCTCGCGGGCGGGCGCCCGGTCCTCGGCATCTGCGTCGGTATGCAGATCCTCTTCGCGCGCGGCATCGAGCACGGCGTGGAGGCCGACGGCCTCGACGAGTGGCCCGGCACCGTCGAGCCCCTCAAGGCCGACATCGTCCCGCACATGGGCTGGAACACGGTGCGGGCGCCGGACGGCTCCCAGCTGTTCGCGGGCCTCGACGCCGAAGCCCGCTACTACTTCGTGCACTCGTACGCCGTGCACCACTGGGACTTCGAGGCGGGCAACCCCGCCTTCCGCGCCCCCAAGGTCGCCTGGACCACGCACGGCGAGCCCTTCGTGGCCGCCGTCGAGAACGGCGCACTGTGGGCCACCCAGTTCCACCCCGAGAAGTCCGGCGACGCCGGCGCCCAGCTCCTCACCAACTGGATCGGAACCCTCTAGGGATGTCAGGGATTTCTGTGAGCAAGCTCGAACTCCTCCCCGCCGTCGACGTCCGCGACGGCCAGGCCGTACGCCTCGTGCACGGCGAGTCCGGATCGGAGACCTCCTACGGCTCCCCGCTGGAGGCCGCCCTCTCCTGGCAGCGGTCGGGCGCCGAGTGGCTGCACCTGGTCGACCTGGACGCCGCGTTCGGCACCGGCGACAACCGCTCGCTGATCGCCGATGTCGCCGCGGCCATGGACATCAAGGTCGAGCTCTCCGGCGGCATCCGCGACGACGCGTCCTTGGAGGCCGCGCTCGCCACCGGCTGCACGCGCGTGAACCTCGGTACGGCTGCCCTGGAGACTCCGGAGTGGGTCGCCAAGGTCATCGCGTCGCACGGCGACAAGATCGCGGTGGGCCTCGACGTACGCGGCACGACCCTGCGCGGCCGCGGCTGGACCCGCGACGGCGGCGACCTCTACGAAACCCTGGCGCGACTCGACGCCGAGGGCTGCGCCCGCTACGTCGTCACCGACATCGCCAAGGACGGCACGCTGGAGGGACCGAACCTGGAGCTCCTGCGGGGCGTCTGCGCGGCCACGGACCGCCCGGTCGTCGCTTCGGGCGGCGTCTCGTCGCTCGACGACCTGCGCGCGATCTCCGAGCTCGTCCCGCAGGGCGTCGAGGGCGCGATCGTCGGCAAGGCGCTGTACGCGAAGGCGTTCACCCTCGAAGAGGCGCTCGCCGCGGTGGCGTCGTCATGAGTGACAACGGGGACGTCGTACGCCGGGTGAGCTCGGGCGGACCGTGGGAGGAGGCCATCGGCTATTCCCGCGCCGTCGAGCTGCCCAACGGCCTTGTCCTGGTGTCGGGTTGCACGTCGGTGGTGAACGGCGTCATAGACGCGGGCACCCCGTACGAGCAGGCGGCCAACGCCTTCCACGTCGCCGTCGAGGCGCTGAAGGAGCTGGGCCTCGGCCGGGAGCACGTCGTACGCACCCGCATGTATCTGACCCACGCGCGGGACGTGGAGGAGGTCGGCCGGGCCCACAAGGAGCTCTTCGACGACGTCCGCCCCGCGGCGTCGATGCTCATCGTCTCCGGCTTCATCGACCCGAGCCTGGTCGTCGAGGTCGAGGTGGAGGCGTACCGGGGAGCTGAGACGTCATGACCCTGGCCGTACGAGTCATCCCCTGCCTGGACGTGGACAACGGCCGGGTCGTCAAGGGCGTCAACTTCCAGAATCTGCGCGATGCGGGCGACCCCGTCGAGATGGCCAAGGTGTACGACGCCGAGGGCGCCGACGAGCTCACCTTCCTGGACATCACCGCGTCGTCCGGCAACCGCGAGACGACGTACGACGTGGTCCGCCGCACCGCCGAGCAGGTCTTCATCCCGCTCACGGTGGGCGGCGGCGTCCGCACGGCCGACGACGTCGACAAGCTGCTGCGGGCGGGCGCGGACAAGGTGGGCGTGAACACGGCCGCCATCGCGCGCCCGGAGCTGATCCGGGAGATCGCGGAGCGGTTCGGGCGGCAGGTGCTCGTCCTGTCGGTCGACGCGAGGCGGACTCCGTCCGGGGGCTTCGAGGTCACCACCCACGGTGGCCGCAAGTCCGCCGGGATCGACGCCGTCGAATGGGCGCACCAGGCCGCCGAGTTGGGAGCGGGCGAGATCCTGCTCAACTCGATGGACGCGGACGGCACCAAGGACGGCTACGACATCGAGATGATCGCGGCGGTACGCCGTCACGTCACCGTCCCTGTCATCGCCTCCGGCGGCGCGGGCCGCCTGGACCACTTCCCGCCCGCGATCGCGGCGGGCGCGGACGCGGTCCTTGCGGCATCGGTCTTCCACTTCGGGGATCTGCGGATCGGCGAGGTCAAGGACACCCTTCGGGAGGCGGGCCACCCGGTTCGCTGAGCGGCACTTCGTGTCTTCGTGTCTTCGTGTCTTCGCGTAAGCCCTGGTCACCGGGTGGCCAGGGCTTTTCGCCGTCCAGTCAGGAAAGGAAACTTGCGCAATTTATATTGCGCAAGTTTCCTTTTGTATCTACGGTGAAGGCATGAACGACAAGCAGCCCAAGCCCAGCAGCGAGGCCCGCCGCATCACCGACGTCGGCACGCTCAAGGCGTTCGGGCATCCGCTGCGTCTGAAGATCTACAGCACCTTGCGGGTGGCGGGCCCGTCGACCGCGTCGCAGCTCGCCGGGCAGGTCGACGAAGCGGTTTCGCTCGTCAGCTACCACCTGCGCAAGCTCGCCGAGCACGGCCTCATCGAGGAGGCCGAGGTGCAGAGCGAGGACGCGCGGGAGCGGTGGTGGCAGGCGGCGCAGGAGACCTTGAGCTTCCGGCACGAGGACTTCAAGGACAGCCCTGAGGGGGTCGCGGCGCACGCGGCGGTCATCCGCCGCCTGATCGCGCACCGCAGGGAGCAGTACGAGACCTACCTGGACCAGCAGACGGCCTGGGGCGCCGAGTGGCGCAAGGCGGCCGACCAGTCGGACTTCCTCGCCCGCCTGAACCCCGCCGAACTCACCCGGCTCAACGCCGAGATCCACGCCCTGATCAAGACGTACGAGGAGCAGGGCAAGGCCGCGGAGGCGGCGGGCGACACGGAGGGGCGCGAGAACGTCGCCGTGCACCTGGCCAGCTTCCCCTTCCGGATCTGAGAGGGCTGCCCCACATGACCAGCACCGGCTTACGTACAGCTCCCGCCCCCGAGGAGCCCGCGCACCGGGACGGCAACGTCCTGCGCTGGCTCAGCGCCTACACGGCGTCGATGGTCGGCGACAGCATCTACTTCGTGGCCCTCTCCTGGGCCGCCACCCGAGGCGGCAGCCCCGCACAGGCCGGGCTCGTCCTCGCTGTCGGCTCCGTGCCGCGCGCCGCGCTCATGCTCGGCGGCGGTGTGATCGCCGACCGCTTCGGGCCCCGCAGGGTGGTCATCGGGAGCGACGCGGTGCGCTGCGCGGTGATCCTCGCCGTGGCCGTACTGCTCCTCATGACCGCGCCCGGGATCTGGCTCCTGGTCCTCGTCGCCCTGGTCTTCGGCGCCGTCGACGCGCTGTTCCTGCCGAGTGTCGGCGCCCTGCCGCCGCGCATCACCACGCCGGGGCAGCTCGGCCGGGTGCAGGGAATGCGGGGGTTCGCGCAGCGCGTCGCCACGGTCGCCGCCGCACCGCTCGGCGGACTCGCCGTGGCGCTGGGCGGGCCCGCGGCGGGCTTCGGTGCGGCAGGGGTGCTCTTCGCGCTCTCGCTGGTGCTGCTGATGGCCGTACGCGTCCGGGAGCTCCCCCCGGACGAGGAATCAGGGACGGGCGAAAGCCCCTGGCGCCAGCTCGTGGACGGCCTGCGATACATCCGGGGCCACCGGGTGCTCGCCCCGCTGCTCCTGGTGGCGGCCGTGATGGAGCTGGGCTTCGCAGGGCCCGCCAACATCGGTGTCGTGCTGCTCGCCGATCAGCGGGGCTGGGGAGCCGCGGGCATGGCGTGGATCGTGGGGGGCTTCGGCGTCGGAGCCGGTGCGTCGGCGCTGCTGCTCGCGGTGCGGGGGCGGATAGGGCGGGCCGGAGCCGTGCAGTCCTGGGGAGTGGTGGCGGGCTCCGTCGCGCTTGCGGCGATCGGCTTCGCACCCTCGGTCGGCGCCGCGGCGGCTGCCGGGCTCTGCGTCGGCCTGTGCACCGGGCTCGGCGGCGCGCTGATCGGCGCCATGCTGCAGACGGTCACCGAGCCCGCCTACCTGGGCCGCGTCACCTCGGTGGCGACGCTCTTCACGATGGGCATCGCCCCCATGATGTTCCCCGTGGTCGGCGCGGCGATCGGCGCCTGGGGCATCGAGCCGGTGTTCGCCACGAGCGCGGCGGTGAGCGCGGCGGGCGGGGTGCTCGGCCTCTGCTCCCGCGCCCTGCGCCGCGCCGAACTGCCGCGCTGAGGGGCTACTTGGTGGATGTGGCCCGGATCAATGCGCGGACGCGACCTGCATCAACTGCACCAGGTTCCCCACCGTGTCATCAAGCACCGCGGTGATCACAGGCCCCTGCTCCTCAGGCCCCTGCGTGAACCGCACTCCGAGGCCCACGAGCCGTTCATGCTCGGCCCGCACATCGTCGACCCCGAAGACGATGCACGGGACCCCCGCCTCGTGCAGCGCCTTGCGATAGGGCTCGGCGATGGGCCCCTCGCCCGGTTCGAGCAGCAGCTCCAGGTCCGGCTGGGCCCCCGCCGCCCCCACCGTGACGAAGACCGCCCCGCCCATCATGTCCACGTGATGCCGGGTCTCGAAGCCGAGTACGTCCGTGTAGAAGGCGTGTGCCCTCGCCACGTCATCGACGTACACACCGGTCATCGCGACCCGGATCATCAGATGCCCAGTTGCTTGGTCTCGTGCAGTTTGGCGATCGAGTCCTTGTCTCCGTCAAGATCCACGTTCGCCGCGTCCTGCCGCCCGAACGCGAACATCAGCAGCTCGGCGGGCTCCCCGGTGACCGTCACCACCGGAGTACCCCGGTGCGCCACGGCCGTCTGGCCGTCCCGGCGGCGCAGGACGAGGCCCACCGGAGCCTTGCGGCCCATGACGCGGGCCATCCGTTCGAGGCGGGACCACAGGGTGTCCGAGAAGACCGGGTCGAGCTCGCGCGGCGTCCAGTCGGGCTGGGCGCGGCGCACGTCCTCGGTGTGGACATAGAACTCGACGGCGTTCGACGCCTCGTCGATCTGCTTGAGGGAGAAGGGCGAGAAGCGCGGCGGTCCCGTCCTGATCAGCTGGATCAGTTCCTCGTACGGCTTCGCGGCGAACTCGGCCTGCACCCGTTCGAGGCGGGAGGCGAGCTGCTTGATCAGAAGCCCGCCCGCGGCATCCGCGCGGCGCTCGCGGACCACCACATGGGCCGCGAGGTCACGGGTGTTCCAGCCATCACAGAGGGTGGGCGCGTCAGGGCCTTCCGCCTCCAACAGGTCGGCGAGGAGAAGTCGTTCACGCTTTGCATGGGTCGACATACAGCCAGCCTACGACCCGGTAGCCGGTCCGCCCAGTGGACGAGGTCCTGCGGGGTGCCGGGGGCGCGGCACAATGGCCGTATGACCGCCACGCCCCCGCCAAGCAGCCTCGACCCCGAGATCGCCGCCCGCCTCAAGCGCGGCGCGGACGGACTCGTCCCGGCCATCGCCCAGCAGTACGACACCGGCGAGGTCCTGATGCTGGGCTGGATGGACGACGAGGCGCTGCACCGCACGCTCACGACCGGGCGCTGCACCTACTGGTCCCGCAGCCGTCAGGAGTACTGGGTCAAGGGCGACACGTCCGGGCACTTCCAGTACGTGAAGTCCGTGGCCCTGGACTGCGACGCGGACACCGTCCTCGTCCAGGTCGACCAGATCGGCGCCGCCTGCCACACGGGCACCCGCACCTGCTTCGACTCCGACACCCTCACGGTCTCCTTCACCGGCACCGGAGCATGATCGTCTCGCCGGGCGGTCATGGACACAGCCGCCCGCCCGCACGGCCGTAAGCTCCTCCCCATGGATCTCGAGACCTTCCGCAAGCTCGCGACCGACCGCCGAGTGATCCCCGTGAGCCGCAAGCTCCTCGCGGACGGTGACACTCCCGTCGGGCTCTACCGCAAGCTCGCAGCCGAGCGGCCCGGCACGTTCCTCCTGGAGTCCGCGGAGAACGGCCGATCATGGTCTCGCTACTCCTTCGTCGGCGTCCGCAGCGCCGCCACCCTCACCACCCGCGACGGCGAGGCCCACTGGCTCGGCACCCCGCCCGTCGGCGTCCCCACCTCCGGTGACCCGCTCGACGCCCTGCGCGCCACGGTCCAGGCCCTGCACACCCCGCACGACCTGGCGTCCGGGATGCCGCCCTTCACCGGAGGGATGGTCGGGTATCTCGGGTACGACATCGTGCGGCGCCTGGAGAAGATCGGCCCCGGCGAGCGGGACGACCTCCAGCTGCCCGAGCTGACCATGCTGCTCACCAGCGATCTCGCCGTCCTCGACCACTGGGACGGGTCCGTGCTCCTGATCGCCAACGCGATCAACCACAACGACCTGGAGACCGGGGTCGACGAGGCGCACGCCGACGCGGTCGCCCGGCTCGACGCCATGGAGGCCGACCTGTCGCGGGCCGTCTCCCAGCCCCCCGCCGCGCTGCCGCCCTCCGAGCTCCCGGAATACACCGCGCTGTGGGGCGGCGAGCAGTACCAGGAAGCCGTCGAGGACATCAAGGAGCGCATCCGCGCGGGCGAGGCCTTCCAGGTCGTCCCCTCGCAGCGCTTCGAAACCCCTTGTGACGCAAGCGCGTTGGACGTCTACCGCGTGCTGCGGGCCACCAACCCGTCGCCGTACATGTACCTCTTCCGCTTCGACGGCTTCGACGTCGTCGGGTCGTCGCCCGAAGCTCTCGTGAAGGTCGAGGACGGGCGCGCCATGGTCCACCCCATCGCGGGCACCCGGCCGCGCGGCGCGACCCCGCAGGAGGACCAGGCGCTCGCCGACGAGCTGCTCGCCGACCCCAAGGAGCGGGCCGAGCACCTGATGCTGGTCGACCTCGGCCGCAACGACCTGGGGCGGGTCTGCCGGCCAGGGTCGGTCGAGGTCGTCGACTTCATGTCCATCGAGAAGTACTCGCACGTCATGCACATCGTCTCGACGGTCACCGGACAGGTCGCCGAGGGACGCACCGCCTTCGACGTCCTCACCGCCTGTTTCCCCGCGGGCACCCTCTCCGGAGCCCCCAAGCCCCGCGCGATGCAGATCATCGACGAGCTCGAACCCTCCCGGCGCGGCATCTACGGCGGCTGCGTCGGCTACCTCGACTTCGCGGGCGACTCCGACACCGCCATCGCCATCCGCACCGCGCTGCTGCGCGGCGGCACGGCGTACGTCCAGGCGGGCGCCGGTGTCGTCGCCGACTCCGACCCCGTGGCCGAGGACACCGAGTGCCGCAACAAGGCGGCCGCGGTCCTGCGCGCCGTCCACACGGCGAACCGGCTGCGGCGCCCCGATGGACGTGAGGGATAGTGGAGGGGTGACTTCTGCCGTACCACCGCCCCGCACCCAGGCTGCCGACGCCGCCGAGCCCGAGACCCGGGCCCAGCGCACGGGCCGGCGCAGCATCGCCGTCGCCCTGTCGCTCGGGGCGGTCGGCGCGGCCCTCACCCTGCTCGCATCCCGCCAGACGTGGGCCAACGGCACCGCGACGGTGGCGGGCGGCGAGCTGCCGCTGAGCGCCACGGGCAGCGATGTCACGGGCGTGCCCGCGGCCCTCGCCATAGTGGGCCTCGCCTCGCTCGTCGCCGTCTTCGCCGTCCGCAAGGCAGGGCGGATGCTCGTCTCCCTGCTGCTCGCGCTGAGCGGCGCGGGCACCGTGGCCTCGGCGCTCCTCGCCGCCAATGACAGCGGAGCGCTCGACGAGAAGGCCGCGGAGGCCTCCGGCGACGCCGCCGCCACGATCGGTGATCTCAGCCACACCGGCTGGCCGTACGCCGCGGCAGCCGCGGGCGCGCTGATCCTGGTCGCCGGTCTGCTCGCGCTGACGTGCGGCAAGTCCTGGCCCGCGATGTCGGGGCGCTACGAACGCGACGGCGCACCCCGCCCGCGCAAGGCCGCCCCCGTGGTGGACCCGGATCGTCCCGAAGACCTGTGGAAGGCCCTCGACCGCGGCGAGGACCCGACGCGCGAGGCATGAACCCCCGACAGTCCGACACCCCGCACCCCCGGCACACACCCCGGGTGCGCGTACGGGACAATGGAGTGGTGAGCGCACCGCTCACCCCACGCATCACCACCACGCACACAGCAACGAGGAGCAAGTCATGGCGGGCAGCAGCCACGGACACACCCCGGCCGCCTGGACCGGTGCCATCATCGCCTGCATCGGTTTCTGCGTATCGGGTGCCTTCATGGTGATGGCCAATCCGCTCGGCTTCTGGGCCGGCCTGGTCGTCATCGCCGCCGGTGGACTCGTCGGCCTCGCCATGCGTGCCGCGGGCCTCGGCCAGGCGAAGCGCAGCCCGCAGCCGCAGCCGCAGGGGCAGCTCGCGCACTCCGACGTCTGAGTTCTCGCAGACCTACGTGGGAGGCCGTACCGGCAGGAGCCGGGGCGGCCTCCTTTCGCGTTTCCCTGCCGGGCGGCCACCGGCGCCGAGGGGCAGAATGCGTCGGGTGAACGCTGAACCCGAGAGCGCTGAACCGCAGAGCGCGGCACCACTCGTCGGCCCCGCACTGCGTCGGCTCGTCGTGCCCGTCAGCGTGCTCGGCTCGGTCGTCGCCGCCTTCGCCTACGTGGGCTCGGTCGACCCGAACGAGCCCGGCCACTACCCAGCCTGCCCGCTGCTCCGGCTCACCGGGATCTTCTGCCCCGGCTGCGGCGGACTGCGCAGCGCCCACGCCTTCATCCACGGCGACATCGCCGCGGCACTAGGCGCCAACGCGCTCGCGGTCGTCGGGTACGGCGTCTTCGCGGTCGTGTGGACCCTCTGGGCGGTCCGGGCGGCGCGCGGGCAGCGGCTGCGGATCGAGTTGGGGTCGGCGCAGCTGTACGCCGTCGGGGCGCTCATCGCGGTGTTCACCCTCGTACGCAATCTGCCGTTCGGGGCATGGCTGCATCCTTGATGTTCCGCTTATGTGCCACGAAACCCCAGGCCGGAGGGGTGAAGAGTGTCCAGGACGTGGGACTGGCGTCAACCGGATGCGGGGCCTTCGCCCTCCTGCGGATATCATCGCAGTGACCATCGGAATGCCTGATGAGGCAGCCGAACAGCTTGAGGTTCAACAGCAGCTTCACCGTCAGGGAAGGGGGCCGCTCGCGTGAGTGTGCTCGACGAGATCATCGACGGAGTCCGTGCCGACCTCGCGGAACGGCAGGCGCGCGTCAGCCTCGACGAGCTCAAAGAGCGCGCGGCGAAGGCTCCTGCGGCCAAGGACGGGGTCGCCGCACTGCGTGGCGACGGCGTCAAGGTCATCTGCGAGGTCAAGCGCTCCAGCCCGTCCAAGGGCGCGCTCGCCGCGATCGCCGACCCGGCCGGGCTCGCCGCCGACTACGAAGCGGGCGGCGCCGCCGTCATCTCCGTGCTCACCGAGGAGCGCCGCTTCGGCGGTTCGCTCGCCGACCTGGAGGCCGTCCGGGCCAAGGTCGACATCCCGGTGCTCCGCAAGGACTTCATCGTCACCTCGTACCAGCTGTGGGAGGCGCGTGCCTACGGCGCCGACCTCGCCCTGCTGATCGTGGCCGCCCTCGAACAGCCCGCCCTGGAGTCGCTCATCGAGCGCGCCCACTCGATCGGCCTCACGCCGATCGTCGAGGTGCACGACGAGGACGAGGCCGAGCGGGCCGTGGACGCGGGGGCGCGGGTCATCGGCGTCAACAACCGCGACCTCAAGACGCTGAAGGTCGACCGCTCCACCTTCGAGCGGGTCGCGGCCGAGCTGCCCGACAACGTCGTCAAGATCGCCGAGTCCGGTGTGCGCGGGCCGCACGACCTCATCGCGTTCGCCAACGCGGGCGCCGACGCGGTGCTCGTGGGCGAGTCCCTGGTGACCGGCCGCGACCCGAAGAGCGCGGTCTCCGACCTCGTCGCAGCGGGCGCGCACCCGGCCCTGCGGCACGGGCGGAGCTGACCCTCACCCATGTCCATCGCCGTCCGCCTCGCACCCGGTTGCCGCCCTCGCGGCTGCCGGGCGCCCGCGCGACGGGTTCATGGGCGCCGGGTCCGGTACGTGATCGGTGACGAGCCCGGTCAGGTCAACGGGATGCGATGGCAGAGCGGCGCCTTGACCGCCGCCGCGAGCTGAGAAGCGCCCGTAAGGGGCGCGGGACTGTTTCGATTTGCGGCTCCGCCGCGTGGGCGCGATCAGCCCAAGACGGGCCGCAGTCGCGATAGAACCTGACCAGCCACGGCGCCAAGGCGTACTCACGTCAATAAACGCCAGCGCCAGCCTTAGCGAGGTATCGCCATGCCCAGCCAATTCTTCATCCCGGACCCCGAGGGTCAAGTCCCCACCGCCGAAGGCTACTTCGGCGCGTTCGGCGGCAAGTTCATCCCGGAGGCCCTTGTCGCCGCCGTGGACGAGGTAGCCGTCGAGTACGACAAGGCGAAGAGCGACCCCGCCTTCGCCGCCGAGCTCGACGACCTGCTCGCCAACTACACCGGCAGGCCCAGCAGCCTCACCGAAGTGCCCCGCTTCGCGGAACACGCGGGAGGCGCACGGATCTTCCTCAAGCGCGAGGACCTGAACCACACCGGCTCGCACAAGATCAACAATGTGCTCGGCCAGGCCCTGCTCACCAAGCGCATGGGCAAGACCCGCGTCATCGCGGAGACCGGCGCAGGGCAGCACGGCGTCGCCACCGCCACCGCCTGCGCGCTCTTCGGCCTCGAATGCACCATCTACATGGGCGAGATCGACACCGAGCGCCAGGCCCTGAACGTGGCCCGTATGCGTATGCTCGGCGCCGAGGTCATCGCCGTGAAGTCCGGCAGCAGGACCCTGAAGGACGCCATCAACGAGGCGTTCCGCGACTGGGTCGCCAACGTGGACCGCACGCACTACCTCTTCGGGACCGTGGCAGGACCGCACCCGTTCCCGGCCATGGTGCGTGACTTCCACCGCGTCATCGGGGTGGAGGCCAGGCGCCAGATCCTGGAGCGCGCCGGACGTCTTCCCGACGCCGCCGTCGCCTGCGTGGGCGGCGGCTCGAACGCCATCGGCCTCTTCCACGCCTTCATCCCGGACGCGGATGTCCGCCTCATCGGGTGCGAGCCCGCGGGCCACGGCATCGAGACCGGCGAGCACGCGGCCACGCTCTCCGCGGGTGAGCCGGGAATCCTGCACGGTTCGCGGTCGTACGTCCTCCAGGACGAGGAAGGGCAGATCACCGAGCCCTACTCGATCTCCGCCGGACTCGACTACCCGGGCATCGGCCCCGAGCACGCCTTCCTCAAGGACAGCGGCCGCGGCGAGTACCGCGCGGTCACCGATGACGCGGCCATGCAGGCCCTGCGCCTCCTGTCACGCACCGAGGGCATCATCCCGGCCATCGAGAGCGCCCACGCACTCGCCGGGGCGCTCGACGTCGGCAAGGAGCTCGGCAAGGACGGGCTGATGATCATCAACCTGTCCGGGCGCGGCGACAAGGACATGGACACGGCCGCGCGCTACTTCGGCCTGTACGACACGGACGCCGCCGTCGAGGCGGACGCGGGCAACGGTGCCGCGGAGATCGAGGGGGACGCCAAGTGAGCGGCAACATCCAGCTGTTGGGCGACACCCTCGCCGCGGCCAAGTCCGAGGGCCGCTCGGCCCTCATCGCCTACCTTCCCGCCGGGTTCCCGACCGTCGACGGCGGCATCGCGGCCATCAAGGCCGTCTTCGATGGCGGCGCCGATGTCGTGGAGGTCGGTCTCCCGCACAGCGACCCCGTCCTCGACGGCCCCGTCATCCAGACCGCCGACGACATCGCGCTCAAGGCGGGCCTGAAGATCGCCGACGTGCTGCGCACGGTGCGCGAGGCTCATGAGGCAACAGGCAAGCCGGTGCTCGTCATGACGTACTGGAACCCGATCGACCGCTACGGCATCGAGCGCTTCACCGCCGAGCTCGCCGATGCGGGCGGCGCCGGATGCATCCTGCCCGACCTGCCCGTCCAGGAATCGGCGACCTGGAGGGAGCACGCCGAGAAGCACGGCCTGGCGACGGTCTTCGTCGTCGCGCCGAGCAGCAAGGACGAGCGGCTCGCCACCATCACGGCGGCCGGTTCCGGCTTCGTGTACGCGGCCTCGCTGATGGGCGTCACGGGCACCCGTGCGTCTGTCGGGGAGCAGGCGCAGGAGCTGGTGCGGCGCACCAAGGCCACCACGGACCTGCCGGTCTGTGTCGGCCTCGGTGTCTCCAACGCCGCCCAGGCCGCCGAGGTCGCGGGCTTCGCCGACGGCGTGATCGTCGGCTCCGCCTTCGTCCAGCTGATGCTGGACGCCGAGGACGAGACCGCGGGCCTCGCCGCCGTCCGCGCGCTCGCCGCCGATCTCGCCCGGGGAGTTCGCGGCACCGCGTAACTCGTACGGGTGGACCTGGGACCGGGGAGGCACGCTCGTGCCTCCCCGGTTCGTTGGCGGGGTGTGAGTGAGAAGAACAGTGAGGGAAAGCGCGCGGCCCGCGAACGGCTGGCGGAAGAGCGGGAGCGGCAGAAGTCGCGGGACAAGCAGCGCAGAGTGCTGATCGTGAGTGCCGCCGTCGTGGGCGTGCTCGCGCTGGCCGCCGTGGTGGGCCTGGTCGCGGCCAACTCGGGCGACGACAAGGACACTTCGGGCCCCTTGTCGGTCCCCAAGGGGGCGAGCGGCAAGGATCAGCTGGCGATCCCCGTCGGCAAGGACAGCGCCAAGTCCGCCCTCACCATCTGGGAGGACTTCCGCTGCCCCGCCTGCAAGCAGTTCGAGGACACGTACCGCACGACGATCCATGACCTCGTCGGCAAGGGCCAGCTCAAGGTCCAGTATCACCTGGCCACGATCATCGACGGGAACATGGGCGGCAGCGGCTCCCTGCGCGCGGCCAACGCGGCGGCCTGCGCCCAGGACGCCGGGAAGTTCACGGCGTACCACGACGTGCTCTACAAGAACCAGCCCGCGGAGACCGACGACGCGTTCAGCAAGAACGGCAAACTGATCGACCTCGCGGGCGAGGTCGACGGGCTCGTCGACGACTCCTTCAAGAAGTGCGTGAACGACGGCAAGCACGACAGCTGGGCCACCAAGTCGAACAAGGCCTTCCAGGCATCAGGCCTGAAGGGCACGCCGAGTGTGCTGCTCGACGGCAAGGACATCTTCGGCGATCAGAAGAATCCGCTGACCCCGGCGAAGCTGAAGGCGAAGGTGGAGGCAGCGAACAAGGGGTAGCGCGGCCCCCTGGTGCGGAGCGCCCGCCTCGGGGCGCTTGTTATGGAGACGTAGCCGGGCTGGTTGCCCCGGCCTCCACCCGGCACGATAGCGTCGGACCTGCCATGGACCTTGCCTTCATTCCCAGCCCGTCGCGCGGAGTGGTCGAACTCGGACCCATTCCGTTGCGCGGCTACGCGTTCTGCATCATCATCGGCGTCTTCGTCGCCGTCTGGCTCGGCAACAAGCGGTGGATCGCTCGCGGGGGCCGGCCAGGCACCGTGGCCGACATCTCCGTCTGGGCCGTGCCGTTCGGCCTCGTCGGCGGGCGTCTCTATCACGTGATCACGGACTACCAGCTGTACTTCAGCGAGGGCCGTGACTGGGTGGACGCCTTCAAGATCTGGGAGGGCGGCCTCGGTATCTGGGGCGCGATCGCGTTCGGCGCGGTCGGTGCCTGGATCGGCTGTCGCAGGCGCGGCATCCCGCTGCCCGCCTGGGCCGACGCCCTCGCCCCCGGTATCGCCTTCGCCCAGGCGATCGGCCGCTGGGGCAACTGGTTCAACCAGGAGCTGTACGGCAAGGCAACGGATCTGCCCTGGGCCCTGAAGATCACGTCGGCGGAGGACGGGCGCGTGCCCGGCACCTACCACCCGACGTTCCTGTACGAGTCCCTCTGGTGCGTCGGCGTCGGCTTCCTGGTCATCTGGGCCGACCGCCGCTTCAAGCTGGGACACGGCCGGGCGTTCGCGCTGTACGTCGCGTCGTACTGCGCGGGCCGCGGCTGGATCGAGTACATGCGCGTCGACGACGCGCACCATGTGCTGGGCCTGCGCCTGAACGTCTGGACCGCCATCGCGGTCTTCGTGCTCGCGGTCATCTACCTCGTACTGTCCGCGAAGAAGCGCCCCGGCCGCGAGGAGATCGTCGAGCCGGTGCCTGCCGGCGAGGAGCCCGCGGACGGTGCGTCGTCCAAGGACGAGGCTGAGTCGGAGTCTGAGGCCGAATCGTCCAAGGACGCCAAGGACGCCAAGGACGCCAAGGACGCGGACAAGGACAAGGACGGGGCCGGGTCAGCCAAGAAGGGCTGAGGCACTCTCCACCTTTCGTACGTCGATGGGGCCGCCGGATCGGTTGATCCGGCGGCCCCATCGCTATCCCCGCCGCCCGGCGAGGTCCAGGACCCGCCGCGCCCCCTCCACCACCGCCTTGTCCACGAACGTGCCGTCCGGCAGGGCCAGGGCACCCGCCTCCGTAGTGGCCGCCTTGACGATCTGCTCGGCGTGTTCGATCTCCTGAGGGGTGGGGAGGTAGGCCTGTTCGATGGCCGGGAGCTGGCGGGGGTGGATCGCGGCTCTGCCCAGAAAACCCAGGGTCCGGCCGTGGGCGCAGGACGCCCTCAGGCCGTCCAGATCTCTGATGTCCGGGTACACCGACTGCGCCGGTGGCGCGAGCCCCGCGGCCCGTGCGGCCACCACGACGCGGGCGCGTGCCCAGTCGAGGCCCGCGTCGTCACGTACTCCCAGGTCCGCGCGGAGATCCGCCTCGCCGATGGAGAGCCCGTGCAGGGCCGGGTGCGCGGTGGCGATGGCGAAGGCGTGCTCCAGGCCGATGGCCGATTCGATGAGGGCGTGCAGGACGGGGGCGCCACCGTCCGCGGGGGCCGACCGTTCCGCGACGCGGACGACGTCGGCCGGGCAGGTCACCTTGGGCAGGCGCAGGCCGAAGACCCCGGGGAGGTGCGCGATCGCCCGGAGGTCGGCCTCGGCGAGGGGCCCGTCCAGGGCGTTCACGCGGACGTGGACGGGGAGGGGAGGGGGCTCTGACAGGAGCTCGGCCGTCGCCGATCTCGCGTACTCCTTGCGGTCGGGGCCTACCGCGTCCTCCAGGTCGATGATGACGGCGTCGGCGCCCGCGAGCAGGGCCTTCGCCACGATGGACGGGCGGTCGCCGGGCGCGTACAGCCAGGTGAGAGGCGCTTCTTTCATGGCCCGTTCCTTCATAGCGCGCCCTCCTCGCGCAGGCCCACGATCTCCCGTTCCGTCAGGCCCAGTTCGGTCAGGACGGCCTCCGTGTCCGCTCCGTGCGGGCGGCCCGCCCAGCCGATCGAGCCCGGTGTCTCGGAGAGGCGGAAGAGGACGTTCTGCATCCGCAGCGGGCCGAGCTCCGGGTCGTCGACCGTGGTGACGCTGTCCAGGGCCGCGTACTGGGGGTCCGTCATGACGTCGCGTACGTCCTGGATGGGAGCGACCGCCGCCTCCGCCTTCTCGAAGGCCTCGATCACCTCGCCGCGGGTGTGCAGGGCGATCCAGCCGCCGACCGCGTCGTCGAGCACGTCCGCGTGGGCCGCGCGCTCCGCGCCCGTCGAGAACCAGGGCTCGGAGATCAGCTCCGGGCGGCCCACCAGACGCATCACGCGCTCGGCGATCGACTGGGCGGAGGTGGAGACCGCGACCCAACTGCCGTCCGCCGTACGGTAGGTGTTGCGGGGCGCGTTGTTGGTGGAGCGGTTGCCGGTGCGGGGCTGGACGTGGCCCAGTTGGTCGTACCAGAGCGGCTGCGGGCCGAGGACCGTGAGGATCGGCTCGATGATCGCCATGTCCACGACCTGGCCCTTGCCGGTGCGGTCGCGGGCCGCGAGCGCCGTCATCACCGCGTACGCCGTCGCGAGCCCCGCGATCGAGTCGGCGAGGCCGAAGGGCGGCAGGGTCGGCGGCCCGTCAGGATCGCCGGTGATCGCGGCGAATCCGCTCATCGCCTCGGCGAGGGTGCCGAAACCGGGGCGGCGGGAGTACGGCCCGAACTGACCGAAGCCGGTGACGCGGGTCAGGACGAGACGGGGGTTGGCCGCGCTCAGTTCCTCCCAGCCCAGGTCCCACTTCTCCAGGGTGCCGGGACGGAAGTTCTCGATGATGACGTCCGCGGTGGCGGCGAGACGCAGCAGGGTCTCACGGCCGCCGGGTGTCGAGAGGTCGAGCGTCATCGTGCGCTTGTTGCGGCCGAGTAGCTTCCACCAGAGGCCGACGCCGTCCTTCGAGGGGCCGTGTCCACGGGACGGGTCGGGCCTGCCCGGATGCTCGACCTTGATGACCTCCGCGCCGAAGTCGCCGAGCATCGTGGCGGCGAGGGGGCCCGCGAAGAGGGTCGCCACGTCGAGGACGCGGAGGCCGGTGAGGGGTGCGGGGGTGAGGGGGGCGGGGGTGGGGGACTGCATCGTCATGACGCGGCTCCGTTCGCCTGGGTGTCGATCTCGGAGCGGTACGGCATGGACGCCGAAGCCCCCGGACGCTGGACGGAGAGGGCCGCCGCGGTCGACGCCCAGGCGAGCGCCTCAGGCACGGAGCCGCCCTCGCCGAGGGCCACCGCGAGGGTGCCGACGAAGGTGTCGCCCGCTCCTGTCGTGTCCACCGCCGTGACATGCGGGGCCTCCACCATGACCGGCTCGGCGCCCCGGGCCGCGTACAGGCTGCCGCGCGAGCCCAGCGTGACGACGACTTCGGGGACCTGGGAGAGGAGGGCTTCGGCAGCGGCGTGCGGGTCCGTGAGGCCGGTGAGGGCGGCCGCCTCGTGCTCGTTCGGGACCAACAGGTCGGTGGCGGCGAGGAGTTCGGGGGGCAGGGGCTGCGCGGGTGCGGGGGTGAGGACGGTGCGTACGCCGTGGCGGCGGGCGGCCTGCGCGGCGGCGAGCACCCCTTCGACGGGGATCTCCAGCTGGAGCAGAAGGAGGTCGGCCGAGGCGATCAGGCCTTCGTCGCCGGGGGTGAGTGCGGTGAGGGTGCCATTGGCGCCGGGGATGACGACGATCGCGTTGCCGCCCTCGTCGTCGACCACGATGTGCGCGGTGCCGGTGGCCGTCTCGACGGTGCGCAGGAGGTCGGTGTCGACGCCGGAGTGGCCGAGAGCGGCGCGGAGCTGACTGCCGAAGGCGTCGGCGCCGACCGCGCCGATCATCGACACGGCGTCGGCGCCGGCGCGGGCCGCGGCGACGGCCTGGTTGGCTCCCTTGCCGCCGGGGAGGGTATGGAACTCGCGCCCGGTGACGGTCTCTCCGCGCTGTGGGGCCTTGGCGACGTACGCGACGAGATCCATGTTCATGCTGCCGAGTACGGCGATGTGGGTCATGGGCGGTGTGTCTCCTGGATCTCCGGGATCACATGGATCTCATGGGTCTCATGGGCGAGTTCGGTGGTGAGGTCCGCGAGGGTGTCGAAGCCGATGCCGTCGAAGCCGGGGATCGAGGTGGCGATGCGGTTGTCGAGCGGGGCCGTCCAGCGGTCGGGGAGCGCGTCCGGGTGACCGGCGAGCAGGCCCGCGATCGACCCCGCGGTCGCGCCGTTCGAGTCGGTGTCCCAACCGCCGGACACCGCACGGGTGATGGAGCCGGTGAAGTCGCCGTCGGCGTGGGTGAGGGCGGCGGACAGGAGGGCCGCGTTGGGGATGACGTGGACCCAGTGGTGGTGGCCGTGGGCCGCGTGCAGCTGGTCGACGACTTCGTCGAAGTGCTTTGTTTCGAGGGCCAGTTGGATGCCGTGGCGGATCGCTCGGGCCAGCCGCGAGTCCTGCGGTACGACGGTGAGGCCGGTGCGGAGGCAGTGGTGGACGTCTCCGGTGCCTGCCGCCGCCTCGGCGATCGTGGCCGCCGCGAACATCGCGCCGTACACGCCGTTGGCGGTGTGGCTGAGGCGCGCGTCGCGGTACGCGCTGTCGGCTGCCGCCGTGGGGGCGCCGGGGTTCGTCCAGCCGTGGACGTCGGCGCGGATCAGGGCGCCGATCCATTCGCGGAAGGGGTTGTGGTGGGTAGCGGTGTGCGGGGGCTCGATGCCGTTGAGGAGGTTGCGGTAGGCGATGCGTTCGGCGGTGAAGGTGCGGGCCGCGGGGAGTTCGTCGAGCCAGAGCCTTGCCACGTCCGTGGTGGTGAAGTCTCTGCCGTGGTGTTGGAGGAGGCGGAGGTTGAGGAGGGGGTAGTTGAGGTCGTCGTCCTCGGGCATACCGTTGATGTTTTCGGCTAGGGAGGTCTGCGCGGAGCGCTTGTTCCAGGGGTGGGCCTGCTGGAGCTCCCGGGGGAGGCCCTTCTCTGTGAACCAGGTGCTCAGGGGCCAGTTGCCTGTTGCTTTGGCCAGCTGGCGGATGCCGGTCAGGGGGAGCTTCTCCACTGGTTTGCCCAGTAGGCAGCCTGCTGCTCTGCCCAGCCAGGCGGCGTGTAGGCGGTGGCGTAGGGTCTCGCATTGCCGTGCGGCCCGGGGGGTGGCGTTGTGCCCACCCTTCCCCAAGCTCTCGGCTTCGCTCGACCAGGGGAGACCCCGATCGCCCTGCGGAACGCCTGCCCACGACGCGGGCGGCTGGGACAGCTCGGCCAGTAGCTTCTCCGCGAGGGCTCGTAGCTGCGGGGAGGGCGGGGCCGGGGACGCGCCCGCTCTGGCAGGGGCCAAGTGGCCGCCTGCCGCTAGCCAGCGGGAGCGTACGGAGCTGGTGTCCTTGCCCTCCTCCTCCGCCTGGCGGAGTTCGTGGCCGATCAAGTCCTCCGGCTGGACCCAGGTGAGGCGGATCATGGGGCGGCCGTCAGGGTGGCGTATGCCGACTCGTGGGTGCGGCGGCGGCGTACGTCGCGGGTGAAGATCTCCTGGGTGACCTCCGTCAGCGTCCTCGCCGGGGCATGCAGGTCCAGGCGGCTGGCCTCCGCGACCGCCTTGGCCCACTCCGGCGGGGCGCCCGAGCCCAGGGCGCCGGCGATCGCGCCGCTCATCGTCGCGATGGAGTCGCAGTCACGGCCGTAGTTGACCGAGCCGAGGACCGTATGGCGGTAGTCGCCGTCGCTCACCAGGAGCATGCCGAGTGCGATGGGGAGTTCCTCGATGGCATGGACGCGGGAGGGGCGGCGGGCGCCGAGGGAGGGGGCGCGGTAGTCCGGGCCCACCGTGTCGAAGGGGGTGATGGCGGCGCGGAGGGGGGACAGGGCGGACTCGAAGTCCCGGTGGTGCGACGCCGCTTCGGCCACCGCCTCGATCGCGGCCCGCGTCCCGTCCTTCGCGAGGGAGAGGGCGGTGTCGATCACCGAGACGGGCGTCGCGCCCGGTACGCACGCGGCGGACACCGCCGCCGCGAAGACTCCCGCGGCCTCACGTCCGTACGACGACTGGTGTGCGCCCGCGATGTCGAGGGCCTCGGCGTACGCGGCTGCCGGATTCGCCGCGTTGACGAGGCCGACCGGTGCCATGTACATCGCCGCACCGCAGTTGACGATGTTTCCGGTGCCCGCCTCGCGCGGGTCGACGTGACCGTAGTGGATGCGGGCGACGATCCACTTCTCCGCGAGGAAGATCCGCTGGAGGGGGAGGGCCTCCGATTCGAGTTCCGGGATCCAGCGGGGGGTCGTCATGAGGTCGGGGACCAGGTGGTCGGCGACCGCGTAGGCGTCCAAGTGGTCGCGGACGGCGGCGTACACGCGGATGAGCGCGTGCGTCATCAAGGTGTCGTCGGTGATGTGTCCGTCGCCCTTGTGGTACGGCGCGATGGGGCGGGCGGTGCGCCAGTGCTCGGCGTTCCAGGGGCCGACGATGCCGTGTACGCGGCCGCCGTGCCGTTCGACGATCTGCTCGGGGGAGTAGCCCTCGACGGGGCCGCCGATGGCGTCGCCGACGGCTGCTCCGACCAGACAGGCGGTGATGCGCTCAGCGAGAGCTGCATCCGTTGGTTCCATCGCTTCTTTTGGTTCCGTTGGTGGCGTCATGTCGGGATTGTCCTCCCGAAGTGGTGAGTTCCGTGGCTGCCAGGTGCCCGGCGAGTTCCACCAGGTCGGTGCCCGCGAGGCGGGGGAGAGCGCAGCCGGAGAGGGTGCGGCAGGCGTCGCGCCAGGATTCGGGGATGGCGGCGGCGGTGCCGAGTACGCCGGTCAGCGCGCCGGTCAGGGCGGGTGCGGAGTCGGCGACGCGGGAGAGGCAGGCGGCGGCGGGGACGGCATCGCGGATGCGGCCGCGGGCCGCGGTGGTCAGGGCGAGGGCCACCGGAACCGTCTCGGCGGCGGCGATTCCGTAGCTGTAGACGTGGTCGACGATCTGATGCTCGAGGAGGGGGACGAGGCCGAAGGCGCCGTCCTCCTCCGCCTGGGTGCGGGCGAGTTTGACGGCGTGCCAGGCGTTGCGGCCGATCTCGGTGTGCTCGGGAAGCTGGGCGAGGGCGGCGTCCACGGTCGCGTCGACGTCCGCGCCGCCGAGCGCCGCCGCGATCGCCGCGGCCATCGCGCGGGCACCGTGCACGCCGTCGCCGTCCTGGGTGTAGCGGGCGTCGAACTCGGCGAGGGCGGCGGCCAGTTCGGGGTCGCCCTGGTGGACCAGGGCGAGGACGCAGGCGCGTACGCAGGCGGCGTCGTCGAAGAAGTGGGGGTTGTCGTGGCCGGTGGCGGGTGGGCGCAGGCCCGCGGCGAGATTGCCAAGGCCCGCGCGTACGGAGATGCGGGCGCGCAGGGGGAGTACCGCCGATTCGACCTCGGGCGCGCGGGCCGCTGCCGCGGCGATCTCGCTGGCGAGGGTGTTCCAGGCGAGGTCGAGCGCGGCGCGCATACGTCGGTCGGGGCTCAGCGTGGCGCTGAGGGTGCCGTCCGCCGCGCGGAGCACGGATTCCGCGGCGAAGGCGGCCCATTCGGCGTCGTCGGACGGGCCGAGGCGGAGGGGTTCCGGGGGTTGGTTGAGCGCGATGGGGACGGGGAGGGTGGTGGTGGCGTTCTGCTCGGCGAAGGTGTCGAGTTCGCGGGTCAGCCTGCGGGTCCATTCGGGCATACGGGCCGCGCGGTGCCGGGCGGCGGGCCACCCGGCGGCGTCACCTGCCGCGAGTCCCAGGAGGAGGCCCTCGATGCGACTACCCACAGCACCGGGAGCCACTACGGGGTAAACGGGTGGATGGGATGGAGAGATCCGCCGCGAAGCGGCGGCCTTGTCCGTAGTCATGACAGCTCCGGAGCCGGAGTGAGCAACTCCGCGACGTCCAGCACATGATGCCCCCGCATCGAGGGCAGGCAACTGCCCCGCGCAGCCCCGATCGCAGCGGCCCACAGCGACGGAATCGCCGAGGCCCCCCACGTCGCACCGGCCAGCGCCCCCGCCACCGCCGCGGTGGTATCCGCGTCCCGCCCCATGTTGACGGCAGTCAACACGGAGTCCGGAAAACGCCCCGCCGCCGAGGCGTACGCCCCGAAGGCAAGACCCACCGCCTCAGGGGCGAGGTCGGTCCACGGGTAGCCGCCGATCACCACGGCGGACCGCACCGCCCGCTCCCCCCGGTGCGCCACAGCCACAGCCCGCCGCAGCGACCGCGAGGTCCAGCAGTCCATCGGGATGACGGACAGGGCCGCGGCCACCACGGAGTTCACCGGCGCCCCGCCCATAGCCGCCGCGACCCCCGCGGCGACCGCCTGCCCGCCGTAGATGCCCTCGCCGTCATGGCTGACCGAGCCGTCGATCGCCACGAGCCGGGCCGCCTCGGCGGGCTGCCCCGCGGCGAAGACCCCGAAGGGAGCGGCCCGCATCGCGAGCCCGTCGCTCCACGCGTGGCGATGCTGGGCGGAAATGGGGGCCGCGAGGCCACGGCGGAGGTTCTCCAGGGTGCCCCGCTCGCTGAATCCCGCACCCCGGAACGGGCCCTCGTCGAGGTCGGCGATCCACTCGTGCCAGGCCGCTTCGACATGCCTGATGGTGAGGGCCGAGCCGTGCCGGGCGAGGAGGAGCCCGGAGAAGATCGCGTATTCGGTGTCGTCCGTGCCTGCCGGATGTTCGGCGACGTATCCGGTGATGCGTCCCCAGCGGCGGCGGATCTCCGACGGCTTCATGTTCTCGGCGGGCGCGCCGAGCGCGTCGCCGACGGCCAGGCCGAGAAGCGAGCCACGCGCCCGCTCTCTCAGGCCGATCACTCCGGTCGTTCCGGTTGCTCCAGTCACACCGGTCAAGCTCGTCATGCTGTGCCTCCCTGGTGCCGAGACGTGTGCCCGCGTCGCTGGCTGCGGCTGCGGGTGTCCCTGTCTGCATCCCTGCCACGCGGCACCCCCGACGCGAGCATCCGTAACCCCGACATCACCCCTCCGACATATGCGATCACCGGTTCGAGGAACCCACGTTCCCGTCCATGTCCGCACCCGCGTCCGCGCAGGTAAGTACGGCCTTCCTTGCTGGCGAGAGCGATTTTTCGCGCGTACTTTCGAGATCGACCAAGCACTGAGGGGGCCCACCATGGCGATCATCGAGACCGAAGCCGCGCTGCACGAGGCGCACCGCGACAACCACACCCACCGTGATGTGAACGGTGGCTGGCTGCGTCCCGCGGTCTTCGGCGCGATGGACGGTCTGGTGTCCAACCTGGCCCTGATGACCGGTGTCGCCGGCGGAGCCGTGTCGCAGCAGACCATCGTCGTCACGGGTCTGGTCGGCCTGACCGCGGGAGCCTTCTCCATGGCCGCGGGCGAGTACACCTCCGTCGCCTCGCAGCGCGAGCTCGTTCAGGCCGAACTCGAGGTGGAGCGGCGGGAGTTGCGCAAGCACCCGGCGGACGAGGAGAACGAGCTCGCCGAGCTGTACGTGTCCCGTGGCGTCGAGCCGGTGCTCGCCCGCGAGGTGGCCAAGCAGCTGTCCAAGGATCCCGAGCAGGCCCTGGAGATCCACGCGCGCGAGGAGCTCGGCATCGATCCCGGCGATCTGCCGTCGCCGACCGTCGCCGCGGTCTCCTCCTTCGGCGCTTTCGCGCTCGGCGCCCTGCTCCCCGTACTGCCGTATCTGCTCGGGGCCGACACCTTCTGGCCCGCCCTGCTGCTCGCGCTGATCGGCCTCTTCGGCTGCGGTGCTGTGGTGGCGAAGGTGACCGCGCGGTCCTGGTGGTTCAGCGGGCTGCGGCAGCTGGCGCTCGGCGGGGCGGCGGCGGGTGTGACGTACGCCCTGGGCAGCTTGTTCGGTACCGCCGTAGGATGAGTTGTTGCAGTCCTATGCGGGACCTTGCATAAGTAGCCGTTACTCGGCGGTTTCGAGTCCTTAACCACGGGGCATGAGCCGTAAGCGCCGCGGGCAATGAGGCTCGCGCCGCTTTCGGGCCTTAGGTCATTGATCTGTCCGTATAGGTCCCGTAGGTTCCCCTCCTCGCCGCTCCCCACACTCATGGGCGGTGTCCACATGGTGGAATGAGCTATCCGCTTTTCGAGAAGCGTTCCATCATGTAACCTGCACGAAATTTCGCCTGGGCCAACGTCGTCCCTCGCTTTTTGCCTATGCCACGACGACGACGGGAGAGCCAATGCGTACGCACGCCTGGTCGCCCATGGACGGTCGCCCCGCCCCCCAGGGCATGTACGACCCCCGTAACGAACACGACGCCTGTGGTGTCGGGTTCGTGGCCACCCTCACCGGTGTAGCCAGCCATGAGCTGGTCGAACAGGCGCTGACCGTACTGCGCAATCTCGAACACCGTGGTGCCACCGGCTCCGAGCCCGACTCCGGTGACGGCGCGGGCATCCTGCTTCAGGTGCCGGACGCCTTCCTGCGCGAGGCCACCGGCTTCGCGCTCCCCGAGGCCGGTTCCTACGCCGTCGGTATCGCGTTCCTGCCGGTCGACACGGCCGGGACCACCGACGCCGCCGTCTCACGCATCGAGACGATCGCTTCCGAGGAAGGCCTGACGGTCCTCGGCTGGCGCGACGTTCCCGTCGCCCCCGAGCTGCTCGGTGCCACCGCCCGCTCGACGATGCCGGTCTTCCGGCAGATCTTCGTGGCCGACGGCGAGAGCACCGGCCTCGAGCTCGACCGCAAGGCGTTCGTGCTGCGCAAGCGCGCCGAGCGTGAGGCAGGGACGTACTTCCCCTCGCTCTCCGCCCGGACCATCGTCTACAAGGGAATGCTGACCACCGGCCAGCTCGAGCCCTTCTTCCCCGACCTGTCCGACCGCCGTTTCGCCACGGCCGTCGCGCTCGTCCACTCGCGCTTCTCGACGAACACGTTCCCGAGCTGGCCGCTGGCCCACCCGTACCGCTTCGTCGCGCACAACGGCGAGATCAACACGGTCAAGGGCAACCGGAACTGGATGCGGGCGCGCGAGTCGCAGCTCGTCTCCGACCTCTTCGGCAACAGCAAGGAGCTGGAGCGGGTCTTCCCGATCTGTACGCCGGACGCGTCGGACTCCGCGTCCTTCGACGAGGTGCTCGAACTTCTCCACCTCGGCGGACGTTCGCTTCCGCACTCCGTCCTGATGATGATCCCCGAGGCGTGGGAGAACCACGGCTCGATGGACCCGGCACGCCGCGCCTTCTACCAGTACCACTCCACGATGATGGAGCCCTGGGACGGCCCGGCCTGTGTCACCTTCACCGACGGCGTCCAGGTCGGCGCCGTTCTCGACCGCAACGGCCTGCGTCCGGGCCGCTACTGGGTCACCGACGACGGCCTCGTCGTCCTCGGCTCCGAGGTCGGCGTCCTGGACATCGACCCGGCCAAGGTCGTCCGCAAGGGCCGTCTCCAGCCCGGCCGCATGTTCCTCGTCGACACCGCCGAGCACCGCATCGTCGAGGACGACGAGATCAAGGCAGGACTCGCCGCCGAGAAGCCGTACCAGGAATGGCTGGAGGCCGGCGAGATCGAGCTCTCCGACCTGCCCGAGCGCGAGCACATCGTGCACACGCACGCCTCCGTCACGCGCCGCCAGCAGACCTTCGGCTACACCGAGGAAGAGCTGCGCATCATCCTCGCGCCGATGGCCCAGAACGGCGGCGAGCCGCTCGGCTCGATGGGCACGGACACGCCGATCGCGGCGCTCTCCGAGCGCCCCCGGCTGATCTTCGACTACTTCACGCAGCTGTTCGCGCAGGTCACGAACCCGCCGCTGGACGCCATCCGCGAAGAGCTCGTCACCTCGCTGCACTCCTCGCTCGGCCCGCAGGGCAACATCCTCGAGCCGACCGCCGCGACCTGTCGCAGCGTCACGCTGCCCTTCCCGGTGATCGACAACGACGAGCTGGCCAAGCTCATCCACATCAACGCCGACGGCGACATGCCCGGTATGAAGGCCGCGACCCTGTCCGGTCTCTACCGCGTCAGCGGCGGCGGCGACGCCCTCGCCGCCCGGATCGACGAGATCTGCTCCGAGGCCGACGCCGCCATAGAGGCCGGCGCCCGCCTGATCGTGCTCTCCGACCGGCACTCCGACGCCGAGCACGCGCCGATCCCCTCGCTGCTTCTCACCGCGGCCGTCCACCACCACCTCATCCGTACGAAGCAGCGCACCGAGGTGGGCCTGCTCGTCGAGGCGGGCGACGTCCGCGAGGTCCACCACGTGGCCCTCCTCATCGGCTACGGCGCCGCGGCCGTCAACCCGTACCTCGCGATGGAGTCCGTCGAGGACCTCGTCCGCGCGGGCACCTTCCTGCCGGGTATGGACCCCGAGCAGGCCATCCGGAACCTGATCTACGCGCTCGGAAAGGGCGTCCTGAAGGTCATGTCCAAGATGGGCATCTCGACCGTCGCCTCCTACCGCGGCGCGCAGGTCTTCGAGGCCGTCGGCCTCAAGGAGGACTTCGTCGCGAAGTACTTCGTCGGTACGACGTCCAAGATCGGCGGACTCGGCATCGACGTCGTCGCGGACGAGGTCGCCGCCCGGCACGCCAAGGCGTACCCGGTCTCCGGCGTCGCCTCCGCGCACCGCGCGCTCGACATAGGCGGTGAGTACCAGTGGCGCCGCGAGGGCGAACCGCACCTCTTCGACCCGGAGACGGTCTTCCGCCTCCAGCACTCCACGCGCAACCGCCGCTACGACATCTTCAAGAAGTACACGGACCGCGTGAACGAGCAGTCCGAGCGCCTGATGACGCTGCGCGGCCTGTTCAACCTGAAGTCGGACCGCCCTTCGATCTCCATCGACCAGGTCGAGTCGGCAGCCGACATCGTCAGGCGGTTCTCGACCGGCGCCATGTCGTACGGCTCGATCTCGCAGGAAGCCCACGAGACCATGGCCATCGCCATGAACCAGCTGGGCGGCAAGTCCAACACCGGTGAGGGCGGCGAGGACGCGGAGCGCCTGTACGACCCGGCCCGCCGCTCGTCCATCAAGCAGGTCGCGTCCGGCCGCTTCGGTGTGACCAGCGAATACCTGGTCAACGCGGACGACATCCAGATCAAGATGGCGCAGGGCGCGAAGCCCGGCGAGGGCGGCCAGCTGCCCGGCCACAAGGTGTACCCGTGGGTCGCCAAGACCCGGCACTCCACCCCCGGCGTGGGCCTGATCTCCCCGCCGCCGCACCACGACATCTACTCCATCGAGGACCTGGCCCAGCTGATCCACGACCTGAAGAACGCGAACCCGCAGGCGCGGATTCACGTGAAGCTGGTCTCCGAGGTCGGCGTCGGCACGGTCGCCGCGGGTGTCTCCAAGGCGCACGCGGACGTCGTCCTGATCTCCGGCCACGACGGCGGCACGGGCGCATCGCCGCTCACCTCGCTCAAGCACGCGGGCGGCCCCTGGGAGTTGGGCCTGGCGGAGACCCAGCAGACCCTCCTCCTCAACGGCCTGCGCGACCGCATCGTGGTCCAGACGGACGGTCAGCTCAAGACCGGCCGTGACGTCGTCATCGCCGCGCTGCTCGGCGCCGAGGAGTTCGGTTTCGCGACCGCGCCGCTCGTCGTCTCCGGCTGCGTCATGATGCGCGTCTGCCACCTGGACACCTGCCCGGTCGGCATCGCCACGCAGAACCCGGCGCTGCGCGAGCGCTTCTCCGGCAAGGCCGAGTACATCGTCAACTTCTTCGAGTTCATCGCCGAAGAGGTCCGCGAGATCCTCGCCGAGCTCGGCTTCCGCACCATCGAGGAGGCCGTCGGCCACGCCGAACTCCTCGACACCGAGCGGGCCGTGAACCACTGGAAGGCGCAGGGCCTCGACCTGGAGCCGCTCTTCCACGTGCCGTCGCTGCCCGGCGGCGCCGTGCGCCACCAGATCGCGGTCCAGGACCACGGCCTGGAGAAGGCGCTCGACAACGAGCTGATCAAGCTCGCCGCCGACGCGCTCTCCGCCTCCGGCGCGAGTGACGCCCAGCCGGTGCGCGCACAGGTCGCGATCCGCAACATCAACCGCACGGTCGGCACCATGCTCGGCCACGAGGTGACGAAGAAGTTCGGTGGCGCGGGCCTGCCCGACGACACCATCGACATCACCTTCACGGGCTCGGCGGGCCAGTCGTTCGGCGCGTTCGTGCCGCGCGGTGTGACCCTGCGCCTGGAGGGCGACGCCAACGACTACGTGGGCAAGGGCCTTTCGGGTGGCCGCGTCATCGTCCGCCCGGACCGCGGCGCCGACCACCTCGCCGAGTACTCGACGATCGCGGGCAACACCATCGGGTACGGCGCCACGGGTGGCGAGCTGTTCCTCCGTGGCCGCACCGGCGAGCGGTTCTGCGTCCGCAACTCCGGGGCGACGGTCGTGTCCGAGGGCGTGGGCGACCACGGCTGCGAGTACATGACCGGTGGCCACGCGGTGGTCCTCGGCGAGACGGGCCGTAACTTCGCGGCCGGTATGTCGGGCGGCATCGCGTACGTCATCGACCTCGACCGGGACAACGTCAACCCCGGCAACGTGGGCGCCGTAGAGGCCCTGGACGACTCCGACAAGACGTGGCTGCACGATGTCGTGCGCCGCCACGCGGAGGAGACGGGCTCGACGGTCGCCGAGAAGCTCCTCGCCGAGTGGCCCGCCTCGGTGGAGCGCTTCAGCAAGATCATCCCCAGCACGTACAAGGCAGTGCTCGCCGCCAAGGACGCCGCCGAGCGAGCCGGTCTCTCCGAGACCGAGATCACCGAGAAGATGATGGAGGCGGCGACCAATGGCTGATCCCAAGGGCTTTCTGAACCATGGCCGCGAGGTCGCGCAGACCCGCCCGGTCGGCGAGCGCGTCCAGGACTGGAACGAGGTCTACGTTCCCGGGTCCCTCCTCCCGATCATCTCCAAGCAGGCGTCGCGCTGCATGGACTGCGGTATCCCGTTCTGCCACCAGGGCTGTCCGCTGGGGAACCTGATCCCGGAGTGGAACGACTTCGCGTACCGCGAGGACTGGTCGGCCGCCTCCGAGCGGCTGCACGCCACGAACAACTTCCCGGAGTTCACCGGCCGCCTGTGCCCGGCTCCCTGCGAGTCGGCGTGCGTCCTCGGCATAAACCAGCCCGCCGTCACCATCAAGAACGTCGAAGTCTCGATCATCGACAAGGCGTGGGACACCGGCGACGTGCTGCCGCAGGCACCCGACCGCCTCTCCGGCAAGACGGTCGCCGTCATCGGCTCGGGCCCGGCGGGTCTTGCCGCGGCCCAGCAGCTGACCCGGGCGGGCCACACGGTCGCTGTCTACGAGCGCGCCGACCGCATCGGCGGCCTGCTCCGCTACGGCATCCCCGAGTTCAAGATGGAGAAGCGCCACATCAACCGCCGCATCGAGCAGATGCGCGCGGAGGGCACCAAGTTCCGTACGGGCGTGGAGATCGGCCGCGACATCGACGCGAAGAAGCTGCGCAAGCGGTACGACGCGGTGGTCATCGCAGCGGGCGCCACGACGTCACGCGACCTCCCGGTCCCCGGCCGTGAACTCAAGGGCGTCTACCAGGCAATGGAGTACCTGCCCCTGGCCAACAAGGTCCAGGAGGGCGACTACGTCACCACGCCCGTCTCCGCCGAGGGCAAGCACGTCGTGGTCATCGGCGGCGGCGACACCGGCGCGGACTGCGTGGGCACGGCCCATCGCCAGGGCGCGGCTTCGGTCACGCAGCTGGAGATCATGCCGCGTCCGGGCGATGACCGGAACGCGAACCAGCCCTGGCCGACCTTCCCCATGCTGTACAAGGTCACGTCCGCGCACGAGGAGGGCGGCGAGCGGGTCTACGCCGTCTCGACCACCCACTTCGAGGGCGACGAGGACGGCAACGTCCAGTTCCTGCACCTCACCGAGGTCGAGTTCATCGACGGCAAGCTGACCCCGAAGCCGGGCACGGAGCGCAAGATCCCCGCCCAGCTGGTCACCCTCGCGATGGGCTTCACGGGCACGGACCGCGAGAACGGCCTGGTCGACCAGTTCGCCCTGGACCTCGACGCGCGCGGCAATGTCGCCCGCGACGACGAGTTCCACACGAACGTGCCGGGCGTCTTCGTGGCCGGTGACGCGGGCCGCGGCCAGTCGCTCATCGTCTGGGCGATCGCCGAAGGGCGCTCGGCCGCGCGGGGCGTGGACCGTTTCCTGACCGGTGCGAGCGACCTGCCGTCGCCGATCCGCCCGACGGACCGTTCCTTGATGGTCTAGCGCCCGCCCCCCCCCAATACGTCCCGTACAACGGCGTACGGAACTGAGCGACGCCCGCCTTGTCCCCGACCGGACTTGGGCGGGCGTCGTGGCGTTCGACTCTATGTACGCCGCATGTGCCGCAGTGGCGTCAGCTGTTCGATGTCGTAGCGTGCGCGCAGCGCCTCGATCGCGGCGTGATCGGGAGGGCCGCCGGACGCGAGGAGCTCGAGGAGCTCCTCGAAGTAGCGCTCGTGATCGGGCGGTGGAGAAGACTGGAAGAACATCTTCGCCTCCGTCCCGGTCGGGTTCGCGAAGGCGTGCGGGCACCCGGCGGGTACGAGGATGACCGTGCCCGGTGTGGCCCGGACCACGCGCTTCCCCGAGTGGGACTCCCACTCGCGCCAGCTGTCCAGGGTGCGTACGAGTGGCTCGAAGGCAAGGACGTCCAGCTCGCCTTCCAGGATGTAGAAGAGCTCCTCGCTGCGGGTGTGGACATGCGCTCCCACGTCGAAGCCGGGTGGTACGACGACCTCGAAGCTGGAGGCCGCACGGGAGTGCTCTCCCGTGACTTTGAACGTCACCTGCTGGGCCGCGGTGCGCAAGGTGCGGCCACTGCCGGAGGGCACGAGGTGTCCCTCGGGCGGCGCGAGGTGAGTCATCCGCGCCCGCCCCTCGGCCCCTGGGTCGACCATCGGCCGAGAGCCATCTCGGCGGTGATGCCCGGACCGAAACCGGCGAGCAGTCCGCGTGCGGTCTCGTGTGCGCCGCCTTCGTCGAACATCCGGCGCAGGGCGTCCAGGACGACCGCGCTCGCGATGTTGCCGCACTCGGTCAGCGTGGCCCGGCTGAAGCGGAACGCATCCGGCGGGACCTGAAGGAACTTGCTCAGATCGTCGAGGATCCGCGGCCCTCCGGCGTGAATGATGTAGAAGTCCAGGTCTGCCGCGTCCCAACCGTGCTGGTGCGCCAGCGCCTTGAGGACCGGAGCCAGCGGTTCCATGGTGGTGGGCACGCGCTTGTCCAGCAGGAAGTGGAACCCGGTGTCGCGCACCGCGTAGGCGATCCAGTCCTCTGTGTTCGCAATGAGATGGGACCCGTTGTGTTCCAAGGACATGCCGGTGCCTCCGCTGCCCCGTACGACCGCGGCCGCGACGGCATCGCCGAAGAGACCGTTCGCGAGCAGGGATCCGACATCCAGGTCCGTGGGCTGGTAGCACAGGGAGCAGAACTCGCAGGACACGATGAGCACGTTGGCCTCCGGGTAGGCCGTACAGAAGTCGTGGGCGCGGTTGATCGCCGCTCCGCCCGCCGCACAGCCGAGCTGGGCGATCGGCAGCTGCCGGGTGTCACTGGAGAATCCCATCGTGTTGATCAGCCAGGCGGTCAGCGACGGCATCATGAAACCGGTGCAGGAGACATAGAGGATCAGATCGATGTCGCGCTGGCGGAGCTCCGCGTCGTCGAGCGCGCGCTGGATCACGGGTGGTACGCGCCTCTTGGCCTCCACCTGGTAGAGAGTGTTGCGCGCCTCGAAGCCGGGATGGCGCAGGGTTTCCTCGATGGGCTGAAGGATGTGCCGTTTCCGCACGCCCGTGTTCTCGATGAGCCGCAGTGCGAGCGGCAGGTCGGGGTGGTCGGCGTGCAGCGACCGGGCGAGGGCCAGTGTGTCGTCGATGGTGATGATGTGCTCCGGCACAGAGACCGCGGGCCTGCACAGAGTCGCCATGGGTCGCATCCTTCGGTAGGGCCGCGCGCCGGTGTGATGTGTGCCTCCACGGTCATGCCTGACCGGTTCCTGATCCACTTGTGGTGCGCCAGTGCGGTGATGCGGCCACGGGCGAAGCCTCCCGCCGTCCGCGCGGTTCACCGCACTGGGCGCACGTGCGTGCCGTACGGATGCAGACGCACGCACCGCGGCGGAGGATCGAGATCTGCCCGCCGACGTTCCCGTGAGGAGGCCCCGCCATGCCGGAGCTGGTCGATGCCGGTATGGGGTCCTCCGACAGGGTCCAGGAGGTGCGGCAACCCGCATGGACGCAGACCCCGGCCGGGCCGGGGACCACGTCGGCCCTGGTCGGCGAGGTCTTCGACGAGGGCACCTTCGTCGCCATGGGCCCACGGCGCGGAGGTTCGCGCTCCACGCACGGGGAGCGTGCGGTCATCACAGGTTCGGGCACCGTCGAGGGACGGCGGGTCTTCGCGTACGGTCACGACGCGTCCTGGGCCGCGCACGGTCTCGGCGCCGGCCAGGTCGCGAAGATCAGCAGGCTGATGGACCTCGCGCACCGCACGGGTGCCCCTCTGGTCGTCCTCTGCGGTGCCGACCGTCCGCGGGTCCCGGTCGATGCCGCGCCCTCCGCCGCCGGTGAACTGGTGGAGTTCGGCCGCCTGCTGCGCAGACATGCGCGCACATCAGGGGTCATCCCGCAGATCGGCGTCGTACTCGGCGCGCACGCGCCGCCGCAGTACGCGCTCGCCGACTTCGTCTTCACCCTCGCCGACGGCCCACGCCACGAGGGTGCCATCGTCCACGAGACCAAGGCGTCCCTTCTCACCGACGTACGCAGGCTGCTGTCCCTCCTGCCGTCCAACAACTGCGAACAACCCCCGGACGAGATCACGTTCGACCCGCTGGACCGACGCTGCCGGGCTCTGGCCGACGCCGCACCGGCGGACACCGACGACACCCACGACATGCGTCGTGTCATCGGCGACATCGCGGACGACGGCACGGCCTTCGAGGTTCATCAGGGGTGGGCAGGCAGCGTCATGTGCGCCCTGGTCCGAATCGGCGGCCGTGTCGTCGGAATCCTGGCCCATCAGTCCGAGCGCCCGGCCGGACCTGTCGGTGCGTGGGCACCGGGCCGGGCCGCACGGTTCGTGACGCTGTGCGATGCCTTCAGCGTCCCGCTCGTCACCTTGACGGACACGGCGGGACACCTGCCGTCGTACGGGAGTACACAGGGCGCACAGGGGAGCGGCGAACAGGCCCGGCTCACCTACGCCTACGGCAGCGCGACGGTCCCCAGAATCTCCGTCGTACTCCGGGGACCCGTCGGTCATGCGCTGCTCGCCACGGGTGCCTCAGGCGCGGATCTGACCCTGGCCTGGGCGAGCGGCGCTCGCGCGCTGTCCGCCGCCGAGCAGGGCCTCGTGGACGAGGTCATCGATCCCGCCGACTCACGACGAGCGCTGATCCGCGCTCTCGCCATGCTCCAGACCAAACAGGCCGAGCCGCCGTTTCGCAAACACGGAATCCCGCCGCTGTGAGGGTGAAGGGCGGGGTGGGAGACGCGGACGGACCGCCGGTGACACTGCGCATCGTGCGCGGCGCTCCCGACGCCGACGAACTGGCGGCGCTCACCGCCGTGCTGAACTCCCTGACCCGTGCCGCGGTGCGCACGGTGGTCAGCAGGCCCACCACCCGACGGGCGGACTGGCACCGCTCACGGCGGCCCGGATACGGCGCACCGGGATCCTGGCGCAGGCCGTAGCCGGAGCAGCCGCCCGGACGACGTGGGCCGGACGGCCGAACGCACCCGCGTCCTGCGGATGCAGGCACCACATGGGCGTCCTACGCTCGGTCCCGTTCCCACTACATCCTGGAGTACCCGAAACGCCCTGGAGTGCCCGATGCCCGCTCCCGACTTCGCCGCCACGACCTGCCCCTTCGACTTCAACGAAGGCCTGGAGTTCGACCCGGTCCTCGCCGGCCTCAGCTCCCAGGGCCCCGTCACCCGGATCCGCCTCCCCTACGGGCAGGCGGAGGCATGGCTCGTGACCAGCTACAACGGAGTACGGCAGGTCACGACCGACCCCCGGTTCAGCCGGTCCGCGATCATCGGGAGCGACTACCCGCGGCTCACACCCGAGCCCATCGTCTCGCCCGAGTCCATCAACGTCATGGACCCGCCGCACAGCAGCCGCATCCGCCGCGTGGTCGCGCAATCGTTCACACGGCCACGCGTGGAGCGCATGAGGCCGGCCATCGACCGCGTCACCAACGAGCTGCTCGACGAGATGGTCGGCCACGGCCGGCCCGCCGACCTCGTACAGCACCTGTCGACACCGCTGCCCCACCTCGCCATCTCCGAGATCCTCGGCGTCCCCGAGGCCGACCGTGACCGACTGCGCGACTACACCACGCAGATGCTCACCACCGCGCCCGACACCAAGGAGACCGCAGCCAACGCCAAGGCCCAACTGCGCTCCTACTTCGCCGACCTGATCACCGACCGCAGGCGCGCGCCGGGCGACGACCTCCTCAGCCTGATGGCCACCGCGTCCATGGCCGACGGCGAACAGCCGCTGACCGACGCCGAACTGGCCGTACTCGCCGTGACGCTCATCCTCAGCGGCAACGACACCGCGACCTGTCAGATCAGCAACATCAGCTACACGCTGCTCACCCACCCCGAGCATCTGGCCACGCTCGCCCGCGACCCCGAGAGACTCCCGCAGGCGGTGGACGAGCTGCTGCGCCACATCCCGTTCCGCAAGGGCGTCGGCATTCCGCGTATCGCCCTGGAGGACGTGGAGATCGCAGGCACCACCATCCGCCAGGGCGAGTACGTACACGTCTCCTACCTGACGGCCAACCGCGACCCGTACGTCTTTCCCGCACCCGACACACTCGACTTCGGCCGTGCGCCCCACGCCCACATGACGTTCGGCTGGGGAGGGCACCACTGCCCCGCCGCCCCGCTGGCCACAGCCCAGCTCCACAGCGCCCTCCGCGCACTCCTCGTCCGCTTCCCGCACCTCCGTCTGGCCGTCCCCCCGGCAGAGGTGCGGTGGGACAGCCAGACGATCCGCCGCTTCCCCGTCACCCTGCCGGTGGCTTGGTAGGCACGGGAACAGCCCTGACATTGGTCGCGTCCAGGGCGGGCCGCAGGGCACGAGCGATGGAGACGGCGTCGTCGACCGCCCAGATGTGGGTGAAGAACAGGCGCGGCTCGTCCTCCAGGAGGTGGTTGTGGAGCGAGACGAGGTTCATGCCGCCGCGTCGCAGGGCGGACAGTACGTCGTCGACCTCCCCCGCGACCATGGCGAAGTCGCCGTGCAGTGCGGCGCGTCCCCTGCCCAGCGGAAGCAGGTTGAACGCGGTGGTGGAGCCGAGCCCCCGGGGCAGGACCTGATGACCGTCGACGATGGTCTCGCGGCGCGCGAAAAGAACCTTGTAGACGCCGTCCTCCGAAAAACCCTTGACCCGCAGCGCCTTGTCGATGCCCGCGGTGTCCAGGTCGAGGCGCGCCCGCACGGCCGGAGCGGCGGGCGGGGTGCCGGTGCGCTTCAGCGCGGCGCGCAGGCCGCGGGCGAGGCGCACCGGGTCGTGGCCGTGCCCGTGGACGTGCATCCACCAGACGTCGGGGTCCTGGGCGAGCAGGTGCTTGTGGATCGAGGTCTGGGTGAGGCCGTGCTCGTGCAGGGCATCGCTCACGTCCTGCAACTCATGCTCGGCGATCACGAGATCGCCCATGAGCAAGCTGCTGCCGTCTTCGTAGCGTACGAAGGCCACATGGGATCCGAGGGCGAGCCCCGCGGTGACGGTGATGCCGTGCGAGACCACGCGCAGGTCATCGCGGGGAAAGGCGGTGTGGTAGTACACGCCACCCTTGATGTCCCCGGCTCGGCCCAGAGCCCGCGCGACCTCCTTCCAGTCGGCGAGCCCACTCGGCCTCGGCTTCACCGCGTGCCTGCCTGACCGCGCTGCGGCCTCGCCGCCCGGAAGAGCGACCGCTGCCCCTGCGCCGAGCACCGCCGGTGCCGCCACGGCCGAGGCCAGCAGGTGACGCCGCGGCATGGCCGCCGATGCGGGCGCGGGATTCCCTCTTTGTCCGTTCATGTCGCCATCCCAACATGCGCAGCGATCCGTACCAGCGGCGACGTGACGCGTGGCGAGGGATACCGCCTTCGTGGGCGAACGGACTTGGGCGGGCGCCGTCGCGTTCGTGGCGGGCAACTATTGTCGCGAGCATGGCCGAACACGATGCTCTCGGTGCCACCCGCGAGTCCTACGACGCCCTTGCCTCCACCTACGCGGAGCTGTTCCGCGACTCGCTGCGTGACAGTCCCCTGGACCGCGCGATCCTGGGCGTCTTCGCCGAGGCGGTCCGTGCGGGCGGGGGCGGCCAGGTCGCGGACGTGGGATGCGGGCCCGGCCATGTCACCGCCCATCTGGGCCAGTTGGGCCTCGCGGCGTTCGGCGTCGATGCCTCTCCCGCGATGGTCGAGATGGCCCGGCAGGACTGTCCGGGCCTGCGGTTCGACGTGGGCTCGCTGGCCGCGTTGGACATCGCTGACGGCGCGCTGGGCGGCGTACTCTCCCGCTGGTCCGTCATCCACACGCCGCCGCAGGAACTCCCGGTCGTCCTTGCGGAGTTCCACCGCGTGCTGGAGCCCTGCGGCCACTTGCTGATCGGCTTTTCGGCGAGCGACGATCCGTCAAGACCGACGCAGGTCTGGGATCACGCGGTCGCGCCGGCCTATCGCTGGTGGCCCGATCACCTCGCCGCGATGCTGCGTGAGTCGGGTCTTGCCGAGGTGGCCCGGATGGTCCGCCAGCCTCAGCCGACCGACCGACGGCAGTTCCAGGAGATTCAACTGCTGGCCCGTAAGGCCTGAGCGAGGCCCAGCCAAGGGCTACGCACCGTTGCGAGCCGCGCAACGCGCGTTGTGCATTGCGCCGCACGCAATGCTCATTACGGTTCGGCAGCGGGCCCAGATGGGTCTAGACCGCCCGTAGTCCATGTGGCCACAATCACTCCACAACGGATCGGCGCAGGAACCAGCACGAACCCATGAGGGGGCCGGTATGAAGCGACGGGTCATCGCGGCAGGTATCGCCATGACGCTCGGACTGACCGCGACGGGATGCGGCAGCGATGACGGGAGCGACAGCGGCGACAAGGCGACGGACGGCAAGGGCAAGACCCTGACCGTATGGATCATGGAGGGGACCAACCCCGACGCCAGACCCTTCTTCAAGGAAGCCGAGAAGGCGTTCCAGAAGAAGACCGGCGCCAAGATCCACGTCGAGTACCAGCAGTGGGCCACCGCACAGAAGAAGTTCACCACCGCGATCGAAGGCGGCGAGGACCAGGTCCCGGACGTGGCCGAGGTCGGTACGACCTGGGTGCCGCAGTTCGCCGAGACCGGCGCGCTCGTCGACGTGACCGACGACGTCAAGAAGTCGGGTCTGGGCAACGACCTCGTCGAGGGACTCAAGGACGCGGGCACCCTCGACGGCAAGCAGTACGGAATGCCCTGGTACGCGGGCGTACGCAGCATCGTCTACCGCAAGGACATCTTCGAGAAGCACAACCTGAAGGCCCCGACCACCTGGAAGGAGCTTCAGTCCGCGGCCAAGACGCTGAAGGACAAGGAGCCCGGGATGATCCCCTTCCCGGTAGCGGGCGGCGCCGAAATGTTCGCCACCCCCTTCATCTGGGGCGCCGGAGGCGAACTCGCCACCGAGCAGGGCGGCAAGTGGAAGTCCGGCATCAACTCCCCCGAGTCCGTGAAGGGCATCGAGTTCTATACAGGGCTCGCCACCAAGGACAAGGTCTCCCCGGCCAAGGTGAACACCTGGACGGAGAAGGAGGTCGGCGACGCCTGGAACAAGGGCCAGATCTCCATGGCCGTCGGCGGCAACTGGACGCCCAAGGCCATCGTCGACGAGAACCCGGACCTGAAGGGCAAGCTCGCGGCCGTGCCGATCCCCGGCCAGACCGGCGGCATGAGCAAGTCCTTCCTCGGCGGCTCCTACCTGTCCACGTTCGACACGGACAAGAAGGACCTCGCCTGGGAGTTCGTGAAGATGCTGACCACGGGTGACTTCGCGGCCAAGTGGGCCGAGCAGACCAACTACTTCCCCGGTCAGAACTCCGAGCTGAAGAAGATCGAGGCGAAGAAGGACCCGCTGGTCGAGCCGTTCGCCAAGCAGATGCTGGAGGCCGGCGCGACCGTCCCCAAGACCAAGGCGTACGGCGAGATCCAGGCCTCGAAGGTCATCCCCGGCATGGTGCAGTCCATCCTGACCGGCAAGGCGTCCGTCCAGGAAGCGGCGGACAAGGCCGCCAAGGACATGGACGCGATCTTCGCCAAGGACAAGTAGGGGCGAGGGCGAGTCAGCACCGTGAAAGACACGCTTGTCGACGGCGGGCCCCAGGCCAAGGAAGACACCTCGGCCCGCCGCTCCACCCCCCGACCGGAACACGAAGCCGCCCTTCGTAAGAAGAGGCTCGTCAACGTCGCCCGGCCGTGGCTGCTCCTTGCGCCGTCCCTCGTCGTCCTCGCGGGCCTGCTGCTCTGGCCGCTGATCCAGGTCGGCAAGCTCTCGATGCAGGACTACGTCGTCAAGTTCGGCGGCGGAGTGGGCACGTTCACCGGCTTCGACCACTACACCGATCTGCTCGGCAGTGAGCTCCTGTGGAAGACGGTCCTGCCCAACACGGCGTTCTTCGCGATCGCCTGCGTCGGCCTCACCGTCGCCATCGGCACGCTCGTCGCGCTGCTGCTCAACCGCCTCGGCCCGGCATGGCGGCTCATCTGCTCCATCGCGATCCTCGGCGCCTGGGCCATGCCCGCCGTCACCGGGACGTACGTCTGGATCTGGCTCTTCCAGCCGCAGGACGGCATGGTCAGCCAGCTCGCGGGCTCGATGGGGCTCATCGACCCGGAGACCACCAACTGGTTCACGGAACGCGGGCCGTTCTACGCGATCGCGACCCTGAACGTCGTCCACCACGGCTTCCCGTTCGTCGCCATCACCGTCCTCGCGGGCCTGATGACGATCCCCAAGGAGCTCTACGAAGCGGGGGAGCTGGACGGCGCCAACGCATGGCAGCGGTTCTGGAAGATCACGGTGCCGACGATCAAGCCGGTCTTCCTCGTGGTGACCATCCTCTCCACCATCTGGGACTTCAAGGTCTTCACCCAGATCTATCTGATGCCGGGCGGCGACGGCGCCAATGAAGAGGTCTACAACCTGGGCGTCTTCTCGTACATCCAGGCCTTCGCCAAGAACGACTACGGCACGGGCGCGGCAGCCGCGGTCCTGCTGACCCTGCTGCTCCTCGCCATCACGATCGTCTACATCCGCACGCTGTTCCGGCAGGGGGAGGAGGACCTGTGAGCGCCCGCCACACCACTCGCGCGGGGCGCGTCGGGCTGCCCGTCGCGGTCGCCGCGCTGCTGCTCTTCGCGCTCTTCCCCGTGTACTGGATGATCTCCACGGCGCTCGACCCGAAGGCCGTCACACGCGGTTCGGACGTGCTGCCGAGCGGCATCAGCTTCGAGCACTTCACCTATGTGTTCGAGAAGGGCAACTTCGGTACGTATCTGCTGAACTCGGCGCTCGTCGGCTTCGGCACGATCCTGGCGGCCGGGGTGCTCTCGCTCTTCGCCGCCATCGCGGTGGCCCGCTTCAAGTTCCGGTTCCGCACCTCCGTACTGATCATGGTCCTGATCGTGCAGATGGTGCCGCTCGAGGCGCTCGTCATCCCGCTCTTCATCCAGATGCGGGACTACGAGATGCTCAACTCGCTGATCGGCCTGACGATCGTCTACATCGCGCTCTCGCTGCCCTTCGCGATCTGGACCCTGCGCGGATTCGTCCAGACGGTGCCGAAGGAGGTCGAGGAGGCGGCGTACATCGACGGGGCGTCCTGGTTCCGGATGTTCCGGTCGGTGCTGCTTCCACTCGTGGCGCCCGGACTCGTCGCGACCTCGATCTTCGCCTTCATCACGGCCTGGAACGAATTCGTCTTCGCGTACACCTTCATGAAGGGCAGCGACAAGTACACGGCAGCCGTGGGCATTTACCAGTTCTTCGGTGAGAACTCCACGGCCTGGGGTCCGGTGATGGCCAGCTCCACGCTGATCACCGTGCCGGTGATGATCTTCTTCGTGATCGTGCACCGGAAGCTGGGCTCGGGCCTGGCGGCAGGAGCGGTGAAGGGCTGAGGGAGGCCCGCCGGAAGGTGTACGGGCCTACGGAACCTTGAACGTCTCCCCGTACACCTTCCACCGCAGCGGTGTCTTCAGGCTCAGATTGCCGTCGTACAGGAACTGTCGCTGTGCCGTGTCCACGCGCGTCGTGTCGCGGTGCGACTTCTCGGACTTCATCGCCGTGCGGCGGATGTCCAGGAAGATGTCGAGGTACGCCTTCTCCTTGCCGCCCTGCGCGGGAGTGTCCGCCTCCTTCAGGGTCGCCTCACGCAGACCGTAGAAGCCGCGCGGTCCGGTGCCGGGGCCGTGCAGGACCATCGCGTCGTAGTAGACGAACTGCCCGAGCGTGCCGAGCCCGTCCAGCTTGGCGAGGCGCACCGCGGGGTCGAAATATATGCGGTCGCGCTCGCTGTTCTGCGCTTTGCGGAAGGCGGGCTCATTCGCCTCCGCCTTCCAGGCCTTGGTGAAGCCGGGGTCGAGCCCTTCGTGCGAATCGCTGCCGTCGACCTTGCGGAGGGCGGGCAGATAGCGGGCGAGGCCGTTGTCCGGGTGGGCCTTCGTGTACCGCTCGACGAGGGTGAGCAGATCGTGCGTGCCGGTGCAGAAGCCTATGATCCCGGCGGTGTAGCCGTGCCCGTCGTCTATGTCTTCCACGTAGCCGTACTGCCCGCGCCAGTTCAGCGTGGAGTTCTCCGCGCTGGCGATCAGCTGCTGGGCCAAGTCCTTCTTGGCGGGCGCCGCGAGGCCCGGGGGCAGGTCCGCGATGAGCTCGTCGTCGGCCTCGATCTCGGACTTCGACTTGTCCTTGTCGTAGGGCCGCTGAGTGCTCGGCGCCTGCTGGCCGGCCCCGGAGTCACCGCTGTCCGAGTCGCCACCAAGGAGGTAGACGGCGACCGTGGCGACCGGGGCGACGGCGAGAAGAAGGAGGCCTGCACGTTTCATTCGGCCAAGATTACGTGCGGTGCGGCGGTAGCGCGCCTTCCGCTTGGAACCGGACCCGACCCTATTGACTAATAGTCAATTTCGTTCCAGTCTCGGGAACCGTACCCAGCCAGGGGAGGCCGGATGAGCACCGAAGCGCGGGAGCAGCTGAGCAAGGAGCTGCGGGACGAACCAGCGGAATCCTTCGGGCAGTTGACGCCCGAGCAGCTCGCGTTCCTTGCCGACGCGCTGAAGCGGGAGCGCGAGAGCCGGGCTTCGGGCCTGAACGAGGCCGCCGAGGAGGCGCTGAAGCTGGTGCCCGCGCTGGCCAGGGGCCCCGTACGCCGAATTCTGTTCCGGTAGGGCATGGGAAGGGGACGGGTCATGGATGAGCTGCGGAGCAGGGCGGAGACCCTGAAGATCGCGCGTCTGCTGGATGTGGAGCCGGACGGGCTCACCTTCCTGCGGACGCTTCCCGTCGAGGACGTACGCCGCTTCCGCGAGAGCTGCGTCGCGGCGCTCTTCGACCGTACGCCCGACATGCTGGACCGGATCGCGTCCGCGACGAAGCTCGTGCCTGCCGGGGTCGCCGCCGCGATCTCGCAGAAAGCACTCGGCCCGCGGCTCGCCGCCGGGGTCGCGGGGCGCCTCGAACCGACGCGGGCCGCCGACATCATCGAGAAGCTGCCGGTGTCCTTCACGGCGGAGTCGTGCGGGCATCTCGACCCGCGCCGGATCAAGGGCATCGTCGACCGGCTCGACGAGGGCCTCGTGGTGCGGATCGCGGTGGCCCTTGCCGAGCGGGGCGACTATCTGACGATGGGCCGGTTCGTCGGCTATCTGCCGGACTCGGCGCTGCGGCGGATCCTGCCGCAGGTGGACGACGCGGCCGTACTGAAGGCGGGCTTCGCGATCGATCTGCCCGAACGGCTCGGCCAGATCATCGAGTTGATGGGCGCGGAGCGGCTCGCGTCGGTCATCGCGTCCGCGTCGGAGGGAGAGCTGTGGCCCCAGGCGCTGGCCGTGGCCGGGATGGTGACGGGGGAGCAGCGGGGGCGTATCGCCTCGCTCGCCGCCGCGCGCCCGCCGGAGCAGCTGGACTCCCTGGTCGCGACGGTGGCGGAGCAGGACCTGTGGGAGTCACTGCTGCCGCTGGTCGCGCTCCTTGGGGACGAGGAGCGGCGGGCGGTCGCGGTGCTTCCTTCCCTGCGGGACGCGGGCGTGCTCGGCGGGGTGGTGCGGGCGGTGGTGGTTACGGGGTTGTGGGCGGAGTTCCTGCCGTTGGTGGAGTTGCTGCCGGGGGAGTCCCGCAAGGTCGTCGCCGACGCCGCCGGGGCGCTGCCCGCGCCTGACCTGGACGCGCTCGCCATGGAGGTGGACAAGCGGGACCTGTGGGAGCTGGTGATGCCGCTGGTCGAGTTGATGGACGACGACGCGAAGACGCGGATCTTCGAGCTGCCGGCGTTTCAGGAGCAGGCGGGGTAGCGGGCGGGGTGGCGGGCGGGGTGGCCCTTCCCTGTGGTGACGTTCAGTGTGGTGACGTTCAGTTGGTCCGCCCTTCGAGCCACCCCGCCATCGACTCCAGCGCGGCCGTCGCCTCGGGAAGCACGCCGACCGCCCCCAGGAACCCGTGGAACACCCCTGGAAACAGCCGCACTTCGGCCGGTACGCCGACCTGTGCGAGACGGCGGGCGTAGGCGAGGCCCTCGTCGCGCAGCGGATCGCAGTCGGCCAGGATCAGCAGCGCGGGAGGCAGCCCGGAGAGATCGGGTGCGAGGCCGGGGGAGGCCGCTACGGGGTCGCCGTCCGGGCCCAGGTACTGGTTCCAGTACCACCGCATGTGAGCGGTGGTGTGGAAGTGGCCCGTCGCGTACGACGACGCCGACTCACCCTCCAGGCGGTGATCGAGGACGGGGTACATGAGGAGTTGCGCGGCGATCGGCGGGCCACCACCCGTGTCACGTGCGCGCAGTGCCGTGGCCGCCGCCAGGTTGCCCCCGCTGGAGTCGCCCGCCACGACCAGACGCGCGGGATCGCAGCCGAGTTCGCGCGCGTGGTCAGCGGCCCACTCCGTCACGGCGTACGCATCGTCATCGGCGGCCGGAAAGGGGTGCTCCGGCGCCCGCCGGTAGTCGGCGGAGACGACCACCGCGCCGGTGCGTGCCGCCAGTTCGCGGCAGAGTCCGTCATGGGTGTCCAGGTCGCACAGCACCCAGCCACCGCCGTGGAAGAAGACGATCAGCGGCCGGTCCGACGGGCCCGGATCGGGATCGGGGCCCGGACCCGGACCCGGACCCGGATCGTAGATCCGTACCGGCAGCGGAGTCAGCCGCTCGGTGACCGAGTGGACCTCAGGGCGCCGTGCGCCCACCCCCACGCCCGCCCGCGACGCGGCCCGCAGCGCCGCCGCCTCCAGCGGTCCCGCCGCCGGACCGGCATCGGGGAAGCCCGCGGACATCGCGTCGCACACCTTGCGGGCGAGGGGAGTCAGCGCGTCCGGCGGCGCGTTCGGTGGCGCGGCCTGCGGCTCGGGAGCGGCGCTCATCCCGTCGTCGACCCCCCGTCCACCGTGAACTCCGTCCCCGTGATGTACGACGACGCGTCCGACGCGAGGAACAGGACCAGCTCCCCGACCTCCTCAGGCCGGCCGATCCGGCCCAGCGGCAGATGCGACCAGTCCTTGCCGGGAGCCCCGGAGACGCGGGAGATCATCGGGGTGTCGATCGCCCCCGGATGCACGGAGTTGACCCGGATCCCGTACTTCGCCAGGTCGAGGGCGGAGGACCGAGTGAGCCCCCGGAGGCCGAACTTCGTCGACCCGTAGGCCGCGTGCCCCGGTATCCCGACGAGGCCCGCGGTCGACGAGACGTTCACGATGGAGCCGCCGCCCGCCTCCTTCAGCGCGGGAAGCACTGCCTGGATCCCCAGGAAGGGGCCCAGGAGGTTGACCCGGATCAGCGTCTCGAAGTTCTCGTACGTCTCGTCCTCCACCGACGCCGTGCGCCACAGCGCGGCGTTGTTGACGAGCGCGTCCAGGCGGCCGAAGGCCTTGAGCGCCCCCTCCACGGCCGACGCCCAGCTCTCCGCGTCCGTGACGTCATGGCGTACGAACACCCCTTGCCCGCCCAGGGAATCGGCGACCTCCCGGCCCTCCTCCTCCCGTACGTCCGTCACCACGACCCGCGCCCCCGCCTCGGCGAAGAGCCGCGCCTCCGCCGCGCCCTGGCCGCGCCCCGCGCCGCTGATCAGTACCGTCTTGCCGTCCAGCCGATTCGAGTTCATCTCAGGCCTCCTGCGCCCTGAAGTGCGGGATGACCTTCTCGCCCCACTGGCGGATGGTCTCCATGCACGCCTCCTGCGGCACCGTGCCCATCTGGATCAGACACATCACCTCGTCCACACCGATCGCGCGGAGCTGTTCGACGTAGGCGATCGCGGTCTCGGCCGTGCCGTAGGCGTGTTCGGCGTTGTACGTGCCGGTGTCCACCGGGCGGGCCGGGATGTTCGCCTCGTGCAGCTTGGCGACCAGCTCCTCGCGGTCTTTGGCCAGGGCCGCCACATGGGCCGCCGCGTCATCGGACTCGGCGTACGACGTCGGGGCCGGGCCGTTGCCGTACCAGTGCGCGATCGACTCGGCGAAGAAGCGCTGTCCACGAGTGCCGAGCCGCAGGGCCAGGTCCGCGTCGTCCAGGACGATCGTCGGGCAGAGGGCCGAGAGGTGGTTGTTCACCTCCGTCGACACGAAGCGGTCACCGGTGCGGGTCGCGATGGCCTCGTCGTACACCTTGCGCATCTCGCGTACGTCGTCCGCGCCCGCGAAGCCCATCACCAGGGCGCCGATGCCGAGTTCGGCGGCGAGCTTGAGGGTGTCGTGCTTGGAGCAGGCCATGAAGAGGGGCGGATGCGGGTCCTGGACCGGGCGCGGCAGGATCGCTCCCGGGCCGATGTCGATCGAGCCGTGCCACTCGAACTTCTCCTCGCGCCAGGCCGAGGAGAAGATCCGCAGGGCCTCTTCCATCTGCGGGTACGTGTCCTCGGGGCGGACGCCGTACATCGACATCTCCTGCTTCGTCGCGCCGCGCCCCGCGCCGATGTCCACGCGGCCGTCCGAGAGGACGTCGAGCATCGCGGCGCGCTCGGCGACACGCACCGGGTGCTGGTAGCCGAACGGCATCGTCACGACGCCGTGCCCGATGCGGATCTTGGACGTACGCGCGGCGACCCACGTCAGGAAGATCTCGGACGCGCTCATGTGCGCGTACTGGGTGAGGGAGTGGTGCTCCACCGCCCAGAGGCGGTCGAAGCCCATCTCCTCGGCGTAGACGGCCTGTTCGACGCAGTCGCGAAGGACCTGGCGCTCGCGTTCGGGGGTGGGGTCGGCCAGCTGGGCCTCGAAGATCATGGAGAACTTCATGGAGTGTCACCTCTCGTCAGTGACTTGACTATTTCTAATAGGAATACTTCTAGCAGGCATACGTGGGTGATGTGAAGGGGCCCGTAGACTGCGGGCGTGGTGGAGAAGACGGAGAAGGTGGAGAAGCCGGAGAAGAAGGCGGCTGCGGGTGACGGCAGCGGGCTTCCCGCGCTGCCCGCGACCAGCTGGGCGGTGCTCGGACTGCTCTCGTTCGGCGAGGAGTTGTCCGGTTACGACCTCAAGAAGTGGTCGGACTGGTCGCTGCGCTTCTTCTACTGGAGCCCGTCCTTCAGCCAGATCTACAGCGAGCTGAAGCGTCTCGAGAAGGCCGGATTCGCGACCTCACGGATGATCGCGCAGGAGACGGGCTCCCGCGACAAGCGGGTCTACCGGATCACCGACGAGGGGATGGACGCCGTTCGTACGTGGGCGCGCGAGGCCCCCGTCGACCCGCCCGTCCTCAAGCACGGCCCGATGCTGCGGCTCTGGCTCGGGCACCTCCTCGAACCGGAGCAGATGCGCGAAGTCCTCGCAGGGCACCGGGAGTTCGCCGAAACGATGCGGGTGCGCGCCGAGGTCGACATCGAGGGTGCCAAGGGTGAGGCGGCATGGGCGTATCCCACGCTCACCCTCAAGTGGGCCGAGCGTTACTACCGGTCCGAGCGCGATCTGGCCGACGACATGCTGGCCGACATCGAGGAGCTCGAGCGGCGTGAGCAGCCGGGGAGCGGCCGTCAGCGCGGTGCGCGCGGCACGCGTCCGTAGGTGCGGCGGAAGTAGACGAGCGGGTCGGTGGCCGTGCGGTGTGCGGCGAGGGCGGTGACCCTGCCGAGCGCGATCGCGTGATCGCCGCCGTCGAGTACGTCGTCGAGGTCGCACTCGATCGTGGCGAGCGCCCCGTCCAGCAGGGGCGCGCCGTGCGCGCCCGGCGTCCAGCGGACCCCCTCGAACTTGTCGCCGCCCGTCACCGCGAACTGGCGGCTGAGCGGCTCCTGTCCCGCGCTGAGGATGTTGACCGCGAAGCGGCCCGCCGCGCGGATCCTCGGCCAGGTCGACGAGGTGTGCGCCGGGCAGAAGCAGATCAGCGGCGGGTCGAGCGACACCGAGGAGAAGGACTGGACGGCCATTCCGGCCGGGCGTCCGTCATCGGCGACGGCCGTGATCACGGCGACTCCCGTGCAGAAGCTGCTCAGGGCCGACTTCATGGCCGTGTCGTCCACGGGGTTCGTGAGGGGACTGAGGGTCGTCATCATGCCTCCGATGCATGTTGTTCCTACTAGGTATATGCCTAACAGAAACACCTGTGATTGGATACCGGCCACGCTCGCACGTCAAGCAGGGAGGGTTCGTGACCAGCCCACAGCCAGTGCCGCCCCATCAAGTGCCGCCCCCGGCACCGCACATGACGCATCCCACGACGCATCCCACGACACTCGCCCGGCTGCCGGAGTACGCGGCAGCCGCGTACGGAGCTCTCGAAGCCCTGGCCGACGGTCAAGTGCGCTGGAACTTCCGGCAGTTGTGCGCGGAGATCACCGCCGCGGGACGCGCGGCCATCGCGCACGGCATACGCCCGGGGGACCGCGTCGCCCTCTGGGCGGCCAACAGCCGTCAGTGGATCACGGCAGCGCTCGGCGCGGTCAGCGTCGGAGCCGTCCTCGTCCCGGTGAACACGCGCTACAAGGCCGCCGAGGCCGCCGATATCATCCGGCGCAGCGGCACCACCGTCCTCTTCACCGAACGGGGCTTCCTCGGCAACGACTACGTGGCGATGCTGCACGAGTCCGGCGAGGACCTGGGCGCACTGCGTTCCACGGTCGTCCTGCGTGGGGAGGCGGGGGCGGGCACGCTCGCCTGGGACGAGTATCTGCGCCTGGGGAAGTGGACCACCGAGGAGGAACGGGCCGCGCGCACGGCATCCGTCGGCCCGGACGACCTTTCCGACATCATCTACACCTCGGGTACGACGGGCCGCCCCAAGGGTGTGATGATGACCCACGGCCAGAACATCCAGGCCTACCAGGAGTGGACGGACGCGGTCACCCTCGCGCCCGGCGACCGCTACCTCCTCGTCAACCCCTTCTTCCACACCTTCGGCTACAAGGCCGGCATCATCGGCTGTCTGCTGCGCGGGGTCACGATGCTTCCCGAGGAGGTGTACGACGCCGACCGCATCCTGCGGCGGATGGCGCGGGAGCGGGTCACCTGTCTGATGGGACCCCCCACCGTCTTCCACGGCCTGATCCATCACCCCCGACGGCACGCGTACGACCTGTCGGCCCTGCGCCTCGCGGGCACCGGGGCGGCCACCGTCCCGACGGCGCTCGTCGAGGAGATCCGCACCGAACTCGGCGCCGCGCAGGTCTTCACGGCGTACGGCCTGAGCGAGACGGGTGGTGTCGTCACGGTCTGCCCGACGGACGCGGACGCGTGGACGCTGGCGCACACGGTCGGCGTACCGACACCCGGGACCGAAGTGCGTATCGCATCCCCGACAGGTGACGCACTGCCCGCCGGGGAGCAGGGCGAGGTGCAGGTGCGCGGCGGCCAGGTCATGCTCGGCTACCTCGACGACCCGGCGGCCACCGCCGATGCCGTGATCGACGGCGGCTGGCTGCGCACGGGCGACATCGGCGTCCTGGACGAGCGGGGGTACCTCTCCATCACCGACCGGCTCAAGGACATGTACGTCGTGGGCGGCTTCAACGCCTACCCGGCGGAGGTGGAGAACGTCCTGCTCGGGCACGAGTCGATCGTGGACGCGGCGGTGGTGGGGGCGCCCGACGAACGGCTCGGGGAGGTGGGAGTCGCGTTCGTGGTCATGACGTCGGGCACGACATCAGACACGACATCAGACACGACATCAGACGTGACATCAGACGTGACATCAGACGTGACGTCCGACGTGACGTCAGATCAACTCACCTCCTGGACAAGGGAACGGCTCGCCAACTTCAAGGTGCCGCGGAGATTCGTGATCGTCCCCGAGCTGCCGCGCAACGCGGGCGGCAAACTGCTCAAGGGGGAGCTGCGGCGCGTGGCGAGGGGCGAGGAGCGGTGAGGAATTCCCGCTCAGCGGGATTCCGGGCTCCCGGGCGCCGGGCGGTGCGACCTACGGTCGGGCCCATCACCCATCACCCATCACCCGTCACCTATCGCTCATCATCCATCGCTCATCCCCCGTAGCCCCTGGAGGAGCCACCATGCTCACGGACCACCGGAGGCAGGACGCCGCCGCGATGCTGCGGACCGCCGAGCACAGCCGGACGCCGGTCGCACCGCTCGGCGGTGTCTTTCCGGGGATCGGCACCGAGGACGCGTACGAGATCCAGCTGATCAACATCCGGCGGCGCATCGCCGGAGGCGCCCGCGTCAACGGGCACAAGGTCGGCCTCTCGTCCCCGGTGATGCAGCGCATGATGGGCGTCGACGAGCCGGACTACGGCCACCTGCTCGACGACATGGAGCTGACCGAAGGCCACCCCGTGCCGGTCGCCCGCTACTGCGCGCCCCGCGTCGAGGTCGAGGTCGGCTTCGTACTCGGTGACGATCTGCCCGGCGAGGACTGCACCGTGGCCGATGTGCTCGCCGCCACCGAGCGCGTCGTGCCCGCGCTCGAGCTGATCGACAGCCGGATCGCCGACTGGCGGATCACGATCGCCGACACGATCGCCGACAACGCCTCGTCCGCCGGATACGTCATCGGGGAAGGGCGCGACCCGCGCGAGCTCGACCTGCGGGCCATCGAGGCCCGGCTGACCTGCCGGGAGGACACGCTCGCCGAGGGGCGCAGTGACGCCGTCCTCGGGGACCCGACCGCCTCCGTGGCCTGGCTGGCCCGTACGGTCGCGCGCTTCGGAGTGCCGCTCCGCAAGGGGCATGTCGTGCTGCCCGGCTCCTGCACGCGGGCGGTCGACGTCGAGGCCGGCCGCACCTACACCGCCGAGTTCACCGGGCTCGGCGCCGTCTCCCTCTCTTTCTGCTGAGGTACGTATGACTTTGAATCCTCCCCCTCCTGACGGAGGGGGATTCCTGGCTCACGGCGGCTGCGGACCGGCGGTCCGGCAGCTCTTACACGATCAGCACCAGCCGGGTTGAGACCAGCCCGGACCAGCATCACGCGTGCGGAGTTCTTATCCCTGGGGGATACGGCCCCGCGGCGCGGGCCTCGGTCAGCATCTTGTCCAGCCGCGCCGGTCCGCACTTCTCCTCGTCCTGATGGGCCTTCTTCGAACGGGCAACGCACTCGTTCCAGATCCACCGGCACCGTGCCCATTCCGCGCACAGCGCGGAACGGGCCGAAGACGACAGCCGCAGACGGTAGGTGTACCGGGCATGCCCGGTCTCCTCCGTTTTCTTCGGTTCCGTCGTCATGACAGCCAATCTAACCGGGAGGTATGACAGTTGAGAGCTCTTACGTCGTCTGGGGGGCATCCTCGGAGGAATCCGGTGAAGAAGGCGACCGCCGCCATCGTCGGCTCCGGGAACATCGGAACCGACCTGATGTACAAGCTCCAGCGGTCCGCGTACATCGAGCCGCGCTGGATGATCGGCGTCGACCCCGGAAGCGAAGGGCTCGCGCGGGCCCGGAAGATGGGGATCGCCGCAAGCCACGAAGGCGTCGACTGGCTCCTGGAGCGGGACGAGACGCCGGACATCGTGTTCGAGGCGACGAGCGCGTACGTCCACCGGACCAACGCCCCCCGTTACGCCGAACTCGGCATCAAGGCCATCGACTTGACGCCCGCGGCCGTCGGCCCCGCCGTCGTGCCGCCCGCGAACCTCACCGCGCATCTCGACCAGGACAACGTCAACATGATCACCTGCGGCGGGCAGGCCACCATCCCCATGGTGTACGCCGTCTCGCGCGTCGTCCCGGTCGCGTACGCGGAGATCGTGGCGTCCGTCGCCTCCGTGTCGGCGGGGCCGGGAACCCGCGCCAACATCGACGAGTTCACGCGGACCACCTCGCGCGGCATCGAGGAGATCGGCGGCGCCGAGCGCGGCAAGGCGATCATCATCCTCAATCCCGCCGAGCCACCCGTGATCATGCGCGACACCGTCTTCTGCGCGATACCGCAGGACGCCGACCGGGACGCCATCGCACTCTCCATCAAGGAGATCGCGGAGAGCGTCGCCACCTACGTACCGGGCTATCGGCTGCGCACCGAGCCGCAGTTCGACGATGGGTCGCCCATGAACGGCGGGATGGCGCGCGTCGCGATCTTCCTGGAGGTGGAGGGCGCGGGCGACTTCCTGCCGCCCTACGCCGGGAACCTCGACATCATGACCGCCGCCGCCACCAAGGTCGGCGAGGAGTTCGCGAAGGGAATGCAGGCATGAACGGTCCGTACTCCGAGGCGCTCGACATCCGCGTCACCGACTCCTCGCTGCGCGACGGCTCGCACGCCAAACGGCACCAGTTCACGGGCGAGGACGTGCGGTCCGTCGTCGGCGCGCTCGACGGCGCGGGTGTCCCCGTCATCGAGGTCACGCACGGCGACGGGCTCGGCGGGTCCTCCTTCAACTACGGGTTCTCCAGGACGCCCGAGCAGGAGCTCATCAAGATCGCCGTCGATACGGCACAGCAGGCAAGGATCGCGTTCCTGATGCTGCCGGGACTCGGCGTGAAGGACGACATCCGGGCGGCGCACGGCAACGGCGCGAGCGTCTGCCGGATCGCCACGCACTGCACCGAGGCGGACATCTCCCCGCAGCACTTCGGTCTGGCGAGGGAGATGGGCCTGGAGACCGTCGGCTTCCTGATGATGGCGCACTCCACGACGCCCGAGAAGCTGGCCGCGCAGGGCCGGATCATGGCGGACGCGGGCTGTCAGTGCGTGTACGTCGTGGACTCGGCGGGCGCGATGGTGATGGACGACGTGACCGAACGGGTCGGCGCCCTCGTCGCCGAACTCGGCGGCGACGCGCAGGTCGGCTTCCACGGGCACGAGAACCTCGGCCTTGGGGTGGGCAACTCGGTGGCGGCGGTCCGCGCCGGGGCCCGCCAGATCGACGGCTCGACCCGCCGGCTCGGCGCGGGCGCGGGCAACACGCCGGTCGAGGCGTTCGCCGCGGTCTGCCACAAGATGGGCATCCGCACCGGCATCGACGTACTGAAGATCATCGACGCGGCCGAGGACGTCGTGCGCCCCGTCATGGACGACGAGTGCCTGCTCGACCGGATGTCCCTCCTCATGGGCCACGCGGGCGTCTATTCCAGTTTCCTCAAGCACGCCTATCGCCAGGCCGAGCGGTACGGAGTCTCCGGTGCCGACATCCTGCTGCGGGCCGGGGAGCGGCGCCTGGTCGGCGGCCAGGAGGACCAACTGATCGACATAGCCGTCGAGTTGGCGGCGGGAAAGTAGGGGGAGGACCCATGTCTGTATCGCACACCGAGAGAATGCGGGCCACCGAAGACGTCCGCGTCATCGAGGCCGCCGCCCCGCCCGCCCGGTTCGCCCGCGGCTGGCACTGCATCGGGCTCGCCGAATCCTTCAGAGACGGCCAGCCGCACGAGATCGAGGCGTTCGGCACCAAGCTCGTCGTCTTCCAGGGGGAGGACGACGGACAGCTGCACATCCTCAACGCCTACTGCCCGCACATGGGCGGCAACCTCGCCCACGGCACGGTCAAGGGCGACGCCGTGGCCTGCCCGTTCCACGACTGGCGGTGGGCGGGGAACGGGCGGTGCGCCGGAATCCCGTACGCCCGGCGCGTGCCGCCGCGTGCGAGGACGCGGGCGTGGAACTCCCTCGAGCGCAACAAGCAGTTGTACGTCTGGAACGACCCGGAGGGGAATCCGCCGCCGCCCGAGGTGACGATCCCCGAGATCGAGGGCATCCACGGCCCCGGCAGCGGCGAGTGGAGCGACTGGACCTGGAACTCCCTGCGCGTGGAGAACTCCAACTGCCGCGAGATCGTCGACAACGTCGTGGACATGGCGCACTTCTACTACGTGCACTACGCCTTCCCCGAGTACTTCAGGAACGTCTTCGACGGCCATGTGGCCACCCAGTACATGGAGTCCACCCCGCGCCCCGACATCGACCTCGGGACCTTGTCGGCCGAGGGCGGGCTGCGCTCCGACGCCTCGTACTACGGCCCCTCCTACATGATCGACAAACTCTGGGCGGACGTGGGCGGCGGCGTGGAGATGGAGTCGGTGCTCATCAACTGCCATTACCCCATCGACGAGAACAGCTTCATGCTGATGTACGGCGCGATCGTCAAGAAGCTCCCCGGCATGACCGACGAGCAGGCCGCCGACGCCGCGCGCCTCACCTCAGACGGGCTCGCGGTCGGCTTCGAGCAGGACGTGGAGATCTGGCGGAACAAGACCCGCATCGACAATCCGCTCCTCACCGATGAGGACGGGCCGGTCTACCAACTCCGGCGCTGGTACGAGCAGTTCTACGTGGATGCCGCCGACGTCAAGGACGAGATGGTGCGCCGCTTCGAGTTCGAGATCGACACGGAGCGGGCCAACGCGGCCTGGCGCGCCGAGGCCGAGGCGAACCTGGCGGCGCGCGCCCGTCGCGAAGGCTCCTGACATGTGGCGGCCCGTGCGGTGCGGGACCTGCGGAAACCAGGTCCTGTGCGAGAAGTTCAGCCCCGCGCACACGCAGGTGCAGTGGACGGACGAGGCGGCGGCGGTCTGCCCGCGGATCGGGGAGCGCGTCGCCGCGGGGGAGCTGAGCGCCCAGGTGCGCTCGTGCGAGGCGCTGCGGGAGAGCGTCGCGGAGTCCTTCGCCTCCGGGGCGCTGGAGGTGGCCGACCGTGGCTAGCTCGCTGACGGTGCGGGTGGCCGAGGTCGTACGGGAGAACGCCGACGCCGTCTCGCTGGTCCTGGACTGCCAACTGCCCTACCGGCCAGGCCAGTTCCTCACGCTCCGGATCCCGGGCGGGGCCGCCCGCTGCTATTCCCTCGCCAGTTCCCCGCATACCGGGGAGCCCATGAAGGTCACGGTCAAGAGGGTGGCCGGAGGGCTCGGCTCCGGCTGGGTCTGCGACCGGGTGTCGGCCGGCGACGAGCTTGAGGTGCTCCCGCCGGCCGGCACCTTCACCCCCGGTGACCTGGGTGCCGACCTGCTGCTCGTCGCGGGCGGCAGCGGCATCACGCCGGTCGTCTCGATCGCCAAGTCCGCCCTCGCCGCGGGCGGCGGCCGGGTGACCCTGCTGTACGCCAACCGCGACCAGGACTCCGTGATCTTCCGCGACGAACTGCGTTCTCTCGCTGAGGAGTTCGCCGGGCGCCTCACGGTGCTCCACTGGCTTCAGACCTTGCAGGGCCTGCCCACGGCCGCACTGCTCGCCCCGGCCCTCGCGCCGTACGCGAACCGGCCCGCCTATCTGTGCGGCCCAGGCCCGCTGATGGACGCGGCCGAGCAGGCGCTGCGGGCCACGGGCTGCCGGAGCATCCACCGGGAGCGGTACTTCTCACTGTCCGACGACGTCTTCGATGTCGTCCCCGATGTCGTCCCCTATGCGTCGGAGGTGACCGCCGCCGCCGACGGTTCGGTGACCGCCGAGATCAGCCTCGACGGCGCGTCCCACGAGGTGAGCTGGGGTCCGGACACGCCACTCCTGGACGCGATGCTCGCCGCGGGCCTCGACGCCCCGTATTCGTGCCGGGAGGGCGCATGCAGCGCGTGCTGCTGCCGGGTGGTGTCGGGCGAGGTGAAGATGGTCCGCAACGAGGTCCTGGACGAGGAGGACCTGGCCGAGGGGTACGTCCTGGCGTGCCAGACCCTCCCGCTGAGCGAGCGGGTCGGCATCACGTACGAGTGAGGTCAGGTCAGGGGCCTGAGGTCACATCCACTCGCTGGTCCGCAGCCAGCCCATCATGTTGTCCATGGCCTGTGCGGAGACGGCGGGGCGGCTGCTCGGAGGCGGTGCGGAGGCGGTGCGGCGGGCGGCGTGCCCGGCGCCGTACAGCTCGCGCCACACGGCACGCGTGCAGGCGAGGACGGCCGGGGCGAACCGTTCCAGGTCCCGGTGAAGTCCCTTGCCCGACACGGAGACCGCGGCCACCGCGCGCCCCGCTCCCCGCAGCGGAACCGCCACGCAGGCCACGCCCCGCACGCTCTCCTCGCGGTCGCAGGCGAACCCGCGGTCGCGTGCCGCCGCGAGCTCGCCGCGCAGGGCGATGGGGTGGACGAGTGAGCGGGGGGTGCGCGGACGCAGCCCGTGGGCGATGACCTGCTCGGCCGCCGATGGCTCACTGAACGCGAGGATCGCCTTGCCCGACGCCGTGCAGTGCGCGGGCATCCGGCCGCCCAGGCGGGACGGTACGGAAGTGTCGTCCAAGCCGCCGATCCGCTCCAGGAAGACGACCTCGGGGCCGTCGAGCACGGAGAGGTGGACCAGGTGGCCGGTCGATTCGTGCAGGGCGTGCAGATGGGCGATGGCGGCGCGACGCAGCCGGTTGTGGTGGGCGGCGAGCGCGCCGAGCTCCAGGATGCGCATCCCCATGCGGTAGTCCCGGCCTTCGCGGTCCAGCCAGCGCAGCTGGACCAGTTGGTCGAGGATGCGGTGGGCGGACGAGCGGGGAATCCCTGAGCGCCGGACCACCTCGGTGAGGGAGAGCCGGGGCTCCGGGCCGTCGAAGGCGCCGAGGACGAGGGCGGCCTTCTCCAGGAGCGAGGGTGGCGTCGGCGTATCCATGGCACGTGCCATCTCGGCGACGGTGACGGTCGGCTGGGGCATGGCGGAGCTCCCACGGGACAGTGCGCATCCGCGACATTGCGGGCGCGTTGGCGGCCTCGGGGCGACCTTGCCACGGTCTCGCCGGGGGAGGGAAGAGCCGGGAGGCAGTTATTTCTTTTAGGCATATCTTGCGTACGGTTCCGGGGCTCGGTTCCGTGGCCCGGCCTCGGGGCCCGGATGGGTTTCCCGCGCTTCCCGCTCAGCGGGAAGTCGCTGTTTCGCGGCGCCGGACCGTGCGCGTACGTTCCTCGAACCCACCCGAAGAACCACCCGAAGCCCCCCTCGAAGAACCCACCCGAAGCCCTCTCGAAGAACCCACCCGAAACCCGACCTCACCCCCTCCGGAAGGGGCCCGCATGAGTCAGCCCGAAGACGTCCTCGCCGCCGTCCGCGCCCTCGCCCCGGCGTTCCGCGAACGCGCCGCCGAGGTCGAGGCGGCACGCAAGGTGCCCGAGACGTCCGTCAAGGAACTGGCGGAGGCAGGCTTCTTCCGCCTCCTCCAGCCCAAGGCGTACGGCGGTCTCGCCGCCGACCCCACGCTCTTCTACGCCGCCGTCAAGGAGATCGCCAAGGCCTGTGGCTCCACCGGCTGGGTCGCCTCAGTCGTCGGCGTGCACGCCTGGCACGTCGCGCTCTACGACCCGCGTGCCCAGGAGGAGGTGTGGGGCGCCGACCCGACGGCCCGCGTCTGCTCCTCGTACGCCCCGACCGGCAAGGTCACCGCGGTCGACGGCGGCTTCACGATCAGCGGCACCTGGCGCTTCTCCTCCGGCTGCGACCACGCCGACTGGGCGCTGCTCGGCGGCCTGGTCGCGGACGCCGACGGCCGCCCCGTCGACATGCGGACCTTCCTCGTGCCACGCTCCGAGTACCGCATCGACGACGTATGGGACACCGTCGGCCTGCGCGGCTCGGGATCCAACGACATCGTCTGCCAGGACGTGTTCGTGCCCGAACACCGCGCGCTCAGCTTCGGCCCCGTGACCGCCCTCGACGTGCCGGGCCACGAGATCAACCCCGAGCCCCTCTACCGCCTCCCGTACGCCACCGTCTTCACCACCACTATCGCGACCCCCATCGTGGGCATCGCCGAGGGTGCGTACGAGGGCTATGTGGCCGCCACCCGCGAGCGGTTCCGCGTCTCCTACGGACAGCAGGTCGCCGAGGACCCCTTCGCTCAGGTGCGGATCGCCCGTGCGGCCGGCGACATCGACGCGGCCTGGCTCCAACTCTCCCGCAATATAGGCGAGTTGTACGACCTTGCGGCGCGGGGCGAGGAGCTGCCGATGCCGCTGCGTGCCCGCGCCCGGCGCGACCAGGTCCTCGCCACCGAGCGCGCCGTGGGCGCCGTCGACCTGCTCATGGAGAACGCGGGCGGCAGCGCGATGCGCACCGGACCGCACGTCGTCCAGCGCGCCTGGCGCGACGTCCACAACGGCCGCGGCCACGCCGCCAACGACCCCGAGCGCGCCCTCGTCCTCTTCGGGCAGAGCGCACTCGGCCTCGACGTACAGGACACGATGCTGTGATCACCACTTCGGCGCAGGTGACGTACGAGAACACCTCCCGCACCGCCAAGGCCGGCGGGCTCACGCTGCACTTCCACGAGGCGGGCCCCGCGTCCCCCGACGCCCCGGTCGTGATCATGCTGCATGGCGGCGGCCCCGGCGCATCGGGCTGGTCCAACTTCGGCGGCAACCTTCCCGTCTTCGCCGAGCGCTTCCGCACGCTCCTCATCGACCAGCCCTGCTACGGCAGATCCGACAAGCCCGAGCCCGACCAGGACTTCTTCTCCTACGCGGCCGACAAGATCGCCGCCCTGATGGATGAACTGGCCATCCCCCGGGCCCACTTCATCGGCAACTCGCTCGGCGGCGGCACCGCGACCCGGATGGCACTCGGCCACCCGGACAAGGTCGCCAAGCTGCTCCTGATGGGTCCCGGCGGCATCTCGCTCAATCTCTTCGCACCCGACCCGACCGAAGGCATCAAGCGGCTCTTCGAGTTCAGCCTGAGCGAGGAGCCGACCCGCGAGCAGATGCGGACCTTCCTGACGACGCTCGCGTACGACCCCTCGATCGTCACGGAGGAACTGGTCGAGGAGCGCTACGCGCAGGCCACCGACCCCGAAGCCCGGCTCGGCAACGCCCGCATGGGCGCGTCCTTCGCCAAGTGGCCCCAGGACACCATGCTCTGGCGCGAGGCCCACCGCATCACGCAGCCCACGCTGCTCACCTGGGGCCGTGAGGACCGCGTCAACCCGCTCGACGGCGGTCTCCTCGCCCTGAAGGCCATCCCCGACGCCCGCCTGCACGTGTTCCCGCACTGCGGCCACTGGGCGCAGACCGAGAAGGCGGACGAGTTCAACCGCCTCGCCATCGACTTCTTCACGCACTGAGCCACCAGGCAGGAGCCGCACCCATGGACATCCGCTCTCTCGGATATCTGCGCATCGAGACCGCCGGGCTCGACGCATGGCGTACGTACGTACTCGACCTCCTCGGCATGGTGACGGCCGAAGACTCCACGGAGTCGGTCCTGAACGTCCGCATCGACGACCGGATCCGCCGCCTCTCCTTCGTCGGGGGAACCCAGGACCGGCTCCTGGCGGCGGGCTTCGAAGTGGCGGACGCGAGCGCGCTCGCCCAGGCCGCCGCCGAACTCGAAGCCGCAGGCATCGCCGTAAAACCCGCCGACGACGCGACCCTCGCCGAACGCCGCGTCCAGGGCCTCATCCACTGCACCGATCCGGCGGGCAACCCGCTGGAGCTCTACTGGGGGCAGGCCCAGGACCACACCCCGCTCGCCGCGCCGTACGGCAACCGCTTCGTGACCGGCGACCACCTCGGCCTCGGCCATGTCGTCCTGCCCGCCCCGGACATGGACGCGGCCGTCGACTTCTACGAGAACCTCCTCGGCTTCCAGCTGCGCGACCGCATGAAGCTGCCGCCCGCCGCCGTGCCCACCGGCGAACCCGGCCGCGACTTCTACTGGATGAACTTCCTCAGCCCCAACCGGCGCCACCACAGCCTCGGCCTCTATCCGGGCGCGCTGCCGCCCGGCATCGTGCACTTCATGGTCGAGGTGGAGCGCCTGGACGACGTCGGCTTCTGCCTGGACCGCATGAACAAGGCGGGCATCCCGATCGCGTCCTCGCTCGGCCGCCACTCCAACGACCACATGGTGTCCTTCTACGCACAGGCCCCGGGCGGCTTCCAGGTCGAGTACGGCTGGGACGGTCTCATCGTCGACCCGGCCACCTGGACGGCGAAGGAGATCACCTCCGACAGCTTCTGGGGACACCAGTGGAACGGCTGAACTCCGCCGAATCCACCGACTCCGCCGGCTTCCGGGAGGTGCTGGGCCGCTTCGCGAGCGGCGTCACCGTCGTCGCCGCGCTCGACGAGCACGGCGAACCGGCCGGCCTCGCCTGCCAGTCCTTCGCCTCGCTCTCCCTGGACCCGCCCCTCGTCATGCTCTGCGTCGGTACGACGTCGTCGAGCTGGCCGAAGATCCTGCGGGCGGGCAGGTTCGGCGTCTCGGTCCTCGCCGATGACCAGCGCGACGTCTGCGCCGCACTCGGACGCAAGGGCGCGGACAAGTTCGCGGGAGTGGAGTGGGAGACGTCCGCGCACGGTGCCGTGCGCGTCGCGGGAGCCCTGGCCACCCTCGACTGCGCACCCCACGCGATCCACGAGGCGGGCGACCACTACGTAGTCACCGCACGCGTGCTAGGCCTGACCGCCCGCGAGGACGGCAGACCCCTGCTCTACTACCGCAGCGACTACGCCACCGGAGTCTTCGCATGAGCATGAGCAAGACGCACTCTGACCACTGGGACCACTGGGACCACTGGGACCACTGGGACCACTGGGACCACTGGGACCATGAGTACGACGTCGTCATCGTCGGCTCCGGCGCCGCGGGTCTCGCCGCCGCCGTCACCGCGGGACTGCGCGGCCTGAGCGCCCTGGTCGTGGAGAAAACAGAGCTCTACGGAGGCTCGACCGCCCTCTCCGGAGGCGCGATCTGGGTACCGGGGAACTTCCACCTCGACGCGGCGGGGCTCGGCGACACCCGCGAGAAGGCACGCGCCTATCTCGACGCGACGGTCGGCGACCGCGTCCCGGCCGAGCGAAGGGACGCCTACCTGGAGCAAGGCCCGCGCATGGTCCGGGAGTTCCACGACAGGACCGACGTCCGCTTCATGTACACACCCGGATACGCGGACTACTTCCCCGAGGCGCTCGGTGGCATGGCGCAGGGCCGCTCCATCGAGCCGTGCATCGTCGACTTCAAGAAGCTGGGCCCGCTGCGGCACTCCATGCGCAGGGCAGGACTGCCCACGTACGGGCTCACCATGACGTCGTACGACTTCCGGTTCCTGAACATGGTCAGCCGCACCTGGGCGGGGCGGCGGCGCTCCCTGCGGGTCGGCGCGCGGGCGGCGAAGGCGCTGGTGTCAGGGCAGAAGCTGCTCTCCCTGGGCGAGGCGCTGATCGCCCGCCTGCGGATGTCGGCGGAGAAGCTCGGCGGTGACCTGTGGCTCGGGACCCCGCTCACGGGATGGGTTCAGGATGACGCGGGCCGAGTCACCGGCATCCGCGTCACGCGGGCGGGCAAGCCCCTGGCCATCCGCGCGAAGGGCGGCGTCGTCCTCGCGTCCGGCGGCTTCTCGCACGACCAGGAGCTGCGCGAGAAGCACCTCCCGGCACCCACCTCCACCGCCTGGACCCACGCCTCGGAGGGCCAGGTCGGCGACGCCCTGCGCCTCGCCGGTGAACTGGGCGCAGCCACCGACCTCCTTGACAAGGTCTGGGGCGCCCCGTCGCTCTGCCCACCCGATGAGAAGCCGTTCTTCCTGGTGGCCGACCGCGGCATCCCCGGCATGGTGATCGTGAACGCGGCGGGGGAGCGGTACGCCAACGAGGCCGCGCCCTACCACGCGTTCGTGGACGCGATGCACGCCGCCGACAAGGAGGAGGCGACCACCGTCCCCTCCTGGCTGATCCTGGACGCCAGGTCCAAGGCCCGCTACATCTTCGCGGGCCTCTTCCCCGGCCAGCCCTTCCCCAAGAGATGGGCGCAGAACGGCTTCCTCCACCAGGCGCCGACCCTGGAGGAACTGTCCACGAAGCTCGTTGCGCCCCAACTGTCCGCCACCGTCCGCCGGTTCAACGGCTTCGCCGTGACCGGCAAGGACGAGGACTTCGGCCGAGGCGACAGCGTCTACGACCGCTACTACGGAGACCCCACCCTCCTCAACCCCAACCTGGCCCCGCTGGACAAGGGCCCGTTCTACGCGGTGCCCGTGCACCCCGGCGATATCGGCACCAAGGGCGGCCTGGTGACCGACGCCCACGCGCGCGTGCTCCGCGAGGACGGCACTCCCATCGCGGGCCTCTACGCCTCCGGCAACTGCTCGGCGGCGGTCATGGGCGAGACGTATCCGGGCCCCGGCGCGACGATAGGACCTGCGATGACGTTCAGCTGGGCGGCGGTCAACGACATCGCGGCGGCAGCCGGCTGACGTACCGCCGCCGTGCCGCTCCGCTCTTCCGTACCCTCGGCCTCCCGTATCCTCGGCCTCCAGAACGGGCCCGCCCACTGCGAGGGCCGACCGACGGGGGAGCGGAGCGGCACATGGAACCGGCGATCAGCCTGCGCAAGGTGGAAGAGACGGCGCCCGCCCTGGTCAGCCTCTACAAGTCCGCCGGGGTCAGCCTCCGCAAGCACGGCCTGGAGGGCGAGCGTGCCGCCGTCTATCTCGTCGTCGACTACTCCGGCTCCATGCGGTCGTACTACAAGAAGGGCAGCGTCCAGGCCCTCGCCGAGCGCGTGCTCGGCCTGTCCGCGCACCTCGACGACGACGGCATCGTGCCCACGGTCTTCTTCTCGACGGACGTCGACGCCGTCACGGAGATCGCGCTCGACCGCCACCAGGGCAGGATCGACGAGATAGTCGCCGGGCTCGGCCGCATGGGCCTGACCAACTACCACGTGGCGATGGACGCCGTGATCGACCACTACATGGACAGCGGATCCACCGCCCCTGCCCTGGTCGTCTTCCAGACCGACGGCGCGCCCAGCAACAAGACCGCCGCCGAGCGGTACCTCTGCAAGGCGGCGAGTCTCCCGCTCTTCTGGCAGTTCATCGGCTTCGGCAACGAGAAGAGCACGCAGTTCGACTACCTGCGCAAGCTGGACGAACTCGCCGTCCCCGACAAGCGCGTCGTCGACAACGCGGGCTTCTTCCACGCGGGGAAGAAGCCCCACAAGGTCCCGGACGAGCACCTGTACGACCAACTCCTCGGCGAGTTCCCGGCCTGGCTCACGGCGGCGCGGGCGCAGGGGATCGTGTCCCACTGACCACGGTGCGGCCTAGCCGACCATCCGGTCCCGCAGCGCGAGAATCGTCCGCGCATCGAGCCCGAGCCCCTTCCTCAAGTAGCCATTGACGCTCCCGTACCTGTCCTCCACCTCGTCAAGTGCCGCCCTCAGATAGCCGGTGCGGACCTCCTGGAGGGGGACAAGGAGATCCGGGTTCTGCATCATCCCGCTCTGCTTCAAGCCCTCGCGCACCTTCGCGTCGTACGCGGCCCGGTAGGTGTTGGACGCCAGATAGTCGCCCGCGGCGGTGTGCTCGGGAACGCCGATCGCGCGGAGCAGCAGATAGCTCGTCCAGCCGGTGCGGTCCTTGCCGGACGTGCAGTGGTAGAGCAGCGGTGACGCGGCGTCGCCGTGCGCGATGTCGCGCAGGGTCGCCGCGAACTGTGCGCGGTTCGAGCCATCGGTGACGAAGGTGCGGTAGACGTCGCGCATGAAGGCGTCCGCCTTGCCGTTGCCGAGCATCTCCTCCTGCTTGACCGGGTCCTTGGAGCCGATCGCGGTCATCAGCATCGTGAAGAGGCCGTTGTCGCTCACCGAGCGGGACGTCGCGGTGAGCCCGGCGGGCAGCCGGTCGGCCCCGTCGTACTGGACCTCGGCGGGCACCCGGTAGTCGACGACCTTCTTCAGGCGGAGCTTGCCGAGGGTGGCGACATCGGCATCGGTGAGCTTCGCGAGGGCGTCGGCGCGGAAGACCTGGCCGTAGCGGACCTGTGCCCCGTCGTAGGTGCGGTAGCCGCCCAAGTCCCGCACGTTCACGGCCCCTTGGAGGGGGATCTGGCGTACGCCGTCGGATGCCGGGCGGGGATGGTGCGGGGCGTGCCTGGCCGTGCCGCGTCCGGGCGCTGCGGGCTCGGCGTGGGCCGCCCAGGCGGGCAGGGTGCCCAGGGCGAGCGCGGAGATCGCGACTCCGGCTGCCGTACGTGTGCGGGTGATGCGCATCGGGCCGCCTTCACTCGGTAGCGGTCGCCATGGCCACTCGTCGTTCAACCAAGCGATTGTTTGGTAGAAGGTAGCGGGGCGCCCCGGCAGGAGGAAGGTGTGTGCGACAGGTATCTCGCACCTGGCCTCGGCGGGGCCCGGCCCGGCCGGTGTGGCGTTTGGAGTAAGGAGATCCGCCCCGCCCTGCGCGCCCGGCGGAGACCCGGGAACAGGGGGTCCCTCGTCCGTGTTAGGCTTATGCGTCGCAGTTTTGGTACCCATGAACTTTATGTGCGCCTGACGGGAATGTTCCGAAGGCGCATTATTGTTTTTTTCCGGTCTCTCCGGGATGGGGGTCATTGCAGCGCTTGGAATCCACAATTCCGTGGTTTTCCTTACTCTGCCCCTGTTGAGGAGATTGACATGGCAACTGGCACCGTTAAGTGGTTCAACGCAGAAAAGGGCTTCGGCTTCATCGAGCAGGACGGCGGCGGCCCCGACGTCTTCGCCCACTACTCGAACATCGCGTCCTCGGGCTTCCGTGAGCTCCTCGAGGGCCAGAAGGTCTCCTTCGACGTCACGCAGGGCCAGAAGGGCCTGCAGGCCGAGAACATCGTTCCCGCCTGATCGTCGTAGCACGCGAACCTCTTAGCCGGGGCCCGCACCCGAGCGGTGCGGGCCCCGGCTTGTGCTGTCACCAGGTCCAGGAAGGCATTTCCGTATGAATCGCTCCGACCGCCCTGCACGTCCTGCCCGCGGGCGCTCCACGAACGCACGCGGAAAGGCCCCGGTGGCCGGCGGCGGCCAGGCGAAGGGCGCCGCGAAGAAGCCCGGCCGCGCCAAGGCGAGGCCCGTAGGCGGCGAATTCGCGCTGCCCGAGAGCATCACGCCCGCGCTGCCCTCCGTCGAGGCGTTCGCCGACCTGGACATGCCCGAGGCCCTCCTGAAGACGCTGGCCGCACAGGGCGTGACCGAGCCCTTCCCGATCCAGGCAGCGACGCTCCCCAACTCCCTCGCGGGCCGCGACATCCTCGGCCGCGGTCGCACCGGCTCCGGCAAGACCCTCGCCTTCGGCCTCGCGCTCCTCGCCCGTACGGCGGGCCGCCGCGCCGAGCCGCGCTCGCCGCTCGCCCTGGTCCTGGTCCCTACGCGTGAGCTCGCACAGCAGGTGACGGACGCCCTTACGCCGTACGCGACGTCCGTGAACCTCCGGATGTCGACGGTCGTCGGCGGCCTCTCCATCACCAAGCAGGCGGGCACGCTCCGCCGCGGCGCCGAGATCATGGTGGCGACCCCGGGCCGTCTCAAGGACCTCATCGAGCGCGGCGACGCCGACCTCTCGCAGGTGCGGACGACGGTCCTCGACGAGGCCGACCAGATGGCCGACATGGGCTTCATGCCGCAGGTCACCGCGCTCCTGAAGCAGGTGGAGCAGGGCGGCCAGACGATGCTGTTCTCCGCGACGCTCGACAAGAACATCGACCGCCTGGTCCGGATGTTCCTGACGGACCCGGTCGTCCACTCGGTCGACCCGTCCGCGGGCGCCGTCACGACGATGGAGCACCACGTTCTGTACGTGGCCGACGAGACCGACAAGAAGGCAGTCGCCCTCCGTATCGCCGCCCGTGAGGGCCGGGTGATCATGTTCCTGGACACCAAGCGCGCGGTGGACCGCTTCACCAAGCGGCTGCTCGCCAACGGTGTACGGGCCTCCGGCCTGCACGGCGGCCGCTCGCAGCCGCAGCGCAACCGGACCCTGGACCAGTTCAAGACCGGCCAGGTGACGGCGCTCGTCGCGACCAATGTGGCGGCTCGTGGCATCCACGTCGACGACCTCGACCTGGTCGTGAACGTCGACCCGCCCACGGACCACAAGGACTACCTCCACCGCGGTGGGCGTACGGCCCGCGCCGGTGAGTCCGGCAGTGTCGTCACGCTCGTCCTGCCGGACGAGAAGCGGGAGATGACGCGTCTGATGTCCGACGCGGAGATCGCCCCGAGGACGGCGCGAGTGAAGTCCACGGACGAGGAGCTGTCCCGCATCACCGGTGCGCGGGAGCCGTCCGGGGTGCCGGTGATCGTCGACGTCCCGCAGCAGCAGCAGGCTTCGCCGCAGCGGGGCCGGCGTCGCCCGGCGGGGGCCGGCGGCGGCCAGGGCCAGCGCCGGTCGCGCCCTCAGGGGCAGGGCCAGTCCCAGGGCCAGTCCCAGCCCCGCTCCCAGTCGCAGGGAGGCGGCGGCCAGGGCAGGCCCTCTGCCAACGGTGCCGGTGGCGGTGGCCGCCCCCGGCGCGGGGGCGCGGGGCGTCGGGCGGCGTAGCGGTACTCGGTGCGCCGGTGCCGGGGCTTCATAACCCCCGGCACCGGCACCGGCACCCATCCCCCCCCATCCCTCCATCCCATTCACCCCGCAGAGGGGCGGGCGGCCCGTAAGTGGGAGTGGCGGGTGGGGCGGTGAACGCGCCCGCAGAGGGTGAACTCGCCCGCAGAGGGCGAACGCGCCGCTGGCGTGGGGGCTCGGCCCCGATGCACCTGGACCTGCGGTCGGCCTTCCCGGCAGCGGGCGGACGTGCCGCTGCACCGGAGCGTTGTTTCCCCACGATGTAGCCGCTGTCGGCAGCGCTCGCGCGGGGTCGTGTCGGTATTTCCGCCCGGAGCACGGTTCCCAGAACTCCGGTGCCGCAGCACCCACGCGCCCAGACCGTGATGGCGAGGACGGACATACCGGCGCGGCCCCGCTGCCACCGACGAACCGATGCCGCGTCGCCAACCCCCACCCAACGAGCCACAGGCGCCGCAGGCCTCCCCACCCACACACCCGCACAGGCACCCACACACCCGCACACCCGCACACCCGCACACCCGCACACCCGCACACCCGCACACCCGCACACCCGCACACCCGCACCGATCAAGGCCCGAGGAATGCCCCTGATGCCCGAGCGTGAAGTCGGCGACGACCGCCAAGCCCTGCGCGCAGACTGCGGCAACTGCTTCGGGCTCTGCTGCGTAGCCCTCACCTTCTCCAAGTCCGCGGACTTCCCCGTCAACAAGGCCGCAGGCACCCCCTGCGCCAACCTCCAGCAGGACTTCCGCTGCGGCATCCACCAGAACCTGCGGCAGAAGGGCTTCTCGGGCTGCACGGTCTACGACTGCTTCGGCGCGGGCCAGCAGGTCTCGCAGTCCACGTTCAACGGCACCGACTGGCGCCAGGACCCCGAAACCGCCCGCCAGATGTTCGACGTGTTCCCGAAAATGCGCCAACTCCACGAACTGCTCTGGTACTTGACCGAGGCGCTGGCCCTCCCGAAGGCCCACCCGATCCAGGCGGACATCCAGAGCGCGCTGGAGAAGACCCAGCATCTCACCCAAGGCACCCCCGCCGAAGTGGCCGACACAGACGTGGCCACGCACCGCGAAGACGTCAGCGCCCTCCTCCTGCGCACCAGCGAACTGGCCCGCGCGGACGTCCGCCGGAAGAAGAAGGACCGCCGGGGAGCCGACCTGTTCGGCGCCCGCCTCAAGGGCGCCGACCTCCGAGGTGTCACCCTCCGCGGCGCCTACCTCATCGCAGCCGACCTCCGCGGCGCGGACCTCCGCCAGGCCGACCTGCTGGGCGCGGACCTCCGGGACGCGGACCTGCGAGGCGCGGACCTCACGGGCAGCATCTTCCTGACCCAGTCGCAGGTGAACGCGGCAAAGGGCGATGCCGACACGAAGCTGCCCCCGGCCGTGGCGCGCCCGTCCCACTGGGGCTAGCCCAAACCCGGCCCAAGCTCAGGGCTTACGTATCGCACTCCAGCACAGTCCGGCACAGCCCACACCGCGCCCGCATCCGCCCCCTGGCAGGCAACCGGATCCGCTGCTGACACGTAGGGCAGGGGAACGAAACCCGCAGAGGCTCGGCCCCGCCTGATTCGCGGGAGAACGAGTACGCCCCACCCCGGGGTGACGATTCCGCTCCAGCTCCAGCTCCAGCTCCAGCTCCCGCTCCAGTTCCCGCTCCCGCCCCACCGGCCACCGCGTACCGCCGATCCTTCGCGTACCGCCGCCGCCCCGCCCACCCCGCAGCCGTCAGCGGCGGCTGCTGCTCGTCGCGCCGGGCCAGCGCGAGCCCCTTCGTGTACGCGGTGTACGCCTGCGCGCTGGTGAACCAGGTCTCCGGCGCCTCACCGAAGGCGATGGCCCGCTTGGCGAGTACGTACCCGAACTCCTCCGGTGTGAGATACCCCAGCTTCTGAGACGAGGCACCGTCTTCTCGATAGGCGTCTAGTAGGAGCCACCCCGCCCCCAGATAGGTAGTGGCGGTATCTGTGAGGATTTCGTTGTCGCGGGTGCCGGGGAACGCCAAATCAAGCCGGTGCAGATAGACGTGCATGACCTCGTGGGCGAGCGCCGCGCCGATGTCCCTGCGGTGTGTACGGAACCGGTCGTTGAGTTCGATGAAGTACTCGGGCCCGGCGGCGAGTTCGACGTACGCCGCATGGTCCATCTCGCGGAAGCTGACGATCATGCGGGCGTCGGGCAGACGGAGGTGCCGCACCATCTCGCGGGCCACGCGCTGCACGCCCAGATGCAGATCGTCCTGGTCGCAGAAGGCGACGTCGGCGGGGGCGACGCTGGTGTCGAAGGTGTGGACGGTGTCGTACGAGAGTCGCTTGTAGAGCGCGGTGATCGCGGAGCGCACCGTCTCCAGATGGGGGTAGCCGTGCACCACCGGCCCGCCGTCAGCCACGCGCACACCCCCTGAAACGGTCCGAGTTCGGCTCAACTCGGTCCCACTGTAGGGCGCGTCCCCGTGTTCGGAACCAGCCCGCGCAGGGCCCCTGGCTGAAAACCGCCCCTTGCTCTATGCGGACACCGATCTCCATAATCCGCAACAACGCTTTGGCGGGCTCATGCCATTCTCGTGTTCCTGCGGGGAGGGAGTGGGCCCGCGGACGCGTGCAACCCCCCACGAACCCCCCACGAAGGGAAGCCCGTTGAACACCAAGCTGCGTGGAGTCAAGAGAGCCGCCACCCTCGGTGCCATCGCCCTCGCCGCCGTCAGTCTCCAGCCCGTCGCCGCGTCCGCGGCCCCGCACCCCGGCCCCAACCCGGGTGAGCGGATCGTCGGTGGAACCCCCGCCGAGCAGGGCGAATTCCCGTTCATGGTCCGTCTGTCGATGGGCTGTGGCGGCGCGCTGTACGCCAAGGACATCGTGCTGACCGCCGCCCACTGTGTGGACGGTTCGGGCGACAACACGAGCATCACCGCCACCGGTGGTGTCGTGGACCTGGAGAGCCCGGACGCGGTCACCGTGAAGTCCACGAAGGTTCTGCAGGCGCCGGGTTACAACGGCAAGGGCAAGGACTGGGCGCTCATCAAGCTCGAGAAGCCGATCGACCAGCCCACGCTGAAGATCGCCAAGGACGACAAGCTCAACAACGGCGACTTCGACATCGCCGGTTGGGGTGCCGACAAGGAGGGTGGCGACCAGCAGCGCTACCTCCTCAAGGCGAACGTCCCGTTCGTGAGCGACGCGGACTGCGAGGCCGCGTACGGTGCGGACCTCACGCCCGGCGAGGAGCTGTGCGCCGGAAAGCTGGCGGAGGGCGGCACGGACACCTGCCAGGGTGACTCCGGTGGCCCCATGTTCCGCAAGGACGAGGCCGGCGAGTACGTCCAGGTGGGCATCGTCAGCTGGGGCAACGGCTGTGCGCGGCCGAAGTTCCCCGGGGTGTACACCGAGGTGTCGACGTTCGCCGCCGACATAGAGAAGGCGGCTTCGGGGCTCTGAGCCTCAGCCATACGGCATGAACGCGGGGTCGGACCATTCGGTGGTCCGGCCCCGCGGCCCGTATGTGGGGATGCCTGCGGCGCCTGTTTCGGTTGGGTGGGGGTTGGCGACGCGGCATCGGTCTGTCTGTGGCAGCGGGGCCGCGCCGGTATGTCCGTCCTCGCTATCACGGTCTGAGCGCGTGGGTGCTGCGGCACCGGAGTTCTGGGAACCGTGCTCCGGGCGGAAATACCGACACGACCCCGCGCGAGCGCTGCCGACAGCGGCTACATCGTGGGGAACAACGCTCTGGGGCATCAGGATGGGGGTCCCCCTGCCGCGTTAGTCCAACACCTGTCCCCCCTTTGTCCATGGGCGCACAACTCCCTCCCGGCGCAGGGTAACCGCACCGAGAGATCCCCCACGGAGGAGTGCCATGCTGCCGACAGACACGTCCGGGCCGAGCCGCAGAACCGTTGTTGCCACGGGCGCGCTAGCCGGTGTCGGCGTCGCCGTCGGCCTGGGCGGCGGGACCGCCGTGGCCGGGCCCGCGACCGCAGGCGAAGCCGTCCTGCGCTCCGCCGATCTGGAGGTCCGCGTCGCCACGGACTTCCCGCGCGTCGTGTCGTACACGGACCGCGCCACCAAGGCAGTCCTTCACGCACAGTCGGAAGCCGTCACCACGCTCCTGGTGGACGACGTGACGCACACCCCGAAGGTGACCCACACCGCGGGGGACGACCGGATCGCGTACGTCCTGACCCTTGACGACGGCGCCGCCACCATCGACGTCGAGATCGCCGTCAAGGGGCGTCAAGTGCACTGGCGCGTCACGGAGGTCGCCGACACCGATGCCCTGCGCGTCGGCACCCTCCGCATCCCCGGGCTCGCCCTGCTCTCCGTACGCAGTGATCAGCCCGGTGCCACCCTCCTCGCCGCCAAGGTGCAGCTGGACAAGGCCAAGAGCGGGGACACCGAGGTCAAGCCGGCCCCGGGCACCGCCGCGGAGGCGGCCACCGGCTGCGCCTACGCCGTCGTCGCGCACGACGCGCTGGGCGGTGCCGTCGAGACCAACACCGTCTACGACAAGCCCACCACGGAGGCCGGAACGACCTGGGAGAACGGCAGGCTCTGGCGGGAGACCGTCAAAAAGGACGGCTACGTAGAGGCCCGGTTGGCCCCCGGCCAGTGGACGCACCGGGCGGCCACCGCAGGCGTCGGTGACACCGAGCCCCTTCCGTACGCCACCGTCATCATCACCGGTGACCGCAACGGCGACGGCAAGGTCGACTGGCAGGACGCCGCCATCGCCTTCCGCGACATCATGGTGAAGCCGCTCGGCGCGGACGAGCAGTACTTGCGTGTCGTCCCGCACATCCCGTTCAACTTCGCCTCGCAGGCAACGAATCCGTTCCTCGCGACGCTCGACAATGTCAAGCGTATCCACCTGGCCACGGACGGCTTGCGGCAGTACACGCTGCTCAAGGGGTACCAGTCCGAAGGGCATGACTCCGCGCACCCCGATTACGCGGGGAATTACAACAGCCGCGCCGGCGGCTTGGACGACCTCAACACCCTGGTCAGGGAAGGAAAGAAGTGGGACAGCGACTTCAGTGTGCATGTGAATGCCACGGAGTCCTATCCCGTCGCGCAGTCGTTCTCCGACAAGCTTGTCGACAAGGAAAATAAGCAGTGGGACTGGCTGGATCAGAGTTACCGCATCGATCAGCGACGCGACCTGGTGTCCGGCGACATCATCAAGCGTCTCGGCGATCTGCGGAGCGAAGCCGACGGTGCGCTCAATACCCTCTACATCGACGTGTTCCGCGAGTCGGGGTGGACCTCTGACCGGCTGCAACGCGCGATGCGTGAGCAGGGCTGGATCGTCACCAGCGAGTGGGGGCACGGCTTCGAGCGTTCTTCCGTCTGGTCGCACTGGGCGACGGAGACGGATTACGGTCCCGATACCTCCCGTGGTATCAATTCCCGGCTGATTCGCTTTGTTCGCCATCATCAGAAGGACGTTTTCGCCGACAAGTGGCCGACCCTTCTCGGTATCGCCCGCATGGGCAACTTCGAAGGGTGGGTCGGCAAGACCGACTGGACGTATTTCTACGATCTGATCTGGACCGACGCGCTGCCCGCCAAGTATCTCCAGGCGCATCCCATCAAGAGCTGGGGCGAGCACGAGATCAGCTTCTTCGGGGAGGGCGGGACGACCGTTTCCGACTCGGGCGGCACGCGTCGGATGGTGACGGACGGCCGTGTTGTCTATGAGGGCGGCAGCTATCTGCTTCCCTGGGAGCCTCGTAAGGCCACCGATCCCGCCAAGCTTTATCACTACAACCCCAAGGGTGGCAGCGGGAGTTGGCAGTTGCCGCGGGGGTGGGCAGGTCTTGCCGAGGTCGCGTTGTACCGGCTCACCGATCAAGGGCGGGTCTTTGTCGCTGACGTGCCCGTGCGCGGCGGCAAGGTGACTCTCGACGCCAAGGCCAAGCAGCCCTACGTCCTCTATCGCTCGCGCACCGCCGCGGTGCCGGACCCCGAGTGGGGGCAGGCCACCCCCCTCCACGACCCCGGCTTCAACTCCGGTTCCCTGGACGGCTGGAAGGTCTCGGGCCCGGCCTCCGTCAAGCTCAGTGCGACGGGCGACTACGAACTCGTCATCGCATCGGGCGGCGCGGCCGCCGTCGGGCAGCGGCTGCGACGTCTGAAGGCCGGAGCGTATGTCGCCTCCGTGCAGGTCGAGGTGGGAGAGAAGGCAGGCGACGAGCGGAAGGCCACCCTGGAGGTGCGCACCGCGGACGGTGTCACCGCGGCCAACTGGACGCGGACCTCCACGGCGGGCAACTACGTGGCGTCGGACCGCAAGCAGGGCACCCGCTTCCAGCGCATGTTCGTGCCCTTCGCCGTTCCCGAAGGCGGTGGCCCGGTCGAGCTGACGCTCCGGGCCGACAAGGGCCACGCGCGCGTGCGCTTCGACAACGTACGTATTGTCGACTCCGTGCGCGCCGGTGCCCCCGAAGAGGGGCGCCTCGCCTCCGAGGACTTCGAGCACGTGCCGCAGGGATGGGGGCCCTTCGTGAAGGGCGACGCGGGTGACGTCACCGACCCGCGCACGCACATCGCCCAACGGCACGCCCCCTACACGCAGCGCGGCTGGAACAGCAAGGCGATCGACGACGTCGTCGACGGCTCGCAGTCCCTCAAGTCCCGCGGCGAGAACACCGGGCTCGTCTACCGCACCGTCCCGCACACCGTGCGCTTCGAGCCCGGCAAGCGCTACCGCGTCTCGTTCCGCTACGAGAACGAGAAGGCGGGGCAGTACGCGTGGATCACCGCAGCTGATGAGCCCACGGCCCGGGAGATCGAGCGCAAGGAGCTGCCTGTCGCGACCGAACCGACTGTGATGGCGTACGAGTTCACGGCTCCGGCCAAGGGCGAGGCATGGGTCGGTCTTCGGAAGAGCGGGGACGACGGTACGGCGGAGTTCGTCCTGGACGCCTTCGAGGTGCGAGAGGCCTGATGTCGCGCCGGGCGGGCTGATTCTTCAGCCCGCCCGGCGCTTGAGGACGAATTCGGCGAAGCCGGTGATCGACGGTGCCTACTGGCCGGCGGAGCCAGTATCGGGAAGGGGCGGGATGGGGAAGAGGGAAACTGCCCCTGCCTCATCCGCCCCTTCCAGCTCAAGCACCCACACCTCGTTCTTGCCCGCCCGCAGGGCCGGGCCGGGAACGAACAGCGATGTCTGCGGGCCCACCGACCAGTAGCGGCCCACATTGAACCCGTTCACCCACACGAACCCCCGGGTCCAGGAGGGGAGTTCGAGAGTGGCGTCGCCAGGAGCGCCGTGCACTTCGACCGTGCCGCGATACAGGCCGGGCCGCCCCGATGACGCCTCTGAGGCCGTCGGAACCCCCCGCACGGCCTCCGCCGAGGAGAACGCGTCGAGTCGCAAGCCGCGGGCCCGCACCCCGTGCAGATACTGCCGCTCATGCAGCAGCCCGCCGGTGATCCCCTTGGGCTCGCCGGTGCGTGGCCCGTAGTTGACCCGCCCGAGCGACTCCACCCACAGCTCCACGCGCGCGTGCCCCGCGACGGGCTCGGGAAGGGTCGGTTCCTCCTCGGTGAGGACACCGGCCCGCGACCCGTCCACGTACACCACGGCCCGGTCCCGCAGCCCGCGCACACTCAGCGGGTAAGGCCGCCGCGGGCCCGGCACGGTCAGGGTGTACTGGACCAGGCCGCGGTCCACATCGAGCTCTTCGAAGGTGGGCGGTACCGCGTACTCCGCCACAGGGCCGCCGAGCGACTCCATGACGGCGGACAGCGGCGCCCACTCCGCGAGCGCGAGCTCCACCGAAGCGCGTGCCCCGAGCGAAGGCGGCGGTGCGGGCAGCTCCGGCAGCGGCCCCTGCGCGTACCGCGCGAGGATCTCCCGGAAGAGCCAGAACTTCTCCGTGGGGCGGCCGAACTCATCGATGGGCGCGTCGTAGTCGTACGACGTGACGTCCGGTTGCAGTACGCCGTCGTGCAGCGCGCCGCCGCCCCGGTTCGCCCCCGACCACCCGGCGAAGTTCGTGCCGCCGTGCGCCATGTAGAGGTTGACCGAAGCCCCGCACTCCAGGATCTCGCGCAACGCGTCCGCCGCATCCGCCGCGTCCCGCACGACATGATCCGCGCCCCAGTGGTCGAACCAGCCGCACCAGAACTCCATGCACATCAGCGGCCCCTTGGGGCGGTGCCTGCGCAGCGTCTCGAAGCTCGCGCGGGCCTGTGAGCCGAAGTTGGCGGTGGCCAGGACACCGGGGACGGAGCCGCCGGTGAGCATGTGGTCCTCGGGGCCGTCGGACGTGAACAGGGGGACGCTCACGCCCCTCTCGCGGAGGAGGTCCGCCAGGTGCTTGAGATAGACCTGGTCCGAGCCGTAGCTGCCGTACTCGTTCTCCACCTGCACCATGATCACGGGGCCGCCCCGGTCGTGCTGGCGCGGCACGACCTCCTCCATGAGGCGGCCGAACCAGCGGTCCACGTGACCGAGGTACTCCGCGTCACGGGTACGCGCGCGTACCCCCACCGCGCCCGTCACCCAGTGCGGAAGTCCGCCGTTCTCCCACTCGGCGCAGATGTACGGGCCCGGTCTGACGATCGCCCACAGGCCCGCCTCGCCGGCGGCGTCCAGGAAGCGGCCGAGGGCCTGGACGTCGTGGTGCTCCCCGGGGCGCGGCTCGTGCAGGTTCCACGGGACGTACGTCTCCACGCAGTTGAGCCCCATCGCGCGCAGCATCGCGAGGCGGTGCCCCCACTGCGCCTCGTGCACCCGGAAGTAGTGCAGCGCGCCGGAGAGCAGCCGCACGGGTCTCCCGTCCAGTTCGAAATCGTCCTCGCCCACCCTGAACCCGTTCATCGCGTCCCTGTGTCCCTCTCGCTCACGTGCGGCTCCGCCACGATCACCTCTGGCGGGCAGCAGGGTCCATGGACAAAGATCTAGGTGGGTTGGACGCAGCGAGCGTTCGGGTGCCCGGACGGAAGGGGCGTACGCGGATGTACCACACGTGGATGCGGTATTTCACGCCGAGCCCGGCTCACCACCGCCTCGGTCTCGCCTGCCTCGGTGTCGGCCTCCAGCACGGCGTCCTGCCGACCGTGGGCCCGCGCACCCTGGACCACCATGTCGCCGTTGTCGTGAGCGCGGGCGGCGGCTGGTTCCAGGGGCCCGACGGCCGACGTACGACGGTGACGGCGCCCGCGCTGATCTGGCTCACCCCCGGAGTGCGCCACCACTACGGCCCCGACCAGGGGAGCGGCTGGGACGAGTGCTTCGTCGACTTCACGGGCCCCGCCACGACGACGTACACCGAACTCGGCTACATCGAACCCACCCGGCCCGTGGTGCCGCTCTCCGACGCGGCGGGCGCGCGGGCCGTCGTCGGGCGCATCGCGCGGGCGGCGCGGCGCGGCAATCCCCTCCTGGAGGTGGAGACGGGCGCCGCTGTGCACGAGCTCCTCGTCGCACTGCGCAGGGCTCGCGCCGACATCGCCCCCGACGGCGACCCGGTCCTCCAGGCCCTGGCCCGCGATGCCTTCCAGCCACTTTCCGTCGCCGGGCACGCGGCACGGCACGGCATGACACCCGCGGAGCTGCGGACGGCGGTGCGCAGGGGTGCGGGCTGTAGTCCCAAGGACTATCTCCTGGGTATCCGCCTCGGGCGCGCCAAGGAACTCCTCGCCGCCACGGAACTCCCGGTCGCGGCGGTCGCGCGCCGCGTCGGCTACGACGATCCCGCGTACTTCTCGCGGCTGTTCACGCGCCGCGTGGGGATGGCCCCTGTGCGCTTCCGTGAGCAGCAGGGACGCGCGGTCCCCGGTGGTTGGTCGCAGCAGATTCCCGACCCCGACCACCCGCCGATTTTGCGCTCTTCCGCCGTCGGCGGCGCGGGGCCGGCAACGTAGGCTCGTGGACCATGACCACCAGCCACACAAGTGACGCGAACGGCGCCGGGGCCGCGGACGAGGCCGCGCGTGTCGAGCTGTCCCGCCTGCGCGACAGCATCGACAACATCGACGCGGCCGTCGTCCACATGCTCGCCGAGCGCTTCAAATGCACCCAGCAGGTCGGCCATCTCAAGGCCAACCACCATCTCCCGCCCGCCGACCCGGCCCGCGAGGCCCGCCAGATCGCGCGCCTGCGGGAGCTCGCGGAGAACGCGAAGCTGGATCCGGCGTTCGCCGAGAAGCTGCTGAATTTCATCATCGCCGAGGTCATTCGCCACCACGAGACGATCGCCAAGTCGTCGTGACCGTGCCGGGGCCGCCCGGTATCGCTCAGGGCTGAGCCCCGATATCCGGGCACCCGGCACCGTTGTCAGTGGCATCAGGCAGCATGGAGCCATGCCCGTACTGACGCGCGACGAAGCGCAGACCCGAGCCCAGCTCCTCGACGTCCAGCGGTACACGATCGAGCTCGATCTGACCCGGGGAGCCGAGACCTTCGACTCCCGCACGGTGATCCGGTTCACGGTTCTCGGGGATCGCGCCGCCGCGGTGGACACCTTCGTCGAGCTCAAGCCCGCCGAGCTGCGCTCCGTCACCCTCGACGGGCAGCCGCTCGACCCGGAGGGTCTCGTCGACAACCGGCTCGCGCTCACCGGGCTCACCGCGGGCGAGCACGAACTGCGCGTCGACGCGGCCATGAGCTACTCGCACACGGGCGAGGGCATGCACCGCTTCACCGACCCCACGGACGGCCTGGTGTACGCGTACACGCAGCTGTTCATGGACGACACGCAGCGCGTCTTCGCCGCCTTCGACCAGCCCGACCTGAAGTCCGTCTTCGCGCTGACCGTCACCGTCCCGGAGGGCTGGACCGTCCTCGCGAACGGCGTCACCGAGCATGTGGGCGGCGGGAAGTGGCAGGCCGCGGCCACCCCACTGATCTCCACCTACCTCGTGGCCGTCGCCGCGGGCCCCTGGCACTCGGTCCGCACCGAACACCGCGGGCTGCCCTTCGGCATCCACTGCCGCCGCTCGCTCGCCCCCTTCATGGACGCCGACGCCGACGAGATCCTCGACGTCACGCGCGCGTGCTACGACCGGTATCACGAGAAGTTCGACGAGCCCTACCCCTTCGACTCGTACGACCAGGCGTTCGTCCCGGAGTTCAACGCCGGAGCCATGGAGAACCCCGGACTCGTCACGTTCCGCGACGAGTTCATCTACCGCTCCGCCGTCACCGAGACCGAGCGGCAGACCCGCGCCATGGTCATCGCCCACGAGATGGCCCACATGTGGTTCGGCGACCTGGTCACCCTCAGGTGGTGGGACGACATCTGGCTGAACGAGTCCTTCGCCGAGTACATGGGCTTCCAGATCACCGCCGAAGCCACTCGCTTCACCGACACCTGGACCGACTTCGGCGTCGCCCGCAAGGCCTGGGGGTACGACGCGGACCAGCGCCCCTCCACCCACCCCGTCGCTCCCGACCCGGACGCCGTGCCCGACACCGCGTCCGCGATGCTCAACTTCGACGGCATCTCGTACGCCAAGGGCGCCTCCGCCCTGCGTCAACTCGTCGCCTGGCTCGGCGAGAAGGACTTCCTCGCAGGGATCAACACCCACATCACCCGGCACAAGTTCGCGAACGCCACCCTCGCCGACTTCATCGAGTCCCTCGCGCACAACACCGACCGCGATGTGCACGGATGGGCCGATGCCTGGCTGCGCACGACCGGCGTCGACACGCTCACCTCGACGGTCACGCACGACGCCAGGGAATGGACCCTCGCCGTCGACCGCGACGGCAGCCGCCCCCACCGCGTCGCCGTGGGGGTGTACGACCGCGATCTCACCGACTCCCAGGGCCTGGTCCTGCGCGAGCGGTACGAGAAGGACGTGCCGGACTCCGGGCCCTCGGTGCCGCGTGACGGCGGACGTCCCGCCCTGATCGTCCCGAACGACCAGGACCTCACGTACGCCAAGATCCGCTTCGACGACGTCTCCATGGAGACGGCCCTGCGCAGCCTCTCCCGCGTCCCCGACGCCCTCACCCGCGCCGTCCTGTGGAACAGCCTGCGCGACATGGTCCGCGACGGTGAACTGGAAGGCATCACCTACCTGGAGACGGCCCGCGCGCATCTGCCCGACGAGACCGACCTCGCCCTCGTCCAGGGCGTGCTCGCCTTCGCCACCACCCACGTGGCCAACCGCTTCCTGCCCCCGGCACTGCGGACCGTCGCCCTCACCACCCTCACCGAGCTCTGCAGGGACCTGATCCGGCGCACGGAGGACGGCTCGCACCCGGGCCTGCGGCTCACCGCCGTGCGCGGCTTCATCGACGCGGCGACGCGGCCCGACCCCCTCCAGGAGTGGCTCACCGAGGGCACCGTCCCCGGCGGCCCCGAGCTCGACCCGGAGCTGCGCTGGCGCGCCCTGACCCGCCTCGCCGTCCTCGGCGCCGCCGACGAGGCCGCGATCGCCGCCGAGCTGGTGCGCGACCCCAGCGCCACCGGGCAGGAAGGCGCGGCCCGCTGCCGTGCCGCGCTGCCCGACCCGGAGGCCAAGCACCGCGCGTGGGAGGCCATGTTCACCTCCGACGACCTGTCCAACTACCTCCTCACCGCCACCGCCCAGGGCTTCTGGCAGCCCGAACAGGCCGATCTCGTACGGGAGTACATCCCGCGCTACTACGAGGACGCGGTCACCGTCGCCGCCCGCCGCGGCCCCGCCATCGCGGACGTCGCCGGACGCTGGGCCTTCCCCGTCTTCTCGGTGGACGCCGAGACGCTCCGCCTGGGCGAGGAGTGCCTCCGTGACGCCGCGCCCATCCCGGCGCTGCGCCGCAAGTTGGCCGATCAACTGGACGACCTCGCACGGGCGTTGAGGGTCCGGGAGGCGGCATCGTCCTGAGCAGGCGGTATTTCCCGGCCAACCGGCCACCGGCCCCTTCGCCCGGCGTGAGAACTAGGTCCGCGGACCTAGTCCCGGCCGACGAGGACCTGGTACCAGCCGACGATCCCCGCGGCGTGTGCGCCCGCCTAGGCTCGAAGATCCAGCCCGAGATCCCTAGGAGCCTCCCGTGATCGTCGCCACCGGTGCCACCGGAAACGTGGGCCGCCCCCTCGTCACCCAGCTCGCCGCCGCGCAGATACCCGTCCGCGCGCTGACCCGCGATCCGCTGCGGGCCCAGCTGCCGCCGGGTGCCGAAGTGGCGCGCTTCGACCCCGCCGCCGAACCGGCCGCCCTCGCCCCGCTGTTCGAGGGCGCGTCCGCGCTGTTCCTGAACAGGTCGGCCGTCGGCGAGCACACCGACGCGATCCTCGCGGCGGCCCGCAAGGGCGGCGTCCAGCGCGTCGTCATGCTGTCGTCGGGCATCGTCCAGGACGGCGCCGACGAGACCCACCCCATCTACGTCCTCCACGCGGACCTCGAGAAGCGCGTACGCGAGAGCGGCCTCGACTGGACCGTCCTGCGGCCCAACGCCTTCGCCACGAACGCCTTCCAGTGGGCGGAGCAGATCCGCGCGGGCGACACCGTCCGCGGCCCCTTCGCGGGAGCCCTGACAGCGCCGATCCACGAGGCCGACATCGCCGCGGTCGCCGTCCGCGCACTCCTGGACGACGGTCACCATGGCACCGTCCACCGCCTCACCGGACCGACCGCGGTGTCGACCGACGACCAGATCCACGCCATCGGCCAGGAACTCGGCCGCGACCTGCGGTTCGTCGAGGTGCCGCCGGAGGAAGTGACCCAGGAGATGTTCCCGCACGTCCCCGCGGCGATGCTGCCGGCCCTCCTGAAGTCGTTCGCCGAGACCGTCGGAGTAGCACCGGAGATCACCACCACGGTGGAGTCGGTGACAGGCAACCCGGCCCGGACGTTCACCGAGTGGGCAAGGGACCACAAGGACGATTTCCGGGCCTGAGCCACGAGCGCCCCAAAGGGGCGCGGGGAACGGCGCGACCAGCCACGACGCACCCGCGGACACGGAGCCGCGCACCCCGCGGAGTTCCTAGCATCCCCGCCCACGGCAACACGCATTCTCCGCACGGCAGTACCACTTTCGGGTTCGGATCCCCCCGCTCCCCGGGCGTGCCGTCCACTCGGCAGACAGGCTGAGGGTCCAGCCCAGGCTGGACCCTCAGCCTCGCACCCGAAGGACGTCGCCCATGAGCACTCCGCCGCCCCTCGCCGGAGGAGCCCAGGGACCCGACGCGCTGGGGCCGTTGCTCGCCGCCGCTCTGGACGCCCTGCGTACGGGGGCCGCGGCGCGTGGCGGCCCGCTCCCGTCGGGTGGCCCCACCGCCGTGGCCGCCCGGGTGCGCGAGGCCACCGGCGAGGTCCTGCCCGCGCGGGGCGAAGGCGCCGAGCCGGCCCTGCGCACGCTGGTCCACGCCCTCGCCGAGGGTGCCGCGGACCCCGCGGACGCCCTCTGCGCCGCCCACCTCCACTGCCCACCGCTGGCCCTGGCCGTCGCCGCCGACCTGGCCGCGTCCGCGCTCAACCCCTCCATGGACTCCTGGGACCAGGCGCCCGCCGCCTCGGAGGTCGAAGCCCTGGTCACGGAAGCGCTCGCGGCGCAGGTCTACGGAGCCGGCAGGGGAGACGCCCTCGTCACCACCGGCGGCACAGAGTCCAACCAGCTCGCCCTCCTCCTCGCCCGCGAGCGCGCCGCCGCGCACGGCCCCCTCCAGCTCCTCATCGGCGAAAACGCCCACCACTCGCTGAGCCGCGCCACCTGGCTCCTGGGAATGCCGGAACCGGTCACCGTCCCCGCGCCCGCCGGTGTCCTCGACCCCGCCGCGCTCGACGAGGCGCTGGCCGAACTGGCGGGACCGCCCGGCTCGTTCCTCGTCGCCGCCACCGCGGGTACCACCGACGCCGGGCTCATCGACCCCCTCGACCAGATCGCCGGCCTCTGCGCGAACCACGGCGCCCGTCTGCACATCGACGCCGCGTACGGCGGCCCGCTGCTCTTCAGCGACGTACGAAGAGAGCTCCTGCGCGGCATGGAGCGGGCCGACAGCATCACCTTCGACCTGCACAAACTCGGCTGGCAGCCCGTCGCCGCCGGACTGCTCCTGGTCCGCGACCCGCAGGACCTCGCGGCGCTCGGCCACCACGCCGACTACCTCAACGCGGGCGACGACACCGAAGCGGGCCTCCCCGACCTCCTCGGCCGCTCCCTGCGCACCACGCGCCGACCCGACGTACTCAAGATCGCCGTCACCCTCAAGGCCCTCGGGCGGCAGGGGATCGGCGCGCTCGTCGACCGAGTCTGCGACCAGGCACAGGAGTTCGCCGAGCTCATCACCTCGCACCCCGGCTTCGAGCTCTACGACCGGCCCGCCATCAGCACGGTCCTCTTCCGGCCCGTCGGCGCCGACGACGACCACATCGCGTACGTCCGCAGGGAGCTGCTCACCCAAGGACGCGCCGTACTCGGCCGGGCCCACATCGACGGACGCCGCTGGCTCAAGGCCACCCTGCTCAACCCGCACACCCGGCCCGGCGACCTCGCCGAGCTCCTGAAGCTCGTGGAAGGAACCACCCCCCGATGACCGGCCAGAACGCCCGACCCGCACCGCCGCTCACCACACCCGAGGAACCCCGGGACCTGGTCGGCATCGGCATCGGCCCCTTCAACCTCTCCCTCGCCGCCCTCGCCCAGCCCCTGGCCGGAGTCGACGCCGCCTTCTACGAACAGCGGCCCGGCTTCCACTGGCATCCGGGGCTCCTCATCGACGGTGCGAGCCTCCAAGTGCCCTTCCTCGCCGACCTGGTGACCCTCGCCGACCCGGCAAACCCCTGGTCCTTCCTCAGCTACCTCAAGACCCGTGAGCGGCTCTTCCCCTTCTACTTCGCCGAGCGGTTCCACATCCAGCGCGCCGAGTACGACGCCTACTGCCGCTGGGTCAGCGAGAACCTGCCCGGCCTGCACTTCGGACACCAGGTCGACGCGGTGCGCTGGAATGCCGAACGGGCCCTCTTCGAAGTCGACTTCACCGAGCTCGACGCCGAGGGAGAGGCGGAGGCGCTCGGCCGGACGTACACGAAGAACCTCGCCGTCGGCATCGGCACCGCGCCCCACATCCCCGAGCCCCTGAAGCCCCTCGCGGACGCCCCCGCCGTCCCCGTGATCCACGCCGCTGACTACCTCCTGCACCGCGACCGGCTGCTCGCCGCCGATCACATCACCGTCATCGGCTCCGGCCAGTCCGGCGCCGAGGTCTTCCTCGACCTGCTCAAACACCGCCCCGCGGGCGCCGAGAAGCTCCACTGGCTCGCCCGCACCGAGGCCTTCGCGCCCATGGAGTACTCCAAGCTCGGCCTGGAACACTTCACACCGGACTACACCCGCTACTTCCACGCCCTGCCCGAGTCCGTACGCGACGGCCTCGTCCCCCGCCAGTGGCAGCTCCACAAGGGCATCGACGCCGACACCATCGCCGCCATCCACGACGAGCTGTACCAACGCACGCTGCACGGCGGCTGGCCCGACGCCGTCCTCACCCCGGGCGTCTCTGTACGCACCGCGGGCCGCGTCGCCGCCACCCGCGTGGAACTCCACCTGGAACACCTCCAGCAGGGCACCCGCTCCCGCCTCACCACCGACGCCGTCGTCCTCGCCACGGGCTACCGCGAGCGACCCGTCGACCAGCTGCTCACGGGCCTCGACGCCTACATCCGCCGGGACTCCGCCGAGCGCCCCCGCATCGACGAGCAGTACCGCCTGGTCCTCGACCCCTCCATCACCGGCCACGGCAGCAACGTCTACGTACAGAACGCCGAGCGCCACACCCACGGCGTCGGCGCCCCCGACCTGGGGCTCGCCGCCTGGCGCAGCGCCACCATCCTCAACACCCTGACAGAGAGCGACCCTTACCCCCTCCCACGGCGCACCGCGTTCACCAGCTTCGGCCTCCAGGAACCACAGGGCCGCGCGGCCCCCGGCGCGATCGGCGAGCAGCGCGGCACCCTCGTACGCCTCAAGAGCTGAGAGGCTGCCCGGACAGCTCGCCGATCGGCCCGACAGCCTTCCGCGTCCGCGGACACGACCACATCGCCACACCCCGCTCCACCCCCGCCTCCAGCGGATGGCTGTCGGGATGGGCGGGACACTCGGGCCACACGGCCGGTTCCCGCGCCGAGCAGAGCGCCTCCACGGCCCAGTCCTGTGCCTGGTCCGCGAGATGGGCCGTCTGCTCGGCCGGGCTCGCGCCGAAGCTCAGCCCGAGCCCCGCACCCGAGCCGTCCGGCTCGTACAGGACGACCCATTCGACGCCGTCGTGGGTCTCCTCCCGGACGTCGGGGCGCACCGCACAGGTGGCCTTCAGGTCACGGAGGACCGGGGCGAATGCGGTGGCGAATTCCTCGTTCATGAACGGATTGTCACCCGGTGGGCAGCACCGGGCCGAACGGTTTTGTCCGGCCCGGCAGCAAGCACGGCCCGTGGTCGTGTCAGAACACCGGAGTGCCGTCTCAGAACACCGGAGTCCCGTCCCGGGTCAGCTTCCAGTCCACCGACGCGAACTGGGCCGGGTCGACCGTCCCCTTCGCCTGCACCCACTGGATGATCGTGTTCCGGATCTCGTCCGAGTTCGCCCACAGCTGCTTGGCACCCGGCACATGCGGGAAGTTGCCGCCGCCGCTCGCGCGGTAGTTGTTGACCGCCAGCACGAACTCGGCCTTCGGATCGATGTCCTTGCCGTCGAAGCTCAGCTTCGCGATACGCGAACCGGCCGGCTTGGCGATGTCGATCTCGTACGTCACGCCGTACAGCGCGTCGTAGTTGTAGTCCGGCGTGTTGTCCGCGTTCGTCAGCTTCGCCGGGTCCACCGGGGCGCCCGCCGCCGTCTGGACGTAGTAGCGCGCCGAGAACTCCAGATAGTCCTTGAGCTGCGCGCCCGTGACGAGCCGCGCCTCCAGGGTGTTCTCGAACGGGTAGAGCCCCGCCGCGTCCTTGATGGTCACCTCGCCCGCGGGGATGCCCGCCGTACGCGAGAAGCACGACGCCTGCGACAGCACGGGGAGCGCCGCGTACTGGCCGCCCTTGAGCGCCTCCTTGACCGTCTCCGCCTGGACATGGCTGATCAGGTCGATGATCGCGACATCCTTGTACGGGCCTTCGGCCGTGCTCATCGCCTGCGTCGATGTGCCGATGACCTGGTTGACGTACGCGACGACCTTCTTGTGCTCGTCCGCGAGGAGCCTGGTGACCTTCTTGTCCTCCGCTGCCGTATTGGAGTTGAGGACCTTCGCGCCGACCTTCTCCACCGTCCAGCGGCCTTTCGACCACACCAGGTCGAAATCGAAGAGCGTGAGCCGCTGACCCCACTTCAGCGGCTCGGACAGGACGACCTTCTTGCCGGTCTCCTTGTTCTCCACGAAGTACTCGGGGATCTCCGTGTGCGCGTGACCGACCAGGATCGCGTCGATGCCGGGCACCTGCTCGGCCACCAGACCCGCCGCGTTCTCGATGTACGGAAGCTGGTCACCGTACGAGGACGTGCCGCTCGAACCCGAGTGCGCCGAGACGATCACGACGTCCGCGCCCATGGACCGCAGCTTCGGCACCCACTTCGCCGCCTGCTCCTCCAGACCCGGGAACGTCATCTTGCCCTGGACGTTCGCCTTGTCCCAGATGGCGATGCCGGGGTTGGTCAGGCCGAGGACCGCCACCTTCACATCGCGGCCGTGCGGGGTGCGCACGCGCTTCATGAAGTACGGCGGGAAAGCGGGCTTCTGCGTCTTCGCGTCGAGCGCGTTCGCACCGAGCAGTGGGAACTCGCACTGCTCCTCGAACTTCCGCAGGACCGGAATGCCGTAGTTGAACTCGTGATTGCCGAGCGCCGCGGCGTCGTAGCCGATGCGGTTCATCGCCTGGGCCATCGGATGGACCGGGCCGTGCTCGGCGGTGATCGGGTCGATCTTGGCGTAGTAGTACGAGAGCTGGGTGCCCTGGATGGTGTCGCCCGCGTCGATGAGGAGCGTGTTGCGGCGGCCTCTCTCCTCGCGGATCTCGTTCACGAGGGTGGAGATCTTCGCCAGGCCCACGTCGTTGTGGTCCTTGTCGTCGAACTCCTTGTCCGTGAAGTAGTCCCAGTTGAAGACATTGCCGTGCAGGTCCGTCGTGCCCATGACGGTGAACGAGTACCGCTTCTTCCGCTTGGCGGGCTTCCCCTGGACCTGGACCTGGGCCTCGGCCGGCGCGGCGGCCGCACCACCCGCGAGCGCCACGCCCACGCCCGTGGCTGCGGACTTGCCCAGGAACTTCCGGCGGTTCAGCGGCATTTCGTACTCCCCTTGGACCTTTGGTCGACCGATGTAACGCGCGTAGATTCTGACCCCGACCACCCCACCGGCAACAGACCCCGCAGGTTTCGATCCGATGACTGTCCGGTGCCGCCGCCCAGTGCGAGAGTGGCCGCATGGACGAGACCACCCCCACCGCGGCCCCTTTCGGCACCCCGGACTCACCGCGCCTGGCCGTCAAGGGCGAGGCGCATCTCGAAGTCGATCCCGAGATTGCCCGCATCGGCATCACCGTCAGCGCGCGCGGCACCGACCGGCGCGACGCCCTGAACGACCTCACGCGCCGCAACGCCAGCGTCATCGACCTCGTCAAGACGTACGGCGAGTCCGTCGAGAAGCTGGAGACCGGCGCCTTCTCCATCAGCCCCGAACTGACCAAGCACGGCCGCGGCGAACGCGTCCGCGCCTACCACGGCCGGGTCCACATCACCGCCGAACTCACCGACTTCACCGCGCTCGGCGAGCTCACCACGCGCCTCGCGGACCTCGACCTCACCCGCGTCGACGGTCCTTACTGGGCCCTGCGGCCCGACTCGCCCACGCATCGTCAGGCTCGCCAACAGGCGGTCAGGGAAGCGGTGCAGCGGGGTCGGGAGTACGCGGAGGCGCTCGGGACCGGCCTCGCCGCCCTCGTCGAGCTCGCCGACATCGGCGCCGAGAACGCCCAGCCGTACGGCTACGGAGGCCCGACACCCGCCATGCGCACCGTCGCGTACGGAGGCGCGGCCGACATGGGCCAGGAAGCCGCGCCCCTGGACCTCGAACCCGAGCGGCAACACGTCTACGCACAGGTCAACGCACGCTTCACGATGACACCGCCGCAGCTGTAGCCACCGGAGCCACGGAAGGGCTCGACACCGCGGGGCGTCCGGTAGATCGCTCATCAGAGCAGCGCCCCGCCCAATTCAACACTTGTCAATAACCTTTCACACAAAGGTTGTTGAGTAGTCATGCCCAGCCAATTCTCTACCGGCCGGTAAGGCCTAGGCTCGAAACATGCGCCGAGCAAAAATCGTCTGCACCCTGGGCCCCGCCACCGACTCGTACGACCAGATCAAGGCACTGGTCGAAGCCGGAATGGACGTGGCCCGATTCAACCTGAGTCATGGCACGTACGCCGAGCACGAGGAGCGATACCAGCGGGTACGGAAGGCTTCCGACGAGACCGGCCGCAGCGTCGGCATCCTCGCCGACCTTCAAGGCCCGAAGATCCGCCTCGGTCGCTTCAGTGAAGGCCCTGTACTCCTTGAACGGGGCGACGAGTTCACCATCACCGTCGAAGAGGGCATCGAGGGCGACCGCCAGACCTGCGGCACCACGTACAGCGGCCTCGCCGGAGACGTCACCGCCGGTGAACGCATCCTCGTCGACGACGGCAAAGTGACCCTGGAGGTCACCGCGGTCGATGGTCCCCGCGTCACCACCACCGTGGTCGAAGGCGGCATGGTCTCCGACCACAAGGGGCTCAACCTCCCCGGCGTCGCCGTCTCCGTCCCCGCGCTCTCCGACAAGGACGAGGCGGACCTCCGCTGGGCCCTGCGTTCAGGGTTCGACGTCATCGCCCTGTCCTTCGTCCGCAGCGGACGCGACATCGAGGCCGTCCACCGCATCATGGACGAGGAGGGCCGCCGCCTCCCCGTCATCGCCAAGGTGGAGAAGCCGCAGGCCGTAGAGAACATCGACGACATCGTCGCCGCCTTCGACGCGATCATGGTCGCCCGCGGCGACCTGGGCGTCGAGATGCCCCTCGAGCAGGTGCCGATCGTCCAGAAGCGCGCCATCAAGCTCGCCAAGCGGAACGCGAAGCCGGTCATCGTCGCCACCCAGATGCTCGACTCGATGATCGACAACTCCCGCCCCACGCGCGCGGAGGCGTCGGACGTCGCGAACGCCGTCATCGACGGCACGGACGCGGTGATGCTCTCCGGCGAGACCAGCGTCGGCAAGTATCCGATCGAGACGGTCCGCACGATGGGCCGCATCGTCGAGGCCGCGGAGGAGGACATCCTCGCCAAGGGCCTCCCGCCGCTGACCGAGCGGAACAAACCCCGCACACAGGGCGGAGCCGTCGCCCGCGCCGCCGCCGAGATGGGCGACTTCCTGGGCGCCAAGTTCCTCGTCGCCTTCACCCAGTCCGGCGACACGGTCCGCCGCCTCTCCCGCTACCGCTCACCGATCCCGCTCCTCGCCTTCACCCCGGACCGGGCGACGCGCTCGCAGCTGAACCTCACCTGGGGAGTGGAGACCCTGCTCGGCCCGCACGTGGACTCGACCGATGCCATGGTCAACCAGGTCGACGAGCTGCTCCTGAAGAGCGGACGCTGCGAGAGGGGCGACGTCGTGGTCATCACGGCGGGGTCCCCGCCCGGAGTCGCGGGCTCCACCAACCTCGTACGCATCCACCACATCGGCGAGGACGACAGCCCCAAGTAGGCGGTTCCGTCAGTACTTGGGGCCTACGTGGGCGTCCATGAGGGCTACTGAGGCTTTGCGGGCTACTGAGATGTTGTACGGGTTGCCGTGGCGGGTGCAGTGCTTCCACTCGACGCCGAGTTTGTCGAGAGTGTCCGTGTAGAGCCTCCGGATGTCGTCCGAGACGTTGGTGAACCAGTACCGGGGATACTCGTAGCGCTTGCGCTCACCACTGACCAGACGGGTCGTCCAGTTGATGTTCCGGCACCCGTCGGAGTGGATGAGACCACGGACGAAGTCCCATGGGTGGGCGTCGACGATCTCTTGCTGCCACGGCTCCAGGATGATCCGGCGTTCGTGCTTCCGGCCCGCTCCGTGCTGCGGGAACATGCACCACAGGTGGTTTGAGTAGACCTTGACGTTGCGGCAACCGGTCCTGCGGACCCGGCAGACGGAATTGTCGGGGAAGACGTCGCGCATGGCCTGCTCGCAGGAGTCCATGAGGCCAGGCCACGACTCGGTGCAGGTGATCATGAGGCTGGGGACGCGGTGGCCCGAGTACTGGATGATGTGCCCGTCCCCGAGGTAGAGCCCCAGCAGGTACGAGTAGGCGGCCTCGTCGAGCAGGCGCCCGTCGCACCGCGGACACTCGGGGTCGGGTCGGCCCGGACACTCGCCCCGCTTGGCGCGGTCCATGTGCAGCCAGTAGCCCACGGTACCGACGGGGACATCTAACCGACGGGCGACCTCTGCGTTCCTCGTGCCGCCTCGGAGCAGCGTCAGTGCCCTCTGTCGTACCTCTGTGCCGTGGAAGTTCATGCGGCCACTCTGTGGCACTGATCGTGGCCGAGAGTAGCAAGAAGCGGAGGTCCACGAGAACGTGAACCTCCGCTTTCTGGTGCCGGGTACGGGATTCGAACCCGTATGTCCTTTCGGACAGATGTGTTTGAGACATCCGCGTAAACCGATTCCGCCAACCCGGCTGGGCTCCCCAGAGTGTACCGGGTCACCGCGCAGCCTCGCAGCTAGGTAGGCTGCGAGGGCAGTGCACCTGCCCTGATCAAGGAGCCCCCGTGACTTCCCCCGAGTCGCCCCAGCCCGTAGCCGATGACGACGACAAGTCGCACGTGCCTCCGCTGACGACCCGTGTCGTCATCGCCGAGGACGAGGCTCTCATCCGGCTCGACCTCAAGGAGATGCTCGAGGAAGAGGGTTACACCGTCGTAGGCGAGGCCGGTGACGGTGAGAAGGCCGTCGAGCTGGCCCGCGAGCACAAGCCGGACCTGGTGATCCTGGACGTGAAGATGCCCGTCATGGACGGCATCTCGGCGGCCGAGAAGATCGCCGAGGAGAGCATCGCCCCGGTGCTCATGCTGACCGCGTTCTCGCAGCGTGACCTGGTCGAGCGGGCCAGGGACGCCGGCGCGATGGCGTACCTGGTCAAGCCCTTCAGCAAGACCGACGTGGTGCCCGCCATCGAGATGGCCGTCTCGCGCTACACGGAGCTCAAGACGCTGGAGAGCGAGGTCGCGGACCTCACCCTGCGCCTGGAGACGCGGAAGCTGGTGGACCGCGCGAAATCGATCCTGCAGACCGAGTACGGCCTGACGGAGCCCGCCGCGTTCCGCTGGATCCAGAAGACGTCGATGGACCGGCGCCTTTCGATGCAGCAGGTCGCGGAGGCGGTCATCGAGGACGCCGACGAGAAGAAGGCGTCGAAGGGGCAGTAGTCGAAGGGGCGGTAACCGCCCCCGATTCGCATACGAGAAGGCCCGCACCCCGAAGCCGGGGGTGCGGGCCTTCTCGTACACCTGGAGTCTCGTATGCCTGGAGGAAGTGCTCAGTCCTCTCCGAGGTACGCCTTCCGCACGGACTCGTCGTGCAGCAGGTTGTGCCCTGTCCCGGACAGGACGATCTTGCCGACCTCCATGACATGACCGTGGTCGGCGAGCGAGAGCGCGGCCTGGGCGTTCTGCTCGACGAGCAGGATGGTCGTGCCGTTGGACTTGAGCTCGGCGATGGTCGCCATGATCTTCTGCATCATGATCGGCGAAAGGCCCATGGAGGGCTCGTCGAGCATCAGCAGTTTCGGCTGGGACATGAGGGCGCGCCCCATGGCGAGCATTTGCTGTTCGCCGCCGGAGAGCGTGCCCGCCGCCTGCTTTCTGCGTTCCCCGAGAATGGGGAAGAGCTCATAGGCTCGCGCGATGTCCTTTTCGATGGCGGCCTTGTCGCTGCGCAGATATGCGCCGAGGCGCAGATTGTTTTCGATCGTCATGCGCGGGAAGATGTGCCGGCCCTCGGGAGAGTGGGCCAGGCCGAGTGCGACGATCTGGTCGGCGCGGTATTTCCGCAGCGGTTTTCCATCGAATTTGATGGTGCCGCCGACCGGTTTGAGCAGGCCGGAGAGGGTGCGCAGCGTGGTGGTCTTGCCTGCGCCGTTCGTGCCGATCAGGGTGACGACCTCGCCGGCCTCGACCTTGAAAGAGATGCCTTTGACGGCTTCGATCTTGCCGTAGGCGACTTTGAGGTCCTCGACCTCGAGCAGTGCGGTCATCAGCTGTTCTCCTCGTGGCCCGGACGGTCCTCCGTGCTGCTGTCGGGGGCTCCTTCGAAGGGCTCGCCCAGGTAGGCGGCGATGACGCGGTCGTCCTGCTGGACGGTCTCGCTGTCGCCCTCGACGAGTTTCTCGCCCTGGACGAGTACGGCCACGCGGTCGCACAGGTTGAAGATGAAGCGCATGTCGTGCTCGATGACGAGTACGGCGATGCCCATGTCCCGGATGGCGAGGACGAGTTCCTCGGTGGCGCGGGTCTCCTGCGGGTTCATGCCCGCGGTCGGCTCGTCCAGGAGGAGCAGGCCGGGCTCGCTCGCGAGGGCCCTGGCGATCTCCAGCTTGCGCTGCTCGCCGTAGGGCAGATTGCGGGAGAGGTGTTCCGCCTTCTCGGCGAGGCCGACGAACTCCAGGAGCTCCAGGGCGCGGGCCTTGGACTTGGCCTCGGCCTTGTGGAAGCCGGGGCCGCGCAGGAGGGCCGACCAGAGGCCTTCCTTCGTACGCGTGTGGCGCCCGACGAGGACGTTCTCCAGGACCGTCATGTTGGCGAAGAGACGGATGTTCTGGAAGGTGCGTGCCACGCCGGCCGCGGTGACCTTGAACGACTTGCTGGGCAGGACCTTGCCCTTGTACCGGACTTCGCCCTCGGTGGGGATGTAGAGGCCGGTGAGGCAGTTGAAGAAGGTGGTCTTGCCGGCGCCGTTGGGGCCGATGAGGCCGACGATCTCGCCGCTGTTGACGGTGAGGTCGACGGAGCGCACGGCGGTCAGGCCGCCGAAGCGCATCGTGACGCCCCGGGCGTCGAGGACAGTCTCTCCGGCCGGTGAAGCGGCGGCGCTGTCCTTGCTTGTGGTGGTGTCGGTGGTCATGGCTCAGGCCCCTGTCTTGCTGAGGACTGTGGGTGGCGGCGTGTCGCCGGGACTCAGCTTGGCCTCGTGGAACTCGAGCTGGCGGCGGCGGTTGGGGATGAGGCCCTCGGGGCGGAAGCGCATGAGGAGCACCAGTGCGAGGCCGAAGGCGAAGAGCTGGTAGTCGCCGAGGAATGACAGCTTGCTCGGGATGAGGTAGAGCAGCGCCGCGCCGACGAGCGGTCCGCTGATGGTGCCCATGCCGCCGAGTACGACCGCTGCGAGCAGGAACGCCGAGTTGGGCGGGACCGTGTTGGCGAACTGGTACTGCTCGGGGGTGACCGTGTAGGTGACGTGCGCCTGCACCGTGCCCGCGAATCCGGCGAGCGAGGCGCCGAGTGCGAAGGCGATGAGCTTCACGCGGAAGCCGTTGATGCCCATGGCGAGCGCCGCGGTCTCGTCCTCGCGGATGGCGACCCAGGCGCGCCCGATGCGGGAGTCGCCGCTGCGCCGGAAGACGAGGACGACGACGAGGGTGATGAGCAGCATCAGGAAGAAGTAGTTCGCGAAGCGGCCGATGGTGAAGCCGCCGATGCTGTGCTCGACGCCCAGGTCGAACCCGAGGATCTTGAGGTTCGGGATCGAGGAGATGCCGTTCGAGCCGTTCGTGATGTCGGGCCCCGACGTGCCGTCGGAGTTCATCGCGACGAGCCGGAAGATCTCTCCGAAGCCGAGGGTGACGATGGCGAGGTAGTCGCCGCGCAGCCGCAGTGTCGGGGCGCCGATGAGCACACCGAAGACGAGTGACGCGCCCGCGCCGACCAGGATCGCGCCCCAGAACGGCAGATGGACATCGAAGGGCGAGGACGGCGATCCGGAGACCATGGACGCCGCGTAGGCGCCGACGCCGAGGAAGGCGACGTATCCGAGGTCGAGGAGCCCCGCGAGGCCGACGACGATGTTCAGGCCGAGCGCCACGGTCGCGAAGATCAGGATGTACACGCCGATGGTGGCGTACTGGTCGTCGCTCTGCGTGAACGGGAACGCGGCGGCGGCGATGAAGGCGCCGATGAGCGTGATGTTGCGGTGCCGCGTGGTGTACGTGGAGACCTGGGCGACGAGCCCCGCCTTGGTCAGCGCCGCGAAGCAGAACGCGACGGTGACCAGGAAGCCGATGAAGAGCTCGTCGTACTCGGTGCCGATGCCGTAGGTGAAGACCAGGAGGCCCGTGGCGAGTGCGGCGATGATGATGAGGATCTCGACGTAGCTGGACAGCTTGCGCGGCGTGGGCGGGGCCTCGGCGGCGAAGGCGCCCTTGAAGATGGTCATCGCGTTGCGCGCGCGGTGCTTGAACTGCTCGCTGCCGCTGTCCTCGGGGTCGACCGCGTAGGTGTGCGGCCGCTGGAAGGGCAGGGCGAGGGCGCCGGCGAAGGCCGCCAGGGTTGCGACGGCGGCGACCCAGCCGCCGGGCTCGAGGTTGGCGAGACCGCCGAGCTGGTAGCTGATCGAGAGGATCGTGTACCAGGTGGTGGCGAAGGCGGCGAGCGCCGCGTACTTCAGCGCCGCGTCGGCTCCGCCGGGGGCGATGGCGCGCACGCCCTTGACGCCGTACGAGGCAAGGCCCAGGAGCGTCGTGAGGGCTCCGGCGATCAGGACGAGGACCTGGAGGCCGCCGGGGTAGCCGTAGACGGTGAGGTCGCCGGGGAATGCCGCGGTCCAGGTCCAGGCGAGGAACGCGGAGATGATGGTGAGGGCGCCGCCACCGGTGGCCAGTGCGCGGGCGGGGCCCACGGGGATGGGGAGGAGACCGGTGGGAGTGCTGTGGTCCTGCTTGGGGTTCGGCGCGTCGGCCGCGGTGGTCTGTGTGGTCATGGTTGTCACGCCCTGTCCGCGACGCGTTCGCCAAGGAGCCCTTGTGGCCTGACGAGGAGTACGACGATGAGGAGTACGAAGGCCCAGACGTCGGCCCAGGACTGCCCGCCGAGCTGGCCCATGCCGGGGATGTCGTTCATGTAGGCAGTGGCCATGGCTTCGGCGATGCCGAGGACGAGGCCGCCGATCATCGCGCCGTAGATGTTGCCGATGCCTCCGAGCACGGCCGCGGTGAAGGCCTTGAGGCCCCAGAGGAAGCCCATGCGGAACTGGACTTCTCCGTAGCGGAAGCCGTAGGCGACGGCGGCGATACCGGCGAAGGCGGCGCCGATCGCGAAGGCCACGACGATGACGCGGTCGGTGTTGACACCCATGAGCTTGGCGGTGTCGGGGTCCTGCGCGGTGGCCTGCATACCGCGTCCGACGCGGGTCTTCATCACGAACCAGCCGAGGGCGAACATGCAGATCGGTGCGGTGATCAGCAGGAAGATGTCGCCGGGCTGGATGGTGACGGAGCCCAGGTGGATGGAGTCGCCGGGTATCTCGGGGAAGGTGCGGGACGACTTCGCGTTGGGGTACCAGGCCCAGACGGCCTGCTGCAGGGCGAGCGAGAGGCCGATGGCGGTGATGAGGGGTGCGAGGCGTGGTGCGCCGCGCAACGGGCGGTAGGCGAAGCGTTCGGCTCCGACCGCGATGAGGGTCGAGACGATCACGGCACCTATGAGCATCAGCGGCAGGGCGAGCCACATGCTGGTGCCGCCCGGCAGCCAGAGCCAGACGGTGAGGGCGCCGAAGCCGCCGACCATGAAGATCTCGCCATGGGCGAAGTTGATGAGCTGGACGATGCCGTAGACCATTGTGTAGCCGATGGCGATCAGGCCGTACATGGATCCCAGTAGCAGGCCGTTGACCAGCTGTTGCGGCAGTTCGTGCACCGCAGGTCCTCCGAGTCTTTCGGTGTCGTGCGGCCTGCGTGCGGGGGTGGTGGGCCTCGCGGTGGCCGAACGGCTTAGGTGACGGATGCGACGCCGCGCGGGGCGCTGTCAGAGGCAGCGACCCGCGCGGTGGTGTCGTGGGCTGCGGGGTGGATCAGCCGGTGAAGGTGCCGGACTTGACTGGCTTCCAGCCCTTGGCCGGGTCCTCGGTGGACTTGACCTCGTACACGGTGAGTTGCTTGTTGGTCGCGTCGCCGTACTTGTCGAAGGCGACCTTGCCGGTCACACCGTCGAACGAGACGCCCTGCATGGCCTCGACGATCTTGGCGCGAGCATCGTCGGGCAGCTTGCCGTCGTTGTCGTCGACGACCTTCTTGACCGCTTCGATGATCGACCAGGCCGAGTCGTACGAGTAGCCGCCGTAGGCCTCGTAGGCCTCCTTGTAGCCGGCCTTCTTGTAGTTCGCGATGAACTCCTTGGCCGACGGCAGGTCCTCGACGGGCTGGCCGATCGAGGTGGCCATGTCGCCCTTGCCCTGCGCGCCCGCGAGCTTGACGAAGTCGGCGCTGTAGATGCCGTCACCGCCGACGAGCGGGATCTTGGCACCTGCCTTCTTCATCTGCTTGCTGAGCGGGCCTGCCGCGGGGTACTCGCCGCCGTAGTAGACGACGTCGGCGTCAGAGTTCTTGATCTTGGTGGCGACGGCGCCGAAGTCCTTGGTGTCCGGGTTCACGTGCTCGGTGCCGGCGACCTTGCCGCCGAGCTTGGTGAACTCGTCCTTGAAGGTGGCGGCCAGACCGGCGCCGTAGGTCTTCTTGTCGTCGACGACGAAGACCTTCTTCTTCTTGGCCGAGTTGTACAGGTACTGCGCCGCGAACGGTCCCTGGACGGCGTCCGTGGTGGCCGTACGGAAGTAGGCCTTGTACGGGCGAACCTTCTTGCCGCCGTTCCAGTCCTGGCCCTGGGTCATGGCCGGGTTGGTGTTGGCGGGGGAGACCTGGACGAGCTTCGCGTCGTCGAAGACCTTCTGCATCGACTCGCCGACGGAGGAGTTCAGAGGGCCGACGGCGCCGAGGATTTCCTTGTTCGCGACGAACTTGGTCGCGTTGGTCTGGCCCGACGCGGGCTGCCCCTGGTCGTCGGCGGGCTCCACCTTGAAGGTGATGCCGTCGACGTACTTCTTCTCGTTGGCCTGCTTGGCGGCGAGATCCACGGAGTTGCGGATACCGAGGCCCAGCGCGGACAGGTCGCCGGTCAGCGGCGCGTCGACGCCGATGACGACGGTGGTTCCGCCGCCCCCGGCGTCATCCTTGTCCTTGTCGTCGCGTGAGCCACAGGCGGTGAGGGTGAGTGCCCCCGCGGTGAGTGCAGCGGTGATGGCTATGAGCGAACGTTGACGCACGATCAGTCCTTTCCCCTGGCACGGCCGTCCCTTGTTGGGTGGCCGAGTCGAGCGCGGAACCGAACTGACAGGAATCCGGTGGGCGCGGTGACTGGCCGTGACTCTAAGGGCCGCTTTGTTCCTGGTGGAGTGGCCGGGCAAAGGTGTGACGCTCTTGTTATGCCACGGAGTATTCCGTGCTGGAACTCGAGGGGCGGTTGTGGCGGAATACGTACCCTTCGGCGCATCCCGCATGGTGAGAACTTGCAGGACTGTCAGGGTGTTTTACTCATGACATCAGTGTTCGGGGGGCATGCGCCTGTCAGGGCCTCGGAAAGATCTTTCGCGTACGCCGATCCGAGGATGAAGCTCTGCGTCTGCATTGCGCGCACATTACGCAGGGTTACGTCCAGGAAAGGGAGTCCGGCATTCCGTGGCACTTTTCCACATTCGCGAATGTGCATGGTGATGCGTGCCGTTCTGGGGGTTCCCTTTTTCACCGTGAATGGGGTATGGGGGGCCACGGTGACCGAAAGCGCCGCTGATGGCTGGCCGATCCGCCTGACGGACACCGGCGGCCCCGAGGCCTGTACGAGGCTGATGTCGAAGCTGAACGTGGCATCACCGGCCCGTGGATGCGTCATCCCGCCCTCGTACGTCACGGACACGGTCTGCGACGGATAGAGCGGGGGCGGCGGTGCGGGGGGTCTGGGGCGCGTCAGATAGAGCGTGAGCCCGGCGGCACCGATGACCGCCGCGGCGGCGAGGGCCAGGGCGGTGCGGCGGTGCCGGGTGAGGGGCGGACGGGGTCTCACGGGGTGGACGGCGGCCTGGTCCTCGTAGGCCCTGTAGGTGTCGTCGCCCGGCTCGATCGGGCCGATGGCGTTCACACCCACGGCCCGCCGCTCGGACCGCCGCCGCGGTAGCGCTTCTCGCACCGCTCACGGGCCTGCTCGGCGATCAACTCCCGCCCGGCGGCGGCGCCGTGGCGTTTGCGCTCGGCGCGTGCCAGGTCGAGGGTGTCGCGCAGGATCGCGTACTGCCCGTTGGAGAGGCCCATCGACTGGTAGTCGCCGTACGTCTCCTTGTCCGAGTCGTAGATCTGCCGCCCCCATTTGACGATGAGGGTGGTGCAGAGGTCCTCGGGGGAAGTCGTGGCGGGGGAGGGGGCGGGAGTCTTGCTGTGGGCGTCGGTGGAAGGGGAGCTCCCGCATCCGGTGACACCGGCGGTGGTGGCCAGGAAGGTGGCGAGGGCGAGCGCACAGAGCTGTTTCCGGTGCCTCATGCACAGAAGCTAGACCGGGTCCGCCGCTCCGACAATGCGTGGGGCGCCTGAACCCGCGAGGGTGCGCCCGCCCTCAACCGCCTTATCCGGCGGAGTCGTTGGGCTCCAGGTCCCGCAGCAGGCAGGTGAGGCGCGCCGTGCACACCCGCTTGTCCTGCTCGTCGGTGATCACGATCTCGTACGTCGCCGTGGAGCGGCCCCGGTGCACGGGCGTCGCCACGCCGGTGACCAGGCCCGAGCGCGCGCCGCGGTGATGCGTGCAGTTCAGGTCGACGCCGACGGCGAGCTTCTTGCTCCCGCCGTGCAGCATCGAGCCGACCGAGCCGAGGGTCTCGGCGAGGACGGCGGACGCGCCGCCGTGCAGCAGGCCGTACGGCTGGGTGTTGCCCTCGACCGGCATGGTGCCGACGACGCGCTCGGCGGAGGCCTCGACGATCTGGACGCCCATCCGGGTCCCCAGGTCACCCGCGGAGAAGAGCGCGGGCAGGTCCATGCCGAGCGCCGCGTACTCATCGATGACCTCTTGCGGGAACTTCACGCTGTGCTGCTCGCCCATGGGGCCCGGCTCCGTTCGTCGTCCTCACCTGTCGCTGAGCGAACGCTCAGTCGGTCCCTGATTGTTCCAGGCGTACGACGACAGACTTGCTGGCGGGGGTGTTGCTGGTGTCGGCGGTCGCGTCCAGCGGGATCAGCACGTTCGTCTCCGGGTAGTACGCCGCGGCGCAGCCCCGGGCCGTCGGATAGTGCACGATCCGGAAGCCGGGCGCGCGGCGCTCGACGCCGTCCTTCCACTCGCTCACGAGGTCCGCGTACGACCCCTCGGCGAGGCTCAGCTCACGGGCGTCATCGGGGTTGACCAGGACGACCCTGCGGCCGTTCTTGATGCCCCGATAGCGGTCGTCCAGGCCGTAGATCGTGGTGTTGTACTGGTCGTGCGAGCGCAGGGTCTGCAACAGAAGACGGCCCTTCGGCAGGTCGGGGAACTCGACGGGCGCCGCGGTGAAGTTGGCCTTTCCGGTGGCCGTGGGGAAGCGGCGCTCGTCGCGCGGGGCATGCGGCAGGGCGAAGCCCGCAGGGTCCGCCACCTTGGCGTTGAAGTCCTCGAAGCCGGGGATCACCCGCGCGATGCGGTCGCGCACCGTCGCGTAGTCCTTCTCGAACTCCTCCCAGGGCGTGGCCGATTCGTGGCCGAGGACGCGGCGGGCGAGTCGGCACACGATGGCGGGCTCAGACAGCAGATGAGGGCTCGCGGGCTCCAGACGGCCCCGCGATGCGTGCACCATGCCCATGGAGTCCTCGACGGTCACGAACTGCTCTCCGCCACCTTGGAGGTCCCGCTCCGTACGGCCGAGCGTCGGCAGGATCAGCGCCCGCGCGCCCGTGACGGCGTGCGAGCGGTTCAGCTTCGTCGACACGTGCACGGTCAGACGGGCCTTGCGCATCGCCGCCTCCGTCACCTCCGTGTCCGGCGAGGCCGCGACGAAATTGCCGCCCATCGCGAAGAACACCTTCGCGTCGCCGTCCCGCAGCGCCCTGATCGCGCGGACGACGTCCAGGCCGTGCTCGCGCGGCGGCGCGAAGCCGAACTCCTTCTCCAGGGCGTCGAGGAAGGCGGGCGCGGGCCGCTCGAAGATGCCCATCGTGCGGTCGCCCTGCACATTGGAGTGCCCGCGCACCGGGCACACGCCCGCGCCCGGACGGCCGATGTTGCCGCGCAGCAGAAGGAAGTTGACGACCTCGCGGATCGTCGGCACGGCGTGCTTGTGCTGGGTCAGGCCCATCGCCCAGCACACGACGGTGCGCTTCGAGGCGAGGACCATGGCGAGGGCTTCCTCGATGCGCTCGCGGCCGAGGCCGGTCGCCGCGAGGGTCTCGTCCCAGTCGGCTGTGCGCGCGGCCTCGGTGAACTCCTCGTACCCGTGAGTGTGTTCCCGGACGAACTCCTCGTCGACCGCTCCCTCGGTCTCCAGGATGAGCTTGTTCAGGAGACGGAACAGGGCCTGGTCACCGCCGAGCCGGATCTGCAGGAAGAGATCGGTCAGCGCGGTGCCCTTGACCATGCCCTGCGGGGTCTGCGGGTTCTTGAAGCGCTCCATGCCCGCCTCGGGCAGCGGATTGACCGTGATGATCTTCGCGCCGTTGTTCTTCGCCTTCTCCAGGGCGGAGAGCATCCGCGGGTGGTTCGTGCCCGGGTTCTGACCGGCGACGATGATCAGGTCGGACTTGTAGAGGTCTTCCAGGAGGACACTGCCCTTGCCGACCCCGATGGTCTCGGTGAGCGCCGACCCCGAGGACTCATGGCACATGTTCGAACAGTCGGGCAGATTGTTCGTGCCCAGCTCACGCGCGAACAACTGGTACAGGAACGCCGCTTCGTTGCTGGTGCGCCCGGATGTGTAATAAACGGACTCGTCCGGGCTGTCCAGGGCGGCCAGTTCCTCGGCGATGATGTCGAAGGCTCGCTCCCAGGGCACGGCTTCATAGCGCTCGGCACCCTCCGCCAGATACATCGGGTGGGTGAGGCGGCCCTGCTGTCCCAGCCAGTACCCACTGCGGGTGGCGAGGTCGGCCACGGGGTGCGCGGCGAAGAAGTCGGGGGTGACGCGGCGGAGGGTGGCTTCCTCGGCGACCGCCTTCGCGCCGTTCTCACAGAACTCCGCCTTGTGCCGGTGCTCCGGCTCGGGCCAGGCACAGCCGGGGCAGTCGAAGCCGTCCTTCTGATTGACCCGCAGCAGGGTCAGCGCCGTGCGGCGCACGCCCATCTGCTGCTGGGCCATGCGCAGGGTGTGCCCGATGGCGGGAAGGCCCGCCGCGGCGTGCTGCGCCTCCGCGACCTGCGGTGCGTCCTGGACCGGATCACCCTTCGGTGACTTCCTTGCCATGGTCGGCTCCCCTTCGAGCACGTGCGTGAACTACGTCTTCGATCCTCCCACGCGCCGGTGACAGCGCCGTGGCGGGTGAGGTCGTGGCCTGTTCGCGGGTGGAGTCGTGGCCCGGCCGCGGGTGAGCGCTGGGCCTGAGTGTCAGTGGGGCGTGGCAGGATCGGGGACGTGGCAGAAAAAGCAGCGAAGAAGAAGTCCGAGACCGCGACGAAGCCGAATGGCGAGCAGCGTCCGCGCCTGCTCCTCATGGACGGGCACTCCCTGGCCTACCGGGCGTTCTTCGCGCTGCCCGCGGAGAATTTCACGACGGCGACGGGCCAGCCGACGAACGCGATCTACGGCTTCGCGTCGATGCTGGCGAACACCCTGCGCGACGAGGCGCCCACGCACTTCGCGGTGGCCTTCGACGTCTCGCGCAAGACGTGGCGCTCAGAGGAGTTCCCGGAGTACAAGGCGAACCGCTCCAAGACCCCTGACGAGTTCAAGGGCCAGGTCGAGCTGATCGGCGAGGTGCTCGACGCGATGCACGCGGTGCGCTTCGCGGTGGACGGCTTCGAGGCGGACGACGTCATCGCCACGCTCGCCACCCAGGCGGAGGAGGCCGGTTTCGACGTCCTGATCGTCACCGGCGACCGCGACTCCTTCCAGCTGATCACCGACCACGTGACGGTGCTGTATCCGACGAAGGGCGTCTCCGAGCTGACGCGCTTCACCCCGGAGAAGGTCGAGGAGAAGTACGGCCTTACGCCCAGCCAGTATCCCGACTTCGCGGCCCTGCGCGGCGACCCGTCGGACAACCTCCCCGGCATCCCCGGCGTCGGTGAGAAGACCGCCGCGAAGTGGATCAACCAGTTCGGTTCCTTCGCGGACCTCGTGGAGCGCGCCGAAGAGGTCAAGGGCAAGGCCGGGCAGAACTTCCGCGACCACCTGGACGCGGTGAAGCTGAACCGCCGCCTCACGGAGATGGTGCGCGACGTCGAACTCCCCAAGGGGGTCACCGACTTGGAGCGCGCTCCGTACGACCGCACGACCCTCGCCCTGGTCCTCGACACCCTGGAGATCCGCAACCCCTCGCTGCGCGAGCGCCTCCTCGCCGTCGACCCCGGCGCGGAGGAGGCCGAGCAGACCCCGGCCGAGCCCGGCGTGGAGCTCGACGGCACGGTGATCGGCGCGGGTGAGCTCGCGCCGTGGCTCGCCGAGCACGGCAATGCGGTCCTCGGCGTGGCCACGGTCGACACCTGGCAGCTGGGCACGGGCTCGGTGACCGAGGTGGCGCTCGCGGCGGCCGGGGGAGCCGCGGCCTGGTTCGACCCGTCCCGCCTGGACGAGGCCGACGAGAACGCGTTCGCGGCCTGGATCTCCGACCCCGCCAAGCCCAAGGTCCTGCACAACGCCAAGGCCACGATGCGGGTCTTCCCGGAGCACGGCTGGACGGTCGGCGGCGTCGCCATGGACACCGCCCTCGCCGCGTACCTGGTCAAGCCGGGCCGCCGCTCCTTCGCCCTCGACGCCCTGTCCCTCGAATATCTGGGCCGCGAGCTGGCACCCGCCGGTGAGGCCGACGGACAGCTCGCCTTCGGTACAGAAGAGGACGACCAGGCCGAGGCCGACGCGCTGATGTCGCAGGCCCGCACCATCCTCGACCTGGGCACGGCCTTCGGCGAGAAGCTCCAGGAGGTCGGCGCCGGCGATCTCCTGAAGGACATCGAACTGCCGACGTCCATCCTCCTGGCCCGCCTGGAGCGGCACGGCATCGCGGCGGACCGCACCCATCTCGAGGCGATGGAGCAGCAGTTCGCGGGTGCGGTGCAGCAGGCGGTGAAGGAGGCGCACGAGGCGGCCGGGCACGAGTTCAACCTCGGCTCGCCCAAGCAGCTCCAGGAAGTCCTCTTCGGAGAGCTGAACCTCCCCAAGACGAAGAAGACCAAGACCGGGTACACCACGGACGCGGACGCGCTCGCCTGGCTCGCCGCCCAGACCGAGAACGAACTGCCGGTCATCATGCTCCGCCACCGTGAGCAGGCGAAGCTCCGCGTCACGGTCGAGGGCCTGACCAAGGCGATCGCCGCGGACAACCGCATCCACACCACCTTCAATCAGACGGTCGCGGCGACGGGCCGTCTGTCCTCCACGGACCCGAACCTGCAGAACATCCCGGTCCGCACGGACGAGGGCCGCGCGATCCGCCGCGGTTTCGTGGTCGGCGAGGGCTTCGAGTCCCTCATGACCGCGGACTACAGCCAGATCGAGCTCCGCGTGATGGCGCACCTCTCCGAGGACGAAGGCCTCCTCGAGGCGTTCACGTCCGGCGAGGACCTGCACACGACCGTGGCATCCCAGGTGTTCGGCGTGGAGCGTTCCGCCGTCGACGCCGAGATGCGCCGCAAGATCAAGGCCATGTCGTACGGCCTGGCGTACGGCCTCTCGGCGTTCGGCCTCTCCCAGCAGCTGAACATCGAGGCGGGCGAGGCCCGTGCGCTGATGGACACCTACTTCGAGCGGTTCGGCGGTGTACGCGACTACCTGCGCCGAGCCGTCGACGAGGCCCGCGCGACGGGCTACACCGAGACGATGCTGGGTCGCCGTCGCTACCTCCCCGACCTCAACAGCGACAACCGCCAGCGCCGCGAGATGGCAGAGCGGATGGCCCTGAACGCCCCCATCCAGGGCACGGCGGCGGACATCGTCAAGATCGCCATGCTGAACGTCGACACGGCCCTGACGAAGGCGAAACTGAAGTCGCGCATGTTGCTCCAGGTTCACGACGAAATCGTCCTGGAGATCGCCCCGGGGGAGCGCGAGAAGGTCGAGAAGCTGGTCCGCGAGGAGATGGCGGGAGCGGTGACGCTTCGGGCTTCGCTGGATGTGTCGGTGGGCGTGGGGGACGACTGGGAGTCGGCGGCGCACTAGCGGCCGCGCCGGACGGGCTGGATCTGTATCCAGCCCGTCTGTGCCCGTCTGGGGGCCCCTGCTCTTTAAGAGCTTGGGAGAGTTTGAGGAGGACCCCCGCTCTCACCCACGTGGCCCCCGCCCCCGAGCCCCGCAAAGCCACCCCCGTCACGATGACCGCATGGCCTCTCACCTGCGGAAGTACCGAATAGCAATAGCTACGGCACTAGCCACCACCCTGCTCACCCCACTACCCGCAACGGCGGCCACAGCCAGCGCAGCGAAACGCGCGGCTCCCTGCACAGCCCTCCGGGACCCCGCCCTCGCCACCCAGCTGTCCCGCGACATCCGCGCGGCCCTCGCCGCCAGGCGAGGCACCGTCTCCGTAGCCGTCCACGACCCCGCAACGGGGCTCAGCTGCGCCCTCGGCAGCAGTCACCGCTACGACACCGCGAGCATCGCCAAGGTCATGATCATGGAGGCCGCCCTCCGCCGCGCCCAGGACTGGGGCCGCGGACTCACCGCCTGGGAGCGCCGCAAGATCCGCCCCATGATCACCCGCTCCGACAACACCGCGGCCCGCCGCCTCTGGGACGACCTGGGACAGCCCTACGTCGCCCGCTTCCTGGACCGGGCAGGCACCACCGCCACCACGCTCAACCCCTACGGCCTGTGGGGCCTGACCCGCACCGGCGCGGCCGACCAGCTCCGCCTGCTCGGCGTCCTCACCGGAGCCAGGGCCCGCGCCCTGCTGAGCCCGAGCTCACGCGCGTACGGCCTGAAGCAGCTGAACGAGGTGCGGCGCGACCAGCGCTGGGGCGTGCCCGCCGGGATGCCGCGCGGCACCAAGGCCTACCTCAAGAACGGCTGGCTGCCCCGGTCCACACACGGCTGGCGGGTGCACAGCATCGGCGCGTTCACCGGACCTGGACCGGGGCCCGACCGCAACCGCACCTATCGCATCGTCGTCCTCTCCCACGACAACCCCACGATGAAGTACGGAGTCCGTACCATCGAACGCGTCGCGCAGGCCGTGCACCGCGCTCTCAACAAGGGCCGTGTCGCAGGGCAGGAGTCCACGCCGGAGAACGAGATCAGCGAAGTGTCCGACGGCTCGGTCCCGCCCGAAGCCCCGCCCGAAGCCTCATCCGAACAGGACTCGGCCAACCGGTGAAAATCGGGCACGAACGGGTGCCTGGGCGCCACAAGTTGTCGTAGTGTCGCCTGAGTCGGCCCGCTGGGGAGCGCAAGCACAACGGGGAGCACAACAGAGCGGGCGTCGACAGGCACAGTCGTCAAGGGGAGGGGCTTACGGTCATGGCGGCGGTATTCGGCAGGCGGTTGCGCAGGGGAGCGGTGACCACAGCGGTGGCCGCGGCGGCGGTGGCGGCGCTCGCGGCGTCCCAGGCCCCGGGCGTGACGGACGTCCCTCGCGACGAGCGGGCGGGGGCCTCCGGCGCCACGCCACCGGCCGAGGACTCCGCGACCGGCAACTCCCCCTACTACACCGACCTGCCGCCCCTGAACACCCCGGTCCCGCCGACCGGTGCGCCGAGCGGCGGGACCGACGAGGCCGAAGCGGGCCTCCCGGCGACCGTCCTCGACGCGTACAAGAAGGCCGAGGCGTCCCTCGCCACCTCCAAACCGGGCTGCAACCTCCCCTGGCAGCTGCTCGCCGCGATAGGCAAGGTCGAGTCCGGCCAGGCGCGTGGCGGTCGCGTGGACGCGAACGGCACGACGCTCACGCCGATCCTCGGCCCCGTCCTCAACGGCAACGGCTTCGCGAAGATCACCGACACCGACAACGGCGCGTACGACAACGACACGACGCACGACCGCGCGGTCGGCCCCATGCAGTTCATCCCCTCGACGTGGGACACCTGGGCGCAGGACGGCAACGCGGACGGCAAGAAGGACCCGAACAACGTCTACGACGCCGCGCTCGCCGCGGGCCGTTATCTCTGCGCGAGTGACCGCGACTTGTCCGTAGAGGGCGATCTGCACAAGGCGATCCTGAGCTACAACCACTCGACGGCCTACCTGAACACGGTCCTGTCGTGGCTGGAGTACTACCGCAAGGGCACCCACGAGGTTCCCGACGGCAAGGGCATCCTGCCGGACGACCGCAGCGACACCCCGGGCGCGAGTCCGAGTCCGAGCCCGACGCCGGGGGCGTCCGGTTCGCCGTCGACGAAGCCGTCCAAGCCCGGTGGCAAGCCGTCCGGGCCCGGCAGCGGCGGTGGCAGCGGCAGCCCGTCGCCGTCCACGCCGCCGAGCGGTGGCGGCTCCGAGAGCCCCGACCCCACCCCCACCCCCTCGCCCACCGACCGGGTCGCGAGCCTGGAGGACGCCGGCACCGGGAAGCTCTCCGCGACGGCGGGCGACGCCTTCGCCGCGCGCGTCGCGGTGCGCACGGAGTCCGCGTCGGGCTCGTCCGTGGCCAAGGCCAAGGTGAAGTTCGCGATCGTCGGTGATACCGACGCACGCTTCCCGGGCGGCGCCACCAGCGCGACCGTCACCACGAGCGCCACCGGCAAGGCCACCGCTCCGGTGCTCAAGGCGGGCGAGAAGACGGGCGAGTTCACGGTGCGCGCCACGGTCGTCGGCCGTTCGCTGCCCGGCCTCGACTACACGGCGACGGTCGGCGCACGCCAGGCCGACGCCCTCGCCAGGACCAGCGACAAGGCGCTGACCTGCGAGCCGGGCAAGGAGTTCGCCGACCAGGTGGAGGTCAAGGCGACGTACAAGGGAGCGGCAGCCGACCGTGTAGCGGCCTCCGCCACCATGATCAAGTCGGCGGCGAACCCGACGGCCAATGACAAGGGCCCCTACTTCAAGGACGCGGACGGCAAACCGGTCCGCACGCTCAAGACCCTGAAGACGGACGCGAACGGCATGCTCAAGCTCCCGAAGATGTACGCGGACGACGCGGCGGGCACGTATCTGCTGCGCATCAGCACCGCGGGTGGCGCGACGCTCACGGTCGAACTGAAGGTGGCGGCTGCGGCGACGGCCCCAGCGGCCTAGGGCGCTTCTGATGGATCTCCGCGGTGTCGCGACGCCCGGCACGCACCCTCAACGCACGGTGTGAAGGGACAGGTGGCTCCGCCACATGACCCTTCACACCGCGCTCCCCCAAGCTCTTCGAGCAGGGGGACCCCCAGCGCACGCACCGAACGCCGCTCCTTCTCCCACGGAGATCCATCAGAAGGGCCCTAGCCGCACGCACCACGCCCCGCACGTACGGGACGTACGTACGCCACGTACGTACGTCCCGCTCATGTCTCGCGAGCAACGCCCCTGCGCCCACCCGGCGCAGGGGCGTTCCTTGTGTGTGCAACGTGTTCTCATCTCGCCGCCGCGTTGCTACGGTGCCCCAGCCCTGACGACCTGTCAGTTAATGGTCGGCGTCCTCGACGCCATCAGCATTCCCGCCTCGGGAGGATCCGCATGCGCGCTCTCATCGCCGCCGCGACCGGTCTTGCCGTCGCCTTCGCCCTGATCCTGACGATCACGGCGATCGGAGCCCCGCCCGGCGAGACATCGCCGAAACCGCTTCTCACGACCGTCCCCAAGCACCCATGACAGCCCCCAAGCACCCATGACCGTCAACCGCCCGTCTTCGTAGGGAGGGCCGCCGCGATGCGCCGCAAGGCCAGCCTGATCCTGCTCGCCTTCGCCGTGTTCTTCGCGGCGATGTCCCCGCTGATGCGCTGGTACGCGTTCCCGCGCCTCGCCAAGATCCCGCCGAACCAGTATCAGGAGGCGGTCCTCGAGGCGAAGAACCCGACGCTCATCGACTACGGCTCGATGCGGGCCAAGAAGGTCGACAAGGTCACCATCGTGCAGACCCTCAAGGGCAATGTGGAGGCTTCGGAGAAGGTCGAGAAGAGCGCGGACCGTGACGTCGTCGTCTGGGACGCCCTCTCCTACGTCCAGGACGCCGACGGCAAGATGGTCTCCAAGATCCCCGAGCGCTACATCTTCGACGCGCACAGCCAGGAACCGGTGAACGCGAAGGGGTCGACGGTCGACGGGGACCCGGTCAAGCGTGAGGGCATCGAGTTCAAGTGGCCCTTCCTGACCGAGAAGCGGGACTACGAGTACTTCGACGCCCAGGCCCGCGTCACGAAACCCATCCACTACAAGGGCACGCAGACGTTCCGCGGCGTCAAGGTCTACTACTTCGAGCAGACCATCCCCTGGACCAAGGTGCCCTTCCCCAAGACCATGCCGGTCAAGGGCATCACTCCGGAGTCCCTCGACAAGACGGGCACCACACGCTGGTACACCACGGTCCGCAAGTTCTGGGTCGACCCGACCACCGGGGCGCCGGTCTACGGCGAGGAGATCCAGAACAACGAGCTGCGCGGCGGCACGCTCCTCGGCGGACGCGACAAGGTCACCGTGTTCGAAGGCCACGTGAAGATGCGCGAGGACTACATCAGGAGCACGGTCGACCTGGTGAAGTCCCAGCGCGTCCTGGTGCTCCTCCTGACGTCCTATCTGCCCTGGGGCTTCCTGGGCCTCGGCCTGCTCCTGCTCGCGCTCTCCCTCTGGCTCGAGGCCCGCAGCCGCAGGCCCGGGGATCCGGAGCCCACGGCGGCGCCCGAGCCGGAGCCGGTCAACGCCTGAGGCGCGCGTTCGTGAACCGCGTGGGCTGCGCCGCCGCCGGATCCTCCGGCCACGGATGCTTCGGGTACCGCCCGCGCAGTTCGGCCCGTACGGCCCGGTAGCCGTCCCGCCAGAAGGACGCCAGATCGGCGGTGACGGCGGCGGGGCGCCCCGCGGGCGACAGCAGGTGCACGAGCAGCGGCACTTCGCCGCCCGCGATCCGGGGGGTCTCGGCGAGCCCGAACATCTCCTGCAACTTCACGGCGAGTACCGGCTGTTCGGGGTCGGCATAGTCGATCCGGATCCTGGACCCACTGGGTACCGCAACGCGCTCGGGAGCGAGCGCGTCGAGGCGCGTGGCCTCCCCGGTCGCCCAGGGCAGCAGCCGGTTGAGTGCCTGCCCCGCGTCGATGCGCCGCAGGTCAGCCCGGCGCCGCGCCTTGGACAGCTCGGGCTCCAGCCACTCGTCCACGCGCGCGTGCAGGGCGCGTTCCGACACGTCGGGCCAGGGCGCTCCGAGATGCAGGTGCAGGAAGGCGAGCCGCTCGCGCAGCTCCTGGGCGCTCTGGGACCAGTTCAGGAGCGAGGTCCCTTCGTCCCGAAGCCCTGCGAGCAGCCCTTCTCGTACGAGACCGGGGGCGGGCTTCTTGAGAGGCCGCACCGTCAACTCCACGGCCCCGAGCCGCTCGACGTGCCGCGCGACCAGGTCACCGTCGGCCCAGGCGACCTCGTCCCCCTCGCGGTACAGCGGTGCGGCAGCCCTCCGCGCGACGCCCTCGTCGATGTGCCCGCCGAGCAGCACGCGCGCGTGCCCCGCACCGACGGGCCGGTCGGCGACAGCCACGGCGATCCACTCCGCCCCGGTGAGCGCGGACCCCGGCCGCGCCTCGGCCCGGGTCCCGTTCACCATGAGATACGTCCCGTCCCCCACGCGCCGGGCAACCCGCTCAGGAAAGGCGAGCGCGGCAACGAGCCCCGCGACACGGTCGTCGTCACCGCCGGCCTCGCGTACCGCCCGTCCCCCAGCTCCACCACCGGCTGCGGCGCCGCCCTCTTCCCGCCCACCCAGCTGACCATTCCGCGCCGGAGGCGCGGGCGCCGCGGCTTCCGGGGGCGGTGTGCCGGCTCCCGGCGGCGACGCCCCCGCGGCAGCGGTAAGGCGCCGTACCTCCGTGCGCCACCGCGCCGCGTATCCGTCCGCGCCCCGCCGCGCAGCGCGCCACGCCGCCGCGAGGTCGTCCCCGTACTCACGCGGCGGCTCCTCGCTCAGGAGGGCCACCACCTCCGCGGCACGGCGCGCTCCTACTAGGGGAGCCGCATCCAGCAGGGCCCGCGCCAGGCGGGGGTGCAGCCCGACCCGCGCCATCCGCGCACCCCGCTCCGTGACCCGCCCCGACTCCGGGGAAACCGCCCCGACCGCCGTCAGGACGCCCCGCGCCGCCGCCATCGCGCCACCCGGCGGGGGGTCGAGCAGGGCGAGCCCAGAGGCGTCAGGATCGCCCCAGCAGGCCGCCTGGAGGGCGAACGCGGCAAGGTCCGCCAGCTTGATCTCCGGCGCCGGAAAGCGCGGCAGGCGCCCGTCCTCCGCCTCCGCCCAGCACCGGTACACGGCCCCCGGCGCCTCACGCCCCGCACGGCCCGCCCGCTGCCGGCCCGCCGCCTGCGAAGCCCGTACCGTCGCAAGGGCGCTCAGCCCACGCGCATGGTCGACGCGCGGCTCACGCGCGAGCCCCGAGTCGACGACGACCCGAACGCCGGGCACCGTCAGGGACGACTCGGCCACCGACGTCGCGAGGACCACCCGGCGCGCGCCTCCCGCCGAGCCCGCGAGGACCGCGTCCTGCACCGCGGCGGGCGCCCTCCCGTGGACCTGGAGGATCTCGGCGGGCGCGTCCCCCAACTGCCCCGCCACGCGCGCGATCTCACCGACCCCGGGCAGGAAGCACAGCACGTCCCCGTCCCGCTCGGCGAGCGCCCGCCGCACCACCGATGCCACATGCGTGAGCAGCGCGGGGTCCACCCGCATCCCGTGCGGCGGCCGCACCGGGCGCACGGGCGGCGTCCAGACGACCTCCACGGGGTACGAGGTTCCGTGCGCCTCCACCACGGGAGCGTCCCCGAGGACGCGCGCCCACCCCTCCGCGTCCGTCGTCGCGGACGCGGCGACAAGGCGCAGCTCGGGCCGGAGCGCGGCCCGCACATCGACCAGGAACGCCGCCACGGTGTCCGCGTCCAGATGCCGCTCATGGCACTCGTCGATGATCACCACATCGACACCGGTCAGTTCCTGGTCCCGCTGCAACCGCTGCAACAGGACACCCGTAGTGACGACCTCCACGCGCGCGCGAGGTCCCACCACACGCTCGCCGCGCACCGTGTACCCGACGCTCTCCCCGACCTTCTCGCCGAGCAGCCACGCCATCCGCCGCGCGGCGGCCCGTGCGGCGATGCGCCGGGGCTCCGCGACCACCACACGACGTGCCGGCGTGTCCCCGAGCAGCCCGGCGAGGGCCAGTGGCACCAGCGTCGTCTTGCCCGTCCCGGGCGGGGCGCACAGCACGGCGCTGCCCGGCCCCTCCAGAGCGGAACGCAGGGCGGGCAGCGCGCCGCGTACGGGCAGGTCCAGGGCGTCGTTACGGAGACGGATCACGCACTCAGTCTCGTACGCAGACGAAGATCGCCGACCCCGGGATCAGATTCCCGCGCAACGGTGACCAGCCGCCCCACTCCTGGGTGTTCCACGCGGGCCACTGGGGCTCCACCAGATCGACCAGGCGGAAGCCGCCGGCCACGATGTCGCGCACCCGGTCGCCGACCGTCCGATGGTGCTCTACGTAGACGGCGTTCCCCTGCTCGTCCTGCTCCACGTAGGGAGTGCGGTCGAAGTACGAGGCCGCCACCGTGAGGCCCTCGGGACCCGGCTCGTCAGGGAAGGCCCAGCGCATCGGGTGGGTCGCCGAGAACACGAACCGGCCGCCGGGCCGCAGCACGCGGTGCACGTCCTTGAGGACCCGGACCGGATCCGCGACGAACGGCATCGCTCCGTAGGCCGAGCACACGAGGTCGAAGCTGCCGTCGGCGAACGGCAGCGCCCCCGCGTCCGCCTCTACCAGCGGCACTCCGCCACCGATCCGCAGCGCGTGCTGGAGCTGCCGGTGGGAGAGGTCGAGGGCGACCGGGCGCGCACCCTGCGCGGCGAGCCAGCGCGAGCACTGCGCCGCGCCCGCGCCGATCTCCAGGACGTCCTTGCCCGCCAGCTCCTCGGGCGGGCCGAGCAGCTCGGCCTCCACCTCGTCGAGTCCTTCGGGACCCCACACGAACCGGTCGTCACCCAGGAAGGTGCCGTGCTCGACTTGGTAGTCGTCCGCGTTCCTGTCCCACCAGCCGCGATTGGCGCGACTGCTCTCCGTGACATCGGCGTCACGCCGGGTTGCTTCGGGCTCGGGCGTCTCGGGCAGCTCGGACTCTTGGATGATCGGCTCCATCGTCGTACTCTTCCGTCTGGCTTGTCGCGGCTCGTCGCAGCGGGACAGTAGCGGTGGTGCCGTCAAGGCGTCGCGACAGGGCGCGGTGCGGCCCGTGTGGCCTCATGCGACAGCATTTGTGCCGGGTATGCGGCGTTCCGCCCCGGGTGTGCGCCTTCGCGCATTGACCCTGTCCGGCTGCCCCCGTATGCTACAAGTTGCGCTGCGAGCCTGCCTTCCTCAGACATAGCAGGATGCGCTCGCATCTGTTGTATGTCCCCTCGGTTGTCGAGGCGCCTTCCGTTTCTTCGGAAACTTAGGAATCGGCGCTTCCCAGGCTGTCCGGCTTCTTCAGAGCGAAATCGGCTCCGGCGCTAGCAGTACCTACGACTCACTGTCCGTACCGGAGCCCTTACCCACATGACGAGCAGCACCGAGACCACCGCTTCCACCACCCCGCAGGTAGCGGTCAACGACATCGGTAACGAGGAAGCCTTCCTCGCCGCGATCGACGAGACGATCAAGTACTTCAACGACGGCGACATCGTCGACGGCGTCATCGTGAAGGTCGACCGGGACGAGGTCCTGCTCGACATCGGTTACAAGACCGAAGGCGTGATCCCGAGCCGCGAGCTCTCGATCAAGCACGATGTCGACCCGAACGAGGTCGTCAAGGTCGGCGACGAGATCGAGGCCCTGGTTCTCCAGAAGGAGGACAAGGAAGGCCGTCTCATCCTGTCCAAGAAGCGCGCTCAGTACGAGCGTGCCTGGGGCACGATCGAGAAGATCAAGGAAGAAGACGGCATCGTCACCGGTACCGTCATCGAGGTCGTCAAGGGTGGTCTCATCCTCGACATCGGCCTCCGTGGCTTCCTGCCGGCTTCCCTCGTCGAGATGCGCCGCGTCCGCGACCTCCAGCCCTACGTGGGCAAGGAGCTCGAGGCCAAGATCATCGAGCTGGACAAGAACCGCAACAACGTGGTCCTGTCCCGCCGTGCCTGGCTCGAGCAGACTCAGAGCGAGGTCCGTCAGACCTTCCTCACGACCCTGCAGAAGGGTCAGGTCCGCTCCGGCGTCGTTTCCTCGATCGTCAACTTCGGTGCGTTCGTGGACCTCGGCGGCGTCGACGGTCTTGTGCACGTCTCCGAGCTTTCCTGGAAGCACATCGACCACCCCTCCGAGGTTGTCGAGGTCGGCCAGGAAGTCACCGTCGAGGTTCTCGACGTCGACATGGACCGCGAGCGCGTCTCGCTGTCGCTCAAGGCGACGCAGGAAGACCCGTGGCAGCAGTTCGCCCGTACGCACCAGATCGGGCAGGTTGTTCCCGGTAAGGTCACCAAGCTCGTTCCGTTCGGTGCGTTCGTGCGCGTCGACGAGGGCATCGAGGGTCTGGTCCACATCTCCGAGCTGGCCGAGCGCCACGTGGAGATCCCGGAGCAGGTCGTCCAGGTCAACGACGAGATCTTCGTCAAGGTCATCGACATCGACCTCGAGCGCCGCCGCATCAGCCTCTCGCTGAAGCAGGCCAACGAGGCCTTCGGCGCCGACCCGTCGGCCGTCGAGTTCGACCCGACCCTGTACGGCATGGCCGCGTCGTACGACGACCAGGGGAACTACATCTACCCCGAGGGCTTCGACCCCGAGACCAACGACTGGCTCGAGGGCTTCGAGTCGCAGCGTGAGGTCTGGGAGACGCAGTACGCCGAGGCGCAGACGCGCTTCGAGCAGCACCAGGCCCAGGTCATCAAGTCCCGCGAGGCGGACGCACAGGCCGAGGCCGAGGGCGCTGCGGCTCCCGCTTCCTCGACCGGTACGCCGGCTGCCGGTGGCAGCGGTGGCGCTGGTGGCGGCGGCGGTTCGTACTCCTCGGAGTCGGACGACAACTCTGGCGCGCTGGCCTCGGACGAGGCGCTTGCCGCGCTTCGCGAGAAGCTCGCTGGCGGCCAGAGCTGAGGCTCGCCTCTAGGTGGTAGCAGCTGAACACTGCGGGCCCGCATCCCTTCGGGGGTGCGGGCCCGCTGTTCTGTTTTCAGCCGCGGGCCCGGTGGGGGCTTGGCGCGCAGTTCCCCGCGCCCCTGACGGGGCGTTCTGAGGGACGCTGCTTTACGTGGCTACGGAGTCACCGTGATGTTCGTCAGGGCCTTGCCGCCCGTTACTGTGTTGCTCGCGTATACCGTCGTCTTGCAACTGCCGCTGAAGTTGGTCACGTTGATCGCCAGCTGCTTGTCGCCGGTCGAGCCGCTCAGGGTCGACTTGTTGCCGCGGAAGACCGTGCCGCAGCCCCAGCCGGACTGCTGGGTGTGGGTCTCGTAGCCGTTGTTGAGCGTGTTCTTGCCGGTGTTGTCCTCGATGACGTAGTCGTTGCCCTTCACGTCGATCCACGAGTCGTCGAAGTGGGCTCCGGTCATGCCCTTGCCGTCGAAGGTGTTGCCGGTGACCTTGCCGCCTGTGGTGCCCTCCTTGATGTCGATCGACTCGCCGCCCACGTCCGGACCGATCGTGTTTCCCAGGATCTGAACGTTGTCGCTCTTGTCGGAGAGTGTGTTGGCGGTGCCTACGTAGACGCCCTCTCCCATGCCACTGCCGTCGTTCCCGGTGTCGTAGATCTTCGAGTTCTTGATGACACCGTCGGCGCTCGACTTCCGGAAGTGGACGCCCTCCATATCGAGGCCGTGGACCGTGACCGTGTCCACGACGACACCCTTCGCGGAGTCGATCATGATGCCCTTCTGGCCGCCCGTGACGGTGAGGCCCTTCACCGTCCAGTAGGAGGCGCCGTTCAGATGCAGGCCGTATCCGCCGCCCGCCGTGAGTACCGCCTTCGAGGAGCCGGTCAGGGTGATGCGGGAGCCTGAGCTCGCGGCCGTACTCGTCTTGAAGTTCCCGGTGTACGTGCCGTCGGCGAGGTGGATCGTGTCGCCTGGGGAGGCGCTGGTGAGCGCGGACTTGAGCTCGGCCGCCGTGGAGACGTCGATGGTCCCGGCCGCCTTGGGGGCGGGGGAAGCTGTGGCCACGACGGCCAGGCCTCCGGTGGCGGCGGTCGCGGCGAGCGCGGAGATGAGCAGGGTGCGTCGGGTGTGCATGGGGGTGACCCTCCGGTTCTTGTACATGAACACTGGGTGTGAATATGAACGTAGAGGTGGGGCATGTCCGCGTCAAGGTCTGGACTAAGCCGCGAACTCCGCGTCCCTCTGGGGGTGTTCACGCATACGGACGTCGACAAGTCGTGAGCCGGGAATGCCCGCGGCCCATGGTGCGTTCTGCTGTACGAGTCACGACGACGAGGGCGAGGAGCGGTCACCGTGCTTGATCCGCAGGGTTTGTACGAATGGGAACCGAAGGGCCTCGCTGTTGTCGACATGGCGCTCGCCCAGGAGTCGGCCGGACTGGTCATGCTCTACCACTTCGACGGCTACATCGACGCGGGGGAGACCGGCGACCAGATCGTCGAGAGGCTCACGGACGCCCTGCCCGGTCAGGTGGTGGCGCGCTTCGACCACGACCGGCTCGTGGACTACCGCGCGCGTCGCCCGCTGCTCACGTTCCGGCGCGACCGCTGGACCGAGTACGAGGAGCCCACACTCGAGGTGCGGTTGCTCCAGGACGCCACAGGCGCGCCTTTCCTGCTGCTCACCGGCCCTGAGCCGGACATCGAGTGGGAGCGTTTCGCGGCGGCGGTCCGGCAGATCGTGGAGCGCCTCGGCGTACGGCTCTCGGTGAACTTCCACGGCATCCCGATGGGCGTGCCACACACCCGCCCCGTAGGCCTCACCCCGCACGGCAATCGCACCGACCTGGTGCCGGGGCACCGCAGCCCCTTCGATGAGGCGCAGGTGCCGGGCAGTGCCGCCTCTCTGGTGGAGTACCGCCTCCTGGAAGCGGGCCACGACGTGCTCGGCGTCGCCGCGCACGTCCCGCACTACATCGCGCGCTCCGCGTACCCGGACGCGGCCCTCACGGTCCTCGAGGCGATCACCGCCGCGACGGGCATGGTGCTGCCGAGCGTCGCGCACGGCCTGCGCACCGAGGCGCACCGCACCCAGACCGAGATCGACCGGCAGATCCAGGAGGGCGACGAGGAACTGGTCGCCCTCGTCCAGGGACTTGAGCACCAGTACGACGCGTCGGCGGGCGCCGACGCGCGCGGCAACATGCTTGCGGAGCCCCTGGACATTCCGTCGGCCGACGAGATAGGCCAGGAATTCGAGCGGTTCCTCGCCGAGCGCGAGGGCGACGCGTAGCCGTACGGGCCGGGGAGGCGGCGCGCGACGCCAACCCCTAGGCTGCCGGTCATGCTGAAGGTGGGCCTGACCGGCGGTATCGGCGCCGGCAAGAGTGAAGTCTCCCGTTTGCTGGTCGCGGCCGGGGCGGTACTGATCGACGCCGACAAGATCGCGCGCGAGGTGGTGGAACCGGGAACTCCGGGTCTGGCGGCGGTCGTTGATGCTTTCGGCCCGGAGATTCTCGCGCCGGACGGCTCCCTGGACCGGCCGAAGCTGGGCTCGATCGTCTTCGCCGACCCGGAGAAGCTGGCCGTCCTGAACTCGATCGTGCACCCGCTGGTCGGCGCCCGCTCCGCCGATCTTGAGGGGGCGGCCGCACCGGACACGGTGGTCATCCACGACGTGCCGCTGCTCGCGGAGAACGGCCTGGCGCCGCTGTACGACCTCGTGGTCGTCGTCGACGCGAGCCCCGAGACCCAGCTCGACCGCCTCGTGCGGCTGCGCGGCATGAGCGAGGAGGACGCCCGCGCGCGGATGGCCGTCCAGGCGACGCGCGAGAAGCGGCTGGAGATCGCCGACATCGTGATCGACAACGACGGCCCGCTCGAAGGCCTTGAGCAGCGCGTCGACGCCGTATGGGCGGACCTCGCACGGCGGGCGCGGGCGGCGGAATAGGTGTCGGCGTTTCGGGCGTTGACACAGGGCAGCGAGGGAAGGAGTCACGCGTGCCCGAAATCACCCCGGAGACCCATGTCATCGACTTCCGTGCGGCGGAGCAGCTCCTGGCCGCGCGGGATCCCCGAGGCGCGGTGAAGCTGCTCGACACGGTCATCGCGGCCCATCCCGAGAACACGGCTGCACGCCTGCTGCGGGCCCGTGCCTTCTTCGCCGCTGCCCAACTGCGTGCTGCCGAGCTGGAGTTCAGCATTGTCCTGGAGCGCGAACCGGACAACGCGTTCGCCCATTTCGCGCTCGCCCGCACCTACGAGCGTGCGGCACGGACCGACCAGGCCCGGCGGCACTTCCGCCTCGCCGCGGCGCTGGACCCGCAGCCGGAGTATCTGGCGGCGGCGCGCTTCGAGGGCGGAGATCCACCAGAAGCGCCCTAGCCGGTCCTCGGCGGTTCGTACGGCGGGATGTCGCGCCCCGGCTGGTAGTGCGGGCCCTGGTGGATGTGGTGCACGATCACCGCCATGTCGGCGGTGACGACCAGCCAGAGCACTCCGCAGGCCGCCGCCCACTCGGGACGTCCCACGAGGGCGAAGACGATGGTGCCGAAGGTCGCCCAGATCAGGCCCCATACGCTGAACCAGAAGCGCATCCGCAGGGGACTGCGCGCGGTCAATGGTTCACTGCCTGTACGCATCATGAGAGGTCATCTCCACCCTCTCCACCCTGTCCTGCGGTATCTCCACCTTCCAGGATCCACCCGTGGGTGGTGGACCGGAAGGGCCGCAGGATCCAAGATCGTAGATGTGCAGATCAGGGGGTGTGGCTGTGCTGGACGTACTGAGGGCCAGGGCGAGGACGGACGAGGGGTTCGCGGCGTGGCTGAAAGATCTTGAGGACGCGGAGGAGCCGCGAGCTCGGGCGGTGCTGCCCAGCGCCGACGAACTGCCGGACGTGCTGCTCGACCTGGCGGTGCCGCACGAGGACATCAACGGCCTCGTGGCGTTGCACAGGCGGCTGACGGAGGACGCTGAGGCGCGCCGGCTGCTCGACCGCAGCGTCGACGCGACGGTGCGGGACATGGGGAAGGTGGGCGCGGGGCCCAAGTATCCGCCCCTGCCTGCGGAGTTGGGTCCGCTCAGCTTCTTCTTCCACGTGTATGTCTTTGTGGCGTCGCTGCCGTACGTGCGCGCCTACCACCGGAGCCGGGGCATCCCCGACGACGTCTCGCGGCGTACGCTCGCCGACCTCGGACGGCACATAGCCGTGCATCGCAGGGCGCGTGGTGGCCCCGGCCTGCTGCAGCCGGGCTGGAACTCCCTGCATTTCCGCGGTGAGCTGTACCAACTGGGGCGGCTGCAGTTCCAGCGTGCCGTGCTGGGCGAGCGGATGGGGCGGGCGTTGGCGGCGGCGGGATATTCCGCAGGTCAGGGGGACCCTTGTCTGAACCTCCACGTCACCGACTTCCGGGGGCCGCTGTCGCCGGAGGCGTGCGACCGGTCGATAGCTCTCGCGCGGGAGTTCTTCGCACGCCACTTCCCGGAGGAGCGATATGAGACAGCCGTGTGCCACTCCTGGCTGCTCGATCCGCAGCTGAAGCGGTATCTGCCCGCGGGATCGAACATCGTCCGCTTCCAGGGGCGCTTCCGGGCGGCCGACGGATATGGGCGCGAGCCGGAGGACAGCGTGCCTGTCGCTTTCGTCTTCGGCGACGGAGACCTCCCCCCGGCCGAACTGCCCAGGCGGACAAGGGTGGAGAGGGCGGTGGGGGATCACTTGCGGGCTGGAGGTCATTGGTATGCGGGGCATGGCTGGTTCCCGCTGTAGGGAGTGGGGCCACGGGGACGGGAGGGAACGGGCCATCGACGCGTTTCGTTGACGGAGCATGACTGTTGAGATGCGTGAGGGATACGAGGGGACGGGCCCCGGAGCGATCACGCCGGACGGCTGTGCGGTGGACCTGTACGCGCGCTTGTCCGTCGGGAACGAACCCGATGTCATCGCCGGTGCGGTGCCGGCCGGGGCGCACATTCTGGAGTTGGGCAGCGGTGCGGGGCGGGTCACACGTCCCTTGCTGGAGCGGGGGTTCCGGATCACGGCGGTGGACGAGTCCGCCGAGATGCTGGAGAAGGTCGCCGCGCTCGACGGGAGGGTGCGCACGATCCGGAGCCCGATCGAGAAGCTCGACCTGGGCGAGCGGTTCGAGGTGGTGCTGCTCGCGTCGTTCCTGGTGCACAACGGCGACGTGTCGGTGCGGCGCAGGATGCTGCGGGCCTGCTGGAGCCATGTGACGGACGACGGCTGTGTGCTGATCCAGCGGGAGGGCGCGGATTACCACACGAACCTGCCGAGGGAGCGGGTCGACCCTGGTGGGTACACCGTGCGGATCGTGTCGGCGGAGCCGGTCGGGGGCGGGGTGAACCGGGTGCACGCGGAGTACATCTTCCCGGATGTCCGGTGGACCCAGACGTTCCTTTCGCGGCCTCTGTCGAAGGAGGGGTTCGAGGAGGCGCTCGAGGAGGCGGGGCTGAAGGTCGACAAGTACCTGACGGAGGACGGGATTTGGGTTCGGGCGGTGCCAGTCCGCTGACGCGGGCAGCCGGGAGCACGGCGGAGTGGTGGCGCGGCGGGGTGGTGGCGCGGCGGGGTGGTGGCGCGGAGGGGTGGTGGCCGGGTGGTGGCGCGGGCCTGGGCGGTCGGCTGAGATGCCGCTGTGCGGGCGTCGCGCGGGGAAGGGTGCCGCAGGGCGATGAGTTCCGCGGGGCGGGTCGGTCTATCTCGGTGACAGCACAACAGCCCCTGCTCACCGAGGAGATCACCATGACCACGGCCACCGCCACCACCACGGCCACCGCCACCACCACGGCCACCGCCACCACCACTGCCACCGGTTCCTCCGCCCGTACTGCCGCTGCCGGACGCCGCCCCGTACGCATCGCGCTGCGCACCGTCCAGGTGGTGCTCGCCCTGTTCTTCGGCCTCGCCAGTGGGGCGCCGAAGCTGATCGCGCACCCCACGGCGGTCGAGGCCTTCGAGCGGCTCGGATGGGGCGAGCCGGGGATGTACGCGATCGGCACGCTCGAGGTGCTCGGCGGGATCGCGCTGCTGATTCCGGTGCTCAACTCCGTCGGCGCGGCGGGCCTCGTCGGGCTGATGATCGGCGCGTCCATCGTGAGCGTCACCGCGCTCGGCGGGGAGAACGCCGCCACGCCGCCCATCCTGATCCTGCCGCTGGCGTGGATCGCCTGGGCGCGACGCGGGCAGACGGTGGAGCTGGTCCGGCTTCTGCGCCGCAGGGCGTGAGGCACAGGGCGTGAAAAGCGTCCAGCGAAAGTCCGTCCGCCGTAGCGGAGTCAGGTCCTTGCGTCGAGGGCTCACCCGGAGACTGCCGGGCGAGCCCTCGACGCAAGGGCACGCTGCGGTCTAGTTTCCGCTAGGGCGCTTCTGATGGATCTCCGCGGCGTCGCGACACCCGGCACGCACTCCCCCAAGCTCTCGGCTTCGCTCGAGCAGAGAGTGCCCCCATGACGCACGGCGCGAAGGGACAGGTGGCTCCGCCACATGACCCTTCACACCGCACTTCCCCAAGCTCTTCGAGCAGGGGGGACCCCCAGCGCACGCACCGAACGCCGCTCCTTCTCCCACGGAGATCCATCAGAAGCGCCCTAGCCCTCGACGCCGCGAAGGCGCTCCATCTCGCGGCGGTCGCGTTTGGTGGGGCGGCCCGTGCCGCGGTCCCGGATCCCGGCGGGGGCCACTGCCTCGCGGGGCGGCGGGGGAGGGCTGTTGTCGATGTAGCACTCGATGGCCACCGGAGCGCCCACGCGCTTGCGGATGAGGCGTTTGATGACGACGACATGCTCGCGGCCGCCCGCGTGGCGCAGCCGCACCTCGTCGCCCACATGCACGCCGTAAGCGGGCTTCACGCGCTCGCCGTTGACCCGTACATGGCCGCCCTTGCAGGCCGCCGCGCCCATGGAGCGGGTCTTGACCAGACGTACGGACCAGATCCAGACGTCGACCCGTACGGAACCCCCGCCAGCCCCCGCGCCCCCGCCAGCCCTCGCGCCCCCGCCCGCGCCTGCCGGACCGCTACCGCCTGAAGTCTCCGAAGCCATACCCCGACTGTAATGCGGCAGCAGTGCGGCATCCCCGGCCGCACGGCGAGCCGTCCGGAAACGGTTCGCCTCGGAGTCTGATAATTCGGGCTAATCACCACAAAGCCGAATGTAGACCGAGGGGTGCCGCCCATGAAGCTCGAAGCCACCGTCGACGACCTGATGGACACGTTGCGAGCCGACCTCGAACGGCTTGCCGCGATTCCCTCGATCGCCTTCCCCGGCTTCCCGCCGGAGCCGGTGCGAGAAGCGCACGATCTGCTGGTCGAGCTGTTGCGGGGAGCGGGGGTGCCGACCGTCGAGCGGCTCGATCTGCCGGACACCGCGCCCGTGATCTACGGGGAGATCCCGCCGCCGACCCCCGATGCGCCGACGGTCCTGCTCTACGGCCACTACGACGTCCAGCCGCCCGGCGACGAGTCCCTGTGGAAGTCGCCGCCCTTCGAGCCGACCCCGATCGAGGGAGGCCTGCGCGCCCGTGGCATCGCGGACGACAAGTCCAATGTCATCGCGCACCTGGGGATGCTGCGGGCGTACGGGGGACGGCCGCCGGTCGGGATCAAGATCGTCATCGAGGGGCAGGAGGAGTACGGCAGCGCCTTCGACGACTATCCGCCCACCGATCCGGAGCGGTTCGCCTGCGATGCCATGGTCGTCGCCGACCTCGGGAACCTCCGGCCGGGCACCCCCACCCTCACCACCGCCCTGCGCGGCGCATCCGAAGTGATCGTAGAAGTGCGCACCCTGGCTGAACCGCGCCACAGCGGGGAGTTCGGCGGTGCGGCGCCCGACGCGCTGCTCGTGCTCCTCAAGGCGCTTGCCACTCTGCACGACGTACACGGCGATGTGGCGGTGGAAGGGCTCCGGCGCGAGGACTGGACCGGCACCACCTACACCGAGGACGAGTTCCGCGCGCTCGCCAGTGTGCGCGAAGGAGTGCCGCTCGTCGGCAGCGGCAGCCTGGGCGAGCGGCTGTGGAGCGGCCCCGCGATCACCGTGGTCGGCCTGGACGCACCCAGCGTCGAGCACGCCGCGTCGGCCGTCGTGCCGTACGCACGCGCCAAGTTGAACCTCCGATTCCACCCCCGCCAGGACGCGAAGGAGGCGCAGGGCAAGCTGGTCGACCACCTGCGGTCGCTCACCCCCTTCGGGGTTCCGCTCACCGTCACGCCCGGCGACACAGGCCCCGGATACGAGGCGGCCACCGGCGGCCCCGCCTACCGCGCCGCCCGCGCCGCGCTCAAGGAGGCCTGGGGCGAGGACGCCTCGTTCGTCGCGACCGGCGGCTCCATCCCCCTGGTCAACGGCCTCGCGAAGGCGGCACCCGGCGCCGAGGTGCTGCTCTTCGGCGCTCAGGACAGCATGTGCAATCTGCACGCCCCGAACGAGCGCGTCCTCTTCTCCGAACTGCGCAACACGGTCGTCGCCATGGCCGCCTTCGTGCGCGAGTACGCCGCCGACTTCAGTGGCTCCGATGGTTCTGCCGGCTCCGACGGCTCCGATGCCACCCCGGAGAGCGGCGCATGAGTACCACCGCGACCGACCGACCCGGCACCGAAGAACCCGAGCACAAACCGAAGTTCACTTTCCCCAGCGCCCTGACCATCCTCGCGATCGTCACCGTGGCCGTCTGGCTGCTCGCCTTCCTCATCCCGTCCGGCGCCTACGACCGCAACGGCAAGGGCGCCCCGGTCGAGGGCAGCTACCACCGGGTCGACTCGGGCCAGAGCTTCGTCGACCGCCTGAACGACCTCTTCCTCGCGCCGGTGAACGGCCTGTACGGGGTCCAGGACGAGAAGTCGGGCATCGTGGGGCCCGACATGGCCGGGGAGTTGTACGGCAGCGCGGGCGTGTTCCTGTTCGTGCTCGCCATCGGCGCGTTCATCACCGTGGTCTTCGCCACCGGCGCCCTCGACCGCGGGATCGGCCGCCTCGCCCACCGGCTTCGTGACCGCGGCGCGATGCTGATCGCCGGGGTGATGATCGTCTTCTCCGTTCTCGGCACCGTCGAGGGGTTCGCGGAGGAGACGCTCGGCTTCTACGGCCTGATCGTGCCGCTGATGCTCGCCCTGGGCTACGACCGGATGGTCGCGGTCGGCGCGATCATCCTGGGGGCGGGCATCGGCGTGCTGTGCTCGACGGTCAACCCCTTCGCGACCGGAGTGGCATCGTCCGCCGCCGACATCTCACTCGGCGACGGCATCGTGCTGCGGTTCGTGATGTGGATCGTCCTGACCACGGTCACCATCGCCTACGTCATCCGCTACGCGAAGCGCGTACAGAAGAAACCGGAACGCTCCCTCAGCGGCTTCCTGCCCGGTGACCGCGAGCAGACGGCCGCCGACGCGGGCGAGGTGCCGGAACTGACGAGCCTGCACAAGGCCGTGCTCGTGCTCGTCGCGCTCGTCTTCGCCTTCATGATCTTCTCCGTGGTGCCGTGGGCGAGCGCGCTCACGGGCAAGGCGGACGCGACACCGTACGGCTTCGAACTCGGCTGGTCCTTCCCGCAGTTGGCGGCGCTCTTCCTCTGTGCCGCCGTGCTCGTCGGGGTCGTGGCGCGGATGGGCGAGCAGCAGGTCAGCTCGACGATCATCCAGGGCGCGGCCGACTTCATCTCGCCCGCCCTGGTGATCGTGCTCGCGCGCGGAGTCACCGTGATCATGAACAATTCGAAGGTCACGGACACGGTCCTGCACTCGATCGAGGGCGTGGTCAAGGGCACGTCCTCCGGCCTCTTCGCGATCATCGTCTTCGTCGTGAACCTGCCGCTGGCCTTCCTGATCCCCTCCACATCCGGCCACGCGACGCTCGCCATGCCGATCCTCGCCCCGCTCGCCGACTTCGCCGGGGTCTCGCGCTCGGTCGTCGTCACCGCGTGGCAGGCGGCCAGCGGCTGGATGAACCTCTGGGTGCCGACGACGGCCGTGACCATCGGCGGGGTCGCGCTCGCGAAGGTCGGTTACGACAAGTACCTGCGGTTCGTCTGGCCGCTGCTCGCCATCCTCTTCCTGCTGATCTGCGTCTTCGTGGCGCTAGGAGCTGCGCTGACATGACAACAGCTGACATGACAACAAACTCACCCACTGCCGAGGCCCGTCCTTCGGCCGCCGCGTACCGCAACCTCGCGGTCGCCACGGTCGGGTTCACGCTCACCTTCTGGGCCTGGGATCTGATCGCGCCGCTCGGCAGCGACTTCGGGGACCGGCTCGGACTCACGTCGTTCGCGCAGTCGCTGCTGGTCGCCGTGCCGGTCATCGTCGGCTCGCTGGGCCGGGTGCCGGCCGGCGCGCTCACCGACCGCTACGGCGCCAAACTGATGTTCCCGCTGGTCTCGGCGCTCACGATCGTGCCGGTGCTGCTGATCATCCTGGCCAAGGACAGTTACGTCGGGATGCTCGCGGTCGGCTTCCTGCTCGGCCTCGGCGGGACGACGTTCGCGATCGGCATCCCGCTGGTCAACTCCTGGTTCCCGCCCGCCCACCGGGGCTTCGCGCTCGGGGTCTTCGGGATGGGGATGGGAGGCGTGGCGCTTTCCGGCTACTTCACGCCGCGCATCGCCAAGCACGGCGAGAACCTGCCCTATCTGGTGGTGGCGGTCGCCCTTGCCGCCTTCGCGGTGATCGGGGCGCTGCTCATCACCGACCACCCCGACCGGCCGGTCCCGACGAGCCCGCTCGCGACCCGACTCGGGGCGGCGGGGCGGCTACGGGTGACCTGGGAGCTCTCCGCGCTGTACGCGATCGGGTTCGGCGGCATCGTGGCCTTCGGGGTCTATCTGCCCACCTATCTGAAGACGTGGTACGACCTGTCGCCCACGGACGCGGGCACGAAGGCGGCCGGGTTCGCGCTGGTCACGGTCGTCTTCCGGCCCGTCGGAGGCTGGCTCTCCGACCGGATCCATCCGGCGACGGTCACCTCGTTCGCGCTGGCCGTCGTCGCCGTCTTCGCCATCGCGCAGGCCTTCGAACCGACGCTGAATCCGGGCGGCACGATCTGCTTCCTCGTCATGGCGGCGGGGCTCGGCACGGCGAGCGGCAGCGTCTTCGCCCTCGTCTCGCAGGTGACGCCACAGGCGCAGGTCGGCTCCGTGACGGGAATCGTGGGAGCGATGGGAGGCCTTGGCGGGTTCGTCCCGCCGCTGGTCATGGGGGCCATCTACAGCGCCAAGGACTCGTACTCGATCGGGTTCATGCTGCTCTCGGATCTGGCGCTCGCGGGGTGCGTGTACGCGTACGGGCGGATGCGGGGGCTCCGGGCGGGGTGAGGTGTCAGTGGCCCGGGGAGGGTTATCGTCGCGCGATGGGCCTTTATCCGGAGATCGAACCGTACGACCACGGAATGCTTGAAGTCGGCGACGGCAACCGCGTGTACTGGGAGGTGTGCGGCAATCCGCTGGGGAAGCCGGCGGTGGTGCTGCACGGAGGACCGGGGTCGGGGTGCACGCCGTTCTTCCGGCGGTACTTCGACCCCGACGCGTATCGCGTCGTGCTCCTGGACCAGCGGGGATGCGGACGGTCGACGCCGCCCGCCAGTGACCCCCGTACGGACATGAGCGTCAACACGACGGGGCATCTGCTGGCCGACCTGGAGCTGCTGCGGCGGCATCTGGGGATCGAGCGGTGGCTGGTGTGGGGCGCGTCCTGGGGGTCCGTGCTGGGGCTCCGCTATGCGCAGATCCAACCCGACCGGGTGTCGGAGCTGGTCCTGACGGGCCTCGCCACCGGGAGCCGGGCGGAGGTCGAGCTGCTGACCCGGGGTCTCGGGCGGATCTTTCCGGAGGCGTGGGAGGCGTTCCGCGACGGGGTCCCGGAGGAGGAGCAGGGCGGGGAGCTCGCCGGGGCCTACAACCGGCTGCTCGAGTCCCCGTGTGCGGGGGTCCGGGCTGCGGCCGCGCGGGCGTGGACGGACTGGGAGACGGCCTTCGCTTCGGCGGCGCCCCGGTCTGTTCCCCGATACGAGGACGCGGCGTTTCGAGCGGGGTTCGCCCGGACCGTCACGCACTACTTCGCCAACGACCATTGGCTGGGCGGCGACGAGGTCGTCCTGCGGGACGCGGGGGCGTTGGCCGGGATTCCCGGGACGATGGTGCAGGGGAGCCTTGACTTCGGGAATCTGGTGGGGATTCCTTGGCGGCTTCAGGGGGCCTGGCCGGGGAGTGAGTTGGTCCTTGTCGGGGATGTGGGGCATGACGCGGGGGCGCGGGGGATTTCGGAGGAGCTGGTGGGGGCGACGGATCGGTATCGGGTGGGGTGAGGTCCGAGGTCCGAGGTCTCGGCGGGGCTTTCCCCCATCCCGCCCCTTTCCGATGTTCGTAAGCAGATGTTCCGTCCCGCCCGGCGTCTGACCGGGTGGGACGTCTGCCTTCCTGCGTCTGCGCCCGTCCCCGGTTCTGCCAGGTAAGGGGCGGGGCACATGGTGTGGGCGGGAGTCCCTACAGCAGGGCGCCGCCGGACACCTCGAGGCGCTGGGCGGTGACCCATCGCAGGTCCTCGGAGGCGAGCGCGGCAACCGCGTCGCCGATCTCCTGCGGTTCACCGACACGGCCGAGCGCGGTCTGCGCGCCCAAGCCCTCGCGCATCTGCGCGTCGTCCCGCATGGCGCCGCCGTTGAAGTCGGTGGCGGTCGGCCCTGGCGCGATGGTGTTTACGCGGATCTTGCGCGCCCCCAGCTCCACGGCCAAGGTCCGGCCAAGGACCTCGACCGCCGCCTTGGAGGCCGAGTACACCGAGGTGCCAGCACTGGTGTGGCGGCTGAGGGAGGAGGAGACGTTGATGATCCGCCCCCCGTCGGCCAGCACGGGCGCAAGCGCCTGGATAAGGAAGAACGTGCCGCGCACGTTGGTGTCCATCACCGCGTCGAAGTCGTCGACCGTGACCGCTTCCAACGGTCCGAACAGCCCGATCCCGGCATTGTTGACCAGGACATCAAGCCGGGTCGCGTCCCAGCGCTCCAGTTGCGCGGCCAGGTGGGAAACGAAGGCGGGAAAGGAGGCCACGTCGCTGATGTCCAGCCGCAGCGCGGCAGCCGTGGCGCCGGTTTCCTGAACGGCTTTGACCGTCTCCTCGGCCTCCTGCGCGTCGCCGCGGTAGGTGACGATGACGCGCAGCCCGTGCCGGGCCAGCGCCTGGGCCGTGGCCCGGCCCAGCCCGCGATTGCCGCCGGTCACCAATGCGGTCCTGGCTGACTCCATGTGTGCTTCTCCCTGCGGAAACGGAACGACGCAGGCGGGGGAACACTCCCGCCGACCGAATGCGAGTCGTGCGACTCGCCTCCCTGGCCACGTAAACATCCGCACAGTGGCGAGTCAAGTGACTCGCCTCGTGATGAGTCATACTGGTCCCATGACCGCAGGACTCTCCGCGCACCATCAACGACTCGCTCAGCGCAAGCGCGAGGCGATCACCGCAGCGGCCACGAAGCTGTTCCTGGAACGGGGCTATGACGGGACCTCGCTGGCGAAGATCGCGCAGGAAGCGGTCGTCTCGAAGTCCACGCTGTTCAAGCAGTTCCCGACCAAGGCGGCGCTCTTCGAGGCCATCGTTACCGAGTACTGGAAGGGTGGGCCGGACCCGGCGGCGCCCGCGACGCAGCCCGGTGACCTGGGCGTCGGCTTGAGCGCGATCGGCCGCCAGTACGCCGACCTGATCGGCCGGCCCGCGATGGCGGCCCTCTTCCGCATCGTCATCGCCGAACTGCCGCGCTTCCCGGAACTGGGACGGGCTCAGTTCGAGCTGGGCAAGCTGCCCTACTTCATCTCCGTCCAGCGCTACCTGGAGGCCCAGAACGCCGCGGGCGCTGCGGTGGTACCTGACGCGGAGAGCGCCACCAACCAGTTCCTCGGCATGATCGCCAACTATGTCCTGTGGCCGCGGATGCTGCTTGCCGACTGGAGCCCCGCACCTGCCGACGTCGGCCACGCGGTCGACGAGGCGGTCACGACGATGCTCGCCCGCTACGGCCGCAGCGCCAACGACTCGTAGCACTCCTGAGGGCTCCGGCGCCGCTGCGGGTGCGGACGGCGCTCGCCCCCGGACCCCCGGAACGCTGCGGGAGGCATGTCACAGCCGGGAAGGGGCGGGGCTGGGGACTAGTCCTGTTCTTCCTCGCCGAACAAGTGCCGCACGGTCGACCGGTAATTCGTCCGCACATGCGCCAACGCGTGGGCCCGCGCCAGACCCGCGTCCCCCGACGCCACCGCCTCGTACAGCTCCCGATGCTCCGCCAGGAGATGCACCCACTCCTCGTTCCGCCGCGTCATCCACCGCAGCCGCCCGTCCACCGGCTCCATGACCGACGTCAGCAAACCGTTCCCCGCCATCGCGAGCAAGCGGTCGTGGAAGCGCGTGTTGATGTCAGTGATCGCCTCCCCGTCCGCCGTGCGCGTCGCCGCCGCCGCGCTGTCGAGCAGGGCGGACAGCTCCGCAAGGCCCTCCTCCGTGGCGCGTTCCGCCGCGCGGCCCGCCGCGTAGACCTCCAACGCCTCGCGCAGTTCGAAGAGTTCGGTCACGTCGGTGCGGGTGAGGCGGCGTACGACGGTCCTGCGTGGCGTCTCGAAGGTGACGAAGCCCTCGGCGACAAGGGCCCGGATCGCCTCGCGCACCGGGACCCTGGACACTCCGAGGCGCTCGGCGAGCTCGCGTTCGACCAGCCGGTCACCCGGGCCGAGGCGCCCGGCGATGATCTCTTGCCGCAACTCGGCGAGCACGCGTTCGCGTACGGCGGCCAGCGGCTGCTCCACGGTCGTCATGGGGTCCATCATCGCCGAACTCCGCCATTGCCGAACTCCGCATCAGCGCATCGATTTACCGATTCGTAACCGTAGGGACATTGCCGGGCGCCCTTGGTGGCGGGAACATGACGTCACCTTTGGTATACCAAAAATTGGTATACCAAAGCACGCCGCACCTCCGTCCCCCTTGCAGGAGGCCCCGTGTCCCTCACTCAGCGCGCCGACTCCCCCGGCGCCGCGACCGACTTCGTGCCCGACCCCCGCCTCACCAACGAAGACCTCGCCCCGTCCGCCGAGCGCAAATGGAAGGTCTTCGACCTCTTCGCCCTCTGGATGTCCGACGTCCACAACCTCGGCAACTACACCTTCGCCGCCGGACTGCTGGTCCTCGGCCTCAACGTCTGGCAGATCTTCACCTCGCTCCTCGTCGGCTTCATGCTCATCTACGTCGGGATGAACATGATGGGGCGCATCGGGCAGCGCCACGGAGTGCCGTTCCCCGTGGTCAGCCGCATCAGCTTCGGTGTCTGGGGCGCCAACATCCCCGCCCTGATCAGGGCCGTGATCGCCATCATGTGGTACGGAATCCAGACCTATCTGGCCTCCATCGCGGTCAATGTGATGCTGATCGCCGCTTTCCCGGGGCTCGACTCCTGGACCGAACACTCCTTCCTCGGGCTGCACGCCCTCGGCTGGTGTTCGTTCGTCGCCCTCTGGCTGGTGCAGGGGCTGATCATGACCCGAGGCATGGAGTCCGTACGGAAGTTCCAGGACTTCTGCGGGCCCGCCATCTGGGTCGTGATGATCGCCCTCGCCGTGTGGGTCCTCTGGAAGGCGGGCTGGACCATCTCCCTGACCAGCACCCCTCACCCCGTCTCCACCGGCGAGCAGGTCCGGCAGTGGTTCGGAGCGATCGGCCTCATCCTCGCCACCTACGGCACGCTGATGCTGAACTTCTGCGACTTCTCGCGCTTCGCCCCCGACTACCGCACCGTCAAGCGCGGCAACTTCTGGGGCCTCCCCATCAACTCCACGGCCTTCGTGATTCTGTCCGTCGTCGTCACCGCCGGAAGCCTCGAAGTCTTCGGCAAGGCCATCACCGACCCCGCCGAACTGGTCGCCGAGATCGGCAACACCTGGGTGCTGATCTTCGGAGCGCTCACCTTCGCCGTCGCCACGATGGGCGTGAACATCGTGGCCAACTTCGTCTCACCCGCGTACGACCTGGCCAATGTCTGGCCGCAGAAGATCACCTTCAAGATCGGCGGAATCATCTCCACGGTCGCCGCGCTGCTCGTCACGCCGTGGAACCTCTACTCCAACCCCACCGTCGTCAACTACTTCCTCGGCGGCCTCGGCGCCTTCCTCGGGCCGCTGTTCGGGATCATCGCGGTCGACTACTTCTGGGTGAAGCGCGGGCGCATCGACGCCGAAGCTCTCTTCAAGGCCGAGCCGGGATCGCCGTACTACTACAAGAAGGGCGTCAACCCGAAGGCGCTCGCGGCCTTCGTGCCGACGGCCGGGTTCGCCGCGGTGTGTGCGCTCGTGCCGTTCTTCGACTACGTCGCGCCGTACTCCTGGTTCATCGGGACGGCCACGGCCGCGCTCCTCTACGCCGTCCTGTGCCACGCCGAGCGGACCGCCGCGCTCACGGACGAGGTCGCACCTACGGACGAGGTCGCACTCACGGGCGAGGTTGCCTTCACGGATGCGGTGGAGGGCTAGTGCGCATCGTCGTCACCAACTGCAATACGACGCGGTCGATGACCGAGGAGATCGTGGCGGGGGCGCGGGACGCTGCCGCCCCCGGCACCTCGATCGTCGGGCTCACCCCCGCCTGGGGTCCTGAGTCCGCCGAGGGGTGGCTCGACAGCTATCTCTCGGCCGCGGCCGTCCTCGACACCCTGCGCGGGTACGAGGAGTCGTACGACGCCGTCGTCATGGCCGGGTTCGGCGAGCACGGGCGTGAGGGCGCCCGTGAGCTCCTCGACGTGCCCGTCGTCGACATCACCGAGGCGGCGGCCCATCTGGCCTGTCTGCTCGGGCGGCGGTACGGCGTCGTCACCACCCTCGACCGGGCGCGCGGCCAGATCGAGGACAGTCTGCACGCGGCGGGCGTCGCGCGGAACTGCGCGGCCGTCGTGGGGACCGGGCTCGGCGTCCTAGACCTCGCGGACTCCGAGGTCACCGTCCGCGCGTTCCTCGCCGCCGCCGAGCGGGCCCGCGAAGCGGGGGCCGAAGTCCTGGTGCTGGGCTGCGCCGGGATGACCGGGCTTCAGGAGAAGGTCGGCGCCGCTCTCGACATGCCGGTGGTCGACGGTGTCGCCGCGGCGGTGAAGCTCGCCGAATCGCTCGTCGGGCTCGGCCTGACCACGAGCCGCGCCGGCGGCTACGCCAAACCCCTGCCGAAGGCGCGCACTTGGGCACCACCGTCGCAGTCGCCGCCGTCGGAGTGATTCTCCGGGCGATCTGCCGCCGGACCGGCGGTGTACGCGGCCTCGCGGGGGTCGGGTGACCGCAGACTCCGGGGAATGCGCCGGGCCGGTCCGGTGCCGAGCAAGTGGAGTGCCCGGTGTCGCAGCCGTCCCTCGGATCAGCTGGCCGAGCCCGTCGCCGTTCCCGTGGCGCCCAAGCCCGTGGTGCCCAACCTCGCGGCGCCCAACCCCGTGGCGCTCGTCCCCGCTTCGCCCGGCTCATCGCCGCCGTGCTCCTCACGGGCGCGGCGGCGTCCGGCTGTGCGGGGGTGACGGGCGTGGTGCCGGGGGGCACCGCTGACGGCGCGTACGCATCCGGCGCTTCCGGGCACGCGGGAGCCGCCCCCGCCACCAGCTTCTGGGTCGACCCGAACAGTGCCGCCGCCCGCCAGGCCGCCCAGTGGCGAAGCCAGGGCTACACCGCCAAGGCCCGGCTCATCAACCGCATCGCGGGACGCGCCCAGGCCCTGTGGCTCAACGATCCGGAGCCGGGGCCCGCCGTCCGTGCGGCCACGGAGGCCGCGGCGAGGCAGCGGCGCACGGCAGTGCTCGTCGCCTACTTCATCCCGCACCGCGACTGCGGCGACTACTCGGCAGGCGGGGCGGCCACCGCGGGTGAGTACCGGCGGTGGATCGACCAGTTCGCCGCGGGCATCGGCGACCGTCCCGCGTACGTCATCGTCGAACCGGACGCGGTCGCGCAGAAGATCGCGGGCTGTGCGAAGGCGGACGCCCGCGAGCGGTACGGCCTCCTCGCCTACGCGGTCGGCCGCATCAAGGCGCGCCCGCACGCCAGGGTCTATCTCGACGCGGGCAACTCCGGCTGGATCCCCGATGAACGCCGCCTCGTCGCCCCGCTGCGGCAGGCCGGGGTCTCCAGGGCCGACGGCTTCGCGCTCAATGTCTCCAACTATCATACGAACACGGTCAGTTCGGCCTACGGCAACCGTCTCTCCAGAGAGCTCGGCGGCGCCAAGCACTTCGTCGTCGACAGCAGCCGCAACGGCAACGGCCCCTACACCGGAAGCGGCGCCAACTCCTGGTGCAACCCGCCTGGCCGCGCCCTCGGCACCCCGCCCACCACCCGCACCGGCGCCTCCGCCCTCGACGCCTACCTGTGGATCAAGCGGCCGGGCGAGTCCGACGGAACCTGCCGGGGCGGTCCGCGCGCCGGGCTGTGGTGGGCGCAGTACGCGCTGGGGCTCGCCAGCAGGGCGCGCGGCTAGCGGGGGTGCCCGTCGGGGACGATGGCCGTCGCCGTGATCTCGACGAGCTGACCGGCGTAGCCGAGGCATGTCGTGCCGAGCAGCGTCGACGTGTGCGGGCCCTTCGCGAGCAGGTCGGAGGCGCGGACGACCTCCCACGCCTCGCTCAGCGGTCCTGGCTCGTCGCTCACGACGTACACCGTGCTGGCCACCACCTGCGTCAGGTCGCTGCCGATGGCGCGCAGGGCCTCGTCGAGGTTGGCGATGACCTGCGCGGTCTGGCGCACCACGTCGCCCTTCCCGACGAGATTCCCCGCCGGGTCGAGCGGCACCGAGCCCGCCATGAACGCGAGCTTGGTGCCTGCCTCGACGACTGCGGCATGGGCGTATCCCGGCGGCGGGAAGAGGGTGGGCACGACGGTGCGGTGAGTAGTGGCAGCCATGGTGCTGATCGTGCGGGACGCGGGCGGTGGCGCGCCATCGAATTTCCACCCCGGGGTGCCGGGCCCGTCAGTGCACCGCCGCCGGTGAAATCCCGTCCCGGACAAGGAGATTGGGCTTGCCGTCCCCGTCCGCCCGCGTGCTCCAGATGTCCTGCTTCCGGTCGCCGCCGCCCGGCAGCGCGTACGCGAGGGTGTCGTCGTCCAGCCACGCGGCCTGGTCGTCGACGTTACGGGACTCGGCGACCGAGTGTTCGCGCATGGTGCGCAGGTCGAGTACGTAGAGGCGCCAGGGATCCGAAGTGCCCTTCCGTACCCGCTTCTTGAAGGCGATGCGGGTGTTGTCGGGCGAGAGGGAGGGGCACTCGACGTTCGTCCGCAGGGCCTTGGCGGTCCACTTCTTCATGTCGCCCTCGACCAGATAGGTCTTGCCCTTCGTCGAGACGGTCGCGTAGAAGCGGTTGTCGTCCTTGGCGAAGGTGACGCCCCAGTAGTTGACGTCGGGGGAGTGGTAGCGGCTGCCGTCCAGGGTGAGTTGGATCTCCTCCATGTTCTTGATGAGGTAGCCGGTGCGGGTGTCCAGGATCGATGTGCGGGTGGAGAAGGAGGAGCCCGCGTACGAATCCCCCGTGGCGAACATCGTCCAGGACAGCATCCGGCCCGACGCCGAGACGCGGGCCCGGTTGGGGATGCCGGTCAGGGCGATGCGGCGCTTCTCGCGCAGCTTCCGGTCCAGGACCAGGGCGTACGACGTGGGCGGGATGCCCGCGCGGCGCTGGAGGCAGAGTGCGGTGTTCGCGGCGGCGTAGAAGCGTTCGCAGGAGGGTCCGCCCGGGGTGCGGTGACCCTTGCCGGACGGGGTGGCGGTGCGGGCGACTCGGCCTGCACCGCCTGCACCGCCTGAGCCTTCCGTGCTGCGGAAATAGAGGTGGCCCGTGTCGAGGCCGAACTCCGATGCGGCGGCGGTCGGTTCGGCGCGTTCGGCCGCGTGCAGGGTGTAGGCGACGGCCACGGTGGCGAGGACGGCGGCGGTCGCGGCCACGGCGATGATGCGGGTGCGCAGGGACTTGGCCTTGGGGTGGGGGTCGGGGTCGGGGTCCGGGTCGTTCTGGGTCGTGCCATCTGTCATGCCGTCATGCCTGCCTTTCGCGGCGAGGGCAGCAGCGCTGTCGCCCCCGCCAGTGCCACCGTCAGTGCGAGCGCCGCGCAGGTCAGCGCGGGGCCGATGCCCCACAGAGTCCAGGCCGCGCCGAACCCGGCGGCCGCGACGAGCCGGGCGAGCGCCTGGCCCGTCTGGAGTACGGCCATACCGCTGGCCCGGCGCCCCTGCGGAAGCACCGGTGTGGCGAGCGCCATCAGGACGCCGTCGGTGGCCGCGTAGAAGATGCCGAGGAGGAGCAGTACGCCGATGAGCAGGGTCCAGCCGTCGGCGGGGGAGAGCAGCAGGACGTACCCGCCGAGGAGCGCCACATGTCCGGCCAGGAAGGGGACCCGGCGGCCCACGCGGTCGGCCAGGCGCCCCGCAGGCACCGCCAGGAGCAGATAGACGGCTGCGGCGCCCAGCGGGAGGAGCGGGAACCAGCTGATCGCGAAGTCGAGCTGCCGCTGGAGGAGCAGATAGAGGAAGGCGTCGCCGATGGTGGCAGCGCCGAGGAGGGCCGCAGCTCCGAGGATGCGGCGGAAGGCGGGGAGGCGGAGGAGGTCAAGTACCTTGAATTTCGGGGTGCTTGGCGCGCCTTCTGGCTCCGTCACCGGGACCGTCACCGGCACCGGCAGCGCGTCGCCCCGGCCCGGCACGAACGCGACCAGCATCAGTACTCCGAGAAGCCCGAAGCAGAAACTGACCACGAACACGGCGTCGTACGCGTCCGCAGTCGCCCAGAGCAGCGCGAACGCGGCGAGCGGCCCGAGCAGCGCGCCAGTCGTGTCCATCGCGCGGTGCACGCCGAACGCCCGGCCGAGGGCGTCCGGCGGGCTGCTGAGCGAGATCAGCGCGTCGCGCGGCGCGGTCCGTACGCCCTTGCCGATGCGGTCGGCGGCGAGGGCCGCGCCGATTCCGGCCGTGGCGCCGCCCGCGAGGAGCAGGCCGAGCCGGGAGAGCGCGGAGAGGGCGTAACCGCCGCCCGCGACGAGCTTGTGCCGCCCGCCGCGGTCGGCGGCGTACCCGCCGATGAGTCGTACGAAAGCGGTGACCCCGTTGTAGAGGCCGTCGAGGAATCCGAACTGGAGCGGTGAGAGGCCGAGTTGGAGGACGAAGTAGAGGGGGAGGACCGCCGTGACCATCTCGGACGAGATGTCGGTGACCAGGCTGACCGCGCCGAGGGCGATGACAGGACCGGCGACGCGGCCGCGCTTGGCTCTGGTGGTCTTGGCCTCTGCTGTGGAAGCAGCTTCGGCTTCGGCCTTCGCCTTGGCGACCGCGTCCGTTGACGCCAGATACATCTCAGCGGCTCAGTGACACTTGTAGGACGGGCTGCTGTCCTTCGTCGCGCCGTCCGTGCCGATGAGGTTCCAGGAGAAGCCGGTGTCGGTGAAGTCCAGCTTCACCACGCCGAACGTCTTGGTGAGCCGCTTCTCGCTGTTGGGCTGGACTTCCTCGATCTTGTACGGGTTGGCGCCGCCCATCCCGCCGAGCAGCTCGACGATGCCGTTGGCGTCGGCCTTCCCGTCCGGGTTCTGCGGCGCGAACCGCTCGTAGTGGTGGTCGTGGCCGTTCATGACGAGCTCGGCCTTTTTGTCGTAGAGCAGCTTCCAGACCGGCCTGCTGACCGGGTCGTTGCCGTGCTCGCCCGAGGAGTAGAGCGGGTGGTGCCAGTACGCGGCCACGCACTTCTTGGAGTTCGCGGCGAGGTCGGCCTTGAGCCAGTCGATCTGCGCGTCGTCGTCGAAGCTGTTGGAGTCGAGGGCGATGAAGTGCCAGTTGTCCTGGTCGAAGCTGTAGTAGCTCTCGCCCTTGGGGTAGGCGATGTCGCCGAAGTAGGACTTGTAGCCCTCCAGGGCGCCGTCCGGGTCGTACGTCTCGTGGTTGCCGGGCACCGGCCGCGTCTTGTCCTTGAAAGTGCCCCAGCTGGTGTCGTAGTAGGCCTCGAAGTCCTTGAGGCGTGCGTCGTCGTACTGGTTGTCGCCCATCGTCATCACGAAGGACGGGTTGAGCTTCTTGACGAGCTCGGCGGTCTTGGGGTGCTCGCAGCCGCTGTCGTCGGAGGTGCACTGCTCGGCGATGTCTCCGGCGGCGACGGCGGTGAAGGCCGCCTTCGTGTCCTGCCCGGCCGGCGCGGCGTCGGCCTTGTCGGCAGGGGACCAGAGGAGGGCGCCGCCGACGAGGGCGAGCGAGGCGCCGGCCGCGAGGGGGATGGCCCAACGGGCCTTCCTCTTGTGGGACGCGTTCGTACGGGACTTACTCGTACAGGACTTGCTCGTACGAGATTTGCTCGTGGGGGTTTCGTCCGTGCGGGAGTTCATGGCGCGGGGGGTGGGCGGCATGTCCGTCTCCTATTTCGGCGTGGGGGGCCGTGAGCGGTGCGGGGCCGTTCGCAGGGCATCCTGCCGAGACGGCATGACCGCGTCAATGACTTGGGGCGAACTACTGTTAGGAAAGTTTCCTACCAGCGCTCGCTCCGGGACGGCTGGCCTAGGGTGGCGTGCGGGAATGACATGCGGGTGACTGAAGGTGAGCGAGGTGGTGAACGTGACGGCGGGGGCTGGCGCGGGCGCCGCTGTCGTGGCCGCTGGGCTTGTCCGCACCTGCGCTGCCGTCTTCCTTCCGGCCGAGGTGCCGAGGGAGGGGCGGATCGCGTTCTGGGCGCCGGACGGGAGGCTGCCCGGCGGAGGCGGTACCGGTGGGTTTCCCGGCGCCACCGAGGGTGAGATCTCCGTCGTACGCCCACACGGCAAGGGAGTCCGTACCCGTACCGTCCCGGCGTGGATCCTGCCGATGCCGGAAGCGGTCCCGCTCCTGCTGCGCGCCACCACATCCGCGCCCCCGTACTCGCGCCAGCACCAGCACCCCCACCCGTACTCGCACCAGCACCCCGCCGTGGCCTGCTGGACCGCTGCCGCCCGGCACGCCCTGCACCTGGCCGCGCGGGGCAGGCTGCTGCCTGGTCTGACCGGCGGCGACCTGGACGCGTGGCGGGCCGGGCCGCTGGACGCCGCCGACGTCACGCAGCTGCGGGCGATCGCCGCGGCGATGCCGGCCCAGGCGCACGCCGTACCGCTGCCCGGCAGCAAGCCCCTCCTGCTCCCCGAGCCGCTCGCCCTCGTCAGGGCCTTCGTCGACGCGGTGGTGGACACCCTGCCGCGTACGCCCGCCGCGGCGCACGCGGTCGGCGCACCCTTCGCGGCACGCGAGCCGCAGCGGCTGCCGGGCGCACGGGAGTGGGCCGCGGAGGTGGCCGCCGGGATGGACGCCGGGGTGCGGGTGTCGCTGCGGCTCGATCTGCAGGCGCACGAGGTGTTCGACACCGGGGATGCTGCTGCCCCCGATGGCGTCGGCGAGGACGGCGCCGCAAGCCCGGCGGCCGCAGTCGTGCAGGTGCACAGCCTCGCCGACCCCACGCTCGTCGCGGACGCGGCTCAACTCTGGTCGGGGGTCGACCACTTCGGCCCGCGCGCCCGCGTCGACACGCTGCTCGCGGTGCGGCGCGCGGCCCGCGTATGGCCGCCGCTCGCCCGTCTCCTCGAACGGCCGCGCCCGGACGTACTTCCGCTGAGCGAGGGGGAGTTGTACGAACTCCTGGGCACGGCGGCGTCGAGGCTCGGCGCGGCGGGCGTCGCCGTCCACTGGCCCAGGGCACTGACGCGCGGCCTGACCGCGACCGCTGTCGTACGCCCCGCCCCCGGCACGGCGGCCGACAACTTCGACTTCTTCAAGACCGAGCAACTCCTGGAATTCCGCTGGCAGTTGGCGCTTGGCCCCGGCGACGGGGGCGGCACGGGCGGTGGCCCCCTCACTGAGGCGGAGATGGACATCCTGGCGGAGGCGCACCGCCCGGTCGTACGCCTCCGTGACCAATGGGTCCTGGTCGACCCCGAACTCGTACGCAAGGCACGCAAACGGGATCTGGGACTCCTGGACCCGGTGGACGCGCTCTCTGTCGCACTGACGGGGACGGCGGAGGTGGAGGGCGAGCGGGTCGAGGCGGTCCCGATCGGCGCCCTGGCCCGCCTCCGGGGACGCCTGACCGACGACCTGCGCCCGGTCGCTCAGCCCCCCGCACTCGCGGCCACCCTGCGCGACTACCAGCTCCGGGGCCTCGCGTGGCTCGACCTGATGACGTCGCTCGGCCTGGGCGGCTGCCTCGCCGACGACATGGGCCTCGGCAAGACGGTCACCCTGATCGCGCTCCATCTGCACAGGGCCCGCCCCGAACCGACGCTGGTGGTCTGCCCGGCATCGCTGCTCGGCAACTGGCAACGGGAGATCGAGCGGTTCGCGCCGGGGGTCCCGGTGCGCCGCTTCCACGGCGCGGGCCGCAGCCTCGACGGTGACCTGGAGGGCGGCTTCATCCTGACGACCTACGGCACCATGCGTACAAGCGCACCCGAACTGGCCGCGCACGCCTGGGGCTTGGTGGTGGCGGACGAGGCGCAACACGTCAAGAACCCGCACGCGGCGACGGCGAAGGCGCTGCGCACGATCCCCTCCCCGGCGAGGGTGGCCCTCACCGGCACCCCGGTCGAGAACAACCTCTCCGAGCTCTGGGCCCTGCTGGACTGGACGACACCGGGCCTGCTCGGCCCGCTCAAGGCGTTCCGCGCACGCCACGCCCGCCTGGTGGAGGGTGGCGAGACCGCCGAGAACGACGAGGCGATGGCGCGCCTGGCCCGCCTGGTCCGCCCCTTCCTCCTGCGCCGCAAGAAGTCGGACCCGGGCATCGCCCCGGAACTCCCCCCGAAGACAGAAACGGACCACCCGGTCACGCTCACCCGCGAACAGGCGTCGCTCTACGAGGCGGTCGTACGCGAGACACTCGCCCATATCGAGGCGTCCGAGGGCATCGCACGCCGAGGCCTGGTCATGAAGCTCCTGATGGCACTGAAGCAGATCTGCAACCACCCGGCGCAGTACTTGAAGGACGGCGAGATCGTGAAGCGCGGGGGCGGCTCCCGCTCAGGGAAACTGGAACTCCTGGACGAACTCCTGGACACGATCCTGGCGGAGGACGGCGCGGTCCTGATCTTCACGCAGTACGTGGAGATGGCGCGCCTGCTCGAATCGCACCTGTCACGGCGCGGCATCGGCACCCAACTCCTCCACGGCGGTACGCCGGTCCCGCGCCGGGAGGAGATGGTGGACCGCTTCCAGTCGGGCGAGGTCCCCGTGTTCCTCCTCTCCCTCAAGGCGGCGGGCACGGGCCTGAACCTCACCCGGGCGGGCCACGTCATCCACTACGACCGCTGGTGGAACCCGGCGGTAGAGGAACAGGCCACGGACCGCGCCTACCGCATCGGCCAGACGCAGCCGGTGCAGGTCCACCGGCTGATCGCGGAGGGCACGGTGGAGGACCGCATCGCCGAACTCCTGGCGGCGAAACAGGCGTTGGCGGACGCGGTGCTAGGCGAGGGCGGCGAGTCGGCACTCACGGAGCTCTCGGATGCGGACCTGGCGGATCTGGTATCGCTGCGGAGGGTTTCGTGAGGGGCGGGGGCGGTGTCCGTCGCCCTGGAGTGAGCGGGACCGGGGGTGCGGGCCGGGCGACCGGCGGCAGTCGCGTCTTCCCCCCGTTCCCTCAACACTCCGACCCCCAGGCTCCGTTCGCCACCTCCTGGTGGGGCAACGCCTGGATCGACGCGCTGGAGGGAACCGCGCTCGACCCCGGCCGCCTCTCCCGCGGTCGCGCGTACGCTCGCGAGGGCCACGTCGACACGATCACGGTCGCGCCGGGCCGCATCGTGGCGTACGTACGCGGCAGCCGCCCCCGCCCCTACCGCGCCGAGATCCGCATGGGCACCCTCACGCCGGAGGACTGGAACAACTTCCTGGACGCGGTGGCCACCGAGCCGGCGCACATCGCGGCGCTACTGGACAAGGACATGCCGCACGCACTGGTGGCGGCGGCGGAGCGAGCCGGAGTCCAACTCCTCCCAGGCCCAGGCGACTTGGTCCCGTCCTGCACATGCCCGGACCACGGCCGCCCCTGCAAGCACGCGGCAGCGCTCACGTACCAGACGGCCAGGCTCCTGGACGCGGACCCCTTCGTACTCCTCCTCCTGCGAGGCGGAGACGAACAGGCCCTCCTGGACGAACTGACGCACCGTAACGCACACCAGGCGGCCCGCGAGCAATCCACGAAGTCAACGGACACCACCACCGAGCCCTTCCCCGGCACCCTGGCCCGAGACGCCCTGGCCACGGACTACCGCCCCCCGCTCCCGCCCCCGCTCGCACCTCCCACCCACCCAGGCGAACCCCCGCTCCTCCCCTCACTCCCCGGCGCCCCCAACCCCACATCCCTGGAGTTCCTGGCCACGGACGCGACGTCCAGGGCCCACGCGCACCTGACCACCGGCACGGACCCTTTCCCCGCCGCCGACCCCTGGCACGACGCGGTCCGCCTGGCGGCTTCCCACCCCGGCCTGACAGGCCGCCGCACCTTCAGCCGCCAATTCGCCGAACTGGCAAGGGCGGTGGGCCACACCTCCGCGGACCTCTCCCGCGCGGCGGCGGCCTGGCGCCAGGGCGGCGAGGAGGGCCTGTCACTCCTGGAGTCCCCGTGGGACCCCCCGGCGGGCCCCTTCGACCGAGCCCGGGGCGCCCTGATCGCGGCAGACCTCCCCCGCATGACAATCCACCGCAACCACCTCACGAACACCCCCGGCTCCCTCCAGCTCCGCTACGGCAGGGACGGCCGCTGGTACCCGTACCGAAGCGAGCCGGGGCGGGACGACTGGTGGCCGGAGGGGGAGGCGGATGGGGATCCGGTGGGGGCGTTGAGCGGAATGCTCGGGTCGTAGAGCCGTGCCTCGACCCAGGCGCGAGAGGCGAGCCGGGGCGCCGGTCGGGATACCCAACTCGGGACAGTCGACGGCGATGACGGTCCCTGGTTCGAAGAGAGCCTTGCCGAGATGTCCGCAGAAGGTCGTGAGCGGGTCGTGACCCCCTGGTTCCGGCCGCACTTCGAAGAGCGGACACAGTGCTGAGTGATCACGTGGGCTGTATTCCCTGAGCGGCTTCCGCCTGCGGAACACCATGTACTTCGAGGTTCAGCGGCCCGATCCGATCGGGAAAGTTCATATTCAGTCAGGGAGGGGCGATTTCAGACCGAGATGTCGTATCCGAACGGACGGGCTCGGATTGGTGCCCGTTCATGGGGGCGCGGACGTGCCTGGCCCTACTCGTGCGAGGTGACGAACGAGGTGAAGGCCGCCCACGAGGCGTCTGTGAAGGAGAGTTGAGCTCCTGCTGTGGCCTTGGAGTCTCGGACGTGCATGACGCCGGGGGCGGTGGCCACCTCGACGCAGTCGGGGCCTTCGTTCGTGCTGTGGCTGCTCTTGAACCACTCCAGCTTGTCGGCGCTGTCTATGGAGGAGGTGTCGATCATGTCTCTCCCAGCACTCGTTCGATGAAGGTCAGTGACTCTCGTGGGGTGAGGGCCTGGGCCCGGATGATCCCATACCGTGCTTCAAGGACGCGGACCGATTTTCGATCAGCGGTCACGCGACTGAACTGCTGGACTTCGGTGTGCGCCACTCTGGATCCCTGCTGAGGTTCGATGAGCCGGAACGAGCCACCGAGGCCCGCGTTTTCTTCACGGCCCGTTGGCATCACTTGGATTTGAACGTTCCGCAACTGGCCCACCTCCAAGAGGCGTTCGAGCTGTGCGCGCAAGACCATCCTGCCACCGACAGGACGGCGCAGCGTCACCTCTTCTTGCACGAAGCTCATCACGGGTGCGGGCCAGTGGCCGAAGATTTCCTGGCGCGCCAGCCGTGCGGACACATGACGCTCGATGGTCTCCTCGTCGAGAAGGGGCGTGCGCATTTGGAAGAGGGCTCGAATGTAGTCCTCGGTCTGCAGGAGACCGTGAACCACTTCGTGGGCATACGCGCCAAGCTCGACGGCGTCTGCCTCCAGCTTCGCCAGGTCCCGCACCTTCTTCGGATACCGAACCTCCCTCAGGTCCTCCTTAAGCGCGGCCAGCATCCCGTTCGCGTTCAGCGCCCTGTCCGCCTTGTCCAGGAACTCGGGCTTGGGGATCCGTCGGCCCCGCTCGACCGCCGACACCTGATGTTCCGTGTATCCGATGGCCAGCCCCAACTCGGCCTGCGTCAGCCCCGCCCGGATCCGCCACCGCCGGACGTGGCGCCCCACGATCGCCAGGACCTGGGACGTCTCCTCGTCCAAGTCCTGTGTTTCGTCCGCTGGGTCCTGCTCTTCGTGTTCTGCGGCAGTCATGCCGTGCCCACCTCCGACGTGCCCGTACTCAACGCGATTCGGCCTCGTGAGGCTGCGGCCGACAGCCCGTACAGCCCGCCCCCGGTGACCCGACAAAGGGCGCTCCGTACCAGCGGACTTCCTGTTCAGAGTGTGTAGCGGATCGACACGCTGAGTGACATGAATCCGGAAAGCGTCACCCTCGAACCCGCCGCAACCACCCAGCAGTTCGCGGTCCACCTCTCCGCGACCCGACGAGGCGCCTGCCTCGCCCGATACCTCGCCACGCAGCAACTGGACGCGTGGGGCTGGTCGTATGGCACTGAGGCTTCGGATGTCGTCGCCCACCTCGTCGCTGAGCTTGCCGCGAATGCCGTTCAGCACGGTCATGTACGTGGTCGCGACTTCCGTCTCCGGCTCTCCGTCACGCCCGAGAACACTCTCCGTATCGAGGTCACCGACGCGTGTGCTGACCGACTCCCGCACGTCTCCGGCGACCACGAACCAGCGTCGCCCGACTCGGAGTCGGGACGCGGCCTGCTCCTCGTCGAGGCTCTTGCCGACGGCTGGGGATGCGATACCTCCGATCCGCTCGTCAAGACCGTCTGGGCGGAGGTTTCCCTCCGGTGAATGGATTGGTGCCGTGGCCGGGTTTGCTCGTTTGGCCAGGTCGCCGCCGGGGCGCGGCATCGCGCGCCCCGGTGAGGCGCGCCACCCTTTAAAGGAACGGGCAAGAAACCAACCCAACCGATCCCGGACTCGTCTCCCCAACTCCCGTGGTCACACGTTCTGATGACTCGACGTCCGGAATGCGGATGGGTGGGGTACGGTCGCCGCAGTACAGAACCAGAGAGCGCAACCCCCACAACAAAAAAGACGGCCCCCGACAGGACTGCAATCCTGACCGAGGGCCTGACCAACCTGGAAGTGAGCCCTTCCCGATGGCTGATCCGCAGTCTAACGCGGGCGTGCCCGCGCACCCGCTCCCCGATGACGCTCCCCGCGCCGGGGTCCTCCACGTACGTCACCGCCACACCGACCGCTTCACGGTCGTCGGCAACCACCTCGCCCAGCATCCGCGCCTCTCCGCGACCGCGATCGGCTTCGCCGTCCACATCCAGTCGCTGCCCGACGGCGCCTCCGTCACCGCCAAGGCGCTGACCCTCCGTTTCCCCGAGGGCGAGACGACCGTCCGCAGGGCCCTCAACGAGCTCGAAGCGGCTGGCTATTTGGAGCGGCGCCGCGTTCCGCTCGGCGGGGGTCGCGTCGCCACCCGCACGTTCTCGTTCGACAAGCCCGGCTGCGCATCGGAAACGCCCGAGGACAAGTCGGTCTCCGGGATCGGGCCCAGCTCGGCACCCACAACTCCGGCCCACTCCAGGCCAGCAGGCGCTTCCGTCCGCGTACCGCCAAAACGGCCGTCACTGCCTCCCCAGCCAGTAGGCCCCGCCGCCGACCTCCTCGCCCGCCTTCGCCTGGTCGACCCCCGCCTCCTCCTCTCCACCACCGACGTACGAACGCTTGCCCCTGCCGTCGACACCTGGTTTGCCCGCAACGCCACCCCCGGCCAGATCGTCCGCACCCTCACCGCGAACCTCCCGCCCGATCCCACGCCCATCCATCACCCTGCCCGCTTCCTCGGCTACCGCCTCACCACGCTCCTTCCACCCCCGCTCCCCGCAGCGGCAGCACCGCCCCAGCGCGCGGCACCTCTACAGACCTGCGACGGCTGCGATCGCGCCTTTCGCACCCACGACGCCACGGAGCTGTGCGCCGACTGCCGCACAGACACCCCGGCCGCAGCCTGATCCCTGTCGTAGAGCCCGCGCGGCGTTGGCCGAAGCCGCGATCTATGAAGTACGCGAACGGCTGTTCACCGATGCGAGCGCCGACGTCGTCGGCGCGGGGCAGGTGATGTTCGAGCGGCTCCGTACTCTTCGCAGTGTTGTCGCGACGGGTGCTTCGCAGGCCTCGCCCGCCTTCCACGCCGCCTCTCGCCTGCGGTATTCGGATGGGCCGGGTGGGACGGCAGGGACCGGTGCTTGATATGCCGAGGGGAGGACGGTGGCGGGGCGTGATGGGCGTGATGCTGCCTCACGCGTGCAGGTGAGCCAGTAGGGCGTCAGGCGTGGGGTAGGGGCGTTCCTCGGGGAGCAGGACCGCTGCCGATTCCAGGTCTTGGTCTTTGCGTACGAGGGTGTGGATCGCGTGGGCCCTGTCGGTGACATCCGTGATTGAGACCGTCCACTCGTCCGCGTATCTGCGTGCCGCGTCGCCCGCCAGGCCCAGCTGGAGGGAGCGGTGCGGGAGTGGGTTCAGGTGCAGGTCGCGTTCCGGGTCCCACTGGACCCGGGTCGGTGCGCGCCTCAAGTCCCGCTTCCAGGACGCCTGGTCGGGATGCACCCCGTGGGCATAGTGCGACAGACACGCGTGGCGGAGGGCCCACTCGAAGCCCTCGCGCGTGATCTCCACCGCAAGGACGGTCTCCTGGCCCTCCTTCGTGGCCCAGCCGCAGCGGTACATCATCCACAGGAAGGAAGGCTTGATCCACGTCATGCGGTCCCGCTTCCATGCGGCGGGGAAGCGGCCGGTGCGGGCCGCGGGCTCGCCGAGCTCGGGGGCGTACGCCTGGTAGACGGTGACCGTCGATTCCGTGTGCAGGGCGCGGATCTGGTGGGTGGGCGGTGTGGCGGTGATGGCGGAGTCGTCGTCGGTGTCTGTGCGGTTCATGGTCGTCAGCCTGCGGTCCGCTTGCCGTCCCGCGCCAGCGAATTGCGTGCCGATGGTGTGCACCAGGGCCGCCGCCATCAGTACGACCAACGTAGGGTTGAGGCCTCCGTTGGTCGTACTGACGGGGGGTGGGGGACCGGCTGTTTTGTGGGTGAGTGCTGCCCGCCGTTTTGTACGTGAGTGCCGCCCTCCGTGAGACCTCGCCTCGCGCGGCATCCGCGAACCGTCACATCGTGGAAACGCGCCCGTTCCTTTTTCGCCAGAATCACTGCTTACGGTGGATCACAAGCCCAGGCCGAAGTCGTCCGGCGGCACGTACCCGTCGATGCCCGTCCCGATGACGACACAGGAACACGGTGAGCCCGGTGACCCCCCGCGCAACTTCCCTCCCGCCTTGGCTCGGCCATGCCCTGCGTACGCAGCGTGGGCCCGTGCCGTGGCATTCCGTGGTGCGGGGTGCGCTGGCCGCGGGGCCGTTGTTGTGTGCGGGTGTCGTCGCCGGGCGGGTCTCCGTGGGGGTCGTGGCCGCGCTCGGGGCCATGCTGGCCGGGATCAACGACCGGCCCGGGAGCCGGCGGGTCGCCGTGCGGCGGCTCGGGGTGCCCGCGCTCTCGGGGGCCTGTGGGCTGGCGTTCGGGGTGTACGTCGGGGCGTGGGGCGGCGGCAGCCCGCTGTTGTTGCCCTTGCTGTTCGCCGTCCTCGGGCTGCTGGCCGGTGCCTTCTCCGCCGCGGGGCCCATCGCCTCCGCCAGCGGTACGCAGCTGCTCGTCGCCGCCGCGATCGGGGCCGGGATGCCGCTGCCCGAGCCCGGGTGGCAGCGGGCGCTCTTCTTTCTCGCCGGGGGTGCGTGGCTGATCGCGCTGCGGCTCGTACTCGTGCTGCCCTCGCCCCGTGACGGGCGGGCCGGTGCCGGGCCCTACCGCCTCGACGGCGAGCGCACCGCCGTCGCCGCCGTCTACGAAGCCGTCGCCGCACTCCTCGACGCCGCGGGCAGCCTGCAATCCACCACCCGCCGCGCCGCCCTCACCGCCGCCCTCGACCATGCCCAGGACGCCCTCTCCGGGCCGCGCCTGCGGCGGCACTCCGGCTCGGCGGCCGAGCGGCGTCTGCACGCGCAGTACGCGGCCGCGCTGCCGCTCGGCGAGGCCGCGACCGCCCTCGCCTGGGCCGGTGAGTCGCTGCCGGGGCGCGCGGGGGAGGGGCCTCGCCGCATCGCCGCCGCCATCCGCGACGGCGTCCCCTGCGGGCCGCTGCCCGCGCCCGGCCGTTCCGGTGCCGGGCTCCGCGCCCTCGACGACGCCCTGCTGCACGCCGCCGAAGCCTTCGACAGCGGCAGCGCAAGGCCCTTGCACGGCCGCGGGCGCGCCCCCGCCGACGTGCTGCGCACGGCCGCCGGGCCCGGTGGGCGCGAGTACGGCGTGCGGGTCGCGCTCTGCTTCGGGGCCAGCGCCGCCGTCGCGCAAGCCCTGCACCACGAGCACTGGTACTGGCTCCCCGCCACCGCCGTCTTCCTGGTCAAGCCCGACCTCGGGCCGTTGGCGTCGCGCGTCCTGTGCCGCGCCCTCGGCACCGTCCTTGGCGCCGTCCTGTTCGCGGGGCTCGCCGCGCTGCTGCCGCGGCCCGCCGGGCTCGTCGCCGTCGTCGCCGTGTGCGGGGCGCTGATTCCCGTCGCCACCCGGCACTTCGCCGCCCAGACCGCCGTCGTCACCGTCCTCGTACTCGCCCTCGTCATGGTGGGCGGGGAGCCGCAGGCCTCCTGGGGGCGGATCGGCGAGACGTTGCTCGCCTGCGGGATCGTCCTGCTGGTTGGGCATCTGCATCTGCCGTGGCCGGTGCGGCGCGGCGGTCGCGTACAGGACCGGCTCACGGCCGCCCGCGAGTCCGCGCACGCGTATCTGCGACATGTTCTGCGCGGCGCCGAAGACGAACTTGAACTCGACCCCGACCGCGCCGCCCGCTGGGCCCTGCGGCGCGAGGCCTACCGGACTCTGGCCGAGGCCCGCGCCGCGATCGACATGGCGGCCGCCGAACTCCCCACCCTCGCCCGGCACTCCGCGGGTTCGGAGGAGGTGGCGGCCGCCCTCGAGCGTCTCGTCGACACCACGACCGCCTGCGCGGTGCACGTCGACGACACGGGGCGCCTGCCGCGGCGGCACAGGGAGCGCATCGACGCACTGCTCGCGGAGCTCACTCCGGTGGCGTGACGGAACCGCCCAGCGGTGGCGCGGCTCAGAAGTCCACGCGTACTCGGTCGTCGAGCCGCGCCACCGAATCCTGCCCGTACTCCTTGATGTAATCCGTGCGGATCTCCTCGATCTGGGCGTCGCGCTTGTGCGCCTGCGGTGTCGGATAGAGCAGGATCAGCTCGTACGAACGCTCCCGCTCGATCTTGCCGTTGGAGTCACGCCACTGGCCGCGGCCGTCCTGCACGGTGAGCCCGTCCGGGAACGACGGAGTCACCTCGTCGTCGATGAACGCCATGAACTGCTTGTCCGTCACGTCGGGGCCGCCGTCGGGGCGTTCCGTGCCGAAGAGGAGGCGGGTCTCGGTGTAGGCCGTACCCCGCGACACCGTCGACGTGGCGGCCGTCTTGGTGGCGTGCGATTCGGTGTCCAGCGAGGCGTACGCGGCCGGGGCGCCGACCGCGAGGACCGCCGTCGCGGCGGCGGTCACGACGAGACGGGTGCGGGAGATGCGGGAGAGGCTGAGGGCCATGAGGGCTGATCCCTTTCAATGGGGGTTGTGCAGGCCGATGGGGGTTGTGCAGGTCGATGGGCGTTGTGCAGGTCAATGGCGTTGCGCAGGTCAATGAGTTCCGCAGGTGTGCGGATCTCTGGCTTACGTTGATCCATAACGGGCGCCGACGGTAGCGGACACGCCATGCCCCCCGCCCTCCCCCTCCCGGCCGCACGGCTGGATATCCCTCCCTGCCCGTAAGCCGCCGTCTTCCCATGCGACACGCAACTCCCATACGTTTCATGAGACTTGACCGGAGCGGTGGAGGGGCGGCTGGCATGAGGGCACGTACAGGGACAGGTCTTGCCGTGGTCGTCGCGGCGGCGGGCGTACTGTCGCTCGGAACCTCCGGGGCCGCGAGCGGCACCCCCGGCCTCGCCGCCGGCGACCCGGCCCCCCAGTCGCCCTACGCCGCCACCACCGGCGTCGGCGTCCACAACGCCTACGAGAAGGCGAAGTACCCGTACTTCGCCGACGCGCTCGACTCCGGCGCCGGGATGCTCGAACTCGACGTATGGACCAATGTGTTCGGGAGCGGATGGCGGGTCTCGCACAGTAATCCGGTCGGCAATGACAACAACTGCGAGAACGCCGCGACTCCGGCCGAATTGCGTACCAAACCGCGCAACCAGAGCCTCGCCGGATGCCTGGCGGACATGAAGAGTTGGCACGACGCCCACCCCGGCCACCGGCCCATCCTCCTGAAGGTGGAGCTGAAGGACGGCTTCCAGGGGAAGAACGGGCGCGGGCCCGCCGATCTCGACGCCCTTCTGACGAGCAAGCTCGGCGACGCCGTCTACCGTCCCGGTCAGCTCACCGGGGGGCACGCCACCCTCGACGAGGCCGTACGGAGTGATGGCTGGCCCCAACGGAGCGCCCTCGCCGGAAAGTTCATCGTCGAGCTCATACCCGGCACCGTCGAGCAGGACAACCCGGCCGACACCCTGTGGACCGACCGCGAGTACGCCACGCACCTGCGCGACCTCGCGGCGGCCGGGCGGCTCGGAGACGCCGCCGCCTTCCCGGCCGTGCTCGGCGCCGAGGCGGGCGACCCGCGCGGGCGGTACGCGGACGCGGCGATCCGGCCCTGGTTCGTGCTGTTCGACGGCGACGCGTCCACGTACGCGGGCGGCACCATCGACACGAAGTGGTACGCCGACCGGCGCTACCTCGTCGTCATGTCCGACGCCCACAACGTCGCCCCGGCCATCGACTCCGTCAACCCGACCGAGGCCCAGGCCCGGGAGCGCGTCGCCCTGCTCGCGCGCGGGCACGCCAGCATCGTGTCGTCGGACTGGTATCCGCTGCCGGGAGTCCTCTCGACCGTGCTCCCGCGCGGCTGATGCTCAGCCCTCAGACTGATGCTCAATTCTTAGAGGGACGCCCTTACATCTCGATCCGTATCCACACCGGCGCGTGGTCCGAGCCTGCCGCATCCCTCCGCTCCGCCGGATCGCTGTCCCCGACCGACGGCAGCGCGGTCGCCGTCGAGCCCGGCACACCCGTCCCCGCCGCCTTCACCTGCCGCAGGAGGCTGCGGCTCACCAGGGCGTGGTCGATCAGTTCGCGGCGCCCCGCATGGATGCGGGAGTACCGCTGCTCGGCCGGGATGAGCGGGGCCACGTTCCACAGCCGCTGCGCGTCACCCTTGTCCGCCTTGTCGAACCCGGGGGTGCCGATCTCGGAGCCGGGCGGGCCGAGGAGGATCTGGGTCGTCGCCGCCGACACCTCGTCGTTCAGATCGCCGAGCACCACGACATCGTGCTCGCGGCCGTCGCCCTTCAGGAGCCGGTCGGCCAGCGAGCGCACCGTCACGGCCTCGGCCGCACGGCGGTACAGCGCGTACGCACCGAAGCGGGCCCGCTCACCCTCGTCCCGCGGCTGGAACCGGCCGCCGCCGTACGACAGGAGCTTCGACTTCAGATGGCACACGGCCGCGTCGAAGAAGAAGGCACGCGTCGACACCGTCACCGCGAGGATCCCGCGGCCCGCCCGCGTCACCGGCTTGCCCGCGTCGCCGACCTGCACCGGGCGCAGCTGCGCGGGGAAGCCGACGTCGTCGGCCACGACGGACACCGGGATCCGGCTCAGGAACCCGACCCTGATGCCCCGCTCGTCCGCGTGCTCGGAGAGCGTGGTGTGCCAGGTGCCCTCCAGCATCCCGGCCAGATCGGTGAGCGCCTCCGGGTCACCGACCTCCTGCACGCCGAGCAGGCTCGGGTTCAGCGCCCCGATCGTCGCCGCGAGGGAGGCCAGCTTCGCCTCGTACGCGGCCTTGTCCTTGGGCCCGAACGCGCCGCCGGGCCGGTAGAGGTTCTCCAGGTTCCAGGTGCCGAGGAGCATGGCGGGCTCCAACTGTTCTCGCGTCGTCGTGTGTGAATTGTCATCGTGTGTGAATTGCCGGGTGTCGCCAGCGTGCTCGCGAATCCACCCACGCGACAGGGCCCGGGATGCGCACTCCCCGTACCGTGAAGAGATGACGCAGCCTCCCCCGCACGGCCCTGCCGACCTCGTCATCACGGGCTGCACAGCCCTCGTCCACGACGCGGAGGATCAGGTCGGATTCCTCGACGACGCCGCCCTCGTCGTACGCGACGGACTCATCGAAGCCGTCACCACCACCCCCGACGTGGCTGGCCTCCCGGCCACCGAGCGCATCGACGCGCGCGGCCAGGCCGCCGTGCCGGGGCTCATCAACTGCCACACGCACACCCCGATGGTGGCTCTGCGAGGCATCGCGGAGGACCTGCCCGCCAACGAGTGGTTCAACGACTGGATCTGGCCCATCGAGTCCAATCTGACGGAGCGTGTCGTCGGGCTCGGTGCGCGGCTCGCCTGCGCCGAGATGATCCGGGGCGGCGTGACGACCTTCGCCGACCACTACTTCGCGATGGACACCGTCGCCGCCGCCGTCACGGAGAGCGGCCTTCGCGCGAACCTGGGAGCGGCATTCTTCTCCTCGCAGGGGCCCGAAGGCCGCGCTGCGTCACTGGAGTTCGCTCTCAGGCAGCGCGGGGCCGCCGGGGGCCGCATCACCACCTCGCTCGCCCCGCACGCCCCGTACACCGTCGATGACGCCGACCTCGCCGCGACCGCCGAACTCGCCCGCGAGCACGGCCTGATGGTTCACCTGCACGCCTCCGAGGACCGCGCCCAGACCGCCATCAGCCTGGAGCGCCATGGCCGCACCCCCATCGAGATCCTGCACCGCACCGGACTGCTCGACGTCGATGTCCTCATCGCGCACGGCACCGGCATCCTCGAACGTGACCTGCCCGTTCTCCAGCAGGGCACGGGACGCATCGCTGTCGCGACCGCGCCCCGCGGCTACCTCAAGTTCGGCTGGGACACCACGCCCGTGCGCGCCCTGCGCGACATCGGCATCCCCGTCGGCCTCGCCACGGACGGAGCCGCGTCGAACAACACCCTGGACGTGTGGGAGTCCATGGCGCTCACCGCACTCGTGCAGAAGTCCACGCAGCGCGACCCCAGCTGGCTGACCGCCCGTCAGGCCCTCGACCACGCCACACTCCAGAGCGCGCGGGCCGTCGGCCTGGGGGAGGAGATCGGCAGGCTCGCGCCGGGTCGCCGAGCCGACATCGTCCTCGTCGACCTCGACGGACCGCACACCCAGCCCGTGCACGACCTCGCCGCCACCCTGGTGCACAGCGCGCGCTCGGCGGACGTGCGCACGACGATCGTCGACGGACGCGTCCTGATGCGCGACCGGCGGCTGCTGACCCTCGATGTGCCCGAAATCGTCGCGGAGTTGGGCGCCGAGCTGCCCGCGCTGATCGACCGCAGTCATGGGAAGCGGATCCAGGAGTACGAGGGTTGAGTGCGGGGCGTGGCGGGGCGGGGCTAGGCGCGAGGGCTGACGGCGGTATCCGGCGGACCGCTGCCTAGGGTGGAGGTATGCCCATCACTCCGCAGCAGGACCCCGCCGACGGTCTCATCGACGATCCGTACGCCACGTACGCACGGCTGCGTGACACCGCGCCGGTGCACCGCATCGCGGGGACCGACGGCAACCCGGCCTGGCTGGTCACGCGGTACGACGACGTACGAGCCGCCCTCGCCGACCCACGGCTCTCGCTCGACAAGAGCAATGCGCTGCCCGGCAGCTACCGGGGGTTCGCCCTGCCGCCCGCCCTCGACGCGAACATGCTGAACATGGATCCGCCGGACCACACCCGCATCCGGCGTCTGGTGGTCAAGGCCTTCACATCGCGCCGGGTGGAGAGCCTGCGCGAACCGATCCGTCGTACCGCCGACGAACTCCTCGACGCCATGGAGCCGTTGGGGAGCGCCGATCTCGTCGCCGCGTACGCCGGTCCGCTCCCGATCACCGTCATCTGCGATCTCCTCGGCGTGCCTGCCGGGCAGCGGACGGACTTCCGGGTCTGGACCGACACCCTGATCACGCCCGACCCCGCACATCCGCAGAGCGCGAAGGAGGCCGTCGTCGCGATGCTCGGCTTCTTCACACGGCTTCTGGCGGACAAGCGCGAGGAGCCCGCCGACGATCTGCTGTCCGACCTCATCGCCGTACGGGACGGGAGTGACGCTGGCCGGGGGGAGACAGGCCGAGGGGAGACTGGCCGAGGGGAGGCGGACCGGCTGAGCGAGGACGAGCTGATGTCGCTCGCCTTCCTGATCCTCTTCGCCGGGTACGAGAACACCGTCCAGCTCATCGGCAACGCGACCCTCGCCCTCCTCCGCCACCCCGACCAGCTTGCCGCCCTCCGCAAGGATCCGACTCAACTCCCTGCTGCAGTAGAGGAGTTCAACCGCTACGACGGCCCCACGCCGCTCGCCATTCGCCGTTTTCCCCTCGAAGACGTCACCATCGCCGGCGTCACCGTCCCGGCGGGCGAGACCGTGCTGCTCTCCCTGTCGGCCGCCAACCGCGACCCGCGCCGCTATCCCGACGCCGACCGCCTCGACATCACCCGCGACACCACGGGCCAACTCGCCCTGGGGCACGGAATCCACCACTGCGTCGGCGCGCCTCTCGCACGCCTGGAGACGGTGATCGCGCTCGGCGCGCTCATCGAGCGCTTCCCGCACCTCGCGCTCGACGGACGCCCCGATGACCTGCGGTGGCGTCCCTCGATTCGGGCGCGCGGACTGCTCGCCCTACCGGTGACCTTCTGACCGGGCATTCAAGCTGACCGGGCATTCAAGATTCTGGATTTCTGGAGTTCTGGAAACTTTCTTCGCCGCGACCGATGAGTTCCGACGAGCCCGCAGGTCACCCCTCGCAGAGGCACGGATCCGATGTGCGGATCCGCAGGAGGGACTGAGGGACCATGGGACTTCCCGACATCGTCACACGCGAGGAGTGGCTCGCCGCGCGCGAGGAACTGCTCGTGAAGGAGAAGGCGGCGACCCGGGAGCGTGACGCGCTGAACGCCGAGCGGCGTCGGCTGCCGATGGTCGAGATCACCAAGGAGTATCTGTTCGACGGCTCCGACGGCAAGGCGACACTGTTCGACCTCTTCGACGGACACGCCCAACTCATCGTGTATCACTTTATGTTCGCCCCGGAGTGGGACACGGGCTGCCGCAGCTGCTCCGCCTTCATCGACCAGATCGGGCACCTCGCCCATCTGCGGTCCCGCGGCACGACCTTCGTCGCCGTCTCCCGCGCGCCGTTCACCAAGATCCTCCCCTTCAAGGCACGGATGGGCTGGACGGTGCCCTGGTATTCGTCCAACGCCGACGACTTCAACCGCGACTTCCACGCCACCGTCTACGACGGCCGGGACCCCGCCGATCAGCCAGGCCTCAGCTGCTTCCTGCGGGACGGCGACCGCGTCTTCCATACGTACTCGACGTTCAACCGCGGCACCGACGGGGTGGCCTCCTACTCGACCCTCTTCGACCTCACCGCGCTGGGGCGGCAGGAGGAGTGGGAGGAGCCCAAGGGCCGCTCGGCGGGGCTCGGGGCTCCGGCGGGCAGCCGCAGGCTGCGGTATCACGACGAGTACGAGGAGTGAGGGGTAGGGGCTTACGAGGAGTGAGGAACTGACACAACTCGGTGTCAGGTCCGTCACGTTGTGAGTCCTTTCCGCCCCCCGGCGCGTTCTACTCCATAAGAGTCCATCGACAGATTGACGGACTGGCAACGGGGGAGCAGGAAGACAATGATGAACAGCCGAGTGGTACTTGAACGCTTTCCGGCCGGTGGGCCGCGAGGATCATGGCCCGCGGAGGAGTTCGCGCGGGCCCGCCGCATGGAGGGGCAGCGGGCGGAGGTCGTGATGGACCTCGCCTCTGACGCCTTTCTGGTGATCGTGCGCGAGACAGCGGCCGAAGTGACCGAGGTGGCAGTCGCCGCCTAAGCCGGCCTTCAGCGCTCGGCGTGCCCGTTCGGTGACGCGGGTGACCACGGGATCTTCGCCGTGAACTGGTCCGCCTGGAGCGCGTAGAGCTCCGCGTACACACCACCCGTCCGCAGCAGTTCGTCCGGTGACGTACCTCGATTGCGTACGTCGGGTGGGGACGTGCGAGGACTTGCAACCCCGGGCAACTGTTGCCGGTTCGCCGAGCCCGCAGTGCCATACCCCATGCAGGCAACTCCGCACCGCCCAGGCAAAGGAGTTCTTCCGTGGCCGGCACTCTTCGGACATCTCACGTTCCTTACGGGCACGGCCTCGACGGTCCCGCGCTGCTCGGCGCGTACCGCACGATGCGTACGATCCGTGCCTTCGAGGAGCGTCTCCACGAGGAGTTCGCGACGGGCGACATCCCGGGCTTCGTCCATCTGTACGCAGGCGAGGAGGCCTCGGCCGCAGGTGTCTGCGCCCATCTCGACGACGACCGCGATGTCATCGCCTCCACCCACCGCGGCCACGGTCACTGCATCGCCAAGCACGTCGACGTGAAGTCGATGATGGCCGAGATCTACGGACGGGCGACCGGGTCGTGCCACGGCAAGGGCGGTTCCATGCACATCGCCGACCTCTCCAAGGGGATGCTCGGCGCCAACGGCATCGTCGGTGGCGGCCCGCCCCTGATCTGCGGCGCCGCGCTCGCCGCGAAGGTGCGCGGGGACGGCGGCGTCGGTGTGGCCTTCTTCGGCGACGGCGGCAGCAACCAGGGCACCACCCTGGAATCTCTGAACCTCGCCTCCGTCTGGCACCTGCCCGCCGTCTTCGTCGCCGAGAACAACGGCTACGCGGAGGCCACTTCGGCTGACTGGTCGGTGGGCGGCGGTTCCATCGCGGCCCGCGCTGCGGCCTTCGGTATGCCGGGCCGTACGGTCGACGGATTCGACTTCTTCGCCGTGCACGAGGCAGCGGGCGAGGCGGTCGAACGGGCGCGTTCGGGTGGTGGACCCACCCTCATCGAAGTCCAACTCACGCGCTACTACGGGCACTTCGAGGGAGACCAGCAGAAGTACCGGGCGGACGAGGTGCGCCGCGCCCGTGCCGAACTCGACTGCATCAAGCGCTTCCGGGAACGGGTGGCGGTGCTGGACATGCTGACGGTGGATCAGCTCGACGCGGTCGACGCCGAAGTCACCCAGCTGATCGACGAGGCGGTCTCCCAGGCGCAGGCCGCGCCCCGGCCGACCGTCGCGGATCTGGAGACCGACGTCTACATCTCGTACCTCTGAGGGGAGTCGACCGTGGCACGCAGCATCAGCTATCGCGAGGCGCTCGGCGAGGCGCTGGCGCAGGAGATGGAGCGCGATCCCTCCGTCATCGTCATGGGCGAGGACAACGCCGGCGGCGCGGGAGCCCCCGGCGAATCCGATGCCTGGGGTGGGGTGTTGGGCGTGACGAAGGGGCTCTATCCGCGCTTCCCGGGGCGGGTTCTCGACACTCCGATCTCCGAGTCGGCGTTCATCGGCGCGGCGATCGGCGCCGCGACGCGCGGCCTGCGGCCGGTCGCCGAGCTCATGTTCATCGACTTCATGGGGGTGTGTTTCGACCAGATCTTCAATCAGGCCGCGAAGTTCCGGTACATGTTCGGTGGCAAGGCCATCACTCCCGTCGTCATCCGCGCGATGTACGGGGCCGGTCTGCGGGCGGCGGCCCAGCACTCGCAGGCCATGTACCCCGCGTTCACCGCCGTCCCCGGACTGAAGGTCGTCCTGCCGTCGTCTCCGTACGACGCGAAGGGGCTGATGATCCAGGCGATCAGGGACGACGACCCGGTGATCTTCTGCGAGCACAAGGCGATGTACGACGTCGTGGGCGAGGTCCCCGCGGAGAGCTACGCGATCCCCTTCGGCGAGGCAGGCATCGTGCGTGAGGGCGATGACGTGACGATCGTGGCCCTGGGCCGCATGGTGAGCGTCGCATCCGAGGCGGCGGCCGAGCTCGCCTCGTCCGGGGTGAGCTGCGAGATCATCGACCCCCGCACGACGAGCCCGCTGGACTCCGACACGATCATCGAGAGCGTCGAGGCGACCGGGCGTCTTGTCGTGGTCGACGAGGCGGGGCCGCGCTGCGGCATGGCGGCCGACATCTCGGCGCTCGTCGCGCGTGAGGCGTTCGGGGCGCTGCGGGCACCGATCGGGACGGTGACCCCGCCGCACACGCCGGTGCCGTTCAGCCCGACGCTCGAAGACCTCTATATGCCGGACGCGGGGCGCGTCGGCGCCGCGGTCAAGTCGGTCGTCGACTGGAAGCCATGAGGAAGCCGTGAAGATGCCGTTCATCGAGCGGGTCACCATGCCCAAGTGGGGCCTGTCCATGAAGACCGGAAAGATCACCGAGTGGATCGCGGAGGAGGGCGACGAGGTCGAGGAGGGCGACGATCTGGCCGAGATCGACACCGACAAGATCGCGGGCACCCTCGAGGCGCCACGGAGCGGGGTACTGCGGCGGATCGTCGCCGAAGCGGGCGGCGAGGCCCCCGTGGGCTGCGTCATCGCGGTCATCGCCGGTCCGGAGGTGCCGGAGGACGAGATCGAGCGGGTGGCCGCCGAGGCGCGGGAGCAGCTGGCGCGCGGGGTGCCCGCGGAGGACGAGGGCAGCCCGGTGAGCGGCGTCGCGGAGGTGGCGGGCAGGGGCCTCGCGTACGCGACGTCGGGCGGCGGGCCCGAGGAGATCGTGCTGGTGCACGGGTACGGCGGCGACAAGAACTCCTGGCTCTTCGTGCAGGAGCCCCTGGCGGCGCGGCACACTGTGTACGCGCTCGACCTGCCGGGCCACGGAGAGTCGGCCAAGGACGTGGGCGACGGGAGCCTGGCAGCGCTGACGGCGGTCGTCACGGGGTTCCTCGACGCGCTCGGCATCGAGCGGGCCCATCTGGTGGGGCATTCGCTGGGCGGCGCGGTGGTCACCGCGGTGGCGGCGCGGGTTCCGGACCGGGTCCCTTCACTGACGCTGATCTCGCCCGCCGGATACGGCCCGGACGTCGACGCGTCCTGTCTGCGGGGCTTCGCGGAGGCCTCGACACGGCGCGAGCTCCGCCCTCACGTACGGAAGCTGTTCGCCGACGAGGGACTCGTGACGCGGCAGCTGGTGGACGACCTCCTGAAGTACAAGCGGCTCGACGGCGTCGACGCGGCCCTCCGTACGCTCCTGTCGACGCTGGTCGCCCCGGGTGGCGGCGGGGGCCTCGACGTGGCGTCTCTGCTCCCGGACGAGGTGCCCGCGGTGGCTGTGTGGGGGCAGGCGGACCGGGTGATTCCGGTGTCCAACGCGGCGTCGCTGCGGGGGCGGGTGCCGGTCCGGGTGGTGGAGGGCGTGGGGCACATGGCGCAGATGGAGGTGCCGGGGGAGGTGGTTGCGGCGGTGGAGGCCGCTGTGGCGGGGGCTAGGTCTGCCTAGGCCCGCGCAGTGTCTCCTCCAGGCCCGCCAGGCCCGCGTTTTCTACGCCCACACCGCGCGTTTTCTACGCCCGCACCGCGCGAGTTCTACGCCCGCACCGCGCGAGACCACGCGGGCGTGGTCCCCGTAGCCCGGCACAGCGCCAGATACAGCGGAATCGGCGGCGTATAGGGCACCTCGCCCCCGGAGGGGCTGTGGATCAGGGAGGGTGCGCGCCGGGCGCCCGGCACTACGGCACCTGCCGCGTAATACGCCGGGGACGGCCACTCGAGGGCGACATCGGAGTCCGCGGGGACGATCCACCACCACCGGGCCCCGTCGACCCCGTCGGCATCGCTCTCCACGTCCTCGTACACACACCCCACCCGCGGCAACCGCGCCATCAGCCGAGGTCCGAGCCCCGAAGGCACCGCCACGGCGTCGCATCCCAGCGGCTGGGACATCCCCTCAGGGACGGCGAGGCGCGTCCGCGGCGGGGCGGCGGTGCGCCTCCGTTCCATGCGGACCAGCGTGTCCAGATCCAACAGCCGCCGCACCGTCACTGCGCTCACACGCCCCCCGTCCACGTCGTTCACGCTCACGTCGTTCCCGCACCCGCACCCGCGGTGGTCACCTCGTCACCCGTCACCTCACGCCCGAAGCTCCGCCCATACGGTGAGACCGGCTCCGGCGCCCTCGTCCCGCACGCCCCACGCCGTGCTGACCGCGTCGACGAGGAGGAGGCCCCTCCCGTGCTCGTCGTCCGCGTCGGGCCCTTCCCGGGCGGGCCGCGGGACACCTGATCCGTATCCGTCGTCACGCACAGCTATCCGCAGCTTGCCGGGGCCCGTGCAGAGCTCACAGATGATGCGGTGACTCGCCGTGTGCACGATCGCGTTGGTGACCAGCTCGGAGACCACAAGGGCCGCCGCGTCGCGGGCGTCCTCGTGGATGTCCCAGCCCATGAGCTGGGCCTTCGCCAGTCTTCTGGCCTGCGACGCGGAGCCCGGCCGTGGCACGAGCGCGAAGCTGACGCAGAGCTCGGCGCCGCTCTCGGCCCACGCGTCGGCGGTAATGCCAACAGGGGCTTCGGCGGCTGCTGCATGTAACGGCGCGGGCGGAGTCACAGCATCCACTATCGCCCCGTCGGGAACACCTTGGCAAGACCCACTCTGAAAAGTGCACAGTGGCGTGTCCCTTCTGGGCAGCACATGGCACACTGCTGGCAACGGCTCCAGGTGCGGAGTGAATTGGCATTACATGGAGTACGTGGAGGTAGGACGTGAGCGAACCGCGGTCCGCGCCGACCGTCGGCCAGGTCGTCCTCGGCCGTCGCTTGCAGGACCTGCGTGAGCGCGCGGGCCTCAAGCGAGAGGAGGCGGCACGGATCCTTCGTGTCGCCCCCGCCACGGTCCGGCGTATGGAGATGGCCGAGGTCGCGCTCAAGATCCCGTATCTCCAGCTGCTCCTGAAGTCCTACAGCGTCGCGGACGACGAGGCCGATGCCTTCGTGACGCTCGCCGAGGAGGCGAACAAGCCGGGCTGGTGGCAGCGGTTCCACGACATCCTGCCGGGCTGGTTCAGCATGTACGTAAGCCTCGAGGGTGCGGCCTCCCTCATCAGGTCGTACGAACCGCACTTCGTTCCCGGTCTGCTGCAGACCGAGGAGTACGCACGTGGCGTGATGCGCTCCGGAGCGATCGGCCAGACCAACCCCGATGACATCGAGCGGTACGTGGCGCTGCGCATGGAGCGCCAGTCGCTGCTCACCCGCGAGGACGCGCCGCGGGTCTGGATCGTGATGGACGAGACCGCCCTGCGCAGACCCGTGGGTGGTCCCGATGTGATGCGCGAGCAGATCGACAAGCTGCTCGAAGCCGTCGAACTTCCTCAGGTGACGCTGCAGATCGCGCCGTTCGCGGCGGGTCCGCACCCGGGCACGTACGGACCGTTCGTGCTCTTCCGCTTCGCCGTGGCGGAGCTCCCGGACATGGTCTACAGCGAGTACTTGACGGGCGCGGTCTATCTGGACGCGCGCACCGAGGTGGCCACCCACCTCGAGGTCATGGACCGCATGGCGGCGCAAGCCGCGACGGCACATCGCACAAAGGAGATCCTCCGGGACCTCCGCAAGGAGCTGTGAATGGATCGACACCGAGCCGGTACGCGACCCGGGTCCAAGCCCGGAGCCGGGTCCCGCCCCGAGTCACGGGACGACTCCCGGATATACAACGGTATGCCCGCTCGTGAGCTCGGCAGCGAGGGCTGGCACAAGCCGTGGAGCGGCGGCAACGGCGGCAACTGCCTGGAGGCCATGAAGCTGGCCGACGGCCGGGTCGCGGTCCGTCAGTCGACCGATCCGGACGGTCCGGCCCTGATCTACACGCACAGTGAGATCAACGCGTTCATCCAGGGGGCGAAGGCGGGGGAGGCGGACTTCCTGCTGTCGTGAGGGGCTTCCAACCGGGTAACCGGCTATCCGGCTAACTGACTAACCGGCGGTCATCGGCCGGTCGTACGGCCCGATCGGCGCCGCGAGCTGGGTCGAGCCCGTCAGCCACCGGTCCACGGCGGCAGCGGTCGCGCGGCCCTCGGCGATGGCCCATACGACAAGGGACTGGCCGCGGGCCGCGTCGCCTGCCACGAAGACGCCGGGCACGCTCGTCGCGAAGTCCGTGTCCCGGGCGAGGGTGCCGCGGGCGTCGACGTCCAGGCCGAGCTGGTCGATCAGGTCATCCGCGGCCCGATCGGGGCCGGAGAAGCCGAGCGCGAGAAGGACCAGGTCGGCGGGGAGTTCACGCGTCGTGCCGGGGAGCGGGCGGCGGTCCGCGTCGACCTCGGTCAGGTGCAGGGCGCGCACCCGGCCCGCTGTGTCACCCGCGAAGAGCAGCGTGGACGCGGCGAACAGGCGCGCGTCGGCGTCCGCCGCGGGAGCCGTCCCCAGCTCTCCCGCCTCCTCGTGGGCGACGGAGAGACGGTAGACCTTCGGGTACGTCGGCCAGGGCTCGGCAAGGTCGTCGCGTGCGTCGCCGGGCCGCTCGTAGATGTCCAACTGCGTGACGGACGCGGCCCCTTCACGCACGGCCGTGCCCAGACAGTCGGCCCCGGTGTCCCCGCCGCCGACGATCACGACGTGCCTGCCCGCGGCGGACAGCGGGGATCTTTCGAGATCCCCCTCGCACACGCGGTTGGCGAGCGGCAGATACTCCATGGCCTGGTGGATCCCGGTCAACTCCCGCCCCGGTACGTCAAGTTCACGCCAGGCGGTCGCGCCGACGGCCAGCACCACGGCGTCGTTCCTCGCGAGCAGCTCCACCGCGCCGATGTCCTGCCCGATCGCGATCGACGTACGGAAGACCGTGCCCTCCGCCCGCATCTGCGCGAGCCGTCGCTCCACGTGGTGCTTCTCCATCTTGAACGCGGGGATTCCGTACCGCAGGAGGCCGCCCGCGCGGTCGTCGCGCTCGTACACGGCGACGGTGTGTCCGGCCCGCGTCAGCTGCTGCGCGGCGGCGAGTCCGGCCGGGCCCGAGCCGACGACCGCGACGGTCCTGCCGGAGTGCCTGCCCGGGGGCATCGGCGGGTTGCGGCCGTCCTGCCAGGAGCGGTCGGCGATGGCCGCCTCGACGTTCTTGATGGTCACCGCGGGCTGGTTGATCGCGAGGACACAGCCCGCCTCGCAGGGGGCGGGGCAGAGGCGGCCGGTGAACTCGGGGAAGTTGTTCGTGGCGTGCAGCCGGTCCGCTGCCGTGTGCCAGTCGGAGCGCGAGACGAGGTCGTTCCAGTCGGGGATCAGATTGCCCAGCGGACAGGCGTCGTGGCAGAAGGGTATGCCGCAGTCCATGCACCGGTCGGCCTGCCGCTCGACGATGGGCAGCAGCGCGCCGGGGACGTACACCTCGTCCCAGTCCTTGACGCGTTCGCCGACGGGGCGGCGCGGCCATTCCTGGCGGGTGGTGGTGAGGAAGCCCTTGGGGTCGGCCATGGCCGTCTCCCTCGCAGCTTTCGCAGGCTTTCGGCCACTGTACGTCGGGGAGCGGGGGACGGCATGTGGTCAGGTCAGGGTGAGGTGGGCCGGGTCGTGCCAGGTCAGGTCAGGTCAGGGCGAGGATGAAGGACGCGGTGGCGGCCAGCGAGGCTCCGGTCCTGATGTGGTTCCACATGGTCCATTCGCTGACGTACGTACGCCAGTGGTCCGCGCTTGCCGGTGCCTGGGCGTCGAGCTTGGCGAGGGCGTCGTTGCGGGGGACGTTCGCGGCGATGGTCACGCCGAACGTGCCGAACAGGTACAGCGCACTGCCGAGCAGCAACTCGACGGTGCCCTCCTCGGGCCAGAGCACGAACGTGACGACGGCGACGACGCCGCTGAGTCCGGCGGCGCCCATGAACACGGCCATGAACCCGGCGGTGACCGCCTTGACGTTGATCGACTGCATCGCGGCGATGCCCTGGGCCGGGGGCAGGGCGGCGAGGGCCGGCATCACGAACGTAGAGAACGCGATGAACGCTCCGGAGACCAGGCCGAAGGCGAGCACGCCGAGGACGACGAGCACGAAATAGGGTCCCTCGATCATGGCAACTCCCGTGTTGGGTAAGGCAGCCGTCTGGTGAGTGAGCCGCGAGTGATCCTCCACGGCGCGGCCCCGCACCACAAGTGAAATGCCGGGACCGGACCGGGGGCCATGCGTGGGGCGCGCGGGCGCATACGCGGGCGTCTGGGTACGTCTGCGTACGAGGGAAGAATCCGTCGTGGAGCGGGTGGTTCAGGCGACCACGTCCTCCCGGCCAGGGCTCTGCCAGGCCCGTAGCGTCGCCTCCACCGCAGGGGCGATCCGGCGCCGTGCCTCCCCCCTGGGGACCCCGCTCATCAGGAGGCGGTCGTACGGCGTGTCCGTGTGCCGTACGGCGGCGATCACCGCTCCTGTCACCGCGGCGGCGGACAGCGCACGGCCCGCCGCACTCCGCCCCACCCGGCCACTGCCCCGCACGGACGCGTGCGCGGAGATCGCCCGTGCTCGCTCCTTGGGGCATCCAGGGAACAGACGGCGTATCTCGTCCGCGAAAGCCGCCGTGAAGTCGACGTCCTGCGCGGCCCGGCGCGCCGCGTCCCGTGCCCGGCGCCGCCCCCGCGCCTCCGCGTCCGCGAGGCACCGCTCCTCGGCCCTGGCGAGCGCCGCCTCCTCGACGAGGACGCCCTGACGTTCATAGCGACCCTGTCGCCGGTTGAAGCGGACGACCACGGCGGAGAGACCGCTCCCCTCGCGGGCCCGTCGCGTGAGGGCGGTGTCGCCGCGCGCCAGGAAAACCAGCTGGCCGAGGTCGGCGCAGTCCAGGCAGCGCGGCTCGGCCTCCTCGATGACCAGGAGGGAGAGCGGTCCGCCGCGGCACTCCGCGCAGTGGCGGCGTTTCAGAGGTTGGATGGCGAGAAGGCCGGTGCGGACAGGGGGTGTTGGTGCCATGGAAGGTTCATTCCCCGGTCAGCGGGCGTGTACCGCGCTGGGAGAGCGGCTGGGGGATAAGTCAGGGGAGAGGCTGGGGGAGAGGTCAGGGGGCGGTGAGGGGTGCGGCTGGGGGGAAGAGGTCAGGGGCGTGGTGAGGGGTGCGGCTGGGGGGAGAGGTCAGGGGCGTGGTGAGGGGCGCGGCGAGGGTGGTGGCCAGGGGCCCGGCATCATGGGGCGGGTGCGACTCGAAGCGATCACCTGGGACCGGCTCACCGACACCCTCGCCGACCGCCTCCTCGACCTTGAGGCCGCGGATGCGAGCCCCTGGCCCCGCATCGCGTTCGACGGAGCCCCGGCGGCGAGGCCCGGCGAGCTCGCCCAGCGCGTGGCCGACGCGCTGCGGGTGCGCGGGCGGCCCTCGCTCGTTGTCGCCGCGGAAGGCTTCCTGCGTCCTGCCTCGCTGCGTCTCGAGTACGGGCGCGAGGACGTGGAGGCGTACTACAGCGGCTGGTTCGACATCGGCGCGCTCTGGCGTGAGGTCTTCGGGCCGCTGGATCCCGGCGGTACGGGACGGGTGCTGCCGGATCTCTGGGACCCGGCGGCGGACCGCGCGACGCGCAGCCCGTACGTCCAACTCCCGCCCGGAGCACTGCTGCTGCTGCACGGGCCGCTGCTGCTCGGCCACTGGTTCCCCTTCGACCTGACGGTGCATACGAGGCTTTCGCCGGGCGCACTGCGGCGACGTACCGCAGAGGGCGAGCGGTGGACACTGCCCGCCTTCGAGCGGTACGAGGCGGAGACGGACCCCGGTGCGGTGGCGGACGTGGTCGTACGCGCGGATGATCCGCGGCATCCGGCGTGGGGCGGCTGGTGAGCGAGTTCGGCCGGAACGGGGAATCGATCGAGAGAAGGTGCCGTAACCCCTTTTATATGCACGTGCATATAGTTAGAGTCTGGGCATGGCGACAGCAGAGATCAACTTCAGCGAATCGGTCCGCACGCTCCTCGACGGCAAGAACTTCGCCAGCGTCGCGACCCTCGGCCCCGGCGGCGCACCCCAGAATTCGGTGGTGTGGATCAAACGGGAAGGCGACACGGTGCTGTTCTCGTCCACGGCGGGGCGGCAGAAGGTGCGCAACCTCGAACGTGACCCGCGCATCAGCGTCTCGGTGTTCGACCTGGCCAACCCGTACGCGTCGGCCGAGATCCGCGGCGTGGCGGAGATCCTCCCCGACCCGGAGAAGCGGCTCCCGCACGAGCTCTCGCACAAGTATCTGGGCATCGACCCGCCCGGCGAGAAGGGCGAGGAGGCCCGGGTTGTCATCCGCGTGATCCCCGAGAAGGTCGTCGGCTTCTCCGTGTGAGGCCCTCTCCGGAGTGCGGACCGGAGGGGGCCCGGCGAGAATGAGGGGCGCCGGGACTAGCTGCGCGCCTCCGCGCCGCGCCGGCCGCCGGCACCGGGAGGTACTCCATGACCACCGCCGGAGACATCATGCACCGCGGCGCCCAGTGGATCCCCGCACACGAGACCCTGGACCGCGCCGCACAACTGATGCGCCAGCTCGATGTGGGCGCCCTGCCCATCAGCGACGAGAACGAGCGGCTCTGCGGCATTCTCACCGACCGCGACATCGTCGTGGGCTGCGTGGCGATGGGGCACGACCCGTCCCGGGTGACCGCGGGCGACATGGCCAAGGGGACGCCGCGCTGGATCGATTCGGGCGCGGACGTCGACGAGGTCCTCCAGGAGATGAAGGGCCGCCAGATCCGCAGGCTCCCGGTCATCGAGAACAAACGCCTGGTGGGCATGATCAGCGAGGCCGACCTCGCCACGCACCTCACCGACGACCAGCTCGCGGCGTGGGTCGAGAGCGTGTACGCGAAGGGCTGACCGCCGGTGATCCGCGTGGCCCGTACGGGCGGTACGGCCCGTACCGCCCGTACCGCCTAGAGCCAGCCGTTGCGCCGGAAGCCGCGGTAGAGCACGAGGCAGGCGGTGGCGATCAAGCCGACCACCAGGCCGTAGCCGTACTTCCAGTGCGTTTCGGGCATGTGGTCGAAGTTCATCCCGTACACACCGCAGACCATCGTCGGCACGGCGATGACCGCGGCCCATGCGGTGATCTTCCGCATGTCCTCGTTCTGCGCGACTGTCACCTGTGCGAGATGCGCCTGGAGAATCGAGTTGAGGAGCTCGTCGAAGGCGGTGAGCTGCTCCGTGACCCGCTTCAGGTGATCGTCGACGTCCCGGAAATAGGCCTGTATCTCCGGGGCGACCACCCGCATCGGCTGGGTGGCGAGGATCTGGAGCGGGCGGCCGAGCGGCACCACGGCCCGCTTCAGCTCGAGGAGTTCGCGCTTGAGCTGGTATATGCGGCCAGGGTCGGCGCGCTCACCTTCCTTGGAGAAGACGTCCATCTCCACCTGGTCGATGTCGGCCTGCACCGCGTCCGTCACCACGAGATACTCGTCCACGACGTGGTCGGCGAGCGCGTGCAGGACCGCCGCGGGTCCCTGGGCGAGCTGCTCGGGCGCCGCCTCGAGCTCCTCGCGCAGCGGGCCGAGTGAGCCATGGCTGCCGTGTCGCACGGTGATCACGAACTCCTGGCCGACGAAGACCATGATCTCGCCGGTGTCCACCACCTCGCTGGTCGCGGTGAGTTCGGCGTGTTCCACATAGCAGACGGTCTTGAACACGGCGAACAGTGTTTCGTCGTAACGCTCCACCTTGGGCCGCTGGTGGGCGTGGACCGCGTCCTCCACGGCGAGCGGGTGCAGGTCGAAGAGCTCGGCGATGCCCGCGAACTCCTGTTCCGTCGGCTCGTGCAGGCCGAGCCAGACGAATCCGTCACCGTCCTTACGGATGCGCTTGACCGCCTCGACCAGATCGGGGCCGCCCTCCTGGCGCACGCCGTCGCGGTACGTCACGCACTTCACCACCGATGAGCCCAGCGGGGAGCGGGCGGGGTGGCTCAGGTCGACGCGGTTGTGCTTGCGCACGAACTGGGCGACCCGCGCGACTCTCCTCAGACCGCCCATCTTCCGGAGGTTCCCTACCTTCCGCAGGTTGCCTGCCATCGACATGCGTGGCTCCTCGTTCTGGTGACTTGGCGTGCCAGTCTGCCAGTACGTTCCGACCGTGCGGTCGGGGCCTGGGGGAACGGAATACTCCGCTCCGGGTATTCGGAGCCGCCTCCCGGGACCGAGGCGGGCAACTGGGATAGTCGGGGCATGACGCTCATCGACGGCTATCTCACCGGTAATCGGAATCTGCGTGGGGAGGCGGACGCGGGTGAGGGGCGGCGCTCCGACGCCTTCGCCACGCTCTTCGACCCCACGACGTTCCGGCACATCGAGCGGCTCGGCATCGGTACCGGCTGGCGCTGCTGGGAGGTCGGGGCGGGCGGCACCTCCGTCGTCTCCTGGCTCGCGAAGCGGGTCGGGCCCACCGGGCGAATCCTCGCGACCGACACGGACATCTCCTGGCAGACGTCGGCGGCCCGCACGCCGGTGGAGGTGCGCGTGCACGACGTGGGTGCTGACGCGCCGCCCGCCGGGGGCTTCGATCTCGTCCACGCGCGGCTCGTCCTGTCCGGGGTCCCGGACCAGGAGCGGGCCCTGGCCTCGATGATCAGGGCGTTGCGCCCCGGGGGCCGCCTGCTGATCGAGGAGGCCGACCCCGCCCTGCAGCCGCTGGCCTGTCCGGACGAGCGCGGCCCGGCGCAGGAGCTGGCGAACCGTCTGCGCCGCGCGGTCCTCACCCAGCGCGGCACCGACCTCGCGTACGGCCGCGGCCTGCCCCGCCTGTTGCGTACGGCGGGCCTGCGCCAGGTGGAGGCCGACGCGTACTTCCCGCTGACCTCGCCCGCCTGCACGGCGCTCGAAACGGCCATGATCCAGCAGTCCCGCACGGCCCTGACGGCCGCGGGCGCGGCCACGGACGACGACATCACGGACCACCTCGCGAACATCGCGGCGGAGCCCATGGACCTGGCGACAGCACCGCTGATCTCGGCGTGGGGGAGGAAGGGGTAGGGCCGCCTGTCCGGCAGATCACGGCCGACAGATCATGACCGGGGCGGCGCTGCCGTCGCGCCATCAGCCGCTGCCGCGGTGGGCGGCACCTCGCCGCGTTGCGAAACGACCGAAGGGGCTCCGCCATCAGGCCGCTCCGGCGCTTTGCGAGGCACCGCACCGGACGACGCGGCCTGTCGCCCCTGGTCCGCCCCTAAGGTGTGCCCCCGCCGAAGCTGACGACCGGTCAAGGGGCCGCAGCGGCAGGCAAGGGCGGCCTGCCTCCCACCCGTTCGACGGCCGAGGCTCCCGCCCGGCACCCCTCCGCCAGAGCCTCGCGGAGCCCCGCACCCCTGAGCCGGGAGGCGAGAAACGCGCCGGTGAACGCGTCTCCCGCGCCCGTCGAGTCGCGCGGGGTCGCGGGCAGCGCGGGGGCTTCGGCCCGTACCTCGCCCTCCCGGGCGGCCAGCGCACCCGCGGCGCCCCGCTTGACCACCACTGACGGGAACTGGCGACTCAGCTTGGCGGCCGCGTCCGCCAGGTCGGCCGTGTCCGCCACGTCAGGCATCCCCGTAAGCAGCCGCGCCTCGTCCTCGCTCGGCAGCAGCACGGCGACCCCGTCCGTCGCCGCCAGGAAACGGTCCACGCCCAGTTCGGCCAGGAACCCCGCCGACGCCGGATCGACACTCACCGGCACTCCACGCGCGCGTGCCGACGCCAGCGCGGCCTCGGCCGCCGCCCGGCTCGGCTCCGCGAAGAACAGATACCCGGACAGGTGCAGCCACCCGACGCCCTCAAGGAGGTCGGGGGACCAGTCGGCGGCCGACAGACGCAAGGACGCGCCACTGTCCGTCAGGAACGTCCGCTCGGCCCCGGCCCCCGCGCCCCCGTCGACCAGGCAGATCACCGTCCCCGTAGGCGCCTCGGGGTCGACGACGAGACGGGAGCGTACTCCCGCGCGGGTGAGCGCCTCCTCGTGCCAGGTCGCCGACTCCGCGCCGACCCGCCCGAGGAGGCGTGCGTCGCTACAGCCCCAAGAGGCCGCCCAGCACGCGACGTTGGCGCCCGCGCCGCCCGGCACGGTACGGATCGCCGCCGTCGTGTCCGTGCCCCGTGCCAGCGGCGTACGGTGCCGCGCGACGATGTCCGTGACGACGTCGCCGACGACCAGCAGGGCACCACCCCGCGAGCTCACCGCCCCGCCCAGGCCGCCGCGATCCGTCCCGCGAGCCGCACATTGCCCCGGACCGCCGCGAGGTTGGCGCTCAGTGATGCACCGTCGGTGCGCCGCACCAGCTGGTCCAGGAGGAAGGGCGTGACCGCCTGTCCGGTGATGCCCCGCTCCGCGCACTCCTCCAACGCCTCGGCAAGCACGCGCGCGTGCAGCGCGGGATCGAGCTGCTCCGGCTCCGGCACGGGGTTCGCGACGAGCAGCGCGGACTCGGGGCCGCCGACCGCGTCCTGGGCCCGCATGACCGCCGCGACGTCCGCGGGCGTACGCAGCGTCCAGTCCACCGGATGCCCGGAATCGGTGAGATAGAAGCCGGGGAAGCGGTCCGTCCCGTATCCGGCCACTGCGACGCCCAGCGTCTCCAGGCGCTGTAGCGTCGCCGGGACGTCCAGGATCGACTTCACGCCCGCGCAGACGACCGTGATGCGCGTCCGGGCGAGCAGGCCCAGGTCGGCGGACTCGTCCTGCGTCACCGCCCACTCCCGGTGCACCCCGCCGAGCCCACCCGTGGCGAACACCCGTACGCCCGCGCGCGCCGCGAGCAGGGCCGTCGCGGACACCGTCGTCGCCCCGCTCGCGCCCGCCGCGACCGCGAGCGCCAGGTCGCGGTGGCCCAGCTTCCGGACGCCGTCCTCATTCGCGACGCGCTCCAACTGCTCCTTGTCCAGGCCGATATGGGGCCGCCCGTCCAGGACGGCGATCGTCGCGGGGACGGCTCCCTGCGTGCGTACGACCTCTTCGAGCTCACGCGCCACCTGGAGATTGCGCGGGCGCGGCAGCCCGTGCGCGATGATCGTGGACTCCAGCGCGACGACCGGGCGCCGGTCCGCCACAGCCGCCTGTACCTCGTCGGACACCACCAGCACGGGCCTGCCTCCTGTCTGTCGGGTCTCCCCTCATCCCTTCATCCCTGGCGGTGTGGGCGTACTCGCAAACCCCGTAGCCCCCGTAGCCCCCGTAGCGGCCCGCCCCGGCGCGCGCCTCTACGGAGGGCCCGATTAGGGTGACCCGCCATGACTACGAATGATCAAGCCGTCGCCTCGTTCACCGTGCACATCCCGGATGCCGAGCTGACAGCGGAGCCGCTCGATCCGGCGCAGATCGTCTCCGGCACCCCGGAGGTCACCGGCAAGGTGCTGTGGGAGTCCGCCGACGGCAAGCAGCTGCGCGGCATCTGGCAGATCACACCCGGCGTGGTCACCGACACCGAGGCCAACGAGCTCTTCGTGGTCGTCAGCGGCCGGGCCACGGTCGCGGTGGAGGGCGGCGACGTGCTGGAGATCGGCCCCGGCGACGCGGCCGTCCTGCGCGAGGGCGACCGTACGACGTGGACCGTGCACGAGACGCTGCGCAAGGCGTACCACATCACCCTGCCCTGATCGCAGGGGTCGCAGCCGCCCGGATCGCGGTCGCCCGGATCAGGCAGGTCAGGCCTTCTTGACCGACATCGACCGGCGGAGTGCGAGCGCCGCCATCGGCAGCAGCACGCATACGCCGATGAGGTTGAGCCAGCCGTAGCTCGCCCGCGCGACGATGAGGCCGGCCGCCGCGCCGCCGATCCCCGCCGCCGTGTTCATGGTCAGGTCGGACAGGCCCTGCACGGCGGCTCGGGCCGGCTGCGGCACCGAGTCGGTGAGCAGCGCGGAGCCGGAGACCAGGCCTGCCGACCAGCCGAGGCCGAGGACGAAGAGACCGGCGGCGGTCTGCCCGTGGCTCGGCCCCGCGGTGCCGGCGAGCAGTGCGGCACAGCACAGCAGTCCGACCGCGAGGCCGATCACGGAGAGCCGCCCGAAGCGGTCCGAGAGCCAGCCCATCACCGGCGAGAGCGCGTACATGCCGGCGATGTGCCCGCTGATGACCAGGCCGACCAGTTGCAGGCTCGCTCCGTGGTGCCCCAGGTCGACCGGGGTCATGACCATGATCGAGACCATCACCGTGTGCGACACGGCCACCGTCACAAGGGCGAGCCGGGCCATCGGCGATGCGGCCACCGCGGCCATACCGGCCCGCAGCGAGCGGCTCTGCGCGGAGTGGTTCTCCTGCGGGGCGAGGGCGCGGGCGGTGAGCAGCGGGTCCGGACGCAGCAGCACCGCCACCACGAGGCCGGTGAGCGCGAAGATCCCGGCGGCGAAGAGGAAGGGGCCCGCCGCCTCGGGTATGGAGGTGCCGGAGAAGGCGCGGCTGGTGGGCGCGGCGATGTTCGGGCCGAGGACCGAGCCGATGGTGGTGGCCCAGATGACGAGGGAGATGGCACGCCCGCGCCGGTCGGGCTCGGCGAGATCGGCCGCGGCGAAACGTGCCTGGAGATTGGCGGACGAGCCCGCCCCGAAGCCCGCCATGCCGAGCAGCAGCAGGGGGAAGCTCTCGATGACCGCGGCGAGGACCACGAGCCCCGCTCCCAGGGCGCCGATCAGATACGCGAGGACAAGACCCGGCCGCCGTCCGCGCGACGTCATCAGCGCGGCGAGCGGCAGTGAGAGCAGGGCCGTGCCTGCCACGGACGCGGTGGGCGCGAGGCCGGACAGCGCCTCCGTCCCGCTCACCTCGGTCGCGAGCATCGGGGCGAGGGCGATGCCGATCGGTACCCCGAGCCCGCCCAGTATCTGACTGGAGATCAACACCGCTGTGGTGCGGCGGCGCAGGGCGGGCAGCGCCTCCGGCGTGGGTATGTCAGGAGCGTCGAGGGTCGAAGTCACTGACGCAGTGTGCCAGGACGTTCGTACGCTGGAAACGCAGTTTTCACACCTCTCCGGGGTCGGAAGAGCGGCTTCCGGCGGCAGCGTCAGAACAGCGGCTGCGGCAGCACCCCTTCCAGGGCGAGGAGCTGGCGCTTGGTCTCGAGGCCGCCGCCGAAACCGCCGATGCCGCCGTCGCTCTCGACCACCCGGTGGCACGGAACCACGACCGGCAGCGGGTTGGCGCCCATCGCCATGCCGACCGCCTGGGCCGCGCGTGGCTGGCCGACGCGCTGGGCCAGGTCCCCATAGCCGACGACAGCGCCGTACGGAACGGTGGTCAGTTCGCGCAGGACCTGGCGGTTGAACCCGGAGATCAGAGACCAGTCGAGCGGCAGCTCGAAGTCGCGCCGCTCGCCCGCGAAATAGGCCGCGAGCTGGCGTATGGGCTCGGCGAGGAGCGGGGAGTCGGGAGCGTGCAGCGGCTCGGCCCCCAGCCGGGAGCCGAGCCGCTCGAGTGCCTTGTCGCGCACCGCGTCGGTGGCGTGGAAGCCGACGCTGACCAGACCGTCATCGGTCGCGGCGAGCAGCAGCGGACCGATGTCGCTCGCGACGACGGCCCACACCACCTGCCGGGGGTCCTGCTGATCCGGCCGGACCTGCACATTGGCGTTCATGTGCACCACCGTACGACCGGGCACTGACAACGGGGCCCCCGAGCGCGCAGGCCCTACTTGGAGATGGCCGCACGCACGACATCGGGTGTGTTCGTGATGATGCCGTTCACCCCGAAGCCCGCCACCCGCTGTGTAGCTGCCGCGTCGTTCACGGTCCAGGTGAAGATCTCCAGGGGCTTCCCGTGCGGTCCCTTGGTGGCGTGGATCGCGGCGACGTACTCCTTGGAGATGGAGCTGTGCGTCGCGTTGATCTGGTCCGAGAACTTCGCGTACTCGGGCAGGTCGGCGGTCGCCGGCGTGCCGAGGAAGCCGGTCTTGATGTCGGGCCGCAGCTTGTGCACGGTCTTCACGCTGTCCGCGCTGAAGCTCTGGATGACGAGCTTGCTCTTGAGGTGGTGTTGGTCCAGCCAGCCCGTTTTGCGCAGGACGTCGAGACCCTGCTTCTCGATGCCCGGGTACAGCTCGGGCTTCTTGAACTCGAAGACGAGTTTCTGGTGGTTGCGCGAGACGCGGTTCATGTACTGCTTCAGCGTCGGCACCCGCTGTCCCGCGTACTTCGGGCTGAACCAGCTGCCCGCGTCCAGCCTGGCGATCTCGGCGGCGGTGAAGTCCGCGACCTTCCACGGCGCACGGTCGGGGAAGAGCTCCTCGACGTTCGTCGTCCGCTTCAGGGTGTCGTCGTGCATGATCACGAGCTCGCCGTCCTTGGTGCGCTGGACGTCGTTCTCGACCCAGCGGAACCCCATGTCAGCCGCCTTGTCGATGGCTGAGAAGGTGTTCTCGGGCGCATAGGCGGAAGCACCCCGGTGCGCGACGACCAGCGGTCTGTCGTGCCGGACGGAGGCCTGCGCCGATGTCCCCGCCGACGTGTCGTCGGCGGCGTGAGCGGTGGCGGAGGGGAGGACGAGTGCGCCGGCTCCAAGAAGAGCGGCGGTGGCGGCAGCGGCAACGCGTGCGTACAACGGTGACTCCTCGCAATGTAGTGGTCACTGACCGGATGAGAGTGACAGTCCACGGCCAACGCGAGACAGGTGCAGGATGGCCACAGGTTGAACGGCGACAGCCGGGCTTCTTTCCGGGAAAATCGTTCGTACGTTCCGCAGTGAGCTTTACTCTCTGCGTCAGCCCATGGCCCGTCAGTGGACGGCCGGCCGGGGCCATTTGGGGGCTTTCCCTGGCATTCAGGGACTACAGGCGGAAGGGCTACCGCTCATGCAGGGCACGATCGACGGTTTCAGCTACGGACTTGTCACCCCGGTGGTGGCGTATGTCATGGCATGCCTCGGCGGTGCGCTGGGCCTGCGCTGCACCACCAGGTCGCTCCTCGTGGCGCACTCCTGGAGGCCAGGCTGGCTCGCGCTCGGCTCGGCGGCCATCGGCTCCGGCATATGGACCATGCACTTCGTCGCGATGATGGGCTTCACCGTGAAGGAAGCCCCGATCCACTACGACAAGGCGCTGACCTTCGCGAGCCTCGCCGTCGCCATCGTCATGGTCGGCATCGGGATCTTCATCGTCGGCTACCGAGGGGCGACCGGGACAGCGCTGTTCACCGGGGGCACCATCACCGGCCTCGGCGTCGCGTCGATGCACTATCTGGGAATGGCCGGAATGCGTCTGCGCGGGACGCTCGAGTACAACACCCTCACCGTCTCCGCGTCCGTGGTGATCGCCGTCGTCGCCGCCACGGCCGCGCTGTGGGCGGCCGCCCAGGTCAGAGGTTTCCTCTGGAGCCTCGGTGCGAGCCTCGTCATGGGCCTGGCCGTCAGCGGCATGCACTACACCGGGATGGCCGCCCTCGACGTCCATCTGCACGGCTCGGCCGCCGCGCCGTCCGGGGACTCGCCCGCCGAACTGCTCGCGCCCATGATGATCGGCCCGCTCGCCTTCCTGCTCCTCGCGGGCGTGATCGTGATGTTCGACCCGCTGATGGTGATGGGCAAGGCCGACCTGGAGAACGCCGCGCGGGGGCCGCACGCCCCCTACCCCGTCCCGCGCTCCGGCGACCGGCACGACCCGCGGGCGAGCCGCAGGCCCCCGCAGCGCCCCGGCCCCAGGACCCCGCAGAGCTGGTGATCCGACCCCGTTGTCAGTGCGGGGTCGTACGGTGGTTTCCATGCGGCCCGTATCCAAGATCGAACGCACGGTGGCGCCTTTCGAGGTCGTCAGCAACTACACGCCAAGCGGCGACCAGCCGGCGGCCATCGCCGACCTGGAGCGGCGCATCCGCGCAGGTGAGAAGGATGTCGTCCTGCTCGGCGCGACCGGCACCGGAAAGTCGGCCACCACCGCGTGGATGATCGAGAAGCTCCAGCGCCCCACCCTCGTGATGGCGCCGAACAAGACGCTGGCCGCCCAGTTGGCGAACGAGTTCCGAGAGCTCCTGCCGAACAACGCGGTGGAGTACTTCGTCTCGTACTACGACTACTACCAACCCGAGGCGTACGTCCCGCAGTCCGACACGTACATCGAAAAGGACTCCTCGATCAACGAGGAAGTCGAGCGCCTGCGCCACTCCGCGACGAACTCGCTGCTCACCCGGCGTGACGTGATCGTGGTCGCCTCCGTCTCCTGCATCTACGGCCTCGGCACACCGCAGGAGTACGTCGACCGGATGGTGCCGCTCAAGATCGGCGACGAGATCGACCGCGACCAGCTCCTGCGCCGCTTCGTCGACATCCAGTACACGCGCAACGACGTGGCCTTCGCCCGCGGCACCTTCCGGGTCCGCGGCGACACCATCGAGATCTTCCCGGTCTATGAAGAGCTGGCCGTCCGCATCGAGATGTTCGGCGACGAGATCGAGGCGCTCTCCACGCTGCACCCCCTCACCGGCGAGGTCATCAGCGACGACGACCACCTCTATGTCTTCCCCGCCTCGCACTATGTGGCGGGCCCGGAGCGCATGGAGAAGGCGGTCAACGGCATCGAGAAGGAGCTCGCCGAGCGCCTAGCCGAGCTGGACAAGCAGGGCAAGATGCTGGAGGCCCAGCGCCTTCGGATGCGCACGACGTACGACCTGGAGATGCTCCGCCAGATCGGCTCCTGCTCCGGCATCGAGAACTACTCGATGCACTTCGACGACCGCGAGCCCGGCTCCGCACCGAACACCCTCATCGACTACTTCCCCGAGGACTTCCTCCTCGTCATCGACGAGTCGCACGTCACGGTCCCGCAGATCGGCGCGATGTACGAAGGGGATGCCTCCCGCAAGCGCACCCTGGTGGACCACGGCTTCCGGCTGCCGTCCGCGCTGGACAACCGCCCGCTGAAGTGGGAGGAGTTCCTCGGCCGCATCGGCCAGACCGTCTACCTGTCGGCGACCCCGGGAAAGTACGAACTCTCGCGTGGTGACGGCTTCGTCGAGCAGATCATCCGCCCGACCGGCCTCATCGACCCGGAGGTCGTGGTCAAGCCCACCGAGGGGCAGATCGACGACCTGGTGCACGAGATCCGCACCCGCACCGAGAAGGACGAGCGCGTCCTGGTCACCACCCTCACCAAGAAGATGGCCGAGGACCTCACCGACTACTTCCTCGAACTGGGCATCCAGGTCCGCTATCTGCACAGCGACGTCGACACCCTGCGCCGCGTCGAGCTCCTGCGTGAACTGCGCGCCGGTGAGTACGACGTCCTGGTCGGCATCAACCTCCTGCGCGAGGGGCTCGACCTGCCCGAGGTCTCCCTGGTGTCGATCCTCGACGCCGACAAGCAGGGCTTCCTGCGCTCCGGCACCTCACTGATCCAGACCATCGGCCGCGCGGCACGCAACGTCTCCGGTCAGGTCCATATGTACGCGGACAAGGTCACCCCGGCGATGGAGCAGGCCATCGACGAGACCAACCGCCGCCGCGAGAAGCAGATCGCGTACAACAAGGAGAGGGGCATCGACCCGCAGCCTCTCCGTAAGAAGATCAACGACATCGTGTCGGCGATCGCGCGCGAAGAGGTCGACACCGAGCAACTCCTCGGCACGGACTACCGCAAGGCGAAGGAGGCGGGCGCGGGGAAGGCCGCCAAGGCGCCGGTGCCCGCGCTCGGCGGAAAGGCGGGCAAGGCCGCCAAGGGCAAGGCAGCCGAGAAGGTGCCCACGGACCGTCCCGCGGCCGAACTGGCCGAACAGATCGAGGAGATGACCGCGAGGATGCGCGCGTCCGCCGCCGACCTCCAGTTCGAGATCGCCGCCCGGCTGCGTGACGAGGTGTCGGAGATGAAGAAGGAGCTCCGGCAGATGAGGGAGGCGGGGCAGGCGTAGGGCGGGGCAGGCGTACTGCCTGGTGTGTTGCAGGACCGACACAAAGTGCCGCCCGCACTGCGGCACTGTCAGTGCCTCTGCGTAGGGTGCTTGGCAACCGCACAGACCGGCGGTTGCCCAGGCATTTCGAGAGGGGACAGCGCGTGACGGTCAACATGACCAAGGGTCAGGCCATCAGCCTGCAGAAGGACGACGGGGGTGCCCTGACCGCGGTGCGCATGGGGCTCGGCTGGCAAGCGGCCCCGAGGCGTGGCCTGTTCGGCACGCGCACGCGTGAGGTCGACCTGGACGCGTCGGCGGTGCTCTTCGCCGACAAGCAGCCGGTGGACGTCGTGTTCTTCCGTCACCTCGTCAGTGACGACGGTTCCGTGCGGCACACCGGTGACAACCTCGTCGGCGGTGTCGGCCAGGGCGGGGACGACGAGGCGATCCTTGTCGACCTGGCGCGGATCCCGGTCCACATCGACCAGATCGTCTTCACCGTGAACTCCTTCACGGGGCAGACGTTCCAGGAAGTGCAGAACGCCTTCTGCCGCCTGGTCGACGAGACCAACGGCCAGGAGCTCGCCCGCTACACACTCGACGGCGGCGGTCAGTACACCGCGCAGATCATGGCGAAGGTCCACCGCGCGGGCGCGGGCTGGCAGATGACGGCCATCGGCAATCCTGCCAACGGCCGCACGTTCCAGGACCTGATGCCGTCGATCCTGCCGCACCTGTAGTCACACGGCAGCCACGCGGCACCAGTAAGTACAGAGGGCACGAGGGGGACGAAGGCGATGACGGCCGAACTGGTCCGGGGGCAGAACCATCCGCTTCCCGGCACCCGTCTGGAGATCCGGGTCTCGGTCGGCAAGCCGATCGTGGCCGGGGTCACGCTCAGCGACGACCAGGGCAAGGTGCGCGGCACGGACTGGGTGGCCCATCCCGGCTCGCCCACGCTGCCGGGCCTCGAAGTGCCCAGGCAGGCGGCAGCCGACCACCGCCTCGCGGTGGACCTCGGAGCCGTGCCGGAAGCGGTGCACCGGGTCAACGTCCTCCTCGCGCTGCCCGTCGGCGTCGGGGGACCGGTCAGCTTCGGCTCCCTCGCCGCCCCCTTCGTCGCCGTCACCGGACTCGACGGCTCCGAGGTCGCCAGCTACACCATCACCGACCTGGACGCCGAGTCCGCCGTCGTCGCCCTGGAGCTCTACCGCAGGCAGGACGCGTGGAAGGTGCGCGCCGTCGGCCAGGGCTATGCGGGCGGCCTCGCCGACATGCTCACCGACCAGGGCCTGCCGGGGGCCCGCGAACTGGCGGGCACGATCAACGAAGCGGTGGCCCAGGGCCTCGCCCGCTCGGTCGCCGCGCCGCCGCCCCGCCCCTCGGACGAGGCCCGCGTGCGGACGACAGGTGGGCAGGCGGGGCGGACCGCAGCTGGTTCGGGAACACCCGGTCCGGACGGCGCCGCCCCCCAGCCCACCCCCGCCACGTACCAGCCGGGCGACGCGAACAGCACGGGCGGCAGCCCGGTCGACTACACCCACCCCAGCCGTCAGACCAGCACACCGCCGCCGCCCGCGCCGACCGCGGCTCCGGCCGAGCCGGGCAGGTCCGCCCAGCCCGTGGCGGGCGACGCGACCGGCTGGTCCATGGACGAGCGGCTCTACAACCAGGTGTGGGGCATGTTCGAGGACCTGGCCCGCACCACGGCCGCGTACCGAAGCGCCGTGGACTTCGCCGAGTCCCGTATGGACCAGGAGCTCGACAAGGTCCTCTCCGACCCGCGCAGCCGCATCGGCGGCACCGGTGACGCCGCGCGCGAGGTCGCCCGCGCCAAGCACGGCCTCCTCGTAGACCAGGCACAGGCCGCACTCGACCGCGACCTGGCCCAGCTCGCCGCCGAGTCCGAGGTCGTCGAACCGGCACTGCCCATGGCGTACGCGGGCTGGGACAGCCCCGTCTGGCACGCCTACCGCACCCCCATGGAAATCCCCATGGCCCTGCGCCTCGGCGACCTCCACCTGCCCGAGAGCCCCGATGTGCGTATCCCGATGCTGGTCAGGCTGCCCCTGGAGCGCGGCCTGTGGATCGACAGCGGCCGCTCGTCCGGCACGGATTCCCTGGCCGACGTGGATCAGCTGCGCAGCCTCGCCGTGGACAGCGCGGTCGCGCACACGGCGCGGCTGCTCGCGGTCTATCCGGCGCGCGAGTTCACGGTGCATGTCATCGACGCGGCGGGCTCCGCGGCGGGCGCCCTCGCTCCGCTGGTGACGGCGGGCGTGCTCGCCGAGCCGCCCGCTTCCGGCGCGGCAGGTGTCTCCGCCGTACTCACCAAGCTCACCCAGCGCGTGGACCTGGTGCAGATGGCGATCCGCGCGGGTGCTTCCGACGCGCTCCCGCCGGACCTGGACACCGCCGAGCAGCTCCTGATCGTCAACGACTTCCCGCACGGCTTCGACGACCGCGCCGTGACCCAGCTCCGCTACCTCGCGGACGAGGGCCCGGCGGTCGGCGTGCACCTGATGCTGGTCGCCGACCGTGAGGAGGCCGCGGAGTACGGCCCGCTGCTCGACCCGCTCTGGCGCGCGCTCCTGCGCCTGACGCCGGTGGCCGACGACCACCTCGCGGACCCCTGGGTCGGCCATGCGTGGACGTACGAACCGCCGATGGCGCCGCCCGGCAGCCGCGTCCTTGAGCAGGTCCTGGGCCAGGTCGCCGAGGCGCGCCGCAAGGGCGGCCGCTGACCGAAGGGCATCGCTCCTGACCTGGGCTTTTGGTGCCTGCTTGCCATCCCCTTTACTAAGTCTTGGTGTTTCACGTACTCTTCTTCCAGCGGAGGGGAGTACTCCCGAACGCGACGTACCCGTCAATACGGACCGCCATCGGTCCCGGGGCGTCGGCCCGCGGGGCGGTGAGCCGCCTCGGGTGGAAGAGACCTCCGGCAGCGACGACGCTGATCAGTAGCCGTACGACGCCGGAGGCGCAGTGGACGTTTCAATGACCCTTTGGGTGCTGACCATTCTTGGTCTGAGTGCCCTGATCGCGGCCGACTTCTTCATCGGCCGCAAGCCGCATGACGTGTCGGTCAAGGAAGCCGGAATCTGGACGATCGTCTGGATCGTGCTGGCCGCGCTCTTCGGAGTGGGCCTGCTCATCTGGGGCGACAGCCAGGCGTCCGGCGAGTTCTTCGCGGGCTTCATCACCGAGAAGTCGCTCAGCGTCGACAACCTCTTCGTCTTCATCCTGATCATGGCGAAGTTCTCGGTGCCGAGCCATCTCCAGCAGCGGGTGCTGCTCTTCGGCGTGCTGATCGCGCTGGTCCTGCGAGCGATCTTCATCGCCGCCGGCGCCGCGGTCATCGCCAACTTCTCCTGGGTCTTCTACATCTTCGGCGCGTTCCTGATCTACACCGCCTGGAAGCTCATCCAGGAGGCGCGCTCGGACGACGAGGAGGAGGAGTTCGAGGAGAACCGCCTCCTGAAGTCCGTCGAGAAGAAGTTCGGCGTAGCCGACCGGTACCACGGCACGAAGCTGTTCATCGAGAAGAACGGCAAGAAGATCCTGACGCCCCTCATGGTCGTCATGCTCGCCATCGGCACCACCGATGTGCTGTTCGCGATGGACTCGATCCCCGCGATCTTCGGCCTCACCCAGGACCCGTACATCGTCTTCACGGCGAACGCCTTCGCCCTGATGGGTCTGCGCCAGCTGTACTTCCTCATCGGCGGACTTCTCAAGAAGCTGGTCCACCTCAGCTACGGCCTGTCGGTCATCCTGGGCTTCATCGGCGTGAAGCTGGTCCTGCACGCACTGCACGAGAACGGGGTGCACGTCCCCGAGATCTCCATCCCGGTCTCGCTCGGCGTCATCTGCGGTGTCCTGGTCATCACGACGATCACCAGCCTCATCGCCTCCAAGAAGCAGGCCGAGAAGGAAGCGGCGGAGGGCACGGGCAAGGACGCGGCCGAAGGGACTCCGAAGGACAGCATCGAGGCCTGACGGCGTCCGGCGTAGGAGTTACCAGCACATCGAGTGGCCCGCGGCCGATTGCCGCGGGCCACTCCCCGTGCTTGCTTGAGAGCTATGAAGTTCATCCAGATGATCGAGTTCGAGACGGACCGCATCGACGACATGCGGGCCCTGGTCGAACAGACCGAACAGCAGTCGACGGGCCGCGAAGGCGGCCCCACGCACCGCCTCGTCCTCGCGGACCGGGGCAATCCGCGCCGCTTCTTCGTGCTCATCGAGTTCGCGTCGCCCGACGACGCGCAGCGCAACAGCGCCGCTCCCGAGACCACACACCTCGCCGAGCAGCTCGCCGCGCTCTGCACGAGCGGCCCGTCCTTCACGGACTGTGACGTACGGGAGATGACAGATCTGAAGTAGCGGGGCCCTGAAGTAGCGGGACCCTGAAGTGGCTGTGCTCTGAAGTAGCGGGGCCCCACCGCCCGGTGCAGCATCAAAGGCATGATCACTCGGCTCGGCACACTCGCCACGCAGTGGACCGCGGCCGTGCCGGTCCTCGCCGTCGTGCTGCTCGCCTTCACCTGGGGGCGCGATGTGCCGGGCGCCGTCGTCGCCCTGGTGACGCTCGTACTCGCCGGGGCGGTGCTCGCCGCGGTGCACCATGCGGAGGTGATCGCGCACCGCGTCGGCGAACCGTTCGGCTCGCTCGTCCTCGCGGTCGCCGTGACGATCATCGAGGTCGCGCTGATCGTCACTCTGATGGCCGATGGCGGGGACAAGAGCGCCACGCTGGCCCGCGACACGGTGTTCGCCGCCGTGATGATCACCTGCAACGGCATCGTCGGCATCTGCCTCCTGGTGGGCGCGCTCCGCCACCGCGTCGTCGTCTTCAACCCGGAGGGCACCGGCGCGGCCCTCGCCACCGTCGCCACGCTCGCCACCCTCTGCCTGGTCCTGCCGACGTTCACCACGACCAAACAGGGCCCGGAGTTCACCACGGGCCAGCTCACCTTCGCCGCTGTCGGCTCGCTCGTCCTGTACGGCATGTTCGTGACGACGCAGACCGTGCGCCATCGTGAGTACTTCCTGCCGGTCACCCGTAAGGGCGAGGTGATCGAGGGCGAGCACGACGAGGGTCCTTCCGCCCGCTCCGCCCTCATCAGCGTGGGGATGCTCGGCCTCGCCCTGATCGGCGTGGTCGGGCTCGCCAAGGGCGTATCGCCGACGATCGAGTCGGGTGTCGAGAGTGCCGGTATGCCCCATGCCGTGGTCGGCGTGATCATCGCGCTGCTCGTGCTGCTCCCGGAGACCATCGCCGCCCTGCGCGCCACCCGCCGTGACCGTATGCAGACCAGCCTGAACCTCGCCCTCGGCTCCGCCATGGCCAGCATCGGCCTGACCATCCCGGCCGTCGCGGTCGCCTCGGTCTGGCTCTCCGGGCCGCTGGTCCTCGGCCTCGGGCCGACCCACATGGTGCTGCTCGCGCTCACCGTGGTCGTCGGCTCGCTCACGGTCGTGCCGGGGCGCGCCACGCTCCTACAGGGCGGCGTCCATCTGGTGGTGTTCGCGGCGTACTTGGAGCTGGCGGTCACGCCATGACGGGCGGTCATGGGGGTCTACGTAGGCGCGGCACGCTCCTCAGTACGCTGGCCGCATGACCCGCACCCTGGCCAACGCCCCCATCATGATCCTCAACGGCCCCAACCTGAACCTGCTCGGTCAGCGCCAGCCGGAGATCTACGGCTCCGACACCCTCGCCGACGTCGAGGCGCTCTGCGCCAAGGCCGCCGCCGCGCACGGCGGCACCGTCGATCTGCGGCAGAGCAACCACGAGGGTCAGCTGGTCGACTGGATCCACGAGGCGCGCGAGCAGCACGTGGGCATCGTCATCAACCCGGCGGCCTACTCCCACACGTCAGTCGCGATTCTGGACGCACTCAACGCCTGTGACGGGATGCCGGTGGTGGAGGTGCACATCTCCAACATCCATCAGCGCGAGGAGTTCCGGCACCATTCGTACGTGTCCCAGCGCGCCGACGGCGTCATCGCGGGGTGCGGTGTGCAGGGGTACGCGTTCGCGGTGGAGCGGGTGGCGGCGCTGGTCGGCGGGGCCTGAGCTCGTCGACGTACAGGCAGCTCACCAACCCCGGCGACGCCACTCCGACAAGTGCGGGCGCTCGGTGCCGAGCGTCGTGTCGTTTCCGTGGCCGGGATAGACCCAGGTCTCGTCGGGAAGCGTGCCGAAGATCTTCGTCTCGACGTTGTGGAGGAGGCTCGCGAAGGCCTGCGGGTCCTTGTGGGTGTTGCCGATGCCGCCGGGGAAGAGGCAGTCGCCGGTGAAGACGTGCGGGTGGCCGTGCGGGTCGTCGTACACGAGGGCGATCGAGCCCGGCGTGTGGCCCACCAGGTGGCGTGCGGTGAGCGAGACGCGGCCGACCCGCACGGTGTCGCCGTCCACGAGCGGGACGTCCGTGGGCACCGGGATGCCCACGGTGTCCTCGCGGCCGGCGAAGGTGCGGGCGCCGGTCGCCTCGACGACCGCGGCGAGGGCCTGCCAGTGGTCGCCGTGCTGATGAGTGGTGACGACGGACGCGATGCCGTCGTCACCGATCAGCGTGAGCAGTGTCGCGGAGTCGTTCGCCGCGTCGATCAGGAGCTGCTCGCCCGTGGCCCGGCAGCGCAGCAGATAGGCGTTGTTGTCCATCGGGCCGACCGCGGCCTTCGAGATCATCAGGTCCTGCAGCTCGTGCACATCCGCACCGCCGCCGACCTTCACTGCTCCGCTGTACGTCATGTTCCTCAGCCTATAGCGGGGGCAGTACGGGGAGGAGGCCGCCTTCGGCCGTCAGCGCGGAGCCGTCGCGACGGCCCGCGAGCCAGCCGACCACGTCGGGCGCGGGGCCGGAAACGGTGATCTCCGGGTCGCCGTCCCGGCCGGTGCTCCACGCGCGCGTGCCGTCCGTGATCCGGGTGGGCGGCACATCGGGGTTCCCCGCGAAACGAGCCGCCAGGAACGCCGTCTCCCGCTGTACGAACGCCTCAGGCAGGTCCTCGAGTTCGTACCCGATGCCGAGGTCGACGTGGTGCAGCTCGATCTCGCCCCACCGCCGGAACGGCACCCGCGACGCGGAGTCGGTCACTCCGTTGCGCATCGTGACGGTGCGGGACCAGTCGGCGGGAGCGGCAGCCTGGGCGTCGAAGCGGGCCCCGGACTCGCGTACATCCAGAAGCTGCTCGGCAAGCGGCCGGGGCGCGTCCCGCTCGATGTCGCTGTCCCGCGCCTCGGCGCTGGCATACATGGGCCGCCCGGCCAGAACATTCACCAGCGCGTCGGCGTTCCGCGCGAGATGGGCCAGGACATGGCCCCGGCTCCAGCCCGGCAGCCGTGACGGCTCGGCAGTCGAATCGTTGTTCAGTTTCGCGGCTGCGGTGAGCAGCCGATCGGTCGCGTCACGTACAGACGCCAGGTCGCGCACATGATCAATCATGCGCCCGACGATAGTCGCGCCACACGATCGGGTGAAGGTGTCCGGGCGACACCGCAAATCGAATGCACGTGCTATATGGTCGGACGCGGCATCGGGCATTCTTGGTGGTCCGGGTTTGTTACCAACCAGGGGAACCGCCCCGGCGTTGTCAGTGGCTCGCCCTAGTCTGTGAATGACGGGGGTCCCGCCCCTGTCACTTCTCTCAAGAAAGGTGCGGACCGGCGTGGCCGACCGTCTCATCGTCCGTGGCGCGCGCGAGCACAATCTCAAGAACGTCTCGCTCGACCTCCCGCGTGACTCCCTCATCGTCTTCACCGGGCTCTCCGGGTCGGGCAAGTCCTCGCTCGCGTTCGACACGATCTTCGCCGAGGGCCAGCGGCGGTATGTGGAGTCGCTTTCCTCGTACGCCCGGCAGTTCCTCGGCCAGATGGACAAGCCGGACGTCGACTTCATCGAGGGCCTCTCGCCCGCGGTCTCCATCGACCAGAAGTCGACCTCGCGCAACCCGCGCTCCACGGTCGGCACCATCACCGAGGTCTACGACTATCTGCGCCTGCTCTTCGCGCGCATCGGCAAGCCGCACTGCCCCGAGTGCGGCCGTCCGATCGCCCGGCAGTCGCCGCAGGCCATCGTCGACAAGGTCCTCGAGCTGCCGGAAGGCAGCCGCTTCCAGGTCCTCTCGCCGCTGGTCCGCGAGCGCAAGGGCGAGTTCGTCGACCTCTTCGCCGACCTTCAGACGAAGGGCTACAGCCGAGCGCGGGTCGACGGCACGACGATCCAGCTCTCCGAGCCGCCCACGCTGAAGAAGCAGGAGAAGCACACCATCGAGGTGGTCATCGACCGCCTCACGGTGAAGGACTCCGCCAAGCGGCGCCTGACCGACTCCGTGGAGACCGCGCTCGGCCTCGCGGGCGGCATGGTCGTGCTCGACTTCGTCGACCTCCCCGAGGACGACCCCGAGCGCGAGCGGATGTACTCGGAGCACCTGTACTGCGCGTACGACGACCTGTCCTTCGAGGAGCTCGAGCCTCGCTCCTTCTCCTTCAACTCGCCCTTCGGCGCCTGCCCGGACTGCTCGGGTATCGGTACGCGCATGGAGGTCGACCCCGAGCTGATCGTCCCCGACGAGGACAAGTCGCTCGACGAGGGCGCCATCCACCCCTGGTCGCACGGCCACACCAAGGACTACTTCGGGCGGCTCGTCGGCGCGCTCGCCGACGCCCTCGGCTTCTCCACCGACATGCCCTGGGCCGGACTCCCGCAGCGCGCCAAGAAGGCCCTCCTGTACGGCCACAAGACGCAGATCGAGGTGCGCTACAGGAACCGGTACGGCCGCGAGCGGGTCTACACCACCGCCTTCGAAGGTGCCGTCCCCTTCGTCAAGCGCCGCCACAGCGAGGCCGAGAGCGACACGAGCCGTGAGCGCTTCGAGGGCTACATGCGCGAGGTGCCCTGCCCCACCTGTGAGGGCACACGCCTCAAGCCGATCGTCCTGGCCGTCTCGGTCATGGGGAAGTCCATCGCCGAGGTCGCGGCGATGTCCATCAGCGACTGCGCGGACTTCCTCGCCCAGCTGAAGCTGGGCGCCCGCGACAAGAAGATCGCCGAGCGGGTCCTGAAGGAGGTCAACGAGCGGCTGCGGTTCCTGGTCGACGTCGGCCTCGACTACCTCTCGCTGAACCGCGCCGCGGGCACCCTCTCCGGAGGCGAGGCCCAGCGCATTCGCCTGGCCACCCAGATCGGCTCCGGCCTCGTCGGCGTCCTCTACGTACTGGACGAGCCGTCCATCGGCCTGCACCAGCGCGACAACCACCGCCTGATCGAGACCCTCGTGCGCCTGCGCGACATGGGCAACACGCTCATCGTCGTCGAGCACGACGAGGACACCATCAAGGTCGCCGACTGGGTCGTCGACATCGGCCCCGGTGCGGGCGAGCACGGCGGCAAGGTCGTGCACAGCGGCTCCATGAAGGAGTTGCTCGCCAACGAGAAGTCGATCACCGGCCAGTACCTCTCGGGCAAGCGGTCCATCCCGGTGCCGGACCTGCGCCGCCCCGCGGACCCGTCCCGTCAGCTGACGGTGCACGGGGCCAGGGAGAACAACCTCCAGGACATCGACGTCTCCTTCCCGCTCGGCGTGCTCACGGCGGTCACAGGTGTCTCGGGCTCCGGCAAGTCGACGCTCGTGAACGACATCCTCTACACCCACCTGGCGCGCGAGCTGAACGGCGCCAGGTCCGTCCCCGGACGGCACACGCGCGTGGAGGGCGACGACCTCGTCGACAAGGTCGTGCACGTCGACCAGTCGCCCATCGGCCGCACACCGCGGTCGAACCCGGCGACGTACACCGGAGTCTTCGACCACGTCCGCAAGCTGTTCGCGGAGACGATGGAGGCGAAGGTCCGCGGCTATCTGCCGGGACGCTTCTCCTTCAACGTCAAGGGCGGCCGCTGCGAGAACTGCTCCGGCGACGGCACCATCAAGATCGAGATGAACTTCCTCCCGGACGTGTACGTCCCGTGCGAGGTCTGCCACGGGGCGCGCTACAACCGCGAGACGCTGGACGTGCACTACAAGGGCAAGTCCATCGCCGAGGTCCTGGACATGCCGATCGAGGAGGCGCTCGACTTCTTCGAGGCAGTGCCTGCCATCTCCCGCCATCTGCGCACGCTCAACGACGTGGGTCTCGGGTACGTGAGGCTTGGCCAGTCCGCGCCGACGCTCTCCGGTGGCGAGGCCCAGCGCGTGAAGCTGGCCTCCGAGCTCCAGAAGCGCTCGACGGGACGGACCGTCTATGTGCTCGACGAGCCGACCACCGGTCTGCACTTCCAGGACATCAGCAAGCTGATCACGGTCCTCTCCGGCCTGGTCGACAAGGGCAACACGGTCATCGTCATCGAGCACAACCTCGACGTCGTCAAGACCGCGGACTGGGTCGTCGACATGGGCCCCGAGGGCGGCAACGGCGGCGGTCTCGTCGTCGCCGAGGGCACGCCGGAGGAGGTCGCGGGAGTCGCGACGAGCCACACGGGCAAGTTCCTTCGGGACATCCTGGCGGCGGACCGGATCAGCGAGGCGTTGCCCTCGCAGGGGCGTAAGGGTGTTGCTGCTGCCGCCCCGGCGGCGAAGAAGGCGGTGGCAGCCAAGGGGGCCGCCAGGACGGTTGCGACTAAGAAGGTCGCTGCCAAGAAGGTGACTGCTAAGAAGGCTGCTCCGAAGAAGGCGGCGGCCAAGGCCCGTAAGAGCTGACGGTTCGCCGTGCGCATCTGCGGGTGCGCTGTGGCTGGTCGCGCCCCGCGGCGGAGCCGCTCATGTCGCAGCCCCGCGCCCCTTCGGGGCCCCGTGAACGGGCCGCAGGACAAGTTCCCTTGTCCTGCGGCCCGTTCCCGTGTTCGCCTTGGTGGCATGACCGTACGCATCGAACGCTCAGGCCCCGTCACCACCATCGTGCTGTCCCGGCCCGATGTGCGGAACGCCGTTGACGGGCCCACGGCCCGCGCCCTCGCCGACGCGTTCCGTGCCTTTGACGCCGATCCCGATGCGCATGTGGCCGTGCTGTGGGGCGAGGGCGGCACCTTCTGCGCCGGTGCGGATCTCAAGGCGATGGGGACGCCGGCGGGGAACGAGGTGACGGAGAAGGGGGACGGGCCCATGGGGCCGACCCGGATGCGGCTTTCCAAGCCCGTCGTCGCGGCGATCTCCGGGCACGCGGTCGCCGGAGGCCTTGAACTCGCGCTCTGGTGCGATCTGCGCGTCGCCGACGATGACGCCGTACTCGGCGTCTTCTGCCGCCGCTGGGGCGTCCCGCTCATCGACGGCGGAACGGTTCGGCTGCCCCGGCTCATCGGGGAGAGCCGGGCCATGGACCTGGTGCTGACCGGCCGCCCTGTCCCCGCCGCGGAGGCGCTGGCCATGGGCCTGGTCAACCGGACCGTACCGCCGGGCACGTCGCGTGCCGCGGCCGAACGCCTGGCCGCGGAGATCGCCGCGTTCCCGCAGACCTGCCTGCGGAACGACCGGCTCTCCGTACAGGAACAGGGTGGTCTGAGCGAGGACGAGGCGATGGAGGGCGAGCTGCGCCACGGTCTGCGGTCCCTTGCCGAGGCGGCGGACGGCGCGGCCAGGTTCGCCGCGGGGGCGGGGCGGCACGGGGCCTTCGAAGACAGCTAGGCACACGCCCACACGCCCACACGCCCACACGCCCACACGCCCACACGCCCGTCGACTAGCCTTCGGCGGGCGCGGCCTCCGGCTCCAGGAACTGCATGTCCAGCTGGATCTTCACCACGTCACCGAGCATCCCGGCACCGAAGTCGAGACCGTAGTCGCTGCGGCGGATCTCGCCGGTGGCTTCGAAGCCCGCGTGGCGCCTGCCGTCGCCCGGGAAGGCCTGCAGCCCACCGAACTCGACGGCGAGGGTGATCGGCTTCGTGACGTCACCGATGGTCAGTTCGCCCTCCAAGGTCCACTCGTCCTCCTTGCCGATGACCCGCGTCGAGCGGAACGTCATCGTGGGACGGCGCTCCACGTCCAGCAGGTCCGGCGTGCGGACATGCGCGTCGCGGTCCGTGTTGCCGGTGTCGATCGAGGCCAGGGCGATGGTGGCGGTCACCGACGAGGTGTCGAGGCTCTCGCCCACGACAAGGCCCGCCGTCACCTCGCTGAACCGGCCCCGCACCTTCGAGATGCCGAGGTGGCGGATGGTGAAGTTGACGGCGGAGTGGAAGGGGTCGATCTCCCAGCTCCCGGCGGGGAGGGGAAGCGTGGTCGTCGCGGGGGCGGTGTTCGTGTCGGAGGTCATGCCCTCACGATGCGAGGCCGCGCGCACCGGAGGAAGGCCGGGCTGAGACTGGTAGTGACAGGGCCACGATCCGGTCGGGGACTGCTGGTACGTTCGGCAGGATGAGCGACAACGAGCTCGGCACCTTCCTGCGTACCTGCCGTGAAGCGGTCACGCCCGCCGAGGTCGGGCTCCCCACAGGACCCCGGCGCCGCACGCCGGGCCTGCGCCGTTCCGAGGTGGCCACGCTCGCCGGGGTCAGCGTCGAGTACCTCGCCCGGCTCGAACAGGGCCGGGACCGCCACCCGTCGCCGCAGGTGATGGGCGCGCTCGCGGATGCCCTGCGGCTGTCCCTGGAGGAGCGCTTCCACCTGAGCCGCCTGGAGAAGGAGAAGAGCGGCGACCCCTGCTGCCCGACGGCGAGTGTGCCGTCCCAGGCGGTGCGCCCCACCGTGCGGGCGCTCATCGACCGCCTTGAGCCCGCCCCCGCCGTGCTGTTCAACCGGCTCAGCGATGTCCTGGCGTACACCTCGGGCTATGAGCGGATCGTGGGTCCCATCGGCCTGCTGGACGCCGAGCGGCCGAACCTCATCCGGTTTCTCTTCACCGACGAGCGGGCCCGCGCCGCCTACCCCGAATGGGACGGCGTGGCCGACGAGCAGGTCGCTTCGCTCCGTGCCGGGTCCATGCTCACCGACCCCCATACCGAGGGATTCGCCGACGAGTTGACCGTCATGGCCGGTGCACCGTTCACCGACCGCATGGGTGTCGTGCCGCGGTCGCCGCGGCTCAGTGGCGTCGAACGGATGACACACCCGGAGATCGGTGAGGTGCGCCTCGCGTACGAGACGCTGACCCTGCCCGACGCCGACGGTCAGCGTCTGGTCGTCCACCTGCCGGCCGACGATGCCTCGTCGGCCGCGCTCGACCGGCTCAACGGCCGCAGGCCGGGCGGCCTCCGGGCGGTGACGGGCTGACCGCCCTCACCCCAACTCCTTGGCGTACGGCGGTTCCGCCCCCGCCCGGGACACGGTGACGGCCGCCGCGCGTGCAGCGAAGCGCAGCACGCCGCCCCAGTGGTCGGCGCCGAGCCCGGACAGGGCATCGGCGGACAGCGCGTCTCGTGCGGAAAGCCCGTGCAGCAGTGCCGCGTTGACGGTGTCGCCCGCGCCGATGGTGTCCACCACGTCGACCCGCTCGCCCGGCACGGACCACTCCCCGCCGTCCTGTGTGAAGACGGTGAGGCCCTTGCCGCCCCGCGTGATCACCACGGCGGCGGGACCGGTGGCGAGCCACTCCCGCGGTGTGCCGCCGAGCCAACTCGCGTCGTCCTCGGACAACTTGAGCAGCGAGACCGACGGCAACCAGCTCTTGAAACGGGCCCGGTAGGCGTCAGCGTCCGGGATCAGACCCGCTCGGACATTGGGGTCGAGCGTCGTGAAGACACCCCGCGCCGCCTCCCGGCGCATCAGCTCCTCGTACGCGCTCGCGCCCGGTTCGAGGACGAGCGAACAGGTGCCGAACGACACCGCGCGTACGTCGTCGGGCAGCCGGTCCGGGGTCGTGAAGAGCCGGTCCGCCGTGCCCTCGACGTAGAAGGAGTAACCGGCGGAGCCGTCCGCGCCGATCGAGGCGACGGCGAGCGTCGTCGGCTCGGCGCCCCGCTGGACGTACGACACATCGACACCCGCGGCCCGCAGCCCGTCCACCAGCGCAGCGCCGAACGCGTCCCGCGAGATCCGCGAGCAGAAGGCGACGGGGGAGCCGAGGCGGCCGAGCGCCACCGCGGTGTTGTACGGGCCGCCGCCGAGCCGCGGGGCGAGAGCGTGCAGCCCGGCACCGGCACCGGCACCGGAACCGGCGCCCGCGGAGTCCTGCGGTACCAGGTCGATCAGGGCCTCTCCGGCGACGACTATCACGGGCGGTTCCTCTCGGCTCTGCGGTCATGCCCTCCGGCTTCCGCCACAGGCTAGAGCTTCCGGGCGGGCGCGGGCCGACACGGGCGGCACTCGGGCACGGTCGTGCCCAACGTGGGCAGACAGCCCTACCGGTATGGTCTGATCCGTCACCGAAGCGCCTGACCTGTGGAGATTCCATGCCCGGCACGCCTCCCCCCGCCCGCCGCACCGTGCTGCGCGCCGTCGCCATCGCCCCGGCCGCCGGTCTCGGGATCACGGCCTGCTCGTCCGGCGGTGACGGCGGCGGCACCAGCACTTCGGCGCCGACCGCGCCGGTGGACCTCGGCGCGTCCGATGACGTGAAGGTGGGCGCGTCGGAGCTCTACCTCGACGAGAACGTGGTTGTCAGCCGCATCTCGGACGACCAGTACAAGGCCTTCAGCACCATCTGCACGCACAGACAGTGCCCCATCAACAAGCTCGAGGGCCACAAGCTCATCTGCCCCTGCCACGGCAGCCAGTTCGACGCCACGAACGGCAAGGTCCTGCACGATCCGGCCGTCGCACCGCTGCATGAGCTGTCGGTGAAGGTGGAGAACGGCAAGATCGTCGCGGGGCCGAAGGCTTAGGGAGCCGAAGGCGGAGCCGAAGACCTGGGGATCGGACCGGCGGGCGGCTCACTCCCAGTCCCACGCGATCCCCAGGATCCCCGCCCGGACCTGCGGCTCCACGATGTGCACCGACCGATGGCTGCCGCTCAGCGTCAGCTCCTGGCGCCCGCCGCGCGGTGCGGCGGCCGAATGCTGGGTGAAGCGGTGGCAGCGTACGGGCAGTGCCCCCTCGTCGAACCGCACCTGGAGGGCGTACTGCCCGCCCGCGAAGGTGAAGCCCCGGAAGTACTCGGTGGCCGCCCCCGCCGTGCCGTCATCGAAGCCGTAGCGGAACAGATGGGTGTCGCCTGCGCGCAGGCGTGCGTCGAAGAGCAGTTCGGCGACCAGGACACCCGTCTCGTGGTGCCACCGCACGCGTCCGGTGCGGCAGTTCTCCAGGGCGTGTACGCCGATGCGTTCCGGTACGCAGCCGGGGTCCCCGTGGTAGATCGCGAGGTAGCGGTCGACGTCGTCCCGGTGGGCGCGCACGACGTGCTGGGAGTCGCGGCCGAGCAGCTCGCGGCGCCCGCCGATCCGTACGCGCTCATGGTGGCCGATGGTGTGCAGACCGCCGTCGAGCGGTGACCCGAGCTCCGTGAGCAGCGACTGGAGGACATCGGACGCCTCCACGAGTGAGCGGTAGGAGCGGGCGGCGGGGCGTTCGCAGTCGGGATGCTCGGAGGGCTGGGCGAGGAGGCGGATCAGCGACTCCTCGGGGAGCTTGAGGATCTCCTCCAGGGCGCGTACGGCACGGAGCGACTCGGTGCGCTGGGGGCGGCGCGCACCCTGCTGCCAGTAACTCAGGCTCGTCACGCCGACGTTGACTCCTTGCCGCGCGAGATGATGCCGTACGCGTTGCAGCGGGAGGCGCCGTGCGGCGATCGCGGCGCGCAGCGCCACATGGAAGGGGCCGGTGCGCAGGGCGGCCTCCAGGTCCGCAGGCGCGCCGTCCGCGAGCTGTGTGCCGTGCCGCATCGCAAGGACCCTTCTGTGAACATTCACTTCGGCCGTCCGGGCGTACGCGCCGGTCGGAGCGGGCCCACCAGGTGGGCGTACGAGGGGTGTTCACATACGTACGCCGCTGTTCACGGCCCAAGTAATCCCGCATTGAACCTTGTTGACCTGCACCCGACAACACTCGATGCTCAATCGCAGCGTCCGGACGCGCTCCTCCATCACCCCACCCCCTGCTTGTGAGGAACGCGATGCGCCATCGAATCAGCAGGTACAGCGGACGCAGACGGTTGTCCGCGCTCGCCTTCGTCGCGGCCGCCCTGGTGGCCGTACCGGCGGCCACGGCCACGGCAGCTCCCTCCGACCCGTCGCTTCTCGCCGCCAAGCGCCTGAACATCACGATGCAGGCGCAGCAGAAGACCAACTGGTGCTGGGCCGCGGCCGGGAACACGATCGCCACCTTCTACGGCAAGAACTACAGCCAGAACCAGTTCTGCAACGCCGCCTTCGGGCGCAACCAGAGCACCGAGTGCCCCAACTCCCAGGCCAACCTCGCCGACGTACAGAACGGCCTGGACTGGGCGGGCATCAACGCCGGTTCGTATGTGAGCGGCTGGCTGCGCTATCCGACCGTGCAGGCCGAGATCAACGCGGGCCGCCCGGTCGAGACCCGCATCCAGTGGTCGAACGGCGGTGGCCACATGCACGTCCTCTACGGGTACGACGACGCGAGCAGCTGGGTCTACTGGGGCGACCCGTGGCCCTCCAACGACCGCTACAACTGGGCCTCGCACAGCTGGTACGTCAACAACAACACCTTCTCCTGGACCCACTCGCTGTACCGGATAGGGGCGTGAGAGCGATGACCCGTCACCCTCTGAGGGCTGTGCTCGCCGGTTCGGCCGCCACCCTGCTGCTCGGCCTCGCGGCGCCGCACGCCACGGCCGACTCCGGGCCTTCACAGGCTTCCCGAGAGGCGGCCCACGAGGCCGCGAGCACTCCCAAGACCCTCGACACGCTCTCCCGCTTCTTCGCTCGCGAGGGGGCGGTCAGCAAGGCCGCGGCGGACCCGCGGGTGCGGGGCGACGCCGTGCCTGTGCGCTATCTCTCCCCGGAGTTCGTCGCGGGCGAGAAGGGCGCGCCGGTCGCCCGTACGGAGTTCCTCGCCAGCGAGGCGGTCTCATCCGACGGGCAGGAAGCCTCCTTGTGGACGGTGAAGCAGGGCGGTTCCTGGCAGGTCGTGAACATCGCCACCGGGGACGACGAGACGCACTACGCGCGCGTGGGCGGCGACAAGCTCCCCGGGGGCACCGTCTTCCACGAGCCGCAGATCAATGCCTGGTACGTGCAGGGGCGTGGCCGTGTGCTGCCGCTCGACAAGGACGCCGTACGTGCCGTGGGCTCGGGCGGGATGTCGGTCGCCGCCTATCAGAAGCGCGTCCAGAAGGCGTACGCCGACAAGCTGCCGGGGTCCGCGTACGCGAAGTCCGGCAAGGCGGGGGGCTATGCCGCCCGGGAGGAGCCGGTCGGAAAGCCCTCGGCGGCTGCACCTGCACCTGCACCCGCGGCTTCGGCTGAAGGCCCCGTCACGGTCGCCTCCTCCGTGGCCGGAGTGGGGGCCCTGGTCGCCCTCGGTCTCTCCGGGGTTGCCCTCCTGCGGCGTCGCGCCCGGCAGCACGGTTGACCTGCCCCGGCCTCCGGCCGGGACTTCCCAGCCCACCCGCCCTTCAGGGCGGGTGGGCTCAAGGGTGGGGGAGGCGGCAGCCCAGCCGTAGCCCGTTGGGAGGGCGACTGCGAGGGAGAGCGGACCGCCCCTCCAGACACTGACTGTCAGCCCTCGCCAGTAGGCTGTCAGACATGGCAGACCCCTCCAGCTACCGCCCCAAGCCGGGACAGATCCCCGACTCGCCGGGGGTCTATAAGTTCCGCGACGAACACCGTCGGGTGATCTACGTAGGCAAGGCGAAGAGCCTGCGCCAGCGCCTGGCCAGCTACTTCCAGGATCTGACGAACCTCCACCCGCGCACCGCCACCATGGTGACGACGGCCGCCTCCGTCGAGTGGACGGTGGTCTCCACCGAGGTCGAGGCGCTCCAGCTCGAATACTCCTGGATCAAGGAGTACGACCCTCGGTTCAACGTCAAGTACCGCGACGACAAGAGCTATCCGTACCTCGCGGTGACGATGAACGAGGAATTCCCGCGCGTGCAGGTGATGCGCGGCCACAAGAAGAAGGGCGTCCGCTACTTCGGTCCCTACGGACACGCGTGGGCGATCCGCGACACCGTGGACCTCCTCCTGCGCGTCTTCCCTGTACGGACCTGCTCCGCTGGAGTCTTCAAGAACGCCGAGCGCACCGGCCGCCCCTGCCTCCTCGGCTACATCGGCAAGTGCGCCGCGCCCTGCGTGGAGCGGGTCTCCCCGGAGGAGCACCGCCAACTCGCCGAGGACTTCTGCGATTTCATGACGGGCCGTACAGGGACGTACATCCGCCGCGTGGAGCGCCAGATGGCGGACGCCGCCGAGGACATGGAGTACGAGAGGGCGGCCCGTCTGCGCGACGACGTCGGTGCCCTCAAGAAGGCCATGGAGAAGAGCGCGGTCGTCCTCGCCGACGCCACGGACGCCGATCTGATCGCCCTCGCCGAGGACGAGCTGGAGGCGGCCGTCCAGATCTTCCACGTCCGCGGCGGCCGGGTGCGCGGCCAGCGCGGCTGGGTCACCGACAAGGTCGAGGCGGTCACCAGCGGTGACCTCGTCGAGCACGCCCTCCAGCAGCTCTACGGAGAGGAGAGCGGGGACTCCGTACCGAAGGAAGTCCTCGTCCCCGCGCTGCCCGACCCCATAGAGCCCGTCCAGGAGTGGCTCACCGAGCGCCGCGGTTCGAACGTCTCCCTGCGCATTCCGCAGCGCGGCGACAAGAAGGCGCTCATGGAGACCGTGGCGCGCAACGCCCAGCAGTCGCTCATGCTGCACAAGACGAAGCGCGCCTCCGACCTCACCACGCGCTCCCGCGCCCTGGAGGAGATCGCCGGGGCGCTCGAGCTCGACAGTGCCCCGCTGCGCATCGAGTGCTACGACATCTCGCATCTGCAGGGTGACGACGTCGTGGCCTCGATGGTCGTGTTCGAGGATGGCCTCGCACGCAAGAGTGAGTACCGCCGTTTCCAGATCAAGGGCTTCGAGGGCCAGGACGACGTCCGCTCGATGCACGAGGTGCTCACGCGCCGCTTCAAGCGCTACCTCGCCGACAAGGAGAAGACGGGGGAGTGGTCCCCCGATGAAGGGGAGGGCGTCACCGACGAGACGAACGGCGGGTCGAACGGCCTGACCGAGGAGGACGGCCGCCCCAAGCGCTTCGCCTACCCGCCCCAGCTCGTCGTCGTGGACGGCGGCCAGCCGCAGGTCGCGGCGGCCCAGCGCGCCCTGGACGAGCTCGGCATCGACGACATCGCGGTCTGCGGCCTGGCCAAGCGCCTCGAAGAGGTCTGGGTGCCCGGTGACGACGACCCGGTGATCCTGCCGCGCACCAGCGAGGGCCTGTACCTTCTCCAGCGGGTGCGTGACGAGGCGCACCGCTTCGCGATCACCTACCAGCGCGCCAAGCGGGCCAAGCGCTTCAAGGCCGGGCCGCTGGATGCCGTGCCGGGCTTGGGCGACGCGCGCAAACAGACGCTGATCAAGCACTTCGGTTCGGTGAAGAAGCTGCGATCCGCGACAATCGACCAGATCTGCGAGGTTCCGGGCATAGGCCGCAAGACGGCAGAGGCGATCGTGGTGGCCCTGGCCAGTGCGGCTCCCGTGGCGCCCGCCGTGAATACGGCGACCGGAGAGATCATTGAAGACGAGGAACCCGCCCGCGCGGGAGCCTCAGGCAGCGAAAGCGGCACAAGCGAGGAGCCCGTGTCCGCGGGCACCTCAGAGGAACGACGGGGGCAGGAGACATGACCGAGCACGACGAAGGCGGCGAGCAAGAAGTGAGTACGGGCACGACGATCACGCCAGGTGAGGCCGCCGAGGTGGCGATCCCCGAGCTGGTGATCATCTCCGGTATGTCCGGCGCGGGACGCAGCACCGCCGCGAAGTGTCTGGAGGACCTCGGCTGGTTCGTCGTCGACAACCTGCCGCCCGCGCTGATCCCCACCATGGTCGAGCTCGGCGCCCGCTCGCAGGGGAACGTGGCCCGCATCGCGGTCGTCGTCGACGTCCGTGGTCGCCGCTTCTTCGACAATCTGCGCCAGTCCCTCGCGGACCTGGAGGCGAAGAACGTCACCCGGCGGATCGTCTTCCTGGAGTCCTCGGACGACGCCCTGGTGCGCCGCTTCGAGTCGGTCCGCCGCCCGCACCCGTTGCAGGGCGACGGCCGCATCGTCGACGGCATCGCGGCCGAGCGAGAGCTCCTGCGCGAGCTGCGCGGCGACGCCGACCTGGTGATCGACACGTCGAGCCTGAACGTCCACGAGCTGCGCGCCAAGATGGACGCCTCCTTCGCGGGTGACGAGGAACCCGAGCTGCGGGCCACCGTCATGTCCTTCGGCTTCAAGTACGGCCTGCCGGTCGACGCGGACCTCGTCGTGGACATGCGCTTCCTGCCCAACCCCCACTGGGTCCCGGAGCTGCGCCAGTACACCGGGCTCAACGAGGAGGTGGCGGCGTACGTCTTCAACCAGCCCGGCGCCAAGGAGTTCCTCGACAGGTACGCCGAGCTGCTCCAGCTCATCGCCGCGGGCTACCGCCGCGAGGGCAAGCGTTACGTGACGATCGCGGTCGGCTGTACGGGCGGCAAGCACCGCTCCGTCGCCATGTCGGAGAAGCTCGCGGCCCGCCTCGTGGCCGAGGGTGTCGAGACCGTTCTCGTCCATCGGGACATGGGGCGAGAGTGAAGGCTTCCCTGCGGCTGAACCGCCTGGGCCGCAAGCGGGGCACCCAGCCCAAGGTCGTGGCGCTCGGCGGCGGGATGGGTCTCTCCGCGTCGCTCACAGCGCTGCGCCGCATCACCGGCGACCTGACCGCCGTGGTCACCGTCGCCGATGACGGCGGCTCGAGCGGGCGGCTCCGCGACGAGCTCGGCGTCCTGCCGCCCGGCGACCTGCGCAAGGCGCTCGCGGCGCTGTGCGGTGACGACGACTGGGGCCAGACATGGTCCCGTGTCATCCAGCACCGGTTCCAGTCCAAGGGCGACCTGCACGAGCACGCGGTCGGCAATCTGCTGATCGTCGCCCTGTGGGAGCAGCTCGGCGATCACGTCCAGGCCCTCGACCTGGTCGGCAAGCTGCTCGGCGCGCACGGCCGCGTACTGCCCATGTCCGCGGTCCCGCTGGAGCTCCAGGCCCTGGTCAAGGGGCACGACCCGGAGCGCCCCGACGACGTGGACACCGTGCGCGGGCAGGCCACGGTGGCGCTGACGCCGGGTGAGGTGCAGTCCGTGCACCTCGTCCCGCACGACCCGCCTGCTGTCCCCGAAGCGGTCGCCGCCGTGCTCGACGCGGACTGGGTGGTGCTCGGTCCCGGCTCCTGGTTCTCCTCGGTGATCCCGCATCTGCTGGTCCCCGAACTGTTCGAAGCGCTGATCGAGACGAAGGCCCGCAGGGTGCTCTCGCTCAACCTCGCGCCACAACCCGGTGAAACCGATGGCTTCTCTCCGCAGCGTCATTTGGAGGTTTTGGCCCGACACGCCCCTAAACTCGCCCTGGACGTGGTGCTGGCCGACGACGCCGCCGTGCCCGACCGTGAGTCACTCACCGATGCCGCCAAGCGGCTCGGCGCCACGGTCGAGCTGGCGCCGGTGGCCAGGCACGATGGCACTCCGAGGCACGATCCGGAGCTCCTGGCCACCGCGTACGACCGTATTTTTCGGATGCATGGAAGGATCGGCCCATGGCGATGACGGCAGCGGTGAAGGACGAGATCTCCCGGCTTCCCGTCACCCGGACCTGCTGCAGGAAGGCAGAGGTCTCGGCCATCCTGCGGTTCGCGGGCGGCCTTCACCTGGTGAGTGGCCGGATCGTGATCGAGGCGGAGCTGGACACGGCGATGGCCGCGCGAAGGCTGAAGCGGGACATTCTTGAGATTTTCGGGCACGGCTCGGAGCTGATCGTGATGGCTCCCGGCGGGCTGCGCCGAGGTTCGCGCTATGTCGTGCGCGTAGTGGCGGGCGGCGACCAGCTGGCCCGCCAGACGGGCCTCGTGGACGGCCGCGGACGGCCCATCAGAGGCCTGCCGCCCCAGGTGGTCTCGGGGGCCACCTGTGACGCGGAGGCGGCCTGGCGCGGGGCGTTCCTGGCGCACGGTTCGCTGACCGAGCCGGGGCGTTCCTCCTCTCTCGAGGTGACCTGCCCGGGGCCCGAGGCGGCGCTCGCTCTTGTCGGTGCCGCGCGCAGGCTGCAGATCGCGGCGAAGGCCCGTGAGGTGCGTGGCGTGGACCGCGTCGTGGTCAGGGACGGTGACGCGATCGGCGCCCTGCTGACCCGGCTCGGCGCCCACGAGTCCGTCCTTGCCTGGGAAGAGCGGCGGATGCGCCGCGAGGTGCGCGCCACCGCCAACCGCCTGGCCAACTTCGACGACGCGAACCTGCGCCGCTCGGCCCGCGCGGCGGTCGCCGCGGGCGCCCGTGTGCAGCGCGCCCTGGAGATCCTCGGCGACGAGGTGCCGGAGCATCTGGCGGCCGCCGGGCGCCTGCGCATGGAGCACAAGCAGGCCTCTCTGGAGGAGCTGGGCGCACTCGCCGAGCCGGTGCTGACGAAGGACGCGGTCGCCGGCCGTATCCGCCGGCTGCTCGCCATGGCGGACAAGCGGGCACAGGACCTGGGGATCGCGGGTACGGAGTCCACCCTGAGCGAGGAGCTCGCCGACAACATGGCTGTCTGAGAGACCCCATATCGCGTGGAGCCGCCGGTGCCGCACAGGCGCCGGCGGCTTCTTCGCGTCCTTCTCGTCTCGTCCTTCACGCCATATTGACATGATCATGAAGTATCACGAGCCTGGCGTTCGCACACAAATGTGATGGACAACCGCAAGGGGGGCTCATGAGACGAAGAGCGAGATCCAGAGCCAGTGTCAGATCGGTGATAGCCGCGGGGGCGCTGCTCATCGGCGGGCTCGTCGCCGTTCCGCAGGCCCAGGCCGACAGCGGGGCGAAGGCCCCGGCCGCCGATGATCCGGCGGCCGTGAAGGTCTACGAGGCCGAGGTCACCAAGAAGCAGATCCCGATCCTCATCGAGGCGGGCCAGGACGCCCACGAGCTCGCGGGGCAGGCCCCCGAGCGCGGCACCGCCCGCGTCGAGGTCTATCTGACCAAGGCGCAGGCCAAGGGCGTGGAGCGCGAGGGGGTCGAGCTCACCGAGCAGAAGGTCTCGGCCAGTACGGAGCAGAAGCTCAAGGCCGCGGGGGACGGCGTCTTCAGGCCGTACGGCGGCAAGGGCGGTCTCAAGGAAGAGATCGTCAAGACCGGGCAGGCCCACCCCGGCCTCACCAAGGTCGTCTCCATCGGCAAGACCCTCAAGGGCCAGGACATCCTCGCCCTGAAGCTCACCAAGGGCGCCGACAAGTCCAAGGACGGCTCCAAGCCCGCCACGCTCTACATGTCCAACCAGCACGCGCGCGAGTGGATCACCCCCGAGATGACCCGCCGCCTGATGCACCACTACCTCGACAACTACGGCAAGGACCAGCGCATCACCAAGCTCGTGGACTCCTCCGAGCTGTGGTTCGTGCTCTCCGCCAACCCCGACGGCTACGACTTCACACACGCTGCCGACGGCGACCGCCAGTGGCGCAAGAACCTCCGCGACATCGACGGCGACGGCAAGATCGCGGCGGGCGACGGCGTCGACCTCAACCGCAACTTCGCCTACAAGTGGGGCTACGACAACGAGGGTTCGTCCCCGGAGGCGTCCTCGGAGACCTACCGCGGCACCGGCCCCATGTCCGAGCCCGAGACCAAGGCGCTCGACAGCTTCGAGAAGCGCATCGGCTTCGCGTACGGGATCAACTACCACTCGGCGGCCGAACTGCTCCTCTACGGAGTGGGCTGGCAGGTCGCCACGCCGAGTCCGGACGACGTCCTCTACAAGGCGCTGAACGGCACCCCGGAGAAGCCCGCCGTCCCCGGCTACCACCCGCAGGTCTCGTCGGAGCTCTACACCACCAACGGCGAGGCGGACGGCCACGCGGGCAACATCAACGGCATGTCGATGTTCACCCCGGAGATGTCCACCTGCCAGACGGCCTCCAACATCGACCCGAACGACGCCTGGAAGCCCGAGGACTGTGCCTCCATCTTCACTTTCCCGGACGACGAGAAGCTGATCCAGCAGGAGTTCGCGAAGAACATCCCGTTCGCGCTCGCCGTCGCCGAGACCGCACTCCACCCCGACCAGCCGGTCTCAGTGACCGGCATCGAGGCCCCCGACTTCACGCCGGACGCCTTCACGACGTCGTACGCGCGCGGCGGTGACCAGGAAGTCGCCGTCACCGCCCGCAAGTCGGTGCGCGACAAGAAGCTCAACTACCGCGTCAACGGCGGCCGTACGCAGGGCGACGGCGTCAAGGCCTGGAAGGGCGGCGAGACGTACGGCGGCAAGGACAACCTCCACTTCGACGAGTACCGCGCCGACGTCGAGGGCGCACGCGTGGGCGACAAGGTAGAGGTGTGGTTCACCGGACGCACCAAGAAGGGGCGCACGGAGAGCGAGCACTTCACGTACACCGTCGCCGAACGCCCCAAGGCGAGCACCCTCGTCGTGGCCGAAGAGGGCGCGGCGGCCACGCAGGCCCAGAAGTATGTCGACGCCCTGAAGGACAACGGCCGTTCCGCCGTGGTCTGGGACGTCGCCAAGCAGGGCACCCCGCACCCACTCGGCGTCCTCTCGCACTTCTCCGCGGTCGTGCACTACACCGGCGACCCGGTGCCCACAGCGGCCACCCAACTCGCCCTGCGCGCCTACCTCAACGAGGGCGGCAAGCTGATCGAGTCCGGTGAGCGCACCGGCGGCAACGTGGACCTCGGGGGAGCACTCTCCGACGACTTCGCGCAGTACTACCTCGGCGCGTACGAACGCCTCTCCGCACCCGGCGCCAACAGCTTCACCGGCAGCGGCGCGCTGAACGGCGTCAGCACCCCGCTCGCCGCGGCCGACACCAACCCGCTGGACAAGGCGGGCCGTTACACCGTCACGTCCGACAGTCTGCCCGCCGACAAGTTCCCGCAGTTCAAGAGCTCGGCGGCAGGCAGCTACCCCGGCCTGAACAACCCGTACGCGCCCTTCGAAGGCCAGGGCATGGCATCGGCGACCCACGCCGACCAGGACTGGAAGCGGCTGACCCACACCATCGACCTGACCGGAGTCTCGGCCGCGGACGCGCCGGAGCTGCGGTTCGCGCTCAACTGGAACCTCGAGCCCGGCTACGACCACGGAGTGCTCGAGGCGCACACCACCGGCGCCGACGACTGGACCACGCTCCCGGACAAGAACGGCAACTCGTCCCAGACCGTGCCCGCCGAGTGCGGGGCCGGGTTCTTCATCAACGGCCACCCCTTCCTGCGCCACTACCTGACGCAGTCGGCGACCGGCTGCACGGCGAGCGGCACCAGCGGCGCCTGGAACAGCTTCACCGGGTCCTCCGGCGGCTGGAAGCCCGTCGCGTTCGACCTGAGCGCCTACGCGGGCAAGAAGATCGAGGTCTCGCTCAGTTCCATCACCGACCCCTCCAGCGGAGGCCGCGGCCTCTTCGCCGACAACGCGCAGATCGTCGTCCGCGGCAACGCGACGGAGACCGAGGGATTCGAGTCGGGGCTCGGCACCTGGGCCGTCTCCCCGGCCCCGGCCGGAAGCCCCAATATCACAGGCGACTGGGCGCGGACGGGGGAGCTCTACAAGCCCTATGCGGCCGTCACAGCGCGTGACAGTGTGCTGCTCGGCTTCGGGTTCGAGCATGTGCCCGGAAAGGCCGAGCGCTCCGCTCTTATGGGCGCCTCCCTTGCACATCTGCGTCGCTGACGCTGCGTAGTCAGGATCGAGATTCCGGCGGCTCGTATTCCTACTCGGGGGTACGGGCCGTCGGCCCCCGTCGATGTCACCCCAAGGCCATCAGAGAGGTAGGGTCGGAGGCGGTCGGGGACATCCCATACAACTCGCCGGCGTCTGAAACCGGCGTACCAACGAGGAGATCGGTTCGTGACGATCCGCGTAGGCATCAACGGCTTCGGCCGCATCGGGCGCAACTACTTCCGAGCGCTGCTTGAGCAGGGTGCGGACATCGAGATCGTGGCTGTCAACGACCTGGGTGACACCGCGACTACGGCGCACCTCCTTAAGTACGACACCATCCTGGGCCGTCTCAAGGCCGAGGTGTCGCACACCGAGGACACCATCACGGTCGACGGCCGCACCATCAAGGTGCTGTCCGAGCGCAACCCCGCCGACATCCCGTGGGGCAAGCTCGGCGTCGACATCGTGATCGAGTCGACGGGCATCTTCACCAAGAAGGCCGATGCCGAGAAGCACATCGCCGGTGGCGCCAAGAAGGTTCTCATCTCGGCTCCGGCCAAGGATGAAGACATCACCATCGTGATGGGCGTCAACCAGGACAAGTACGACCCGGCGAACCACAACGTCATCTCGAACGCGTCCTGCACCACCAACTGTGTGGCGCCGATGGCGAAGGTTCTCGACGAGAACTTCGGCATCGTCAAGGGCCTGATGACGACGGTCCACGCCTACACCAACGACCAGCGCATCCTGGACTTCCCGCACTCGGACCTGCGTCGCGCCCGCGCCGCCGCCGAGAACATCATCCCGACCACGACCGGTGCCGCCAAGGCCACCGCTCTGGTCCTTCCGCAGCTCAAGGGCAAGCTCGACGGCATCGCGATGCGCGTCCCGGTCCCGACCGGTTCCGCCACCGACCTGGTCGTGGAGCTCCAGCGCGAGGTCACCAAGGACGAGGTCAACGCCGCGTTCAAGAAGGCCTCCGACGACGGCGACCTCAAGGGCTTTCTCACTTACACCGAGGACCCGATCGTGTCCTCGGACATCGTCGGCGACCCGGCGTCCTGCACCTTCGACTCCTCCCTGACCATGGTCCAGGAGGGCAAGACGGTGAAGATCCTCGGCTGGTACGACAACGAGTGGGGCTACTCCAACCGCCTCGTCGACCTCACGGTCTTCGTCGGCGGTCAGCTCTAAGCATCAGCATCAGAGCAGGCACCTCGATGTGAGCACAGGGTCCGGACCGCGCAATACTGCGTGGTCCGGGCCTTGTTGCACGTCAGCCCTCTTAAGGAGTCCTGGAGTCCAGCCATGAAGACGATCGACGAACTTCTCGCCGAAGGGGTCGAAGGCAAGCGGGTCTTCGTCCGCGCCGACCTCAATGTGCCGCTCGCCGACGGCACCATCACCGACGACGGCCGCATCCGCGCTGTCCTGCCGACCATCACCAAGCTCGCCGACGCCGGCGCCAAGGTGATCGTCGCCTCGCACCTCGGCCGCCCCAAGGGCGCCCCGGACCCGGTGTTCTCGCTGCTGCCCGCCGCCGAGCGCCTCGGTGAACTCCTGGGCAAGCCCGTGGCGTTCGCCCAGGACACCGTGGGTCCCGCCGCGCACGACGCGGTGAACGGTCTCGAGCCCGGCCAGGTCGCCGTCATCGAGAACCTCCGCTTCAACGCGGGCGAGACGTCCAAGGACGACACCGAGCGCGGCGAGTTCGCCGACCGGCTCGCCGCCCTCGCGGACGTCTACGTAGGCGACGGTTTCGGCGCCGTGCACCGCAAGCACGCTTCGGTGTACGACCTCCCGGCGCGCCTGCCGCACTACGCCGGCTACCTCATCGCCACCGAGGTCGGCGTCCTGAAGAAGCTCACCGAAGACGTCAAGCGCCCGTACGTCGTCGCGCTCGGCGGTGCCAAGGTCTCCGACAAGCTGGCCGTCATCGACCAGCTGCTCGGCAAGGCCGACCGCCTCCTCATCGGCGGCGGCATGGCCTACACCTTCCTCAAGGCCCAGGGCCACGAGGTCGGCATCTCCCTCCTCCAGGAGGACCAGGTCCCGAAGGTCAAGGAGTACATCGAGCGCGCGGAGGCGAACGGCGTCGAGCTGGTCCTCCCCGTCGACGTGCTCGTCTCCACCGAGTTCCCGGACCTGAAGACCAAGGCCCCGGCCAATCCCACCACGGTCGCCGCGGACGCCATCCCGGCCGACCAGGAGGGTCTCGACATCGGACCCGAGACCTGCAAGCTCTACGCCTCGAAGCTCACCGACGCGGCCACCGTCTTCTGGAACGGTCCGATGGGCGTCTTCGAGCACCCCGACTACGCCGAGGGCACCAAGGCGGTCGCCCAGGCTCTCCTCGACTCCCCGGGCTACACGGTCGTCGGCGGTGGCGACTCCGCCGCGGCCGTCCGGACCCTGGGCTTCGACGAGAACGCATTCGGCCACATTTCCACCGGCGGCGGCGCTTCCCTCGAATACCTCGAGGGCAAGACGCTCCCCGGCCTCGCCGCACTGGAGAACTGAGACCTGATGACTACGCGTACCCCGCTGATGGCGGGCAACTGGAAGATGAACCTCAACCACCTCGAGGCCATCGCGCACGTCCAGAAGCTCGCCTTCGCCCTGGCCGACAAGGACTACGACTCCGTCGAGGTCGCCGTCCTGCCGCCCTTCACCGACCTGCGCTCCGTGCAGACGCTGGTCGACGGCGACAAGCTCAAGATCAAGTACGGCGCCCAGGACATCTCGGCGCAGGACTCCGGTGCCTACACCGGCGAGATCTCGGGCGCGATGCTCACCAAGCTGAAGTGCACGTACGTGGCCGTCGGTCACTCCGAGCGCCGCCAGTACCACGACGAGACCGACGAGATCTGCAACGGCAAGGTGAAGGCCGCGTACAAGCACGGCCTGACCCCGATCCTCTGCATCGGCGAGGGCCTGGACATCCGCGAGGCCGGCCAGCAGATCGAGTACACCCTGGCCCAGCTCGACGGCGGTCTGAAGGACGTACCTGCCGAGCAGGTCGAGTCCATCGTGATCGCGTACGAGCCGGTGTGGGCCATCGGCACCGGCAAGGTCGCCACCCCCGAGGACGCCCAGGAGGTCTGCGGCGCGATCCGTGGCCGCCTCGCCGAGCTGTACTCCCAGGAGCTCGCCGACAAGGTGCGCATCCAGTACGGCGGCTCCGTGAAGTCCGGCAACGTGGCCGCGATCATGGCGCAGCCCGATGTCGACGGCGCCCTGGTGGGCGGCGCGGCTCTGGACACGGACGAGTTCGTCAAGATCGTCCGGTTCCGCGACCAGTGAGTATGCGGTAGCGCCGATACGTCGTACCCTTGCGGGGGCCGGGCGGCTTCTCACCAAGAGGCACCGGCCCCCGTCGTCGATACAGAGCCGATTCAGATCCGAGGAAGTTGGTCCAGCCGTGGTTATGGGGTTCTCGATCGCCCTGATCGTCTTCAGCCTGCTGATGATGCTGCTGGTGCTGATGCACAAGGGCAAGGGTGGCGGTCTGTCCGACATGTTCGGAGGCGGTATGCAGTCGTCCGTCGGCGGCTCTTCTGTCGCCGAGCGCAACCTCGACCGCATCACTGTCGTGGTCGGTCTTGGCTGGTTCGCATGCATCGTCGTGCTCGGCCTGTTGATGAAGGTGAACAACTGACCGCGAAAGCGGCTTGATTGCTACCTTGCTAAAGCTTCGCTTAAAGCCCCATGTACGGTGCGCGCCTCACAACGCGGATTATCATGGGGCTTGCGTGTCGGGGTGAGGGTGTAACTCCGAACACTGGACGCGCGTTGGGCCTTACGTAGACTGAGGCGCCCGCAGCAGCACCATCACGCAGGGAGTTACGACCGTGGCAAGTGGCAACGCGATCCGTGGAAGTCGGGTCGGGGCGGGGCCGATGGGCGAGGCCGAGCGCGGTGAGTCCGCGCCGCGACTGCGCATCTCCTTCTGGTGCTCCAACGGACACGAGACGGTGCCCAGCTTCGCCAGCGACGCGCAGGTTCCCGATACTTGGGACTGCCCCCGCTGCGGCTTCCCCGCTGGTCAGGACCGGGACAACCCGCCGGACCCGCCGCGCACCGAGCCGTACAAAACGCATCTGGCGTACGTACGTGAGCGGCGCAGCGACGCGGACGGCGAGGCGATTCTCGCGGAGGCGCTGGCCAAACTGCGGGGCGAGATCTAGAGCGTGCGAAGGGCCGGGCATCCGAGGATGTCCGGCCGCTGTGTTTTTCATGCGGCGTTTACTGGCACGTGTCCGGACAGACAGCTTCAGAGATCTCATATCGGGCCCTGATCAATTAGGTTGGAACGTGCAGCGGGGCAAGGTACGTACACAGGTACGAGAGAAGGCTGAAGTCCGAGATGAACGCAGAAAGCCGCGCCAGGCTCAATCAGACGCCCGAGTGGACGGCGCTCGGCAAGCACCGTGAGCAGCTCGGTGATGTGCAGCTTCGTGAGCTGTTCGCCAAGGATCCGGCGCGCGGCACCGGCTACACGCTCCAGGTCGGCGACCTGCACATCGACTACTCCAAGCACCTCGTCACGGACGAGACGCTGACGCTCCTGCGCGAGCTCGCCGCGGCCACCGATGTCTTCGGCCTGCGGGACGCCATGTTCCGTGGCGAGAAGATCAACACCACCGAGGACCGCGCGGTCCTGCACACCGCGCTGCGCGCCCCGCGGGGAGCGGTCGTCGAGGTCGACGGCGAGAACGTGGTGCCCGCCGTGCACGCCGTGCTCGACAAGATGGCCGCCTTCGCGGACAAGGTCCGCTCCGGCGAGTGGACCGGGCACACCGGCAAGCGCATCAAGAACATCGTCAACGTCGGCATCGGCGGCTCGGACCTCGGTCCCGCCATGGCGTACGAGGTGCTTCGCTCCTTCACCGACCGCGACCTCACGGTGCGCTTCGTGTCGAACGTCGACGGCGCCGACCTGCACGAGGCCGTGCGGGACCTGGACCCGGCCGAGACGCTGTTCGTCATCGCGTCGAAGACGTTCACCACGATCGAGACCATCACGAACGCGACGTCCGCGCGCGACTGGCTCCTGACCGGCCTGCGCGCCGACCAGAGCGCCGTCGCCAAGCACTTCGTGGCCCTGTCGACGAACGGCGGCAAGGTCTCCGACTTCGGCATCGACACGGCCAACATGTTCGAGTTCTGGGACTGGGTCGGCGGCCGCTACTCGTTCGACTCGGCGATCGGTCTCTCGCTGATGATCGCCGTGGGCCCGGACGCCTTCCGCGAGATGCTCGACGGCTTCCACCTCGTCGACGAGCACTTCCGCACGGCGCCCGCCGATTCCAACGTGCCTTTGCTGCTCGGCCTGTTGGGCGTCTGGTATGGGAACTTCCACGACGCCCAGGCGCACGCGGTCCTGCCGTACTCGCACTACCTCTCCAAGTTCACCGCCTATCTCCAGCAGCTGGACATGGAGTCCAACGGCAAGTCCGTCGACCGCGAAGGCGAGCCGGTCGACTGGCAGACGGGACCTGTGGTCTGGGGCACGCCGGGCACGAACGGGCAGCACGCGTACTACCAACTCATCCACCAGGGCACGAAGTTGATCCCGGCCGACTTCATCGGCTTCGCCGAGCCCGTCGCCGATCTGCTGCCGGGCCTGGTCGCCCAGCACGACCTCCTGATGGCCAACTTCTTCGCGCAGACGCAGGCGTTGGCCTTCGGCAAGACGCCCGACGAGGTGCGTGCCGAGGGTGTGCCGGACGAACTCGTCCCGCACAAGACATTCCGGGGCAACCACCCGACGACGACGATCCTCGCCAAGGAACTGACGCCGTCGGTTCTCGGCCAACTCGTCGCGCTCTACGAACACAAGGTGTTCGTGCAGGGCGCCGTGTGGAACATCGACTCCTTCGACCAGTGGGGCGTCGAGCTCGGCAAGGTCCTCGCCAAGCGCATCGAGCCCGCGCTCACCGAGGGTGCGGACGTGCCGGACCTCGACGGGTCGACGACGGCGCTCGTCGCCAAGTACCGGACACTGCGGGGGCGTTGAGCCGCTGAACGCTACGGCCCGGCCCGCCATGAGGCGGACCGGGCCGTAGCGCTGTGCGAGCCGTTCAGGGAGAGGACGGCGGATACAGATCGCGCGGCAGCTGCGAAGCCGCCGCGGCGTCGAGCAGCCACAGCGTCCGCGACCTGCCGTACGCGCCCGCCGCGGGCGCCTGTACCTCGCCCGCGCCCGACAGGGCGATCGCCGCGGCGTTCGCTTTGTCCTCGCCCGCCGCGAGCAGCCACACCTCGCGGGCCGCCCGGATCGCCGGGAGCGTGAGCGTGATGCGGACGGGCGGCGGCTTGGGCGCGCCGTGCACGCCGACCACCGGCCGCTCCGTCTCGCGGACCGCGGGCAACTCCGGGAAGAGCGAGGCGACATGGGTGTCCGGGCCGACGCCGAGCATCAGCACGTCGAACGTCGGCACCGGACCATGGTCCTCGGGCCCCGCGGCCGCGGAGAGCTCCGCCGCGTACATCTCGGCCGCCGCGTCCACCTCGTACGCGCCGTCCGACGCGGGCATCGGATGCACCCGGGCCGGGTTGAGAGGCACCGAGTCGAGCAGTGCCTCCTTGGCCTGGGTGTAGTTGCGCTCCGGGTCGCCGTCCGGCAGGAAGCGTTCGTCGCCCCACCACAGGTCGAGGCGCGACCAGTCGATCGCGTCCTTCGCCGGGGCCGAACTCAGCGCCGACAGCAGGCCGTTGCCGTTGCGGCCACCGGTCAGGACCACCGACGCGTAGCCGCGGGCGGCCTGCGCGTCGACGATCTTCGTGATGAGGCGGGCCGCGGCGGCCTGCGCCATCAGTTCCTTGTCGCGGTGCACGACCAGCTGCGGGGCCGCGCTCACTTCGCCGCCGCCTTCTTGGCCGCGGTCTTCTTCGCCGGAGCCGCCTTCTTGGCCGCATCGGCGGGCTCTTCCACCGCGGGCACCGTCGTCTGCTCCCCGGGGTCACCCAGGCGGTCCACGCCGTACCTCAGCGCGGACGCGTAGGTGTCGTCCGGGTCCAGACGACGCAGCTCCTCGGCGATCAGCTCGGCCGTCTCGCGGCGCTTGAGCGCCACCGCACGGTCGGGCTGCCCCTGGATGGAGAGCGTGGCCAGCGAGCCGTCCGCCCTGCCGAGCACGATGGGACCGCAGTCGGTGTCCATACGTACGCCGGTCAGACCGGGGCCCGCCGAGAGCGAGCGCTTCACGGGGACGTCGAGCCGGTCCGCGAGCCACATGGCGAGCAGCTCGCAGCTCGGGTTGAACTCCTCGCCCTCCACCTCGACCGACGTCACCTTGCAGGTGACCTGGTCGAGAGCGGCCGCGAGCATCGAGCGCCACGGGGTGATCCGGGTCCAGGACAGGTCCGTGTCGCCGGGGTGGTACGCCTCGGCGCGCGCGGTCAGCTCGTGGATCGGCTGCTCCGCGGCGTACGTGTCCGTGACGCGGCGCTGGGCGAGCGCGCCAAGCGGGTCCTTGGCCGGGTCGAGCGGCGCGTTGACCGGCCACCAGACGACCACGGGGGCGTCGGGCAGGAGCAGCGGCAGGACCACCGACTGGGCGTGGTTGATGCCCTCGCCGTACAGCCGAAGGACCACCGTCTCGCCGGTGCCCGCGTCCGCGCCGACCCGCACCTCGGCGTCGAGGCGCGACGTCGTGCGGTCGCGGGGCGAGCGCGCGGCCCGCTTGATGACGACCAGGGTGCGCGAAGGGTGCTCGCGGGACGCCTCGTTGGCGGCCTTCAGGGCGTCGTAGGCGTTCTCCTCGTCGGTGACGATGACGAGGGTGAGCACCATGCCGACGGCCGGGGTGCCGATCGCCCGGCGCCCTTGTACGAGCGCCTTGTTGATCTTGCTGGACGTGGTGTCCGTAAGGTCGATCTTCATGGCCGACGCCAGCTCCGTCCGTCTCGTGCGAGCATTTCGTCCGCCTCGGTCGGGCCCCAGGTGCCGGACGAATACTGCGCGGGCTTGCCGTGCTTGTCCCAGTACTCCTCGATCGGGTCGAGGATGTTCCAGGACAGCTCGACCTCCTCCGTACGCGGGAAGAGGTTGGCGTCGCCGAGCAGGACGTCCAGGATCAGGCGCTCGTACGCCTCCGGGCTGGACTCGGTGAAGGACTCGCCGTACGCGAAGTCCATCGACACGTCACGGATCTCCATCGAGGTGCCGGGCACCTTCGAGCCGAACCGGACCGTGATGCCCTCGTCGGGCTGGACGCGGATGACGATCGCGTTCTGCCCGAGCTCCTCCGTCGCCGTGTGGTCGAAGGGGGAGTGGGGCGCGCGCTGGAAGACGACCGCGATCTCCGTGACGCGGCGGCCGAGGCGCTTGCCGGTGCGGAGGTAGAAGGGGACGCCCGCCCAGCGGCGGTTGTCCACCTCCAGCTTGATGGCCGCGTAGGTGTCGGTCTTCGACTTGGGGTCGATGCCGTCTTCCTGGAGGTAGCCGACGGCCTTCTCGCCGCCCTGCCACCCCGCGGCGTACTGACCGCGGACCGTGCTCTCGCCGAGGTCCTTGGGCAGCCGCACGGCGCCCAGGACCTTCGCCTTCTCGGCGACCAGGGCGTCCGCCTCGAAGGAGGCGGGCTCCTCCATCGCGGTCAGCGCCATCAGCTGGAGCAGGTGGTTCTGGATGACGTCGCGGGCGGCGCCGATGCCGTCGTAGTAGCCGGCGCGGCCGCCGATGCCGATGTCCTCGGCCATCGTGATCTGGATGTGGTCGACGTACGACCGGTTCCAGATCGGCTCGAACATCTGGTTGGCGAAGCGGAGCGCCAGGATGTTCTGGACGGTCTCCTTGCCGAGGTAGTGGTCGATCCGGAACACCTGGTCCGGGGCGAACACCTCGTGCACGATCGAGTTGAGCTGCCTGGCGGACTCCAGGTCGTGCCCGAAGGGCTTCTCGATCACTCCGCGGCGCCAGGAGCCCTCCGGAGCGTCCGCGAGCCCGTGCTTCTTGAGCTGCTGGACGACCTGGGGGAAGAACTTCGGCGGCACGGAGAGGTAGAAGGCGAAGTTGCCGCCCGTTCCCTGCGCCTTGTCGAGGTCCTGGATGGTGGCCTTGAGCTGCTCGAAGGCATCGTCGTCGTCGAAGTTGCCCTGGACGAAGCGCATCCCCTGGATGAGCTGCTGCCAGACCTCCTCGCGGAAGGGCGTACGCGCGTGCTCCTTGACCGCGTCGTGCACCTCCTGCGCGAAGTCCTCGTCCTGCCACTCGCGCCGGGCGAAACCAATGAGGGAAAAGCCCGGCGGGAGAAGGCCTCGGTTGGCGAGGTCGTAGACAGCGGGCATCAGCTTTTTACGGGACAAATCGCCCGTGACGCCAAAGATGACCAGGCCCGACGGCCCCGCGATACGCGGGAGCCGTCGGTCTGCGGCGTCACGCAGCGGATTGCTGCTTGACAAGGTGGTCAGCCCTCCGAAGGGGTGAGGCGCTTGAGCTCCGCCTCGGTGGACTTGAGCAGGTCGTTCCAGGATGCCGCGAACTTCTCGACGCCTTCGTCCTCGAGCAGCTGCACCACGTCGTCGTAGCTGATGCCGAGCTTCTCGATGGCCTCGATCTCACCGCGCGAGACGTCGTACGTCCCCGACACGGCGTCGCCCGTGATCTGCCCGTGGTCGGCGGTGGCCTCGAGGGTCGCCTCCGGCATGGTGTTCACGGTGTTCGGCGCGACCAGGTCGTCGACGTACAGGGTGTCCTTGTACGCCGGGTCCTTGACGCCGGTCGAGGCCCACAGCGGACGCTGCTTGTTGCCCTGCGCCTTGTCGAGCGCGGCCCAGCGGTCGGACGAGAAGACCTCTTCGTACGCCTCGTACGCCAGACGCGCGTTGGCGAGAGCGGCCTTGCCCTTGAGAGCCTTGGCCTCGTCGGTGCCGAGCGCGTCGAGGCGCTTGTCGATCTCGGTGTCCACGCGGGACACGAAGAAGGACGCCACCGAGTGGATCTTGGAGAGGTCCAGGCCCGCGGCCTTCGCCTTCTCCAGGCCCGCCAGGTACGCGTCCATGACCTCGCGGTAGCGCTCGAGCGAGAAGATCAGCGTCACGTTCACGCTGATGCCCTTGCCGATGACCTCGGTGATCGCGGGCAGGCCCGCCTTCGTCGCCGGGATCTTGATGAGCGTGTTCGGGCGGTCCACCAGCCAGGCGAGCTGCTTGGCCTCGGCGATCGTCGCGTCGGTGCTGTGCGCCAGACGCGGGTCGACCTCGATCGACACGCGGCCGTCCTGGCCGCCCGTCGCGTCGAAGACCGGGCGCAGGATGTCGGCGGCGTCACGGACGTCCGCCGTCGTGATCATGCGGATGGCCTCTTCGACGGTGACCTTGCGGGTGGCGAGGTCGGTGAGCTGCTGCTCGTAACCGTCACCGCTGCTGATCGCCTTCTGGAAGATCGACGGGTTCGTCGTGACACCCACGACGTGGCTCTGGTCGATCAGTTCGGCGAGGTTGCCGGACGTGATCCGCTTGCGCGACAGGTCGTCCAGCCAGATCGCGACGCCTTCGTCGGAGAGGCGCTTGAGTGCGTCTGTCATGGGAAATACATCTCCTACTTGATGGTATGTCGGCGTCAGCGCTGAGCGGCGTCGATCGATTCCCGGGCTGCTGCGACCACTGCGTCGCCAGTGAACCCGAACTCGCGGAAGAGCACCTTGCCATCGGCCGAAGCGCCGAAGTGCTCCAGTGAAACGATGCGTCCGGCGTCACCCACGAAGCGGTGCCAGGTCAGGCCGATGCCCGCCTCGACCGCCACGCGCGCCTTGACGGACGGCGGAAGCACGCTGTCGCGGTACTCCTGGTCCTGCGCCTCGAACCACTCGACGCACGGCATCGAGACGACGCGCGTCGGAACGCCCGCGGCCTGCAACTGCTCGCGCGCCTCGACGGCGAGCTGCACTTCGGAGCCGGTGCCGATGAGGACGACCTCGGGGCTGCCGCCTTCGGCCTCGAACAGGACGTAACCGCCCTTGACCGCGCCTTCGGTGACCTCGCGGTCGTACGTCGGCACGCCCTGGCGGGTCAGCGCGAGGCCGTGCGGGGCGCCCTTGCCGAACTCCTTGGTGTAGCGCTCCAAGATCTCGCGCCACACGACGACGGTCTCGTTCGCGTCCGCGGGGCGGACCACGTTCAGGCCCGGGATGGCGCGCAGCGATGCCAGGTGCTCGACCGGCTGGTGCGTCGGGCCGTCCTCGCCGAGGCCGATGGAGTCGTGCGTCCACACGTACGTCACCGGCAGGTGCATCAGCGCGGAGAGACGGACGGCGTTGCGCATGTAGTCGGAGAACACCAGGAAGGTGCCGCCGAAGATGCGGGTGCCGCCGTGCAGCGCGATGCCGTTCATCTCCGCGGCCATGGAGTGCTCGCGGATGCCGTAGTGGATCGTGCGGCCGTACGGGTCGGCCTCCGGCAGGGGGTTGCCCACCGGGAGGAACGACGACGTCTTGTCGATCGTCGTGTTGTTCGAGCCCGCGAGGTCGGCGGAGCCGCCCCACAGCTCGGGGATGACAGGACCGAGCGCCTGGAGGACCTTGCCGGACGCGGCGCGCGTCGCGACACCCTTGCCCGCCTCGAAGACCGGGAGCTTCTCCGCCCAGCCCTCCGGCAGGTCGCCCGCGGCGATGCGGTCGAACTCGGTGGCGCGCTCCGGGGAGGCGGTGCGCCAGGCGGCGAAGCCCTTCTCCCACTCGGCCTTGGCGTCACGGCCGCGGTCGAGCGCCTCGCGGGTGTGCGCGAGGACCTCGTCCGACACCTCGAAGTGCTGCTCCGGGTCGAAGCCGAGTACGCGCTTGGTGGCCGCGACCTCTTCGTCGCCGAGCGCCGAGCCGTGCGCGGCCTCGGTGTTCTGCGCGTTCGGCGCGGGCCAGGCGATGATCGAGCGCATCGCGATGAAGGACGGGCGCTCCGTCTCGGCCTTCGCGGCCTGGATCGCGGCGTAGAGGGCGGCCGGGTCGAGGTCGCCGTCCTCCTTGGGCTCCACGCGCTGGACGTGCCAGCCGTAGGCCTCGTACCGCTTCATGGTGTCTTCGGAGACAGCCGTCTCGGTGTCGCCCTCGATCGAGATGTGGTTGTCGTCCCACAGCAGTACGAGGTTGCCGAGCTTCTGGTGACCGGCCAGCGACGACGCCTCGCCGGAGATGCCCTCCTGGAGACAGCCGTCACCCGCGATCGCGAAGATGTGGTGGTCGAACGGCGACTCGCCCGCGGCGGTCTCCGGGTCGAACAGACCACGCTCGTAGCGGGCTGCCATCGCCATGCCCACGGCGTTCGCGACGCCCTGGCCGAGCGGGCCCGTCGTCGTCTCCACACCGGTGGTGTGCCCGTACTCCGGGTGGCCGGGGGTCTTCGAACCCCAGGTACGGAACGCCTTCAGGTCATCGAGCTCCAGGCCGAAACCGGCGAGGTAGAGCTGGATGTAGAGGGTCAGGGACGAGTGACCCGCGGAGAGGACGAACCGGTCGCGACCGGTCCACTCGGCGTCCGCGGGGTCGTGCCGCATGACCTTCTGGAAAAGGGTGTACGCGGCGGGCGCGAGGCTCATGGCCGTACCAGGATGGCCGTTGCCGACCTTCTGTACGGAGTCCATGGCCAGGACGCGGGCGGTATCAACGGCCCGCTGGTCCAGTTCGGTCCACTCGAGGTCTGTGGTGGTCGGCTTGGTGCTCACCCTGAGTCAGGGCTCCTCTCCACAATGTCGAATGCCGGCGATGTAGATCCCACCGGCCGATGTCGAGCCTACCGCTGTAAAGACGTGCATTTTTTCGAGTCATTCCAGACTGCGGGGGCGGGCCGGGATCCGCCTCTCGAAAGGGATCCATGGTGTTCACCATGTGATCTCGAAGCCGCTCATCTGGACTCTCAGAACGAGTGCGGGACCGCTCATCTGAACGAGTGCCGGGCCCTGTTCCGGGCGGTTCGACATGCCGCTCAACACGCCGCTCAACACGAGCCCACCCCCGCGAAGGGCGAGGTATGGGCAACGTCTACAGTGGCGTGGTACGCGTGAGCCTTTACCGGATCTTCATGTCTGAACATCCGACGCGGCTCGCTGGGAAGTCTCTGTCAGGGGTGTGCGTGACGGCCGTTGAATCCCGTCCAGCGGGAGCAATTGGGACGAGCTCTAGCCCGAGCCACCGGCCGTTCGGGGCCCGTGTCATGGCGTTCGTGGCGCTGACCAAGCCACGCATCATCGAGCTCCTCCTGATCACCACCGTTCCGGTGATGTTCCTCGCCGAGCAGGGGGTGCCCGACCTGTGGCTGGTCTTCGTGACCTGCCTCGGCGGCTACCTCTCGGCGGGCGGCGCCAACGCGCTCAACATGTACATCGACCGTGACATCGACGCCCTCATGGACCGTACGTCGCAGCGGCCGCTGGTCACGGGAATGGTCAGCCCGCGCGAGTGCCTGGCCTTCGGCATCGCGCTCGCGATCGCCTCCACGCTGCTCTTCGGACTCGTCGTCAACTGGCTGTCCGCCTGGCTGGCCCTCGGCGCCCTGCTCTTCTACGTCGTCGTCTACACGATGATCCTCAAGCGCCGCACCTCGCAGAACATCGTCTGGGGCGGCATCGCGGGCTGTATGCCGGTCCTCATCGGCTGGTCCGCCGTCACCGACTCCATGGCGTGGGCGCCGGTCATCCTCTTCCTTGTCATGTTCTTCTGGACGCCGCCGCACTACTGGCCGCTGTCCATGAAGGTGAAGGACGACTACGCGCGCGTGGGCGTGCCGATGCTGCCCGTCGTCGCGTCGAACAAGACGGTCGCCCGGCAGATCGTCCTCTACAGCTGGGTGATGGTCGCCGTCTCGCTGCTGCTCCAGCCCCTCGGCTACACCGGCTGGTTCTACACGGCGGTGGCGTTTGTGACCGGCGGCTACTGGCTGTGGGAGGCGCACGGCCTGCAGAGCCGCGCCAAGGCGGAGGCCACGGGCGGCAAGCTCAAGGAGATGCGGCTCTTCCACTGGTCGATCACCTATGTCTCGCTGCTGTTCGTGGCGGTCGCGGTGGACCCCTTCCTGCGCTAGGCGCTTCGGGGCGTGGCCGACGCCACGTCACCCGCCCGTCGCCAGTTGATCTACCCGTCGGTAGCATCCTGTTCATGGCAGAGACGCAGCAGGCTCAGCAGGTGGACGACAGCAAGCAGGCCGCCAAGGCCGAGCGCCGAGCGGACAGGCTGGCGAAGCAGATCGGGACGTTCGCGAAGGCGCACGGCGGTGCCGAGGGACAGCTCGCGTACATCGGGCACGAGGGCACCCGCATCGTCCTGGTCGGCGACGACGGCGGCTGGGGCGATCTGGTGGCGCCCACCTACGCCATCGCGCAGAGCGCCGTGGAGAAGGCCGGGATCACCGTCCACGAGGACTTCGACGGTGACTTCGCGGCCAAGGTGAAGACCGGCCCCTACGAATGGTCGCGCATGGCGGGCATTCAGCTCGGCGGTCCGAGCAACGGCTGAGGGCCCGCACCGTCCGGCCACAAGACGGCCACCATTCGGCACTGTTTCCGAGAACGTCCGGAAGCAACACCTGACGCCCGGGTCACCCGTTAGACCGTAGGAGCACGGTCCGTCTACGGAGAGCCCGGATGATCGAAACGCCGTCCCTGGTGGACCAGTACTGCCACGGAGTGCTGCGCACGGAGCTGGGCCTCGGCACCTTCGAGGCCCACCTCGGCCGCGGCGAGGGCCCGCCCGCGCCGGGCACCACCTTCTTCGACACCCAGACGGGCTTCGCCGTACGCCGCTGGTGCCCGCCTCTGCTCGGCCTCGAACCGCACTGCCCGCCCGCCCGCTATCTCGCCCGGCGCCGCGACCTGGGCGTACTGGAAGTGGGACGGCGGCTGTTGCGGGGGAGCGGCATCACGACGTATCTCGTCGACACCGGGCTTCCCGGGGATCTGACGGGTCCTTGCGAGATGGCGGCCACCGGCTGCGCCGAGGCCCACGAGATCGTCCGCCTCGAACTCCTCGCGGAGCAGGTCGCCGACACCTCGGGCACGGTCGACTCCTTCCTCGCCAACCTCGCCGAGTCCGTGCACGCGGCCGCGGCGGCCGCCGTCGCGTTCACCTCCGTCGCGGGCGTTCAGCGCAGTCTCGCCCTGGCCCCCGAACCGCCGGGCCCCGGCGAGGTGCGGGGGGCGGCGGGCCGCTGGCTGGCCGGACGGCAGGTGGGCGGGGCGCTCCAGGACCCCGTACTGCTCAGACATCTGCTGTGGATCGCGGTGGCGTCGGGACGCCCGCTGCAACTGCACGCGGGGGCCGGCGACCCGCAGACGTACTTCGGCGGCTTCGCGCGGGCGACCGCGGGGCTCGGCACCGATCTGGTGCTCCTGCACGGCTATCCGTACCACCGCAACGCCGCGGATCTGGCGGGCGTCTTCCCGCATGTGTACGCCGATCTGGGCCCCGCCCTGGTGCGCACGGGTGCCCGCGCGGCGGCCGTGCTCGCGGAGATCCTGGAGCTCGCGCCCTTCGGCAAGCTGCTGTTCTCCAGCGGCGCGCACGGGCTCCCCGAGCTGCACGTGGTCGGTGCGCGGCTCTTCGGGGAGGCGCTGGGGCGGGTGCTCGGCGGGTGGGTCGCGGAGGGCGCGTGGTCGCTGGCGGACGCGCAGCGGGTGGCGGGGCTCATCGCGGCGGGCAACGCCCGCCGCGTGTACGGCCTTTCGGAGAGCTGACCGGCCCTTCGGAGGACTGACGGCTCAGGACTGACGGCTCAGACGGCCGACAGCTGGGAGTCGCCGCTCTGGGAGGGGACCTCCGCCGTGCCGTCCGGACGCTCACGCATGGCGAGCAGGACGCGCATGACGCCGATCCAGACCAGGCACGAGCCGAACATGTGCAGGCCCACCAGGATCTCGGGCAGGTCCGTGAAGTACTGGACGTAGCCGATCGCGCCCTGGCCGAGCAGGATCAGGAACAGGGCACGGGTGCGGTGCAGGGGGCCCTTGGGGGCGTCGACGGCCTTGAGGACGAACCACAGCGCGAACGTCAGCGTCACCACGATCCAGGCGAGGACGGCGTGCGCCTTGCTCACGGTCTCCCAGTCGAAGCCCATCCGCGGCACCTCGCTGGAGTCGCCCGCGTGCGGCCCGGAACCCGTCACGACCGTGCCCACGGCGATCAGCAGCACCGAGGCCCCGACCAGGAACCACACCAGCTGCGCCACGGCCTTGCCGACCAGCGGACGGGGCTCCTCGTCACCCTCGCGGGTGCGCTGCCACATCGTGACGGCGACCGCGATCAGGGCGGTGGAGAGCAGGAAGTGCGCCGCGACCGTGTACGGGTTCAGGCCCACGAGGACCACGATGCCGCCGAGCACCGCGTTGCCCATGACCAGCCAGAACTGGAGCCAGCCGAGCCGCGTCACGCCGCGCCGCATCGGCTTCTGCGAACGGGCCGCGATGATCGCCCAGCCGACGGCCGCGCACAGCACGTACGTCAACATGCGGTTGCCGAACTCGATGACTCCGTGGAAGCCCATCTCGCTGGTGGCGGTGAGGGACTGGTCGGTGCACTTGGGCCAGGTCGGGCAGCCGAGGCCCGATCCTGTGAGCCGGACGGCCCCGCCGGTGACCACGATGCAGACCGTCATCGCGAGCGAGATGAGGGCCGCGCGCTGGACGGTCCGCTGAGTCGGGGTCCAGCGTTCGGCGATGAAGGCGAGCGGGTTGCGCACGGCAGAGACGGCGTCGGCTCGGGTCACTTTTGGCACGGGCCCATCGTAGGGGGCCGCTTGTGCACGGCTTCACGAGGGGGACGTATGCGGTGCTTCTGTGACCGGGGTTACTCCCAGCGGAAGAACTTCGCCGCCGCGCCGAGCCCCAACACGGCCCAGACGGCCAGGATCCCGAGGTTGCCCCACGGCATCCCCGCGCCGTGCTGAAGCACGTCCCGCAGGCCGTCCGAGAGCGCCGAGATGGGGAGCAGGCCGAGCACCGACTGGGCCGCGTCCGGGAACTTGTCGAGCGGCACGATGACCCCGCCGCCCACGAGCAGGAGCAGGAAGACCAGGTTGGCGGCGGCCAGGGTCGCCTCCGCCTTCAGGGTCCCCGCCATCAGCAGGCCGAGACCGGAGAAGGCCGCGGTGCCGAGGAGCAGGAGGAGGAGTACGGAGACGGGGTTGCCGTGCGGTGACCAGCCGAGGGTGAAGGCGATCACCGTCAGGAGCGCGATCTGTAGGACCTCGGTGACAAGCACCGACAGGGTCTTCGCCGCCATCAGGCCCCAGCGGGGCAGCGGAGAGGCGCCGAGCCGCTTCAGGACGCCGTAGCGGCGCTCGAAGCCCGTGGCGATGGCCTGCCCGGTGAACGCCGTCGACATCACGGCGAGGGCGAGGATGCCCGGCGCGAGGAAGTCCACGGCCTTGCCGTCGCCCGTGTCGACGATGTCGACCGCGCTGAACAGCACGAGCAGGAGTGTGGGGATGACGACCGTGAGCAGCAGCTGTTCGCCGTTGCGCAGCAGCATCTTCGTCTCGAGCGCCGCTTGCGCGCCGATCATGCGGGGGAGCGGGGCGGCGCCCGGCTTCGGTGTGTACGTACCGGCGGCGCTCATCCGCGCAGCTCCTTGCCTGTGAGCTCCAGGAAGACGTCTTCCAGGGTGTGGCGTTCGACGGCGATCTTCTCCGGCATCACCCCGTGCTGGGCGCACCAGGAGGTGACCGTGGCGAGCAGCTGCGGGTCGATCGTGCCGCTCACGCGGTAGGCGCCCGGGGTGAGTTCGGCCGCGGCCGAGTCCGGCGGGAGCGCTTTGAGGAGCGAGCCGACGTCGAGGCCGGGGCGTCCGGAGAAGCGCAGGGTGTTCTCCGCGCCGCCGCGGCACAGCTCGTCCGGTGTCCCCTCGGCGATGACCTTGCCCGCGTCGATGATGGCGACCTCGTCGGCGAGCTGCTCGGCCTCGTCCATGTGGTGCGTGGTGAGGATGACGCTGACGCCGTCGGTGCGCAGATCGCGTACGAGATCCCAGGTGGCCCGGCGTGCCTGCGGGTCGAGGCCCGCGGTCGGCTCGTCCAGGAAGACGAGCTCGGGCCGTCCGACCACGGCGAGGGCGAGCGCGAGGCGCTGCTGCTGGCCGCCGGACAGGCGCCGGTAGGTGGTGCGGCCGCAGCTCTCCAGGCCCAGGCGCTCGATCAGCGCGTCCACGTCCAGGGGGTGCGCATGCAGCTTCGCCATGTGGCGCAGCATCTCGTCGGCGCGGGCGCCGGAGTAGACGCCGCCGGACTGGAGCATCACGCCGATGCGGGGGCGCAGCGCGCCGGCCTCGCGGACCGGGTCGAGGCCGAGGACGCGGACCGTGCCCGCGTCCGGCCTGCGGTAGCCCTCACAGGTCTCGATCGTGGTGGTCTTACCGGCGCCGTTCGGGCCGAGGACCGCGGTGACGGTGCCCGCGCGGACCCGGAGGTCGAGGCCGTCCACCGCGGTCTTCTTGCCGTACCGCTTGACCAGTCCCGTGACCTGGACGACGGACTCATTTCCCATGGCGGGAAGTCTAGAGAGGGGGAGGCGGGCGGTGGGCAGGGGGCTACTGGCCCGCCCACTCGGCGCGTGAGCGGTGGGTCTCCAGCCACTTCTCGGCGTACGCGACCGCGTCGGCCACCGGGAAGAGCCGGGCCGTCGCCGCGCCCACGGTGCCCCGCACGACGGGGCGGTCCCGCTCGAAGTCGGCGCCGAGCTCGTCGAAGCGCTCGTCGGAGATCGAGGGCTCGCGCACCGTCATCCAGCGGCGCCCCTCCGGGGTCATGACCGCGAAGGAGTTCTCGGCTTCAGGGGCGGGGATCCGGTATTCGGCCAGGTGGAAGGAGGTGCAGGAGCCGAAGCCCGCGCCGAGCAGCAGCACTCGGGCGCCCGATCGCTCCAGGCGGGCCAGAGGGCTGCGCTCGCCGAGTCGGCAGTCGAGCGCGTGTCCCTCCAGGAGGGCCGCCGCGCGGGGGCCGACCGCGGCGAAGGAGGTCTGGGGGTGGGCGCTGCGCAGGGCGCCGGGCCAGGTCCGTACGGCCTCGGGGATCGCGCCGACGCCTCGGGTGGGGGCGGTGCGCGGGTCGTACGCCGGGATGGACGCGCGGATCTCGGGCCACCAGGACTCGGGCACCGGCGGCTTCTCCCACTCCGCCGGGTCGGAGTTGTCGCTGGACTGGGTGGGGACCACGAGGGTGCCCTTTTGGCCCAGTACGTCGAGGAGTGCCTGGACGACGGTGACCTGGCCGCCGCTGACCCACCCCAGGGCGCTCAGTGAGGAGTGCACGAGGAGGGTCTCTCCGGGGGTCACACCGAGCTCGCGGAGGTCTGCCGCGAGGGACGTCCGCGTAGACAAAGGGCCGGTCGGAGGGGGTGTCGACATGGTCCAGGAGTCTGGTCGCCCCGGCGGTCGCCCGCCACCGCTTTGATCGATCAGTGATCGTTTTCGCAGGTCAGCTTAGGTATGCCTAAGTGATGCAGCGCACCGGACCTTGATCCGGACGCGGGTTGTCAAGCTCTGAGGAATTACGCAACAATGGCGTTGTGAAAAACGTTGGCGAGGCTCCGCAGGAGGAACTCGCGACCGGGGAGCGGTCTACGCGCAACCGGGTCGCGCGCTCCATCCTGGACCACGGCCCCTCGACGGTTGCCGACCTCGCCGGCCGCCTCGGCCTGACGCAGGCCGCAGTGCGCAGGCACCTTGACACCCTCCTCCATGAGGACGTCATCGAGCCCCGTGAGCAGCGGATCTACGGCGCACGCACGCGTGGCCGCCCCGCCAAGGTCTTCGCGCTCACCGACTGCGGCCGGGACGCCTTCGACCAGTCGTACGACAAGCTCGCCGCCGACGCCCTGCGCTGGATCAGCGAGCGGCACGGCGAGGGAGCGGTCGTCGAATTCGCCCGCGAGCGGATGGCCGCCCAGGCCGTGGCCTACCGCAAGGCGATCGAAGCGGTGGCCCCCGAGCAGCGCGCGGAGGCTCTCGCGAAGGCGTTGACCGCCGACGGGTACGCTGCTACGGCGCGTAGCGCGCCGGTCGGAGAGCAGCTGTGCCAGCACCACTGCCCGGTCGCCCATGTCGCCGAGCAGTACCCACAACTTTGTGAGGCGGAGACGGAGATCTTCTCCGCCCTCCTCGGGACGCACGTCCAGCGGCTCGCCACCATCGCGCACGGCGACGGCGTCTGCACGACGTTCATCCCGAGCAACGCCTCACAGCCCCCACAGACCACTGTTAAAGCATCCGCAAGCACGGCCGGGAGGAACCCCGCATGACGCTCCCCACGGAGACTGCCCACCCCGAACTCGATGGTCTGGGCACGTACGAATACGGCTGGGCCGACTCCGACGTGGCCGGTGCCTCTGCCAAGCGCGGCATCAACGAGGACGTCGTCAAGGACATCTCGCAGAAGAAGTCCGAGCCCGAGTGGATGACGAAGCTGCGCCTCAAGGGCCTGCGGCTCTTCGGTAAGAAGCCCATGCCCAACTGGGGCTCGGACCTGTCGGGCATCGACTTCGACAACATCAAGTACTTCGTGCGTTCCACGGAGAAGCAGGCCCAGTCCTGGGAGGACCTGCCCGAGGACATCAAGAGCACGTACGACAAGCTCGGCATCCCCGAGGCGGAGAAGCAGCGCCTCGTCGCCGGTGTCGCCGCTCAGTACGAGTCCGAGGTCGTCTACCACCAGATCAACGAGGAGCTCGAGGCGCAGGGTGTCATCTTCATGGACACCGACACGGCGCTCAAGGAGCACCCTGAGCTCTTCAAGGAGTACTTCGGCACCGTCATCCCGGTCGGCGACAACAAGTTCGCGTCGCTGAACTCCGCGGTGTGGTCCGGCGGCTCGTTCATCTACGTGCCGAAGGGCGTGCACGTCGAGATCCCGCTCCAGGCCTACTTCCGTATCAACACGGAGAACATGGGCCAGTTCGAGCGCACGCTGATCATCGTCGACGAGGGCGCGTACGTTCACTACGTCGAGGGCTGCACGGCGCCGATCTACAAGTCGGACTCCCTGCACTCCGCCGTGGTCGAGATCATCGTGAAGAAGGGCGGCCGCTGCCGCTACACGACGATCCAGAACTGGTCGAACAACGTCTACAACCTGGTCACCAAGCGCGCCGTGGCGTACGAGGGCGCGACCATGGAGTGGATCGACGGCAACATCGGCTCCAAGGTGACGATGAAGTACCCCGCCGTCTACCTGATGGGCGAGCACGCCAAGGGCGAGACCCTGTCCATCGCCTTCGCGGGCGAGGGCCAGCACCAGGACGCCGGTTCCAAGATGGTCCACATGGCGCCCAACACGTCCTCGAACATCGTCTCCAAGTCCGTGGCGCGAGGCGGTGGCCGCACCTCCTACCGCGGTCTCGTCGAGATCGGCGAGGGCGCTCACGGCTCGAAGTCGAACGTGCTCTGTGACGCGCTGCTGGTCGACACGATCTCCCGCTCGGACACGTATCCGTACGTCGACGTCCGCGAGGACGACGTGTCCATGGGCCACGAGGCGACCGTCTCCAAGGTCTCCGACGACCAGCTCTTCTACCTGATGAGCCGCGGTCTGACCGAGTTCGAGGCCATGGCGATGATCGTGCGAGGCTTCGTCGAGCCGATCGCCAAGGAACTGCCCATGGAGTACGCCCTGGAGCTGAACCGGCTGATCGAGCTGCAGATGGAGGGTTCGGTCGGTTAAGACCGGCCGACCGGCCCCGCAGCGACTGACTTCTTACGCAGTTACGCAGAGAGAGAGCACGACGACAGCCATGGCTGAGGCTCAGAACATCCCCGTGGGGTCGACGACCGCCGGGTCCATCGCGGTGGCCGCCGAGTCCACCGTCGCCACCCGCATGAGCGCGCCCCCGTCCTTCGACGTGGCGGACTTCCCGGTCCCCCACGGCCGCGAGGAGGAATGGCGGTTCACGCCGCTGGAGCGGCTGCGCGGGCTGCACGACGGCACGGCGGTCGCCACCGGCGGCATCCGTGTCGAGGTGAGCGCCCCGGCGGGCGTGACCCAGGAGACCGTCGGCCGTGACGACGCGCGCGTGGGCAAGGCGGGCAAGCCCGTCGACCGCGTCGCCGCGCAGGCGTACACGTCCTTCGAGAAGGCCTCGGTCGTGTCCGTCCCCAAGGAGACGGTCCTCACCGAGCCGATCCGCATCGCCGTGCACGGCGAGGGCGGCGTCGCCTTCGCGCACCAGGTCATCGAGGTGGGTGCGTTCGCCGAGGCCCTCGTCGTCATCGACCACACCGGTGACGCCGTGCTCGCCGCCAACGTCGACTACCTCCTGGGCGACGGCGCCAAGCTCACCGTCGTCTCCGTCCAGGACTGGGACGACAAGGCCGTGCACATCGCGCAGCACAACGCGCTGATCGGCCGTGACGCCACCTTCAAGTCGGTCGTCGTGACCTTCGGCGGCGACGTCGTCCGCCTGCACCCCCGCGTCGAGTACGCGGGCACGGGCGGCGAGGCCGAGCTCATCGGCCTGTACGTCACCGACGCGGGCCAGCACCAGGAGCACCGACTCCTGGTCGACCACAACCAGCCGCACTGCAAGTCGAACGTCGTCTACAAGGGCGCGCTCCAGGGCGACGACGCCCACGCGGTGTGGATCGGCGACGTCCTCATCGAGGCCGCGGCCGAGGGCACGGACACGTACGAGATGAACCGCAACCTGGTTCTGACCGACGGCGCCCGCGTGGACTCGGTCCCGAACCTGGAGATCGAGACCGGCGAGATCGTCGGAGCGGGACACGCCTCGGCGACCGGCCGCTTCGACGACGAGCAGCTCTTCTACCTGCAGTCGCGCGGTATCCCGGAGGGCGAGGCGCGCCGCCTGGTCGTCCGCGGGTTCTTCGCCGAGCTGATCCAGCAGATCGGCCTGCCCGACGTCGAAGAGCGCCTCCTCAGCAAGATCGAAGAGGAGCTGGAGGCGTCGGCCGCATGACATTCGTACGCGTCTGTGGACTGAGCGAGCTCTCGGAGGACACCCCGAAGCGGGTGGAACTCGACGGCACGCCGGTCTCGGTCGTCCACACCGAGGGCGAGGTGTTCGCGATCAACGACATCTGCTCGCACGCGAACGTCTCCCTCTCCGAGGGAGAGGTGGAGGACTGTCAGATCGAATGCTGGCTGCACGGCTCCGCCTTCGACCTCCGCACCGGCAAGCCGTCCGGCCTCCCCGCGACGCGCCCCGTCCCCGTATACCCCGTAAAGATCGAAGGGGACGATGTGCTCGTCTCCGTCACCCAGGAGTCCTGAGGCACATGGCAACGCTTGAAATCCACGACCTGCACGTCACCGTCGAGGCCGACAACGCCACGAAGGAGATCCTCAAGGGCGTCGACCTCACCGTGAAGCAGGGCGAGACGCACGCCATCATGGGCCCGAACGGCTCCGGCAAGTCGACGCTCGCCTACTCCATCGCGGGTCACCCCAAGTACACGATCACGCAGGGCACCGTCACCCTCGACGGCGAGGACGTCCTCGAGATGTCCGTCGACGAGCGCGCCCGCGCCGGCCTGTTCCTGGCCATGCAGTACCCGGTCGAGGTCCCCGGCGTCTCGGTCTCCAACTTCCTGCGTACGTCGGCGACGGCGATCCGCGGCGAGGCCCCCAAGCTGCGCACCTGGGTGAAGGAGGTCAAGTCCGCGATGGAGCAGCTCCAGATGGACCCGGCCTTCTCCGAGCGCAACGTGAACGAGGGCTTCTCCGGCGGTGAGAAGAAGCGCCACGAGATCCTCCAGATGGAGCTCCTCAAGCCGAAGATCGCGATCCTCGACGAGACTGACTCCGGCCTGGACGTCGACGCCCTGCGCCAGGTCTCGGACGGCGTGAACCGCGTCCGCGAGACGGGTGAGGTCGGCACCCTGCTGATCACGCACTACACGCGCATCCTGCGCTACATCAAGCCCGACTTCGTGCACGTCTTCGCGAACGGCCGCATCGCCGAGTCCGGCGGCGCCGAGCTCGCCGACAAGCTCGAGGCCGAGGGCTATGAGGCTTACACGAAGGGTGGCGTATCCGCGTGACACAGCTGCCGGGCCTCCTCGACACCGAGGCGATCCGCAAGGACTTCCCCATCCTGGATCGCACGATCCACGACGGCAAGAAGCTCGTGTACCTGGACAACGCGGCCACGTCCCAGACGCCGCGCCAGGTGCTCGACGTCATGAACGAGTACTACGAGCAGCACAACGCCAACGTCCACCGCGGCGTGCATGTCCTCGCCGAGGAGGCCACGGCGCTGTACGAGGGCGCCCGTGACAAGGTCGCGGCGTTCATCAACGCGCCGAGCCGCGATGAGGTGATCTTCACCAAGAACGCCTCGGAGTCGCTCAACCTCGTGGCCAACATGCTGGGTTGGGCCGACGAGCCCTACCGCGTGGACCACGAGACCGAGATCGTCATCACGGAGATGGAGCACCACTCCAACATCGTGCCGTGGCAGCTGCTCTCGCAGCGCACGGGCGCGAAGCTGAAGTGGTTCGGTCTCACGGACGACGGCCGGCTCGACCTGTCGAACATCAACGAGATCATCACGGAGAAGACGAAGATCGTCTCCTTCGTCCTGGTCTCGAACATCCTGGGCACGCAGAACCCCGTCGAGGCGATCGTCCGCCGCGCGCAGGAGGTCGGCGCGCTCGTCCTCATCGACGCCTCGCAGGCCGCCCCGCACATGGTGCTCGACGTGCAGGCGCTGCAGGCCGACTTCGTGGCCTTCACCGGCCACAAGATGCTCGGCCCGACGGGCATCGGCGTCCTCTGGGGCCGTCAGGAGCTTCTCGAGGACCTGCCGCCGTTCCTCGGCGGCGGCGAGATGATCGAGACGGTGTCGATGAGCTCGTCGACGTACGCTCCCGCGCCGCACAAGTTCGAGGCGGGTACGCCCCCGGTCTCCCAGGCCGTCGGCCTGGGCGCGGCCGTGGACTACCTCTCCGCGATCGGCATGGACAAGATCGCCGCTCATGAGCACGCGATCACCGAGTACGCGGTCAAGCGCCTCCTTGAGGTCCCCGACCTCCGGATCATCGGCCCGGCATCGGCCGAGGACCGCGGCGCCGCGATCTCCTTCGTACTCGGCGACATCCACCCGCACGACGTGGGCCAGGTCCTTGACGAGGAAGGCATCGCGGTCCGCGTGGGACACCACTGCGCCCGCCCCGTCTGCCTCCGTTACGGAATTCCTGCGACCACGCGAGCGTCGTTCTATCTGTACTCCACGCCCGGCGAGATCGACGCGCTGATCGACGGCCTGGAGCACGTACGGAACTTCTTCGGCTGAGGGGCTGACCGGGAACGTGAAGCTGGATTCGATGTACCAGGAAGTCATCCTGGACCACTACAAGCACCCGCACGGGCGCGGTCTTCGTGATGGCGACGCCGAGGTGCACCACGTCAACCCGACGTGCGGCGACGAGATCACGCTGCGCGTGAAGTACGACGGGTCGACGATCGCCGACGTGTCCTACGAGGGCCAGGGCTGCTCCATCAGCCAGGCCAGCGCATCCGTCCTGAACGACCTCCTGGTCGGCAAGGAGCTGGCCGAGGCGCAGAAGATCCAGGGCGTGTTCCTGGAACTGATGCAGTCCAAGGGCAAGCTGGAGCCGGACGACGCGATGGAGGAGGTCCTGGAGGACGCCGTCGCGTTCGCCGGGGTCTCGAAGTACCCGGCGCGTGTGAAGTGTGCTCTGCTGAGCTGGATGGCGTGGAAGGACGCGACGGCCCAGGCGCTGGGTTCCGACGACGTCGCTGAGAGGAAGACCGCATGAGCGAGAACGAGACTCTGTCCAAGCCGGCCTCAGAAGAAGAGGTCCGCGAGGCGCTGTACGACGTGGTCGACCCCGAGCTGGGCATCGACGTCGTCAACCTCGGCCTGATCTACGGCGTCCACGTCGACGACGCGAACATCGCGACGATCGACATGACGCTCACGTCGGCGGCCTGCCCGCTGACGGACGTCATCGAGGACCAGGCGAAGTCCGCCACCGACGGCATCGTCAATGAGCTGCGGATCAACTGGGTCTGGATGCCGCCGTGGGGCCCGGACAAGATCACGGACGATGGGCGCGAGCAGCTTCGGGCGCTCGGGTTCAACGTCTGAGGTGTGAACAGTAAGTACTGCAGGTTCGGCCCCCCGCGCTCACCGCGCGGGGGGCCGAACTGTTTCTACGGGGCGGGTTCCCGGACCGACACGGCCTCCGTCAGCGTCTGCGCGAGGCCCTCCTTGCGGATGCGCTGGTCGATGTAGAGCACGGCGGTCACCAGGGGCAGGAACACGCTGGCGGCCAGCTGCGTGAGGAACGTGGCGACCAGGCCGAACAGGGCGTACAGGCCGAACTGGGAGCGCAGTTGGTCGAGCAGGACCGCGGAGGCGGAGCTGCCCGGGGCGGGCGGGGGCGGCATCGGGGTGGCGAACTGCAGGGGCAGGCGTACCACGAGGGACACGATGCCCACGATGACTCCGGCGAGCAGGGAGATGCCGAACGTGCGCCACCAGGCGCCGCGGACCAGGCGTACGGAGCGGCGCAGGGCCTGGAGCGGGCCCGCCGTTTCGAGGGCCGCGACCGCCGGGGCGAAGGCGAAGAGGACGTACAGCCAGGCCGCGAGCGGGGTCACGACGAGGAGCAGCAGGAAGACCAGGCCGAAGGGGACGGCCGACTGGGTCAGGACCGTGATGAAGAAGGAGACGAAGAGCAGCGCGCACGCGCCCAGCGGAAGCAGCAGGACGAGGGCGAGCAGGACGGTCACGGCCATCACCGACGGCGTCCGTGACCACGCCCTGCGCCAGACCGCCCCGAACGTCGCCGGACGGCCGAGCACCGCCTCGTGCAGCGTGGCGGAGCACGAGGCCTGGATGAACGAGTTGACGGCCAGCGAGGCCAGCAGGCCCGCGAGCCACACCGCGCCGAACGCGATCAGGATCGGCCTGCCGTCGTCCCAGGAGAACGTCGCGCCGGGCTCGTACATCGCCTGGACGTGCTCGCGTACGGAGAGGTAGGCGAGGGCGGCCACCGTCGCCATGACCACGACGAGCAGGCCGTACGCCGCGACGGCGGTGCCGAACAGGGGCTTCGCGTACCGCCGCATCGTGGCGAACGTGCCGCCGAGTATGTGGTCGACGCCGAGCGGGGCGAGGGGGATGACGCCGGGCTTGGGCGGCGGGGGAGGCGGCGCCCAACCGCCGTTCGAGCCCCAGCCGTACGGCGGCCCGCCGTACGGTCCCGGCGGCCCGCCGTAAGGCGCCTGTGGTCCCCACCCCGATGTGTCTGACATCGCTCTTGTGCTCCGTAGTTCCGTGCGGTTTCCCGCGTGCGTCGCTGTGGCCCCCCACAGTGATCGCGTCACCTTAGCCGGTTCGTCCGCCGCCGTCCGCCGTCGTTATGTACGAGCGTACGCAACGTTGTGTACACTCGTACGCATGGGATACGGACTGCTGGCCGCGGCGATCGCGGCGGAGGTGGCCGGGACGACGGCCATGAAGTACAGCGAAGGGTTCAGCAGGCTCTGGCCTTCGCTGATCACTGTCGCGGGGTATCTGATCGCCTTCACGCTGCTCGCGCAGACGCTGAAAACGCTGTCGATGGGGACCGCCTACGCGATCTGGGCGGGCATCGGGACCGCCGCCGTCGCCGCCATCGGGATGCTGTTCATGGGGGAGTCCGCCAGTCTCGTTAAGATTTCGGGCGTCGCGCTCGTGATCGCGGGCGTCATCGTGCTCAACCTGGGAGGAGCCCACTGATGGTTCGCCGTTACGACCCCGAACGGCGGCAGCGGATCATCGACGCGGCGATCCGGGTCGTCGGGAAGAAGGGGATCAACGGGCTCAGTCACCGGTCGGTCGCCGCCGAGGCCGATGTGCCGCTCGGGTCGACGACCTACCATTTCAAGACACTTGACGACCTGATGGTGGCCGCGCTGCGGCAGGCCAACGAGGGGTTCGCCAAGGTGGTCGCGGGGCGGGGCGCGCTCGGGGATCCGCGGGCCGATCTCGCAGGTGAGCTCGCCGCGCTGCTCGGGGAGTGGCTCGGGGGAGACCGCACGGCGGTGGAGCTGGAGTACGAGCTCTATCTGGCCGCCCTGCGCAGGCCCGCGCTACAGCCCGTCGCCGCGGAGTGCGGCGTGGACCTCGGCGAGCTCCTCGCGCAGCGCACCGATCCCGTCACCGCGCGGGCGCTCGTCGCGCTCATGGACGGGATCTGCCTGGAAGTGCTGCTCACGGACGCGTGCTACGACGAGGCGTACGCGCGCGAGGCGTTCGGCAGGCTCGTTCCGTCGGAGGGCTGACGGCCGCAGGGGACTGGCGGACGCGGAGGGCTGGTGGCCGCAGGCTGCTGACCGGGCACGCCGGGGCCCGGACCCTGAGACCGGTTCGCTCGCGCGCCGCCCCGCCGGTTAGGTTTTCCCCATGACCGACACGAACGCTTCCCGCACCACCGGCGCCGTCGCCGCAGGCCTCGCCACCGTCACCGCCGACGGCACCGTTCTCGACACCTGGTTCCCCGCGCCCGAGCTCGTCGCCGAACCGGGCCCCGCCGGTACCGAGCGGCTGACCGCCGAGGGTGCCGCGCAGCTGCTCGGCGAGGGTGCCGCCAAGGCCATCCGCCTCGATGCCCGCCGTGGCGTGGAGATCATCGCCGTACGTACGGTCATCGCGTCCCTCGACGACAAGCCGCTGGACGCCCACGACGTCTACCTCCGCCTGCACCTGCTCTCGCACCGCCTGGTCAAGCCGCACGGCGTGAACCTCGACGGCCAGTTCGCCTTCCTCGCCAACATCGCGTGGACCTCGCTGGGCCCGGTCGCCGTCGACGACGTCGAGAAGGTCCGGCTCAACGCCCGCGCCGATGGCCTGCACCTCTCGGTGACCTCCATCGACAAGTTCCCGCGCATGACGGACTACGTCGCGCCGAAGGGCGTCCGCATCGCCGACGCCGACCGGGTCCGCCTCGGCGCGCACCTCGCCGAGGGCACCACGGTCATGCACGAGGGCTTCGTGAACTTCAACGCGGGCACCCTCGGCACCTCCATGGTCGAGGGCCGCATCTCCGCCGGTGTCGTCGTCGGCGACGGCTCCGACATCGGTGGCGGCGCCTCCACGATGGGCACCCTCTCCGGCGGCGGCAACGTCCGTATCGTCATCGGCGAGCGCTGCCTGATCGGCGCTGAGGCGGGCGTCGGCATCGCGCTCGGCGACGAGTGCGTCGTCGAGGCCGGTCTGTACGTCACCGCGGGCACGCGCGTCACCATGCCCGACGGGCAGATCGTCAAGGCCCGCGAGCTCTCCGGCGCCTCGAACATCCTCTTCCGCCGCAATTCGGTCTCCGGCGCCGTCGAGGCCCGCCCGAACAACGCGGTGTGGGGCGGCCTGAACGACGTGCTGCACAGCCACAACTGATCTTTGGCAGCCTGTCGGGAGCGCCCTCCGGAAACCGGGGGGCGCTCTTCGCATGCGTAAGCTGCGCTCCCAGGCGTGCGTATGAGGCGCGGGACGACAGGAGAGCGACATGCACCGAGCGGGTATCCGGGCCCTGGCCCTGAGCGGAACGGCGGCACTCGCGCTGGTGGCCGGGTGCGGTCAGAGCGCGGGCGTCGGCAGCGGGGCGGCGCAGGGGGCGAGCCGGATCTCGACCGGCGGTCACAGCTATCCGCTGGAGAAGAGCGACATCCACTGGAGCGGCAGCCCGAGCCCCTTCAACGCGCAGGTCAAGCTCGCCGACGGGCGCCGCGTGGCGATGCACTACATGAAGAGCAAGGGGCTCCTCGTGCAGGACTACAGCCCCAGGACCAAGGGGTGGTCCAAGTCGGCCCTGGTCCACAAGACGAAGACCGACGCCTGCCAGGGGATCACGCTCAAGGCCAAGGACGGGACCGTCGCCGCCTTCGGGGACTTCGGGGTGTACTGCGCGGACGGCGAGCCGCCGACCGAGTCGGTCGCCGCGGTCGCCACGGGGCCGCTGACGAAGTGGGGCACGCACCTCACGAAGGACTTCGACGGCTGGGAGAAGATCGCCGTCGCCGCCGGGGGCAAGACGGTCACGTTCAGCCGCGGCGGCGAGAAGCTCCGCTGGACCAAGGCCGGGGGCTTCCCCGCCGCGGGCTGACCGCGGCTAGCGCCTGTCGTCCAGCGCTTCGTCCAGCGCTTCGTCCAGCGCTTCGTCCAGTGCATTGTCCAGCGCTTCGTCCGGTGCTTCGTCAAGCGCTTCGTAGGCGGTGAGCAGCCCGTCGGTCGCCTCGCGTCCTGCGGGCCGCAGCGGTGCCCGGACCGGGCCGCCGGGCAGACCGAGCGCGCCGAGCAGCGCCTTGGAGGTGACCGCGCCCGGGAGCCCCGATGCCATCATCAACTCGATGAGCGGAGTGGCCTGTTGCTGCGCGCGCCGAGCCCCTGCCGTGTCACCGGCCTCGAACGCGTCGATGACCGAACGGAGTTGGCGCGGCACGGCGTTGGCCACCGTGCTGATGTAGCCGACGCCGCCCACCGCGTAGAGCGCGAGGATGTACTCGTCGCAGCCGGTGTAGTACGCCAAGTCCGTTCGGGCGATCACCTTCTGAGTGCCCATCAGGTCGTACGCGCAGTCCTTCACCGCGACGATCCGCGGATGCTCTGCGAGCCGCAGCATCGTCTCTGGCTCGATACGGGTGCCGGTGCGCCCCGGAATGTCGTACAGCGCGAGCGGAAGCCCCGACGCGTCGGCGACCTCGACGAAGTGCGCCTCGACGGCGTCCTGCGGCGGCTTGCTGTAGTACGGCGTGACCACCAACAGGCCGTCCGCACCTGCCTTTTCGGCCTGCTGTGCCAGCTCCACCGTGTGCCGGGTGGCGAAGCTGCCGACACCGGCGACGATCGAGGCCCGGTCGCCGACTGCCTCGGCGACGGCCCGTACGAGCGCGGACTTCTCACTGTCGGACGTGGTGGGGGACTCGCCGGTGGTGCCGGAGAGCACGAGCCCGTCGCAGCCGCCGTCCACCAGGCGCGCCGCGAGCAGCTGGGCGCCGTCCAGGTCGAGCAGGCCCTCGTCGGTGAAGGGCGTGACCATCGCGCAGAGGGCGCGGCCGAAGGGGGGAGGTGCTGGGGAGGGTGAGGTCATAGAGGCAGTGTCGGCGCACTGACTCTGAAGCTCCACTTAATTCTGCTACGAGATATGGGACAGGAGTGCTAAGAGGTCTGGAGGGTCAGCTTGAAGCCGTCGTGGCTGCGTGCGAACCCGAGCGAGGCATAGAAGCGGTGTGCGTCCGTGCGTCGTTTGTCGCTGGTCAGCTGGACGAGCGCGCAGCCACGCGCGCGTGCCCGTGCCACGGCCCCTTCCAGCAGCAGCCGTCCGAAGCCGCCCCCGCGCCGGTCGGCCCGTACGCGAACGGCTTCGACGAGGGCGCGCTCGGCGCCCCCTTTGCCGAGCCCGGGTATGTAGGTGATCTGCAGACACCCCACCACCACGTCCCCGTCGTCAAGCACGAGCACCTCATTGCGGGGGTCCGCTTCGATCGAGGCGAAGGCGCGCTCATACGCGGCGCCGACGACGACCGACGCCGGATCCACGACCCGCTCCTCGTCGGCGAGCAGGGCGAGGACGGCGGGCAGATCGGCGCGGGTGGCGGGGCGCGGGGCGGTCATGGCCGGAGTGTGCCATGCCCGTCAAAGCCGCGTTGACGTGCGGCGACTGCCGGGGGAGGCTCGGGCCATGACGACACATCCGTACGTGCGCTATGTCGCGATCGGCGACAGCCAGACGGAGGGGATCGGCGACGGCGACGAGTCCCACGGCTATCGCGGCTGGGCCGACCGGCTCGCCGAGATCCTGGCCGAGGGGAACCCCGGTCTCGGCTACGCGAACCTCGCGGTGCGCGGCAGGCTCACGGCAAGCATCAAGGCGGAGCAACTCGCCCCCGCCCTGGCGCTCGCCCCGGACCTGGTCACGGTCATGGCAGGCATGAACGACCTGGTGCGCCCCGGCTTCGACGTCGCCCAAGTGGCCCGCGACATCGAGGACATGTTCATCGAACTCACCGCGGCGGGCGCGCGCGTGGCCACGGTGACGTTCCCGGACATCGGACGGATCTCGCCGCTCGCGCGCAGGGCGCTGCCGCGCGTTCTCGAACTGAACGCCCGCATCCGCGCGGCAGCGGACCGCCACGGAGTCGTCGTCCTCGACACCTTCCCGCACCGCGTCACCACGGACCCCCGCCTGTGGAGCACGGACCGACTGCACGCGAGCCCCGTGGGCCACGCCCGGATCGCCGCCGGGATGGCCGACGCGCTGGGCATCCCCGGGTACGAGGACTGGGTGCGGCCCCTCGCGCCGCCCGCGCCCCGGGTGTCCACGCTGCGGGCGGTCGCGGCGGAGACGCGGTGGTTCGCGGGGTTCATGGGCCCGTGGGTGTGGCGCAGGCTCCGAGGGCGCTCGTCGGGGGACGGGCGCGAGGCGAAGCGGCCGGAGCTGAGCCCGGTGACCTCTCCTTGAACGGGTTTGACCGCAACTCCTGAACGGGCTTGACCTCAATCAAACTTGAGGTCGCAGTCTGTGCGTGATGACGGGGCAGGGCCCCACCCACGCGCTGAAGGAGCAGGCCATGAAGACACGCACCGACGCCACCCTCCCCGACCCGGCCCGCGCGGACGGAGGCCTCGTCTTCTTCAGTACGTGGAGCACGGGGACGCCGGAGCGGCAGCGGGCGGCGGCCGAGGCGATCGCCGAAGCCTGGGCGAGCCGTCCCTGGCCGCACGAGGGCCTGCTCTCGTACACCGTGTACGCCGGTGCGGACGGCTCGACACTGGCGCACCGCTCGCAGTGGCGGGACGACGCCGCGTACCAGGACTTCTTCGCCAACGGCAGGGACGAACGCAACGGCGACATCGACAGGGCCGTGCCGGGCATCGAGCGGCTCGGGCTGCACAAGACGCGGTTGCGGGGCGGGGTTCCGAGGGCGGCCGGTGACGAGCGGGTGGCCGGGGCGGTGGTGATCGCGGAGGCGGATCCGGGGAGCGGGTCGCCTCAGGTCGCGCCGCCCGGCCTGATCTCCGTTCACTTCCACCTGGCGACGGACAGCTCGGGGGGTATCCGCTACGAGGAGTGGGAGAGCGGGGAGGGGCTTGCGGAGGAGGGCCGGTACCGGTTGGCGTACGGCTTCGTGCCTCACTGAGGCCTACGCCGTGCTGAGGCCTGTGCCGCGCTGTACCCGGGATCCCCCGGCCCCCTGAATCCCCAATAGTCCCGACAATAACATTCCCCTGGACAAGAATAGTTGTCGGTGGGACGGTGGAGTCATGTTGGACGTCACCGTGATCGAGGACCCGGCGGCCGCGGCCGCTTCGCTCGACCCCATCAGGGCCGGGCTCCTCGCCGAGCTCGCGGCGGGACCCGCCTCCGCCGCGATGCTGGCGGGCCGGGTCGGGCTGCCCCGTCAGAAGGTCAACTACCACCTCAAGGCGCTGGAGCGGCACGGGCTCGTGGAGCTTGCGGGGGAGCGGCGCAAGGGGAACGTGACCGAGCGGCTGATGCGGGCATCGGCGGCGTCGTACGTCATCTCGCCGACCGCACTCGGCGCGATCCAGCCCGATCCGGGGCGGGCCAGGGACCAGCTCTCCGCGCGGTGGCTCCTCGCGGTGGCCGCGCGCCTCGTCCGGGACGTCGGGGCGCTGATCACGGGGGCGGCGAAGGCGCGGCAGGGGCTGGCCACGTACGCCTTGGACGGGGAGGTTCGGTTCGCTTCGGCGGCGGATCGGGCGGCGTTCATCGCGGAGTTGACGGAGGGGGTCGGGGGGCTGATCGACAAGTACGGGACCGCGGCCGGGGGCCGGGAGCATCGGGTGGTGGTCGCCGTCCACCCCTCGCTTCGGGGCTCCGCCCCCGTCCCGCATCCGGACGGTCCCGCACCCGCGCAGGGAACGCGCCCCCGCCCCACAGCCGGACAGCCCCGCACCCCGACCCCGGCCCCGGAAACGCTGACACACCCCACCTCGAAGGAGTCACCATGACCACCGGCAAGGAGTTTGAGATCGCGCGGGAGTTTGAGGTTGATGCCTCTCCTGTGGAGGTCTGGGACGCGCTCACCACCGGCACCGCCGGCTGGCTGTGGCCTGTGGAGTACGAGCCCCGCGAAGGCGGCACCGCCCCCTTCGGCGGCATCGTCACCCGCTGGGATCCACCGCACCGCCTCACCGGCCTCGTCGAGGACCCCGAAGGTCTCCCGCCCGGCCAGATCCGCAACGAGCTCGACCACACCATCGAACCCCGCGACGGCGGCCGCCGCTCCTGGGTGCGTTATGTGCACAGCGGCATGTTCACCGACGACTGGGACAACCAGTACGACGGAGCGAGCAAGCACACCGACTTCTACCTGCACACCCTGCGCCAGTACCTGACGTACTTCACGGGCCGCCCCGCAACCTTCATCACCCTGGACGGCCCTGCCGCCTCCACCGCGCAGGACGCCTTCACCAAGCTGGGCCGACGCCTCGGGCTGCCCGACGACGCGGCGGAGGGCGCCCGCGTGCGCGTGGACGCCCCCGGCGAACACCTCGACGCGGTCCTCGACTTCCGCAGCCGGCACTTCATCGGCCTGCGTACGGACACCGCCCTCTACCGCTTCTTCGGCCGCAACCACTTCGGCGCCCCGGTAGGCATCAGCATCCACGAGTTCGCCCCGCAGGCTGATGGCAAGAGCACCGAACTGGCTTGGCGCGACTGGCTGCACAGGCTTTACGGCTGACGGCCGCCCGCTGACGGCCTACGGCCGGAACCTCAGCACCTGCGGGTCATGATCACTGTTCTGCTCGGCGAACTCCGCGTTGATGTGCACGCTGTCGAACGCGAAGCCCCCACCGGCCCGCACCCCGGGGCTGGTCAGAATCTGGTCGAGGACCTGGGAGTTCCCCTGGTAGACGTACGAGTAACGCTCCGACCGCGGAAGGGACTTGACCGCGGACTTCAACGCGCCCTCGGCCTCGAGCGCCTGCGCCGTCGCCGAGAACTCGAAGTCGTTCACATCGCCGACGACCACCACATCGGCGTCCTTCTCGACCTTACGGACGTCCCGCACGAAGGAGTTCACCGCTTCGGCCTGCCGCAGCCTCTTCGCCTCGGAGGACCGCACCGGCGGCTGATGCTGTGACGTGAGCCCCTCGTCGCCGCCCTTCGACCCGAAGTGATTGGCGACCACGAACACAGTCCGCCCCCGGAAGGTGAACTCACCGGCCAGCGGCTTACGGCTGTCGGCCCAAGCGGTGTTCGCGGGGTCGATGCGCCCGGGGGAGAGGGTCAGGGCCGCGCGTCCCCCGGAGGAACGTACGACATCCGTAGCCGTCGTCGCGTCCCCCTTGCCCCGGTCCGTGAAGGAGACCCGCTCGGGGTTGAAGAGGAACACCTGACGGATGTTCCCGCCCGGCTCCCCGCCGTCCTTGTTGTTCTGCGGGTCGATGGACCGCCACTCGTACCGAGGTCCGCCCGCGGCGACGATCGCGTCCGTGAACTTCTTCAGGGTCGCCTCCGCCGAGACGGTCCCGTCGTTCTTCGCGCCGTTGTCGTCCTGGATCTCCTCCAGGGCGAGGACGTCGGGCGAGGCGAGGTTCGAGACGACGGCGCCCGCGAGCGCGTCGAACTTCGTCTGCGGGTCGGTCGGGTCGAGGTTCTCGACGTTGTACGTGGCGACAGCGAGCTCACTCTTCGCCTGCCGCCGCGTCTTCTCCCGTACGAGACCCTTGTCGGTGACCTTCCCGAGCGTCCGGCCGACCAGCGTGTATCCGCCGAACTGGTTGAAGTCCAGGGGCCCTTCGGCACCGCCGGACAGCACATCGCCGACGTTCGCCTTCGGGAAGGGCTGCTCGGCGAGCGGCGCGAGCTGCTGGATCTGCAGCCGCCCGGTGTTCTGCGCGGAGTACGAGCCGTAGAGCGCGCCGCCCCGCCGGGCCGGGTTCTCGTGCGGCTTCACGGTGATCCACAGCTCCGAGTACGGATCCGTGGCGCCGACCACACGCGAGGTGCCGACGGTGACGTTCATGCCCTCAAGGGACTCGTACAGATCGAGGGCGTACGAGCGGGGCTTCAGCGGCAGCGCGTTGATGCTGCCGCTGTTCGCGGGGTCGCCGTCGGGCGCGTACGCGGAAGGCACCTTCTTGGCGTTCACCGTGACCGGCGCGGGCAGCGCGTTGCCGGACGACTCGACGGTCACCGTCGGCTTGGTGAGCTGGGTGAGCGACTGGTTGCCGGACGCGGCGCCGCCGGGCACGTACTCGCTGACGGTCCCGGAGACACGGACCGCGTCACCGGCCTTCACCGTCAGGGCCGCCGAGCCGGTGTAGACGAAGACGCCCTCGCTGGTCGCGGGGTCGGCGTCCGCCTTCGGGTCCTGGATCCAGAAGCCCTTGGAGCCGTAGGAGCGGACACCGGTCACGATGCCCGTCACGCCCGTGACCTGCTGATTCGCGAGAGGCGAGAGGCGGGTGGTGCCCTGGATGTCGTGGATCCTGACCTCGTCGGCGGACGCGGACGACGACGAGGAGGTCGCGGCGAGCAGACCGGCCGCGAGGGCGGTGGCGACGACGGCGGAGAAGGCGGCGGATCTCACGGCGGGCCGGGTGGCACGGGATATGTGCGGCATGGACAGACTCCGGATGAGGGTGAGGGTCGTATGAAGCAAGGGAGGTGGACCGACTGAGCGAGCGCGGCGGACCGGCGGACGCCAAGTGCAGCGCCCGTCGCCCCCGCGCTCTACGCGCGTCAATCTCTTGCGTGGCCAGGGGAGTTGTCAAGGTTCGGCGGGTGTTCTCGCCGTGTATGTCTTCTGACAGGGACATGAACCGGGCGGCATGGGCCCAAATCCGTCTAGGCTTCGGGGGAAGCCCCATCCTCCGGAGGAGAACCAGCCGATGTCCGTAAGTCCCGCCACCCTGCCGCCGGTGCTGCTGCACTCCGAAGCGGAACTCGCGCGGGCCGCGCTCGCCACGCCGCTGCTCTCCCGCGCCGTGCGGCTCGCCCGCTGGGCGGGCCCCGAGACGCGGGTCGGCGCGGGCGGTGAACTGATCGAGGAGCAGCTGCCCGCCGCGGCGGCGGAGCTCGGCCTCGCGGCGGACGACCCGGACGCCGCGGCGCACGCGAGCGAGGCCTGGCGCGTGGCCGTCGACACCGGCCTGGTCGACGTCACGGACGGCGATGAGAGCGAGGAAGGCGACGGCGAGGACGCGCAGGGGACCGTCACCGCGGGCGAGGACCTTGCCGCGCTCACGTCCGGCAGCCCGCAGGACATCCTCGGCGTCTGGCTCGGTGCCCTGGACACCGTGTACGGGGACGCGACCGTGCCCGACATGGACGGCCTCCTGGACGTCCTCGAGGAGAAGGGCGAGATCGACTTCGAGGAGCTCGGCTGGGACCCGCAGGCGGAGGCGGACTTCCTGGACGGCGTACTCGGCAATCTGTATCTGCTGACCGCGACCGACGCCGCGGCGGGCGAAGGCCCTGTGCCGCTGCCCGCGCTCGCCGCGTCGATGATCGTGCCCGACGACATGGCGGAGCCGACGGACGACGTCCTCGAGCAGGTGTCGGACGCGATGATGAAGCTCGACGACCAGTTCCGGCTCTTCGAGCCGCTGGGGCTCGTCGAGTACCAGCCGGTCGACGAGGCCCTCATGGTGGACATCGACGAGGCCGAGGCGCCGCTCCCCGCGGACGACGATGACGTCTCCCGGTACGGAATGGTCCGCCTCACCCCGCTCGGCGTCTATGGCGTCAGGGCGCGGATGCTGGAGGCGGGCGTGGACGCCCCCGCGGTCGGCGATCTCGCGGACAAGGGCGCCGACGCGCTGCTCGAAGGGACGGCCGGTTTCCCGCAGACCGCCGCGCAGGCCGAGATCGAGCTGTGGCTCGCCCGGCATGAACAGCTGGACGCGGCACGGGAGTTGCTGTCCGCCGCGCGGGGCGGGGACGAGGGGGCGCCGCTGCGCAGGCTGCGGTGCCAGCAGGCGCTGTCCCTGGTGGGCAAGGATGCGGAGCCCGCACTTCGGGAGGTCCTCGATGACGCGGAGCTCGGCGGTCTTGCTCGGGTGTGGCTGGCGGAGCACGGTGCTTCGGACGTGCCCCCGCCCTCCGAGGCGCTCGTCTTCTGGCTGACCATCGACACGATCGCCGCGCAGCTCGCCGCCGAGGGCAACTCCGATGAGCTGCAGGGCCTCGTCGAGGGGCTCTCCGAGCAGCACAGCGGCTTCTTCGCCGCGGCTTGGCGGGTCGAACACCCGGCCACCGCCGATGTGCTGGAAGCCATGGGTCGGCTGCACCCCGACAAGAAGGTGGCCAAGGAAGCACGGAAGGCGGCCTTCAAGGCGCGGTCGCAGCAAGGGATGTGAACGGTTTCCGGGCGGGCTCAGGCGTACGGCCCTGAGCCCGCCCGGAACTCCGCTCACCCGGCCGGAGGCCTCAGCACTGGTACTTCGTCGTGTGCTTGAAGGATGACGTCGCGCCGTCGAAGCCGTACGTCCCCCGGTAGGCCGGAGGGTTCTGGAATTCGCCGACGATGGTGATGGTGTTGGCGCAGGAGCCCTGGCCCGTGCGTTTGGCGTCAAGACGGATGGTGTCGCCCACCAGGCCGCCGGTGATGTCCCAGGGTGCGCCGCAGATGCCGGACGTGATCTGGCCGCCGGTCACCACGTGCGGGTAGGTGTTGGGGTTGTACTTCACCGTGATGGCGAAGGTGATCGCGCCGTTGTGCAGCTCCAGCTTGCAGTCGGTGGAGAGCGCCTCGGCGGACACCTCCTGGGGCGCGGCGAACGCCTCGTCGCGCGTCTTGACCTCGGCGCCCTGCGGATTGTGGAAGCGGTGCTCTCCGCGCGCCTGGCCCTTCTGCTTGCGTGCCTGTGTGGTCATGGAGCCTCCTCTCGGTGCCGGGTTCGGTCAGGCCAGCTGCTCGGAGACCTCCACCCGCAGCAGCGCGCGGACGTTCTCCAGGTGGTTGAGGATGGTCACGGTTGAGGAACCGGCGAACAGCAGCCCGAGCGCGACGTTGTCGAGCGAGGTCACCAAGGACCCCGAGTCCCCGCCCGCCGAGATGTTGGTCGTCAGGATCTGGTCCTTGAAGCGGGCCGTGCCCGCCGTGCCGTAGTTGACGTCGATGGTCGCGTCGACGGCCATGATCCGGCCGAAGGAGATGTTGGTCGTACGGCCGGTCTTCTTCACCAGGTCGCCGACCGCGACGTTCGCCTTGCGGCGCCAGGCGCGCGGCGCACCGCTGAAGTACGTCTCGCGGGTCGCGTCCTGGAACTCGACGGTGCCGAGCGCCGCGTCGACGACGTTGTTGTGCCGCTCCAGCGGAATCTGCGGGGCGAACTGGATCGTGATGAAACGCTCCAGCGTCGCGATGCGGTCGGCCGGGTCCTGGCCGCCGTCGAAGACACCGGGCTGCACGATCGCGCTGCCGAGCTGCGCGCGGTTGGAGTCGGCGAGTACGTGGTTGTTGGAGAGGATGTAGAACTTCGCCGGTACTCCGAGGCCGGGGCCCGGCGGGTCGACCGAAGCGCCGGGCAGGAAGTCGTAGACCACGCTGCCGAGCGTGCCCGCCGTCACGCGGACGTTCCCGACCGAGAAGCCGGCGGGGCACGGACGCATCCGGCGCTTGAGGAGCTGCGGCTCGAACGCACCGAGTCCGGCGAGCTCTTCGAGCATGGGCTGCGACAACCCGGCGAGCTGCTCACTGATGCTGCCGTCCGGGTCGTACGTAAACGACGAGCGGTCGTCGGAGCGAGCGGCCTTGCGCTGCTGCCGCTGTGCGGCGACGTGGCCGACGGCGACGACGTCGGTGGGCGTGCCGTCGTCCATCTGCGACGGTACGACGTCCCGCTCGGGGAGCATGGACTCCGGAACCTTCTGCGTCACGAACACGATGACGGCGGGTTCACCGGTGGGCTGTCCGTCGGTCCACTTCACGCCATGGCCGTAGCCGACGATGTTGGCGGGCGGAGACTGGGGCCGCAGGAATTCCGCGGCCGCTTGCTGACGGGAGCTGTCGCTGAGCTGACCGCCGGTGGGTCCTCGCATCAATTCGGGCTGGCTCACCACGCCAGACCACCTCTTCCCTTTGGTTGAAGGGTGGAGTTCCGGGCCGTGTCCGTCCGTTCGTCTACTGCGCCGCGGTCTCACCGATGGCGAGCACGCGCACGGGGACGCCTTCGAGCAGGTCCGGAATCACGTCCTCGTCCCGGAGCCGGTCACGGGGCACTGTGCGGGTCACGAAGACGACGATGACGTCCGCGCCCGAGTGTTCGTCCTTCCCGATGCCGACACCCGTGACATTGGCCAGCTTCATCAGCCGGTCCTCATGGAGGCTGCGAGCCTGCTGTGCGTCCACGCGGCTCGCCTCCCCCAACGGGTGATGCAGGTAGGGGGATGTCTATTGCCGTGTGGATGGCCGGTCAAGGCGTTACGCACGAAATCTTGGCTTTACGGGTGATCCGCCCCTGTTGACCTTGTTTACGAAGACTCTTCCAACCAATGGCTCACGTACGCGGACGCATGGGTTCACATACGCGGATGCGTCGGTTCATGTTTCACGTACGCAGATGTGAAGCCCCATTGAGGTCGAGCACCGTGCCCGAAGCCCACTCCGCGGCCGGGGACGCCAGCCACAGCACGGCCGCCGCGATCTCGTCCGCCGTGCCCGCCCGCCCGAACGGACTCTGCGCGCGGATCGCCGCCCCCTCGTCCCCGCTCAGCCGGTGCGCCACCCTCCCCCAAGCTCTTATGGTCCTCGCTCTCGCCCTTGAGCGAGGCGAGCGTCGCGCGCGCCTCCTCCTCGCGCGAGCCGAAGTGCACCGCGACGCGGTCGCCGTTTTCGGCGAAAGCCTGCGCGAGGGCTCTCCCGAGGCCCCGGGAGGCTCCGCTGATCAGGACACGGCGGCCGGTGGCTGGCAGGTTCATGGAAGGAAGCCCCTCCACGTCGGACAGCGTTCAACCGCCGTTTATACGTGAGCGGGAACGTGACGCCGACAGCAGCCCGGCCGGAACCCGCCCCAGGAGACATCATGTCGCTCACCCGCAGGGACTTCGCCAGACGCTCCGCGATCACCGGCGCGGGGGTCGCGCTCGCAGGCAGCGTCGGTGCGCTCGCCACCGCGCCCGGCGCGCTCGCCGCCGAGGAGACGGTGGTGGACGGCGAAGACGGCGAGGACGGGGCCGACGCGCTCGGCGGCGCCCCCGGCTACGGCCCCCTCGTCCCCGACCCGAAGGGCCTGCTCGCGCTGCCCGCCGGATTCTCGTACCGCGTCCTGACCCACAGCGGAAAGACGAAGCTGGAGAGCGGCGAGTTCACGCCCTCCAACCACGACGGCACGGCGACCTTCGATGGCCCGCGCGGCGCGACCCTGCTGGTCAACAACCACGAGCTCGGCGGCCCCCGCTCCAAGTGGCCGCACCCGGTCCCGCTGACCGAGGGCCTCGTCTACGACCCGGCAGCGTCCGGCGGCTGCACGGTCGTCGAGGTCCGCCGTGACGGGCACGTCGCCGAGTGGGTCGGCATCGCGGGCACCGCCACCAACTGCGCGGGCGGAAGCACTCCTTGGGGCACCTGGCTGACCTGCGAGGAGACCGAGGACCGGGCCGGTCAGAACGGCATGACCAAGGACCACGGCTACGTCTTCGAGGTCGACCCGACAGACAAGCGTGCCAACCGCGCCCCCAAGCCGGTCAAGGCGCTCGGCCGCTACGCCCACGAGGCCGTGGTCGTCGACCCCAAGCGCGGCCACCTCTACCTCACTGAGGACGCCTCCGGGCCCAACGGCCTGCTCTACCGCTGGACGCCGCCGCACGGCTTCGAGCACGGCCGCGGCAAGCTGCGCGGTCTCGCCGACGACGCGGGCGTTCTGAAGGCCCCCAAGTGCTACGACTCCGGCGGCCGGTTCGTCGACGACCTGTCCCGCGCCACGAAGACCGGCACCGTGTACGGCGTGGACTGGGTGGAGGTGCCGGACCGCGACGCCCGTACGGTCCCGGTGCGCAAGCAGTTCGACGCCGGTGAGATCACCCGTGCCCGCAAGCTCGAAGGCATGTGGTGGGGTGACGGCGGCGTCTACATCGTCGCCTCGTTCGCCCGCGACGAGAGCCCGGTCCAGCACGACGGGCAGGTGTGGTTCTACCACCCGTCGCGCCGCACCCTCACCCTGAAGGTCCTCTTCGGGGTCAACCCGGACCCCTCCAAGGACGGCGCCTTCGACGGCCCCGACAACATCACCGTCTCCCCGTACGGCGGCCTCGTCATCGCCGAGGACGGCGAAGGCGTCCAGCACCTCATCGGGGCGACCGAGCGCGGCCGTACGTACCCGATCGCACGCAATGAACTCAACGCCGGTACACCGGAGGAGCCCTCCTACAGCGAGTTCACCGGCGTCACGTTCTCGCCCGACGGCAAGACCCTCTACGCCAACATCCAGACGCCCGGCATCATGCTGGCGATCACAGGGCCGTGGCGCCGCGGGCGCCACTGACGGCGTACCGCTTAGAGAAGGGTGAGGTCGGCGCGCGGCGGGTGGGATCCCGTCGCGCGCCTCTCTGTCGTCTCTGTCATCCGCCCGTTCCTTCAAGCCCCTTGCCCCTGCCTGGAATTGGTATCTAACATTTCAGTGCATGGGAGCCATGCAACCGGTCCGCCGCACCCTCCTCAGGGACCAGGCGCACGCCGCGATCCGTGACGCGATCGTCGGCGGTGACATCCCGCCGGGCAGCGTCGTGCGGGATGCCGACCTCGCCGCGTCGCTCGGCCTGTCGCGCGCACCCGTCAGGGAGGCCTTCTCGCGGCTCGTCGACGAGGGGCTCCTGGAGTCCAAACCGCAGAGCCACACCCGTGTGACGCCCCTGGTCGCGGCCGACGTCAGGGACGCGGCGGCCGTGGTCCGCGCCATGCACGAACTCGCCGCCCGCAGTGCCGTGCCCCGCCTGGAGCCCGCGCACCTCTACGCGATGCGCGAGGCCAACCGCCGGTTCACGGCGTCCGTCGCCTCCGGGGACGTCGATGGCGCCCTGCGCGCCGACGACGACCTGCACGGCGTCCTCCTGGCGGCAGGTGGCAACAGAGCGGCCGCCGCCACCATCGCCCGCTACACCCCCCTGATCCGCCGCCTGGAGCGGCAGCGCTTCGGCGAGGGCGTGTCCTGCGGCTCCGCCGAACTGCACGAGCGGCTGATCGGCGCGTGCGCGGACGGCGACCCGGAGGCGGCGGTGGCCGTCACCACGGAGATCTGGCGCGTCCTGGAAGAGCTCGCCGACGACCACCCGGCCCCCTGACCCGCACCCCCTGACTCCCGCACTCCCTGAACCCGGAGGCCCCCGTGACCGCACTTCTCGACTCCTACGCCCGCTATCCCCTCCTGTTCGGCCCTTCACCCGTCCACCCCATGGAGCGCCTCAGTCACCACCTCGGCGGCGCCGCGCTCTGGGCCAAGCGGGAGGACTGCAACTCCGGCATCGCGTACGGCGGAAACAAGACCCGCAAGCTGGAGTACCTGGTCGCCGACGCGCTCGCGCAGGGCTGCGACACCCTCGTCTCGATCGGCGGCGTCCAGTCCAACCACACCCGCCAGGTCGCGGCCGTCGCCGCCCGCGCCGGGCTCAAGTGCGTGCTCGTCCAGGAGGGCTGGGTCGAGTGGCCCGACTCCGTGTACGACAAGGTCGGCAACATCCTCATCAGCAGGCTCGCGGGCGCCGACGTGCGCCTCGTACGTGCCGGATTCGACATCGGCATCAGGGAGAGCTGGGAGCGGGCGGTGCGTGAGGTCGAGGAGGCGGGCGGCAAGCCGTACGCGATCCCGGCGGGCTGTTCCGAGCACCGCCTCGGGGGCCTCGGCTTCGCGCGCTGGGCGTACGAGGTGGAGGAGCAGGAGCGGGATCTCGGTGTCTTCTTCGACACCGTCGTCGTGTGCTCGGTGACCGGGTCCACGCAGGCGGGGATGGTCGCCGGGTTCGCCGCACTCGCGGAGGACGGCGGCCGCCCCCGCCGGGTCCTCGGCATCGACGCCTCCGCCGACCCCGACCGCACCCGCGAGCAGATCACCAGGATCACCCGCGGTACGGCGGAACTCATCGGCCTACAGGGAGAAGTGAAGGACTCCGAGATCGAGCTCGACGCGCGCTATCACGCGGGCACCTACGGGATCCCCGACGAGGCGACCCTCGACGCGATGCGGCTCGCGGCCCGCACGGAGGGCATGGTGACCGACCCGGTCTACGAGGGGAAGTCGATGGCCGGGATGATCGACTTGGTGGACAGCGGGGAGATCGCGCGCGACGCGACCGTCCTCTACGCCCACCTCGGCGGGCAGCCCGCGCTGAACGCGTACAGCGCCTTGTTCTGATCGGCGCGGGTCGAGCGAGGGCCGACCGGGGGCGAGCGGGGGCCGAGCGAGGTGGCCGTGAGGTGACGGAGACCGATGGGGCACAGATGTGCGCGCGGTGCCACGGAACGACTACAGAACGCTATGGGGAACTGGCGGTTGTGTGTCGGTTTGATGCCGATGTGAGGACCGTGTGAGCTCGGAGCATGGTGCGTCGGGGTCCCGAGGGCGCATACTCAGAACATGACGAGGCCCCCCGGTACCCGACGCCACCTGCCGAACAGCCCTTTTAACGTTCCGCCGCCGCCCGCACCGCCCATCGAGCAGTTCGCCGTGGGCGACCGGGTCTCCCACGACCAGTACGGACTCGGACGGATCGTCGGAGTCGAAGGCGAGGATGCGGTGGTCATCGACTTCGCAGGCCGCCAGGGAAGGTTCCTGAGCCCTTACACGAAGCTGGCCAAGCTCTGACCTGACGCACGCCTCAGGGCGCGTCTGCACGCACGACAAGGGGCGGTCGGCGGGAAGGTTCATCCCTTCCCGCCGACCGCCCCTGCGCGTCCCTGAGCCCCTCCGGAGGGTGTCTGTGCCTGTCCGGAGGGTGCCTGTGCCGCGGCTACAGCGCCTGCGCCGCGGGCTTCACCATTCCGCGCACGGTGCGTGACTTCACGAAGTCACCGATGGCGGTCATCTCCCACTCGCCGGTGAACTGCTTGATCATCTTCGCCATCATCACGCCCGTCTGCGCCTCCGCGTTCGTGAGGTCGAAGCGGACCAGCTCCTCGCCCGTCGCCGCGTCGAGGAGACGGCAGTACGCCTTGGCGACCTGCGTGAACTTCTGGCCCGAGAACGAGTTCACCGTGAAGACGAGCCCCGTCACCTCCTGCGGAAGACGGCCCAGGTCCACGACGATCACCTCGTCGTCACCGCCGCCCTCGCCCGTGAGGTTGTCTCCGGAGTGCTTGATCGCGCCGTTCACGATCGACAGCTTGCCGAAGTAGCAGCTGTCCACGTGATTGCGCTGCGGGCCGTAGGCGATGACCGAGGCGTCCAGGTCGATGTCCTTGCCGCCGTACGCCGGCTCCCAGCCGAGGCCCATCTTGACCTGCGAGAGCAGCGGCTTGCCGCCCTTGACCAGGGACACCGTCTGGTTCTTCTGGAGATTGACCCGCCCCTTGTCCAGGTTGATCTTCCCGGCACCGGGTGCGGGGGCGGCGGGCGCCGGGGGAGCGGCCGGTGCTGCCGGGGCGGCGAGGCGGGGGTCCGCGACCGGCGGGGGCGGGCCCTGGACGGGGGCGCCGACCGGCGGCGCCATCGGGGCGGGAGCGGCGGCGGCCGGGGCGGGCTCCTCCACCGATACCCCGAAGTCCGTCGCGATGCCCGCCAGGCCGTTCGAGTACCCCTGTCCGACGGCGCGCGCCTTCCACGCGCCGTTCCGCAGATAGACCTCGACGATCACCAGGGCGGTTTCGCCGCCGAGCTGCGGGGGCGTGAACGTGGCGAGCACGGAAGCGTCGTCCGCGTTGCGGATGGTGGCGGTGGGCTCGACGCCCTGGAAGGTCTGGCCCGCCGCGTCGGGGCTCGCCGTGACGACGATCTTCTCGATGCCCGCAGGCACGGCGCTGGTGTCCACCGTGATCTTGTCGGGCGTCGTGCCGCCGCCCGACTGGTAGGTCACGCCGGGGCCCGAGGGCTGGTTGAAGAAGATGAAGTCGTCGTCGGAGCGGACCTTGCCGTCGGCGGTGAGCAGCAGGCCCGATACGTCGAGCCGCACCGGTGCGGCGACGTCCACCGCTACGCGGGTGGCGGTGAGGGGGATGTTCGAGCCGGGTGTCATTGCGGTCATGTCCGGGGTAACGAACGTCCCGGCTTTGCCGTTCCCTTACCTACGGAACTTTTCTCCCCAACCCCGCCGGGCCCGCCCCTACGGCACGACCACGATCTTCCGGCCGAGCCCGGAGGCGAACCGCTCCAGGGCGTCGGGGTACGACCCCAACGGCATCCGATCGCTGATGAACACATCGGGATCCAGCACACCCCCGGCGAACAACTCCGCCGCCCGCTCATAGCTGTGAAGCACCGCCATCGACCCGGTGATGGTGATCTCCTGGTTGTAGATCCGGTACGGATCGATGCTGACCCGCGTCGCGTAATCAGCCACCCCGAACTGAAGGAACGTACCCGCCTTGGCGACCCGACCGAGCCCGTCCTGGATCGCCCCCGCGTTCCCCGTGGCGTCGACCACGATGTCCCACCCCTGGGGCCGATCGAGCTCGTCCGCGCCCGCTGCCGACCCCGAGACGCCCAACTGCCGTGCAGTGGCGAGGCGGTCCGCGTTGAGGTCCACGACGTCGACACTCGCCGCACCCGTCCGCTTGGCGAGCTCCAGCATCATCAGGCCCATCGTCCCGGACCCGTAGATCAGGACGTGCGCGCCGAGACGGGCGCGGAGCACGTCGTAGCCGCGCACCGCGCAGGACAGCGGCTCGATGAGGGCCGCGTCCTGGGTGCGTACGTTCTCGGGGAGCCGCACGCAGTTGGCGACGGGCGCTACCGCGTACTGGGCGGCGCCGCCCGCCGTGGTGACACCGATCGCGGCCCAGCGCTCGCAGAGGTTGTTGTGGCCGGTGCGGCAGTAGCGGCACTCGTAGCAGTAGAGGGAAGGGTCGACGGCGACCTGGTCGCCGACCGAGAGCTCCGTGACCTCGCGGCCGAGACCCACCACCTCCCCGGCGAACTCGTGCCCCGGCACGACCGGCAGCGTGGGCGCGAACTCGCCCTGCAAAATGTGCAGATCGGTCCCGCACAGACCGCACGCGGCGACCTCGACGACGACCTCGCGCGGCCCCGGAGTGGGGTCGGGCACCTCGCCGACGACAGCCTTGCCGACGGACTCGATGATGGCGGCCTTCACTTGACGGCTCCCAACGACAGGCCCTGGACCAGCTTGTCCTGGGCGGCGAACCCCGCGGCGAGCACCGGCAGGGAGATCACGAGCGACGCGGCGCACACCTTCGCCAGGAACAGGCCCTGGCTGGTGATGAAGCCGGTCAGGAACACGGGCGCGGTCTGGGCGACGACGCCCGTGAGCACCCGTGCGAAGAGAAGTTCGTTCCAGCTGAAGATGAAGCAGATCAGGGCCGTCGCCGCGATCCCCGGCAGGGCGATGGGGGCCACCACGCGCGTGAGGATGGTCGGCAGGCGCGCCCCGTCGATCTGCGCGGCCTCGATGATGGCGACCGGTACTTCGGCGAGGAAGGACTGCATCATCCACACCGCGATCGGCAGGTTCATCGAGGTGTAGAGGATGACGAGCAGCCAGATGTTGTCGAGCATCTCGGTGTTCTTGGCGAAGAGGTAGATCGGGAGCAGGCCCGCCACGACCGGCAGCATCTTCGTCGACAGGAAGAAGAACAGGACGTCCGTCCACTTCTTCACCGGCCTGATGGAGAGCGCGTACGCGGCGGGCAGCGCGAGGAGAAGGACAAGGAGGGTCGAAGCGGTCGACGCCACCATCGAGTTGATCAGCGAGGGCCAGGGGCTCGCGCCGCCTCCCGTGCCGAAGAAGTCGCGGTAGCCGTCCAGGGTGAGCGAGGCGGCGAGCGAGGGCGGGTTGGTGGCGGCGTCCTCCTCCGAGTGGAAGGAGGTCAGCGTCATCCAGGCGATGGGCAGGAAGAACAGGATTCCGGCCAGCCAGGCGGCCAGGCCGAGTCCGGCCGACCCCCGGATATGGAAGCGGCTCCCGGTCTGTGTACGTACACGCGTCACGGCAGTGCTCATGCGCGGGACGCCTCCTCACGGAACAGGGACGAGACGACCCGCAGCGCGAAGGTCGCGATGATGATGGAACCGATGACGACGAGGACACCGGCGGCGGACGCCAGACCGTTCTCGTGGGCCTGGTAGAAGCTCTGGTAGACGGTGTACGGGAGGTTGGCCGTGCCCAGGCCGCCCGAGGTGATCGTGAAGACGGCGTCGAAGTTCTGCACGATGTAGATCGAGCCGAGCAGCGCCCCCAGCTCCAGATAGCGGCGCAGATGCGGCAGCGTCAGATAGCGGAACACCTGCCAGTTGCCCGCTCCGTCCATGCGGGCCGCTTCGATGAGCTCACTGTCGCGGCTCTGTAGCCCGGCGAGCAGGATCAGCATCATGAAGGGCGTCCACTGCCAGATCAGGGAGGCCTCGACGGCGATCAGCGGGGTGTTGGACACCCAGTCGGGCTGGGTCGCACCGTCACCGCCCACCCAGTGCAGGAGGCCGTTGAAGAGGCCGTACTCGGGGTTGTAGAGCACGTGCTTCCACAGCAGCGCCGCGGCCACCGGAACCAGCAGGAACGGCGCGATGAGCAACGTACGGACGAATCCCCGCCCGCGGAACTTCCGGTCGAGGAGCAGCGCGAGAGCGAGCCCGATGACGAGGCTCGCGATCACGACGGTGGCCGTGAGCACGATGGTCGTCAGGACCGACTTGCGCAGGTCCGGATCGGTGAGGACCTCCGAGTAGTTGCCGAAGCCGGTGAAGCTGCGGGCGTCGGGATAGAGGGCGTTCCAGTCGAAGAAGGAGATCACCAGCGTGGCCACGAACGGCAGCTGGGTCACGACGACCATGAAGATCAGGGCGGGCAGCAGCGGGGCCCTGGTGGCCCAGGCGCGCAGCCTTCCCGGTGTCTTGGCAGTGGGCCCGCGCGCGGGCGCGGGCGCGGTGGTGGTACTCGCGGTGGCGGTCATCGTCCCTCGTACTCCTCGGCGATCTTCTCGGCGAGCTTCTGTGACTTCTTGAGGGCCGATTCGACGGACTGACGCCCGGCGATGGCCGCGCTGATCTCCTGGGAGACCTTCGTGCCGAGGTCGGTGAACTCGGGGATGCCGACGAACTGGATGCCGGGCGCGGGCCGGGGCTGCACGCCCGGGTCGGTCGGCCGCGCCCCTTCGATGGCGGCGCGGGTGACGTCCTGGAAAGCGGCGGCTTCCTTGCGGTACGCGGGGTTGGTGTACGTCGAAGCGCGCTTGCCCGCGGGCACGTTGGACCAGCCGATCTTCTCGCCGACCAGCCGCTCGTACTCCTTGCTCGATGCCCAGGAGACGAACTTCCAGGCCTTGTCCGGGTTGCGCGAGGCCTTTTGCAGGCCCCAGGCCCAGGTGTAGAGCCACCCGGAGCTCTTCGTCTTCTCGACGGGCGCGGGTACGTAGCCGATCTTGCCCTTGACGGGAGACTTGGCGGATTCGAGCGAACCGGCGGCGGCCGTGGCGTCGTACCACATGGCGGTCTTGCCCTGCGTGAGGTTGTTCAGGCACTCGGCATACCCGGACTGGGCGGCGCCGGACTCGCCGTGCTTGCGAACGAGGTCTACGTAGAAGCGAGTTGCCTTCTCGAACTCGGGCGAGTCGAGGCGGGCCTTCCACCCCTTGTCGAACCACGTTCCTCCGAAGGTGTTCACCACGCTCGTCAGGGGCGCGATCAACTCACCCCAGCCGGGAAGCCCGCGCAGACAGATGCCCTTCATCCCGGACTCGGCACCGGCGCCTTCGACGTCACCGGCGAGCTTGGCCACCTGCTGCCAAGTGGGGTGCTTCGGCATGGTGAGACCGGCCTTCTTGAAGACGTCCTTCCGGTACATCAAGAAGGACGACTCTCCGTAGAAGGGCTGTCCGTAGAGCTTGCCGTCGTCGCCGGTGAGGGACTGGCGCATGGGCGGCAGGACGTCCTTCTCGTCGTACGCCTTGTCCTTGCGCGTGTACGAACCGACCTCGTGCAGCCAGCCGTTCTTGGCGTAGATCGGGATCTCGTAGTTGCTGAGCGTGGCGACGTCGTACTGGCCCGCCTGGTTGGCGAAGTCCTGGCTGATCTTGTCGCGGACGTCGTTCTCGGGCAGGACCGTGAAGCTCACCTTGATGCCCGTCTTCTTTGTGAAGTGGGCCGCGGTGAGCTTCTGCAGTTCGACCATCTGCGGGTTGTTCACCATCAGTACGTTGATGGAGTCGCCGCCGGAACCGGTCCCGCCCGCCCCGGCCCAGCAGCCGGAGAGCAGCGGGGCAAGCAGCGTCCCTGCGGCGGCCGCGGCGAGGGCGCGCGACCTCCGTCGGCTCTGGGTTCGCATGAATGCTCCTGGACGTATGGGGTGAGTGGGAGGGGTGGTGGGGGTTGGTGGGGGTGTTTTTGGGCGTGCGGGGTCACGGGATGTGCGGGGAGCTGAGCGGACGTGGTGCTGCCGGGTGGCGTCAGACGCGGATGACCTGAGGGCCCTGGAGCGAGTAGCGGTGCGCCTCGGAGGCGGGCAGCTGGGTGCTCGTGACGATCGTCTCCAGCTCGCCGACGTGGGCGAACCGGCAGAAGCTCGTCGCCCCGAACTTGGTGTGCACGCCCGCGAACACGGTGCGCCGAGACGCACGGATGGCCTGCGTCTTCACTTCGCTGACCGCGGGGTCGGGCGTGGTCAGGCCGTGCTCACGGGAGATGCCGTTGGCCCCGATGTACGCGAGGTCGATCACGAATCCCGCCAGCATCCGGGTCGTCCAGTGGTCGACGGTCGCGAGGGTGCCGGGGCGGACACGGCCGCCGAGGAGGAGGACGGACATGTTGTCGGCCTCCGCGAGGGCGCCGGCGGTCGCCAGGGATGCGGTGACCACGGTCAGGGCGCGGCCCCTGGCGGCCTCGGGGAGCGCTTCGGCGATGAGCTGCGGGGTGAAGCCCTCGTCGACGAAGACGGTCTCGGCGTCGCCGAGGAGGTCGGCGGCGGCGGTCGCGATCCGCCGCTTCTCCGGGACGTGCATGGTGGTGCGGAACGCGAGGGTCGTCTCGAAGCCGGCGCTCTCCACGGGGTAGGCGCCGCCGTGGGTGCGGCGGACCAGGCCGTGGTCCTCCAGGGCGCGGAGGTCGCGGCGGACGGTCTCCTTGGCGACGCCCAGCTTGATGGCGAGTGCGGTGACGTCCACGGCGCCGGAGGTCCGTGCCGCCCTGACGATTTCCCGCTGGCGCTCTTCCGCGGTCATGCGTGCCGCCTCCCTTCCTCGCCTGTGCCCGTTCGGGCCCTGTGGGGAATTTCTACAGCGGGGGGCGGTACGTGAACAGGCTCGGAGCGGGGGTGATGGTGCCCGGCTGTGCCCGTTTGGCGGGGCTGTGGCCTCTGCTTCGGGCGGGAGGGGTGCCCGTTCGGGGGGTAGGGGGTGCCCGTTCGGTGCCCGGGTGCGGGTTCAGGGCTCTTCTTCCCCCCTAGTACGGCCACACCGGAGGGTTAGTGCAGAAGTGCCCCCCAAGATTCGCGTGATCCGGGTTCGCCGGATCCAGCTCCCCCTGCTCAGCCACCAACTTCTCCGCGTACGGCTCGGAGTCGTCCTGCGGCGCATAGCCGAGCGCACGTGCCGACGAAAGGTCCCACCACAGCCGCGTATTCGCGGACGACCCGTACACCACCGAATGCCCCACCGCGGAAGCGGTCAGCGCCGCGTGGAACAGCCGGGCCCCGTCCCCGGGGCTCATCCAGACGGACAGCATCCGCACGCTCGACGGCTCCAAGAAGCACGATCCGATCCGCACCGAGACCGTCTCCAGGCCGTGCTTGTCCCAGTAGAGCTGGGCCAGGTCCTCGCCGAAGGACTTCGAAAGGCCGTAGAAGGTGTCGGGGCGGTGCGTCACGTCGACCGGGATCAGCGGGTCGTCGCCGACCGGGCGCGGTGTGAACCCCACCGCGTGGTTCGACGACGCGAACACGATCCGGGACACACCCTCCTCGCGCGCGGCTTCGTAGAGGTTGTACGTCCCCTCGATGTTCGCCCGCAGGATCTTGTCGAAGGAGGACTCCAGGGAGATGCCCGCGAGATGGATGATCGCGTCGACACCCCGCACGGCGTCCCGCAGCGCCTTCTTGTCGGCGAGGTCCGCCGTGATCGCGTCGGGCTCGCCCTCGATGGGCCTCACGTCGAGCAGCCGAAGTTCGTAGCCGTGGGCCGGAAGGAGCCCCCGCATCAAGGTGCCGAGGCCGCCTGCGGCGCCGGTGAGCAGGATGGTGCGGGGAGCGGGCATGAGGGAGTCTCCTCGGATCAGCGGCTGCATTCGTGTGCGCGTACAGCATTCACATCTGTGGACACGCTAGAGATCGGCGCCCCGTTGCGTCAAGTGTCGTACGGAGGCGGGGAATCCGCTCTTGAATCACCGTTCTCTCGCGGACCTTGGCGCTTGACCAGGGCTCGGGGAGCGGCTTAGCGTAGGTGTGTTCAGAAATATAGACGTGAATCAGAAACGTGCACGCACGCTTAGGGAGAGCCCGTGAGAGAGCCCGTGACGTCAGCACCCCTCGCCGCTCGACTCGTCATCCCCAGCGGGCCGCTGTTCTTCCCCGTCACCGCCTATGGACCGGACGGCTCCCTCGACCTCGACATCTTCCGCGAGCACGTGCGCGCGGGCGTCGAGGCGGGCGCGGCGGCCGTGTTCGCCTGCTGTGGCACCGGCGAGTTCCACGCCCTGACCCCCGAGGAGTTCCAGGCGTGCGTCGCCGCCGCCGTCGAGGAGTCGGCCGGGCGGGTGCCGGTGGTAGCGGGCGCCGGGTACGGCACCGCGCTCGCCGTGCGGTACGCGAAGCTCGCCGAGGAAGCCGGAGCCGACGGACTGCTCGCGATGCCGCCCTACCTCGTCGTCGCCGGGCAGGAGGGCCTCCTCAGGCATTACGCCGAGCTCGCCGGGGCCACCTCCCTCGACGTCATCGTGTACCAGCGCGACAACGCCGTGTTCACTCCGGAGACGGTCGTCGAGCTCGCCCGCACCGAGGGCATCATCGGCTTCAAGGACGGCCTCGGCGACATGGACCTGATGCAGCGCATCGTCAGCGCCGTGCGTGCCGAAGTCCCGGAGGAATTCCTCTACTTCAACGGCCTGCCCACCGCCGAGCTGACCGGGCTCGCCTATCGGGGCATCGGCGTGACGCTCTACTCGTCGGCCGTCTTCTGCTTCGCGCCTGACATCGCGCTCGCCTTCCACCGGGCGTTCAACGCCGGGACCGTCGAGGGCGACGCCTTGGTGAACCGGCTCATCGACGGCTTCTACCGGCCCTTCGTGGAGCTGCGCGCCGAGGGGCGTGGATACGCCGTCTCCCTCGTCAAGGCGGGCGTACGCATGGGCGGGCTCGACGTCGGCGGGGTGCGGACGCCGCTGCACGAACCCGCCGACGACCACATCAAGCGCCTCGCCGAGCTGACCGAGCGCGGGCGCGCCCTGGTGCGGGAGGCGGGCGCGTGAGGGCCTCCGCCTTCCTGTACCCCTGGGACATCGTCGGCGACCCCGCCGCCCCCGCGCGCATCGCGGAACTCGGCGTCCAGCAGGTCACCCTCGCCTCCGCCTACCACTCCACGCGCGCGCTGACCCCCCGCCACCCCCGCCACCGCATCGTCACCGCCGAGTATGCGGCGGTCCTCTACGAGCCCGGCAACCGGTGGGAAGGGCGCGAGCTGCGTCCGTACGCGGCCGGACACTGGGCGCCCGGTGACGCCTACGGAGAGGCCGCCGAAGCGCTGGCCGCCGCCGGGCTCGACGTGCACACCTGGGTGGTCCTCGCCCACAACTCCCGTATGGGCGCCGACCATCCGGACACCTCCGTAGTCAACGCCTACGGAGACCGTTACCCCTGGGCGCCCTGCATCGCGCGGCCCGCCACGCGCGCGTACCTCGTCGACCTCGCGGCGGAGGCCGCCGCACGCCCCGGCGCGCGCGGCACCGAACTGGAGTCCCTCGGCTGGTACGGCCTCGCGCATCTGCACGCCCACGACAAGATCGCGGGAGTGCCGCTCGGGGAGGCCGGGCAGTACCTGATGTCGCTGTGCTTCTGCGCGGACTGCCGCGCGGGGTACGCCGGGCAAGGGCTCGACCCCGGTGAGCTGGCGACCGGAGTCCGCCGCGCCCTGGAGCCCCTGTGGCGCGGCGACGAGCCCACCGGCGGCTGGGACGCGGTGGAGAAGCTCATCGGCGCGGAAACGGCGAACGCCACGCGCGCGTGGCGCGAGGAAACCGCCCGCGCACTCCAGGAGGCGGCGATCGCGGCCGTGCGCGCGGCCGCCCCGGAAGGCTTCCAAGTGCTGCTGCACGCAGACCCGGTGGCCTATCACTGCGGGGCGAACGCCGGTGTCGACCCGGCACACATCCTCTCCGTGGCCGACGGCGTGGTCGTGCCCTGCACGGGCGGCGCCGGAGCGCTCACTCCGTTCGCCGGGCACCGCACCGAAGGCACGGTCCTCGCCGCGAACTTCACCATCGTGTCCGGCATGGGCGGCAGCCCCGCCACGCTCGCCGCCGACGCCACGCGCGCGCGCACGCTGGGCGCCGATGAACTACGGCTCTATCACGCGGGGTTGGCGTCGGACGGCGATCTCACGTACGTGAAGAAGGCCCTGTCAGGGGGGTCTTGAGCAGGGGCGCGGCGATCAGCAGTCGCGCCCCTGCCAGGACCGGCAGCAGAACGCGGTAGTCGACGGTCTCGACGAGGCCCGCGCCCAGGGCGATGCCCAGCGCGGTCGGTGTGAACATCAGCGTGTTCGCCGTCGCCGCCGCGCGGCCGAGCAGGGCCTGTGGCGTCTCGCGCTGTACCGCCGTCATGCCCGCGATCAGTACGCAGGGCAGCCCCAGGCCGTTGGCGAGGCTGCCGGCCAGGGCTGTCACGTCGTACGGCAGTGACTGGAGGACCACGGAGAGCGCGGTGAGCGCGATGCCCGCCCCGCCGAACCGCCGCCCTCCGAAGCGCCGCATCAGCGCCCCCGAAGCGACGCCGACCGCGACCGATCCGGCGCCCTGCACGACGTACAGGACGCCGGTGTACGCGGGGGAGTGGCCGAGCCCCTCCACGACGGCGTAGACGGCCGCCCCGCTGATCCCCGAGGTCAGCATGGTCAGGCCGCCCGCGCGGACCAGGGGGCGCAGCTGCGGATGGGCCCACAAGTAGCGTGCCCCTTCGGCTGTTTGAGCCCGCCAGCCCAACGCGCCACGCACGGGTGTGTCCTCGTGCACCCGCAGCAGCGTGAACATTCCGGCCGCGAGTACGAAGGTGGCGGCGTCCAGGAGCGCCACCCGGGTGCCTCCGTAGGCGGCGAAGAGGCCCGCTCCGGCGAGCGGGGCGATGAGCTTCATGCCCTCGTTCGCGGACATCCGCAGGCCGTTGAAGTCGCCCGTCAGATCCTTGCCGACGGCCGCCGTCACCAGGGCCGCCTCCGCCGCGTCGGTGACGGCGCCACACGCCCCGTAGAGGAAGAGCACCGCGTAGAGGATCCACAGAGTGCTCGTGGAGTCGACGAACAGGAGAGAGGTCAGCAGGGCGCCCAGGGCCAGGTTCGTGCCGATGAGCAGAGGGCCCCGGCGGGTGCGGTCGGCGATCGTGCCCAGGAGGGGGCCGATCAGGGCCGGGGCCCAGAGGGCGAAGGTGCACAGGGCGGCCAGGCCGTCCGACCCGGTCAGCTCCTTCACCCAGATCCCGGAGACCAGCCACATGGCGGAGCTCCCGAAGCCGGATACCACCACCGCACCCAGACAGAGGCTCGCGTCGCGGTTGCGCAGGACCCGCGTGATCGTCGATGTCATGGCAGACGATGGTGGTTCTAAGGCCCCCGGCCCGGCATAGGGCAGGTGCGGTAGATGCGGTGTGGATAGCGGTGGACGCGGTAGATCCGCGTGCCGGTCCGGCGATGAGTTCCGGGCGCCGGGGCGGTCTACAAGGCAGGACCACGGCCCGTGGAGCCGGGCTGCCGAGACTCAGGAGGACCCCATGACAGGGACGATCGACTTCGCGCCGCAGGCCAGGCTCGTGGCGGGGCTCGCGGATGGCGTCACCGATGAGCGGCTCTCCGGGCCCACGCCCTGCCCGGAGTACGAGGTGCGCCATCTGCTGGGTCATCTGGTCGGTCTCACCGGCGCGTTCCGGGACGCCGCGCGCAAGGACCTCGGGCCTCACCTCGACCAGGCCCCGGGGAGCGTCCTGCCGGACATCGGCCCCGAGTGGCGTGCCGAGCTGCCGAAGCTGCTCGACGAGCTGGTGGAGGCGTGGCGCGACCCGGCCGCGTGGGAGGGCATGACCCGGGCGGGCGGCATCGATCTGCCGGGCGCCGTCGCGGGTGCCGTCGCCCTCGATGAACTCGTCGTGCACGGCTGGGACCTGGCGCGGGCGACGGGCCAGGCGTACGCCCCCGACGAGGCGAGCCTCGGGGTGGCCCAGGCCCTGCTCACGCCCGAGGAGGGCGGCACATCCGGGAACAGCCTGTTCGGGGCCGTGGTCCCGGTGCCGGACGACGCCCCGCTCCTCGACCGCGTCATCGGCATGAGCGGCCGCGACCCGCGCTGGACGCCGGGCGGCTGACGGCGGCTGAGCGCCGGACTTTCCCCAGGCTCAGATATCGATCGGGTAAAGGGTGTCCCGGAGTCTCGCGAGGGTGCGTGTGATGCGCGTAGACATTGCGCGTAGACAGGTGTTGACCTGCTCGAACTTGTTGCCCCTGCACAGACTCTGACCCTGAATCTGATCCGGAGAAATCGACATATGCGGAAGTCCCTACGGGTGGCGGGCATCGCCACCGCCTGTGCCGTCGCCGGTGCCGCGCTCTACGGCACCGGCGCCGCCACCGCCGACAATGCCTCGGCGCGGCACACCGCCGAACCCCAGAACATCGGCGTGCTCGTCGGTGAGATCGACGACTACTACGGCGCTCATCAGGACGCCGATGGCGTCTGGCGGTCCTCGCCCGACAGTCCGTACGCCAAGGACCTCGCGCGCATCCAGGCGAAGGCGAAGAAGGACATCAGGAAGGCCGCCGCGCATGGCAAGGAGAGCGGCAGGAAGAGCGGCAAGAAGCCCGCGATCGTCCTCGACGTGGACGACACCGCGCTGCTCAGCTTCGACTACGAGAAGACCACCAACTACACGTACAACAACACCACGTGGGACGCGTACGTGAAGGCGGCCAAGCGCCCCGCCGTCTTCGGTATGCCCGAACTGGTCTCGTACGCCAAGGGCAAGGGCGTGGAGGTCTTCTTCCTGACCGGCCTGAGCGAGTCGCAGCGCGAGGGGGCCGTCACCAACCTCGCCAAGGCCGGGTACGACACGCGCCTCGACACCACGCACGTGTTCACCAAGAACAAGACGGACCCGCCCGCCTACCTGAACAACTGCGCCACGCCCGCCAAGTGGGAGTGCACCACCGTGCAGTTCAAGGAAGGCACCCGCAAGCACATCGAGTCGACGGGCTACGACATCGTCGGCAGCTTCGGCGACCAGGTCTCCGACCTCGCGGGCGGCTACGCGGACAAGACGTACAAGCTGCCGAACCCGACGTACTTCGTGGGGTGACTCATGGGGCGGAACGCCCTCCTACAGCGGCCACGGAGGCCGCTGTAGGAGGGCGGCGGGCCGCTGTGGGAGCAGGCCCTACGACGTCAGCGCCGCCTCCATCATCGACTTGGCGATCGGCGCCGCGAGGCCGTTGCCGCTGACCTCCGACCGTGCCGCGCTCGAGGACTCGACGATGACCGCGACGGAGACCTCCTTGCCGTCGCTCCCTTTCGCGTACGACGTGAACCACGCGTACGGCGTCTTGCTGTTGTTCTCGCCGTGCTGGGCCGTACCGGTCTTGCCGCCCACGTCCGCGCCACTGATCTGCGCGTTCGTACCGGTGCCCTTCTCGACGACCGTCTCCATCGCCGACTGCAGCTGACTCGCCGTGCCCTCGCTCATCACACGCTGCGAGTCCGCGTCGTCGTACGACTCGAGGACATTGCCGTCCGAGTCGGTGATCTGGGACACCATGTGCGGCGACACCAGCTCGCCGCCGTTGGCGATCGCTCCGGAGACCATCGACATCTGCAGCGGCGTCGCCGTCACGTCGAACTGGCCGATGCCGGTCAGGGCCGTCTGGGCCTTGTCCATGTCCGAGGGGTACACGCTCTCGCTCGCGCGCACCGGCACGTCCAACTTCTCGGCGTTGAAGCCCATCTTCTCGGCCATCGACTTGACCTTGTCCTGGCCCAGGTCGACGGCCATCTTCCCGAAGACGTTGTTGCACGAGTACTGGAGCGCCGTACGAATCGTCGCGTCCTCGCAGGGCGCGCTCGCGCTCTCGTTCTCGAGGTCCCTGGTCGTGCCGGGCAGCCTGTACGGGTTCGGGCTTTCGGTCTTGGTGTCCGCCGAACCGTAGAGCCCGTCCTCAAGGGCCGCCGCCGCGACGACCAGCTTGAACGTCGAACCCGGCGGCAGCGGCTGCCGCAGCGCGCGGTTGACCGTCGGCTTGTCCGCGTCCTTCAGGAGCGCCTTCCACTCCTTGGAGTCCGTGGAACCGCTGATCTTCGAGGGGTCGTACGAGGGAGTCGACACCATGCCGAGGATCTTGCCCGACTTCGGGTCGACGGCGACCGCCGCGCCCTTCTTGTCGCCGAGCGCCTTGTACGCGGCCTTCTGTACGGAGGGGTCGATGGTCGTCACCACGTCGCCCGGATCGGCGCGCTTGTTGGTCACTGTGTCCAGCGGGTTCTTCAGCCGGTTGTCGGTGCCGTCGAGCACGTCCTTGTAGATGCCCTCGATCTGCGTCGCTCCGTACACCTGCGAGCTGTAGCCCGTGACGGCCGAGTACAGATCGCCGTCCTTGTACGTGCGCTTGTACGCGAGGTCACCGCCCGACGTCCGCTCGGAGCCGGTGACGGAGTCACCGCCCACGATGATGTCGCCCAGCGGGTGCGCGTACTGCTCGATCGCGTTGCGCCGGTTCAGCTTGTCGTCTGCGAGGGCCTTCGAGTCGTAGAACTGCACCCACGTCGCCCGCGCCAGGAGGGCGAGCACGAGCAGCAGCGTGAAGACCGAGGCACGCCTGATCGTCTTGTTCATCCCACGGGAGGACGAGCCGCACGGATGCTTTCGTTCCGTTCTGCGGGGTTTCTCAGACATTCCTCATAGTCGGCGGCGCTGTTCCCGATCGCGCTCAGACGTCTTTCATGAAGCCCGCCTCGTACGCCGCGATCACCGCCTGCGTGCGGTCCCGCGCCCCCGTCTTGGCGAGCACCGCCGCCACATGTGTCTTCACCGTCGCGGGGCCCACGCCCATCCGCCCGGCGATCTCCGCGTTGGTCAGACCCGCCGCCATCAGCCGCAGGACCTCGCTCTCGCGCCCGGTGAGCCTGGCCACCCAGGCGGGGGCGGCGGGCTTCTCGCGCGCGTACTCGGCGGCCAGGGCGCGCACGGCGGCCGGGAAGAGCAGCGAGTCGCTGCGCGCGACAAGACGCACGGCCTGGACGAGCGAGTCCGCGTCGGCCCGCTTGAGCAGGAACCCGGAGGCCCCGGCGCGCAGCGCCTCGTACACGTAGGAGTCGTTCTCGAAAGTCGTCACGACCACGATGCGCGGCGGGTCGGCAAGTGTCCGCAGGATCTGCTCGGTGGCGCGGATGCCGTCGATCTCCGGCATACGTACGTCCATGAGCACCACGTCGGGCTTCAGCTCGCGCACGACGGACACCGCCTCCGCGCCGCTCGCCGCCTCGCCGACGACCTCCAGGTCGGGCTCGGCGGAGAGGATCACGCGCAGGGCGGTGCGCACCATGCGCTCGTCGTCGGCGAGCACGATGCGGATGGGGCCGCCGGTTGTGCCGGTCATGCGGGTCCCTTCAGGGGAAGTCGTACGTTCACTCGCCACACCCCGTCGGCGGGGCCCGTCAGGACCGTGCCGCCGAGGAGCCTGGCCCGGTCGGTGATGCCCCGCAGGCCGTGTCCGCCGCCGGGGCGGGGCGCGGGCGCGGGAGCGGTGCGGGGCAGCGGGTTCTCCGCGAGGATCTCCAGGTCGGTGCCTTCCAGGGCGACGCGGAGGGCGACGGGGGCGTCGTGGTCCGCGTGCCGCAGGGCGTTGCTCAGGCTCTCCTGGACGATGCGGTAGGCCTCGCGGGACACCATCGGGGGCAGGGCGTCCGGGCCTCCGGGGCCGAGATCGACCGTCGCCTTCACCCGCAGGCCGCTCGCGCGGGTGCGTTTGAGGAGCCCGTCGAGATCGGTGGAGAGGGTGGGGGCGGGCGCGGTCGGACTCGCCCGGTCGCCGCCGCTCGCCCCGCCGCTTTCCCCGCCCTCCCTCAACACCCCGAGGACCGCGTCGAGTTCGCCCACGGTGCGCCGGGTCGTCTCCTCGATGGCGGCGAGCGCGTCGCGGACGAACTCCGGGTCGCGGTCAAGGACGCGGCGGGCCGCGCTCGCCTGGAGCGTGACGGCGCTCAGTGCGTGGCCCACCGAGTCGTGCAGCTCCCGCGCGAGCCGGTTGCGTACGGCGAGGTCCGCGGCGCGCTGTTCGGCTGCCGCGAGCCGGTCGGCGGGCGTCGGCCCGAGGAGTTCGGGCGCCCAGCGCGCGAGCAGGCCCCCTGCCGCCGCCGCGCACCCCGCGAGCGCGACGAGGGAGAGGGCCCCGATGACCGGCGACAGCGCGAGCATCCAGCCGTCGCCGAAGACTTCGGGCATCCCGGCCCGGCTGCCCCGCAGCGCCGCCACGAACGGCAGTGCGATGAGCATCGTCGCGAACGGCGGCAGGGCGAGGGACATCCCGCTGATGATCCCGCCGAACCCGAGGTGCAGCGTGAACCACGTGGCAGTGCGCCCGCGCGCCTGCCGGGACCGGGCGGGCCCGTCGGCGAGCGCATCGGCAGGCACTGCGCAGAGGGCGCGTACGGCGGCCACCGAGATGGGCCGGGTGAGCGGGAAGAGCGCGGTGACAGCGGCGAGCGGCAACCCCACGGCGAAGGCGCCGAGCTGGGAGGTGAGCGAGCCGAACACGTTGTCCTCGCCGAGCAGCGGCCCGACGATGACGGAGCCCACGAGGACGTACGGCATGGCGAGCGCGCCGCCGAGGATCAGATGGACCCAGCGGCGCCGGGCCCGCCGCCCGAACAGGGCGGTCGGAACGGTCAGGGCTGTGGCGGGCATGTCCCCAGGCTCCCGTCGCGGGGCGCGGGGCACGTCCTGCGTGGCGATGATCCGGGTCCGCCGTGCGGGGGAGGAGCCACGAGATGTGCTCAATCGCCGGACGGGCCGGATTCCCCCAGGATCAGCACCGCCTCGTCTATCTCCTCGCCCCGTGCATGGGCGAAGCCTCGCGCAGCGGCAGTGACCCGGAACCCGCACTTCTCGAGCACTCGCAGTGACCCCGCGTTGTCCGCGGCCGCCCGTGCGTAGAGAGGCCGCTCCGGCACCTCCGCGAGGAGTCCCCGCAAGGCCGCCGTGGCGAGCCCCCGGCCCCAGTAGTAGCGGTCGATCCAGTACGTGACCTCGCGCTCGCCCGGCTCCCCGTACACCGCCGCACTGCCCACCACGTCGCCGTCCGCGAGGACCGTGCGCACGTCGACGTCGGCGGACTCCCGAAGTCCCTTCCAGTGGGCCTCGAAGAGCGTCCAGTCCGCCGTCTTCGGCGAGGTGAACGCGGCGACGTGGTTCGACTCGGGATCGTTCATCTGCCGGTAGAAGACCGGGAGATCACTGTCGTGGACCGGGCGGAGGCTGATATCCATGCTGACCATGGTCAGAGCCTACGAGTCGCCAGTGTCAAGCGGTCCCGCGCGTCGAACAACGCGTCCTTCACCATCTGTTCGTGCGCGGGCGTCAGCCGTGCCACCGGCACCGAGCAGCTGATGGCGTCCCGCGCGGGCGTGCGGTACGGGATCGCGACGCCGAAACAGCGCAGGCCGAGCGTGTTCTCCTCGCGGTCCACCGCGATGCCCTGCTCACGGACCGTCCGCAGCTCCTCGATCAGCTTCTCGCGGTCGGTGATCGTGTGCTCGGTCAGCGCGGGCAGCGTCTCCGGGAGCATCTTGCGGACCTGCTCGTCGGTGTGGGTGGCGAGCAGGGCCTTGCCCAGGGACGTCGAGTGCGCCGGGAGGCGACGGCCGACCCGAGTGAAGGGCCGCAGGTAGTGCTGCGACTGGCGCGTGGCCAGATACACGACGTTCGTGCCGTCGAGGCGCGCCAGGTGGATCGTCTCCGTGGTGTCGTCCGAGAGGCGGTCGAGGGTGGGCCGTGCGGCTGCCACGACCTCGTCGCCGTCGATGTACGAGGTGCCGACAAGCAGGGCCCGCACCCCGATCCCGTACCGCGTGCCCGTCGCGTCCGTCTCCACCCAGCCCAGCTCCACCAGCGTACGAAGGAGCATGTAGAGGCTGGATTTGGGGTACCCGACGGCTTCCTGGACGGCGGCCAAAGAGTGCATTCCGGGGCGGCCCGCGAAATACTCGAGCAACTCCACCGTCCGCACAGCGGACTTGACCTGCGCCCCGCCAGTCTCGCCAGCCGACATCGCCCTTGACCCCTTAGTTCGACGAGAAATAGTCTCCGAAGTCTCCGCTATTCATCACCGGAGACAGCGTTCAGCATATCGAACAGCCCAGGTGGGTGGCAGCACATCAGCACATCTGTGGCATCACCTCTTGAGGAGCCCGCGGTGGCAGCAGCACCAGTCTGGAGTGTCGACCCCCGAACCGGGAAGCAGCGCGAACAGGTTGCGGTCGAAGCCACAGTCCAGGAGGTGGACCAGGATGTACGTGCCGCACTGGCCGCCCAGGACGCCCTGGCCGACCGCACCGTACGCGCGGCGTTCCTGCGCTCCGCGGCGGAACTGCTCGACGGGGCCAAGGATCACCTGGTGGAGGCCGCGGACGCGGAGACCGCGCTCGGTCCCGTCCGGCTCACCGGTGAACTCGCCCGCACCTGCTACCAACTGCGGGCCTTCGCCGATGTGGTCGACGAGGGCGGGTTCCTGGGCGTCGTCATCGACCACCCCGACAGCAGCGCGACCCCGCCCATCCCGGACCTGCGGCGCTACAAGATCCCGCTGGGCGTCGTAGCCGTCTACTCGGCATCGAACTTCCCCTTCGCCTTCTCCGTCCCCGGCGGCGACACCGCGAGCGCGCTCGCCGCGGGCTGCCCCGTGGTCGTCAAGGCGCACCCGGACCACCCGGCCACCTCCGAGCTGGTGGCGGCGCTGCTGCGGCGGGCCGCGGGCCTGCACGGCATCCCGGAGGGTGTCGTCGGCCTCGTGCACGGCTTCGATGCGGGCGTCGAGCTGGTCAAGCACCCCCTCGTCTCCGGCGCCGGCTTCACGGGCTCGATCCGCGGTGGCCGCGCCCTCTTCGACGCGGCGGCGGCCCGCCCCGTGCCGATCCCCTTCCACGGCGAGCTCGGCTCCCTCAACCCGGTCGTCGTGACCGAGGCCGCGGCGGTCGAGCGCGCGGAGGAGATCGGCGCCGGGCTCGCGGGCTCGATGACGCTCGGCGTCGGCCAGTTCTGCGTCAAGCCGGGCCTGGTCTTCGCGCCGACGGGCGCGGGCGGCGACCGTTTCGTGAAGTCCCTGACCGCAGCGGTCAGCGACACCGAGGCCGGGGTACTCCTCGACCACCGGATGCGGGACAACTTCGTGGCGGGCGTGCGCGAGCGGGGCGAACTGCCGGACGTGGACGCGCCGGTGACGCCGGGCGCGGGCAGCGAGCACACGGTGAGCGCGGGCTTCCTGACGGTTCCCGCGGCGCGGCTCGCGGTCTCCGGTGAGCACGATCTGCTCCTGGAGGAGTGCTTCGGTCCCGTGACGGTCGTCGCGCGCTACGAGGACGAGGCGGAGATCACCGCCGTGCTCACGCGGCTTCCCGGCAACCTGACGGCGACGGTGCAGCTGTCCGCCGATGAGGTCGCGGGCGAGGGCAGCGGCGCGGCGCTGCTCGCCGAACTCACGCCGCTCGCCGGTCGCGTCCTGGTCAACGGATGGCCGACCGGGGTCGCGGTGGCGCCCGCGCAGCACCACGGCGGTCCTTACCCCGCGACGACGTCCACCTCCACCTCCGTGGGCGGTACGGCGATCGAGCGCTGGCTGCGCCCCGTGGCGTACCAGAACACGCCCGCCGCGCTGCTCCCGCCCGAGCTGCGGGACGACAACCCGCTGGGGCTGCCGCGTCGCTACGACGGGCGCCTGGAACACTGACGCCCATGGACGTCGACATCCCCGAACTGCCCTTCTCCCTGCGCTCGTACGGCCCTGACGGAAACTGGTCGTACGAGAACGGGGTACTCACCGGCTGGGCGGGCGCCCGCCAGGACCGCTTCGTGCCCCCGACGGGCGAGGCCCTGGACCCCGCGTCGGACGCGCCCCGCCTCCTCGGTGCGCCCGAGGGCGACTTCCAGCTGATCGCCCGTGTGACGGTCGGCTTCGCGGCGGCGTTCGACGCGGGGGTTCTCTACCTCCACGTCGGCGACCGGGAGTGGGCCAAGCTCTGCCTCGAGCGGTCGCCGGACGAGGCGACGGTCTGCACGGTCGTCACCCGCGGCCGCTCCGACGACTCGAACGCGTTCGTGGTGGACGGCAGCAGCGTCTGGCTCCGCATCAGCCGCACGGGCTCGGCGTTCGCTTTCCACGCCTCCTTGGACGGGGAGCGCTGGAGGTTCGTCCGGATCTTCTCCCTCGGCGAGGAGAAGACGGCGGGTGCGGCGCTGGTGGGCTTCATGGCGCAGTCCCCTGTCGGGGAGGGGTGCGTGGTGACGTACGACGGGATCGAGTTCCGCCCGAACTGGCCGCGGGGCCTCAGGGATGGTTCCTGACCCTGCGGCCGCGCGCACCGTCCCTGGCGGGATCGGGGAAAGATCAACGTCCCCGCCGCAGCCGCAGCGTCGCCACCCCCGTAACCGCCAGCAACCCCGCCGCGATCAGCAGACTCACCCGCATCCCGGAAACGAAGTCCCCGGCGACAAGCCCCCCGAAGGCCGCGATCCCCAGGCCTCCGGCCACCTGCCGGGCCGAGTTGAGGACCCCCGCGGCAAGACCCGCCCGGTCGGCGGGTACCGCCTCCATCATCGCCGCGGTGAGCGGCGGGATCGTCAGCGCGCAGCCGAGCGCCAGCGGCACCATGAGGAACGCCAGGCCGAGCGCGGGCGTCCCCGCGTCGGCGAACAGCACGAGCAGCAGCAGCCCGGCCACCGCGACCGCCTGCCCCGCCAGCATCGGCGTCCGGGGCCCCACCCGTGCCGCCAGCTTCCCGGCGAAGACATTCGTCACCGCGATGAGCCCGGTCATCGGCAGGAACATGAGACCGGCCCACAGGGCCGAACGCCCCTGCACCTCCTGGAAGAAGAGGCTGAAGACGAAGACGAGGCCGTAGAAGGCGACACTGCACGCGGCCCCGGCCGCGACAGTGATCGCGACCGTCCGGTCGCGGAAGAGGCCGAGCGGCACCACCGGATGCGCCTGTCGCGTCTCCGTCCACAGGAACACCGCCCCCGCCGCCACCGCGACGGCCAGGGCGATCAGACCCGTCGTACCGCCCTCGATCACCGCGAAGGTCAAGGCCGTCAGGGTCAGTACGGCAAGCAACTGCCCCGGCACGTCGAGCGGCGCGGGCCGCCGCTCCGAGCGCGGCGCCCGCAGCAACAGCACGAGCGCCACCGCCCCCAACGGGACGTTGATGAAGAAGATGCCGCTCCAGCCCCACGCAGTGGTCAGCGCACCGCCCGCCACCGGGCCGAGGGCCACCGCCACCGAACCGCCCGCCGCCCACATCGCCACCGCACGCGCCCGCTTGGCCGCGTTCGAGTAGGACTGGCGTACGAGGGAGAGCGAGGCCGGCAGGACCACGGCGGCGGCGACACCCTGCACCACCCGCGCGCCGATCAGCGCGGGAAGGGAGGGAGCGAAGCCGCACGCCACCGATGCGGCGGTGAACACCGCGATGCCGATCGCGTACGACCGGGTCGCGCCGATCCGGTCGGAGAGCGCGCCGGTGGACAGCATCAGGGCGGCGAAGGCGAGGGTGTAGGCGTCCACGACCCACTGGAGGCCGGACATGCCGCCGCCCAGGGAGTCGCCGATCGCGGGCAGCGCCACGTTCACCACGGAGGCGTCGAGCGTGATCAGGGCGAAGCCGAGCATGGCTGCGGCGAGCGTGAGACCGGGGGAGGTGCGGCCCTTGCCGGGCGTGGGGCGGGGCGCAGGAGCCGGTTCCGTCAACTGCCCTGTGGGGCCTGAACCTTCGCGGAGGAGGGGTTTCGTTGCCATGTCCATGAGTCTGCTGGCCAGGGCACGTCTACAGTAGTGGCCTGAATGCCATACCTCCGGAGGTTCTGGCCATGCCCCGCCCCAAGCCTGCCCATCGCCCCCACCGCGTCGCCGTCATCGCGCCCTCACCTGTGTCGATGTTCAATCTCGCGGTCCCCGAGATGCTCCTCGAGAGGGTCGAGGTGGCGGGCGGACCCGGCTACGAAGTGGTCGTCTGCACCCCGCAGCCCGGCGCCATCGCCACCACCGGCGGGCTCAGCCTCCAGGTGGAGCGCGGTCTCGACGCCGTACGGGACGCCGACACCGTCCTCGTCGCGGGCACCGGACACCGCTACGAACCCGACCCCCGGACCGTCGCCGCCGTCCGCGACGCCGCCGCCGCGGGCAGGCGCATCGCGTCCATCTGTAGTGGCGCCTTCGTGCTCGCGGAGGCGGGACTGCTCGACGGGCGCAGCGCGACCACGTACTGGCAGCTCGCCGAAGAGCTGCGCAGCCGCTACCCGGCGCTCGATCTCAAGGGAGACGTCCTCTACGTAGAGGACGGTCAGGTGATGACGTCCTCCGGGTACGCCGCCGGGATCGACCTCTGCCTGCACATCATCCGTACCGACTACGGAGCGGCCGTCGCCAACGAGGTGGCGAGGTCCGCGCTCGTCGCCCCCGTACGGCCAGGCGGCCAGACCCAGTTCACCCAGACCCCGCTCCCGCCCGAGCGCGGCAACGCCTGCGCCGACACCCGGGGCTGGGCCATGCGGCACCTCGACGAGCCGCTCACGCTCACCGACCTGGCCAGACACGCGGGCGTCAGCGTGCGCACCCTCACCCGGCGTTTTCATGCCGAGAGCGGGGTGAGCCCGTTGCAGTGGCTGCTCCACCAGCGCATCGAGCGGGCGAAGGAACTCCTGGAGACGACGTCGCTCGCCATGGACCAGGTGGCCCAGGCCTGCGGTCTCGGCACCGCGGACTCACTCCGCGGCCACCTGGTGCGCCGCACGGGACTCACGCCGAGCGCCTACCGCGTCCAGTTCAGCCGCCTAGGAACTCAAGACTCCCGGAACACGTCTATCGCAGCGTGATCCACTCAGTTCCCCCCACTCCCCCCACTCCCCCCACGACGATGCGGACTGTGATGCCGACCGTCATACGCACCGCACTCACCGCCGATGCCCCCGCCCTGGCGGCCCTGCACGCCCGCGCCCGCGCCACGTACTACCCCGAAGGACTGCCGGACGCGGGCGTCGACGGGACGGCGATGTGGCGGGGAGCGGTCGAGCGCCGTGACGGCCATGTGCTGTGCGCGGTCCGCGAGGGCCGGATCGTGGGCATCGCGTCCTTCCGTACGCCCGATGACGAGGCGGCGGACACCGTGGCGCTCTTCCAGTTCCACGTCGACCCCGACCACTGGCGCGCGGGGGTCGGCGCCGCCCTGCACGCCGCCTGCGTGGAGGAGTGGCGGGCCGACGGCATCCGGACGGCCTCTCTGGACGTCCACCGCGAGAACGGCCGCGCCCAGGCCTTCTACGCCCGCCACGGCTGGCAGCCCGCGGAGCCTGGCGCGGGAGCGGGCACTCACCTGCGGATGCGGCTCTCCGTGACGGCCGGGGAATGAGAAGCGCCGGTCGTACGTTGTTCAACTGACCGGAGGGACCCTCCGCACTGCCCGTACGACCTGAAGAGAGCTAGACACATGCGCGTCGAGATCTGGAGCGACATCGCCTGCCCCTGGTGCTACGTGGGCAAGGCCCGCTTCGAGAAGGCGCTCGCCGCCTTCCCGCACCGCGACGGCGTCGAGGTGGTGCACCGCTCCTTCGAGCTCGATCCTTCGCGGGCCAAGGGCGACAGCGGGCTCGTGATCCCCATGCTCGCCAAGAAGTACGGCATGAGCGAGGAGCAGGCCCAGGAGGCCGAGCGCAACCTCGGAGTGAACGCCTCCTCCGAAGGCCTCGACTACCTCACCGAGGGCCGCGACCACGGCAGCACCTTCGACATGCACCGCCTCCTGCACTTCGCCAGGGAGCAGGGCAGGCAGGACGCGCTGATCGGGCTCCTCTACCGGGCCAACTTCGCCGAGGAGCGTTCCGTCTTCGACGACGAGCGGCTCGTGGAGCTCGCGGTCGAGGCCGGTCTCGACGCGGACGACGCCCGCGCGGTCCTCGCCGACTCCTCCCGTTACGCCGACGACGTACGCACCGACGAGCGCGAGGCCGCCGAACTCGGCGCGAACGGCGTGCCGTTCTTCGTCCTCGACCGCAAGTACGGCGTCTCCGGCGCCCAGCCCGCCGACGTCTTCGCGCAGGCCCTCGATCAGGCGTGGGACAGCCGCTCACCCCTCACCACCCTGGCCGACGGCGACGCCTGCGGCCCCGACGGCTGCGCGGTCCCGCAGACCGGAAGCCACGAAGCGTAAGCAGCGCTAACCGGATGTCTCCACGCATCCGCGATGGACGTGGGCGTGAACGGGCGCGAGAGTTGATGCCATGGGGATCATCAACGGCGCCGAGTTCGCGCCCACGTCGACGTATCTGAACACGGCGAGCTGCGGTCTGCTGCCCGCGCGCGCCGTCGAGGCCATCCAGACCCTCGCGGCGGAGAACAGTGCGGGCAGGCGCGGCGGCGCGGGTGACTTCGAGGTCGTGGACGCCGCCCGCGCGTCCTTCGCGCGGCTCGTCGGCGTGCCTCACGTGCGCGTGGCCAACGGCGGCTCGGTCGCCGTCCACGCCGGACTGATCGCCGCGGCGCAGCGGTCCGGCTCCGAAGTCCTCTTCCCCGAAGGGGACTTCAGCTCGATCATCAACCCCTTCGTGGTGCGCGGTGACCTCAAGATCCGCTACGCGCCCCTTGAAGACCTCGCCGATGCGGTGCGCCCCACCACGGCCCTCGTCGTGTACTCCGCCGTGCAGTCGGCGGACGGCCGGATCGCCGACGACACGGCGCTGCGCGGGGCTGCCGCCGCCCACGGCGCCCGCATCCTCAATGACGCCACGCAGACCGCGGGCTGGCTGCCCTTCGACGCGAGTCTGTACGACTACACCGTCACCGGCGCCTTCAAGTGGCTGCTCTGCCCGCGCGGTACGTCGTTCCTGACGGTGAGCGAGGAGGCGCAGGAGTCCCTCCTCCCGCTGCACGGCGGCTGGCTCGCGGCGGCGGACACCTGGAACTCCACGTACGGCCCGCTCTCGGAACTGGCCCCCGACGCCCGCCGCTACGACGAACCCCCCGCCTTCCTCGCGTACCACGGCGCGGCGGCGGCCCTGGCGTACCTGGAGGAGACCGGCATCGAAGCGGTGCATGCCCACGACACGGCCCTCGCGGCCCGCTACCGCGCAGGACTCGCCGGCCTGGGCCACGAACCGGTCCCCGGCGCATCGCCCATCGTCTCCGTCCCCGGCCTCGCCGACAGGGAGCCCGAGCTGAGCCGTGCCGGGGTCATCACGTCGGCGCGGGCGGGACACCTGCGAGCCTCGTTCCACCTGTACAACACGGAGGCGGACGTGGACCGGATCCTCGACGTGCTGTCCGGCTGAACCCTGGCGCGCCGGGCCGCGGGGCGCTAGGAAGGCAGGACGGGGTGGCCTCACGAGGCGGTGGTGCTGGTGTCAGTGGCCGAACAGCCTGTGAAGGACACGAAGGACACCGATCTGCACCAGCGTCTGGTGTACGGCGACGAGACGGCTCTCGCCGAGGCCTATGACACGTACGGCACCCTCGTCCACCGCATCGCGGGACGCGTCACCCGCAGCCCCGCCGCGGCGGAGGACGTGGCCCAGGAGGTCTTCGCCCATCTCTGGTCGAGGCCCTACGCGTTCGACGTGCGGCGCGGCAGTCTGCGCACCTGGCTCTGACCGTCCTCTACGCCCCTGCGGGCGTCTCTACGCCCCTGCGGGGCAGTCAGCCGTCTCCGTGCACAGATTCGCCTCCACCCGGCCGAGCAGCCGCGTCAGCTCTGCCCGCTCACCCGCGTCGAGCCCGGCCAGCGTCCGCTCCTCGAGCTCGCCCCACGCCACTTCCACGGCCGTCAGCAACCCGCAGCTCGCGTCCGTGGCCTCGACGAGGACCGCTCGGCGGTCGTCCGGGTCCGGGCGGCGCAGGACATGCCCGGCCTGTTCGAGCCGCTGGAGCATCTTGGTGACCGTGGACGGGTCGAGGTCGACGGCCTTGATGAGCTCCGCCTGCCGCACGGCCCCCTTGTCCCACAGGTACATCATCACGAACTCCTGGCCGGGGTAGAGCCCCGCCCCCTTCAGCGCCTTGCCCGCCGCGGTCCGGTGCAGCCGGGCCACCCGGCTCACGGTGTGGCTGACAGGCCCCCGCCGCGCCGCGGTGGGGAGCTCGGTACAGGCGGGGTCGGCCGAGGCTTTCATCGGTACTCCTGAGAGGGGGGCGGTAGCGGGGTGCGGGCCAGCCCCATCAGATTAGCTTGGTCGGCCAAGGAATGAGTTACAGTGACGCTCGGTTCTATTAATTGGCCGACCAATTACATCCCTCTGGGGGCACCTGATGACCACCGCGTTCGATTCGCTCGACCTCTCCGGCACCCCGCTCGGCAACCGCATCGCCATGGCCCCGATGACCCGGAGCCGTGCCGGTGCCGGTGCCACCGCCACCGAGCTCACCGTCGAGTACTACGCCCAGCGCGCGTCGGCGGGCCTGATCATCACGGAGGGCATCCAGCCATCCGCGATAGGCCAGGGCTACCCGGACACTCCCGGCCTGCACTCCGACGGCCAGGTCGAGTCCTGGCGCAAGGTCACCGACGCGGTCCACGCCGCGGGCGGCAAGATCTTCGCCCAGATCATGCACGCCGGTCGCGTCGGTCACCCCGTACTGCTCCCCGACGGTCTGGTGAACGTGGCACCCTCGGCCATCCAGGCCAAGGGGCAGGTCTACACGGCAGAGGGTCCGAAGGACTTCATCACGCCCCGCGAGCTGACCGGCGACGAGGTCCGTGCCACCATCGCCGACTTCGTGGCCGCGGCCCGCAACGCGATCGCCGCGGGCTTCGACGGAGTCGAACTGCACGGCGCCAACGGCTACTTGATCCACCAGTTCCTGGCGCCGGGCTCCAACCAGCGCACCGACGAGTGGGGCGGCACACCGGAGAACCGCATCCGCTTCGCGGTCGAGACAGCACGGGCGGTCGCCGCCGAGATCGGCGCGGCCCGCACCGGCTTCCGCCTCTCGCCCGGCAACCCCTTCAACGACATCTCCGAGCCCCAGGCCGACCTTGAGGCGACGTACACCTCCCTGGCGAAGGAGCTGAGCGCGCTCGACCTCGCGTATCTGCACGTCATGGAGGTGGGCCCGATCCGCGACCTGGTGACGGACCTGCGCGGGAGGTTCGACGGAACCTTCATCCTGAGCCCCGCCACCGAGGGCCCCACCGGACCCGATGCCCTCGCCCTCGTCGAGGACGGCACCGCCGACATCGTCGCGTACGGCGCACTGTTCCTGGCCAACCCCGACCTGCCGGCCCGCCTCAAGGCCGAAGGCCCGTACAACACGCCTGACGCGGCGACGTTCTACGGCGGCACGGAGAAGGGCTACACGGACTACCCGTCGCTGCCCGAGTCATAGAGCCGTAGAGCACGCCCCGCACGCCCCGCACAAAGCGAGCCCGGCACCCCCAGGTGCCGGGCCAACTCCCTTATGGGCCGGGTTACTTCACCGGAGTGAAGTCCCGGGCCCCAATGTAATCCGGCCGCCGGATCGGCGCCGCGAACGGCTCCACCGCAGTGTTCTCCACACTGTTGAAGACGATGAAGACATTGCTGCGCGGGAACGGCGTGATGTTGTCCCCCGAACCGTGCATGGCATTGCAGTCGAACCAGGTCGCGGAGCCTGCCTCACCGGTGAAGAGCCGGATGCCGAAGTCCGAGGCGAGGCTGGTCAGCGTCCCGTCCGAGGGGATGCCCGCGTCCTGCATCTGCAGGGACCGCTTGTAGTTGTCCTTCGGCGTCGCGCCTTCACAGCCGAGGAACGTCTTGTGCGACCCCGGCATGATCATGAGGCCGCCGTTGGTGTCGTGATTCTTGGTGAGCGCGATCGAGACCGAGACGGTTCGCATGTTCGCGAGGCCGTCCTCAGCGTGCCAGGTCTCGAAGTCCGAGTGCCAGTAGAAGCCAGAGGCGCCGAAGCCCGGCTTCACATTGATCCGGGACTGGTGGACGTAGACGTCGGAACCCAGGATCTGCCGGGCCCGTCCTACCACCCTCGGGTCGGCAGCGAGCCTCGCGAACAGCTCGCTGATTTTGTGCACCTCAAAGATGGTGCGAATTTCCTGGGAACGCGGTTCCACGATGGAGCGGTCGTTCTCCCGCATCGTGGGGTCGTCGATCAACCGCTCGAGCTCGGCGTGGTAGACGCTCACCTCGTCGGGCGTGATGAGCTGGTCGATCGCCAGGAATCCGTCCCGTTCGAACCCCGCCAGTTCGTCGGCCACGATGGGCCCAGGCGTACCCGGCTCGGACCACACGACGGGGTCCTTGCGCTCGATGAGGACCTCTTCGGTGCCTCGCGTCGGGTACAGGTCGGCGGTGCGTTCGGGTGCGGTGGTCATGGTGTTGCCTGCCTCTCCTCTCGTACGGCCCTTTCCGGGATGTACACCCCCGCCGCCCAGAGGAAGAGGGCGGCGGGGGAGATTCAGGGGGCGTGCTTCAGCCCTTCAGTGTGGCGCCGTGGCCTTTCGCGCCGTGGCCCTTTCAGGCCGATTCCGGCTCCGGCTCCGTGAGCAGCGGGTACACGCCGTTCTCGTCGTGGTCCTCACGCCCCGTAACGGGCGGGTTGAAGACACAGATGCAGTGGAAGTCCTCCTTGATCCGCATCGTGTGCTTCTCGTTCCCGTCGAGCAGGTACATGGTTCCCGGCGTGATCGTGTACTTCTTGCCGGTCGTGTCGTCGGTCAGCTCGGCCTCGCCCTTGGTGCACACGACGGCTTCGATGTGGTTGGCGTACCACATGGAAGTCTCCGTCCCTGCATACAGGATGGTCTCGTGGACCGAGAAGCCGACGCGCTCCTTGGCGAGCACGATGCGCTTGCTCTCCCAGGTGCCCGAAGCGGCCTTCACGTGCCGGTCGGTGCCTTCAATGTCCTTGAACGAACGGACGATCACGGTGAGTTGGTTCCTTTTCTCTTACGGGGGTGAGGACGTGCTGCGCGGGCCGCCCGGCCGGGGCGGCCCGCGCAGCACTCAGGCGGTCTCGCGCACCGCGCGGGCGAGTGTGCGAAGGCCTTCGTCCAGCTCGTCGGCGGTGATCGTCAGCGCCGGAAGGAGCTTGACGACCTCGCTCTCGGGGCCGGAGGTCTCGATGAGCAGGCCGAGCTCGAAGGCCCGCTTGGCGATGGCGCCCGCACGGTCCTTGTCCAGGAACTCCATGCCCCAGACCATGCCGCGGCCGCGGTACTCCTTGATCGCGTCGGGGTTCTCTTCGACGATCGCGACGAACGCCTCTTCGATCTGCTCGCCGCGGGCACGGGTCTGCTTCTCCATGGCCGGGCCGTCGGACCAGTAGGTCTCCAGGGCGGCGGCGGCCGTGACGAACGCCGCGTTGTTGCCGCGGAAGGTGCCGTTGTGCTCGCCCGGCTCCCAGATGTCCAGCTCGGGCTTGAACAGGGTCAGCGCCATCGGCAGGCCGTAGCCGCTGATGGACTTGGACACCGTCACGATGTCCGGCGTGATGCCCGCCTCCTCGAAGGAGAAGAACGCGCCGGTGCGGCCACAGCCCATCTGGATGTCGTCGACGATGAGCAGCATGTCCCAGCGCTCGCACACGTCGGCGAGCTTGCGGAGCCACTCGGCGCGGGCGACGTTGATGCCGCCCTCGCCCTGCACCGTCTCGACGATCACGGCGGCGGGCTGGTTCAGGCCGGAGCCCTGGTCCTCCAGCAGACGCTCGAACCAGACGAAGTCGGGGGTCGTGCCCTCGAGGTAGCGGTCGAAGGGCATCGGCGTGCCGTGCACCAGCGGGATACCCGCACCGGCGCGCTTGAAGGCGTTGCCGGTCACCGCGAGCGAGCCGAGCGACATGCCGTGGAAGGCGTTCGTGAACGACACGATCGACTCGCGGCCCTTGACCTTGCGCGCCAGCTTCAGCGCGGACTCGACGGCGTTGGTACCCGTCGGGCCCGGGAACATGACCTTGTACGGCAGGTCACGCGGGCGCAGGATGATGTTCTGGAACGACTCGAGGAACGCGCGCTTGGCGGTCGTCGACATGTCCAGGCCGTGGACGATGCTGTCGCGCTCCAGGTAGTCGATCAGGGCGCGTTTGAGGACCGGGTTGTTGTGGCCGTAGTTGAGCGAGCCGGCCCCGGCGAAGAAGTCGAGGTACGAGTGGCCGTCCTCGTCGAACATGCGGCTGCCCTGCGCACGGTCGAAGATGGTGGGCCAACCGCGGCAGTAGCTGCGCACCTCCGACTCCAGGGTCTCGAAGACGCTCAGGTCGGGCTGGGTGATGGTCACAGCAGATCTCCTGGGAGATGGAAAGACGTGGGAGGTGGGGGAGTTGACGGGTGGAGCGTGGGGGGAGGGGCGGAACTCAGCCGAGTGGCTCTTCCGGCCCGATCTGCGCTGTTTTCCCGGTTCCGGCGATCGGCTCTATGAGGAACAGGACCTCGGGCTCGTGCCCCTCGTCGGGGAAGAGCCCCGCGTCGAAGAGCACCGTGCGCTCGACCGTCGCGTCGTGGCGCTTGGCGTACGAGGTGAAGAGCCGCTCGGAGGGGGTGTTGTCCGGCGTGATGGTCGTCTCGACCGAGACCAGCTCCCGGTCGGCGGCGACCTTGGCGGTCAGACCGTCGAGCAGCGCACCGGCAAGGCCGCGGCCGCGGTGCGCCTGGTCGACGGCCACCTGCCAGACCACCAGGGTGCGTGGGCGCTCGGGCCGGATGTAGCCGGTGATGAACCCGGCGGGTTCACCGTTCGAGTCCCGGGCCACCACGGAGGTGGCAGCGAAGTCCCGGCACCACAGCAGGTAGCTGTACGACGAGTTGAGGTCGAGCACCTTCGAGTCGCGGGCGATCCGCCAGATTGCGGCGCCGTCGGCGACGTCAGGAGTGTCGAGTCGCAACCCCTCGGGCATTTTCAGGGAATTCGCTTGCAGGTCGGTCGGTAGATCGGCTTGTGCAGCGGTCATGCGGATTGAATTTACCGAGCAATTTCTATAATTGCATCGGGGGAAGGGGTTCCGTCAGGGCGCTATATGTGTTATCACGCGGGGGTGCGCGCTCGCAGGAAAGCCCGGCGCTATGGCCCGATTTGACGGGGGCATAGCGCACTTAGCGGACATGATGTGGAGTACGTCACAGAACCGTAACTCCCTGGAGATGTGTCCGAATTGCGAGATTGGCGCTGTCGGAATCTTAGTGTTTAGGTGTCCGGAAAGCGGGCAGAAGAATACGGGAAGCTGTGCTGATAAAGTAGATAGAGAAGCAGTGAGGATGCGTCCGTGAATTTACGTAGCGTATTTACGGCCCGGTCACTCCGTCGATGACGAGGTGGACCAGGATCCAGCACAGGCTGACCTCGGCGCCGCCCGTCACGGCCGCCTCCCGCTTGCTCAGCCGCCCGGTGTCGTCCCGTGGACGCCCGGCGCAGAGCTCCGCTCGACCTCGGCCAGATGCTGTACGAGGCCGAGCAGGGTCAGTGACGAGGACGGGACCGATGCGATGCGGGTCTGCGCGTCATCGAGTCCGGCGCACTTGACGGCGAGGGTCCCGCGGTGGAAATCGAGCCAGTCCGCCAGCATGGCCGGTTCGCCGGCGGTCGGGCCGGGAACGGAGCGGCCGTCCGGAAGCTTCGTCATGGCGGTCACGCTGCCATGGCGGTCACGCTGCCATGACGGTCGCTCGGGACGGCCGCTGTTCGCTGTGAGCTTGGTGAGCTGAGCCCGGATGCCTACTGCCAGGCGGCCGTCACCGCACGGCGAGCCGCTTCGAGGTCGACCGCGAGACCGGCCTCGCCCATCGCGGCACCCAGGGCGGCGAGCGAGGCGTGCACGACGCCGCGGGTCGCGTCCGGACCGTAGTGGTTGACCCGGATCATCTCCGTGGCGAGGGCACCGCCACCGGCGACCAGCGGAAGCACCGGGTCCGCGGCGAGCGCCTTGGCGACGAGCTCCGAGGCGTCCACGCCCTCCGGGGCGCGCAGCGTCGTGGCGACGGGAGCGGCGTCCCCCGCCTCATGGACGTACGGCGTGAGGCCGCCGCCCAGAGCGATCGCGCCCGCACGCGTCGCGGCAGCGGCGGTGGCGTGCCGTGCCATCAGCGCGTCGAGCCCCTCCGCCTCGATGCGCTCTACACACGCCTCCAGGGCGAGCATCTCCAACTGGGCGGGGGCGTGAAGCAGCGCCTTGCGCCCGCCGTCGATCCACCGCTCCTTCCAGTCCAGGAGGGAGAGGTAGGAGCGGCGCGGCGCCTTCGGATTGGCGGCGAGCCGCGCCCAGGCCCGCTCGCTCACGGAGACCGCCGAGACACCCGCGGGCCCGCCCATCGCCTTCTGCGCGCCGATCACACACAGGTCCACGCCCCACGCGTCCGGAAGGAGCGGCTCGGCGGCCACCGAGGCGACGGCGTCGAGCATGAAGAGGGCGCCGTGCTCACGTACGACTTCACCGATCTCGGCGACGGGATTGGTGTTGCCGGTCGCGGCTTCGGCATGGACGAGGGAGACGAAGTCGATCTCGGGGTGCTCGGCGAGGGCCTGGCGCACCTGGTCGGCCGTGACGGCGGTGTGGAAGGGCACGGCGAGGTCGACGACCGTCGCACCGCAGTCCCGCAGCCAGTTCCCGAAGGTCTGCCCGTACGGCCCCGTGATGATGTTCAGCGCGGTAGTGCCGGGCTGTGCCGCCCCCCGGATACAGCCCTCCAGGGGCAGCAGCGCCTCGCCCTGCATGATCAGGACGTCCTGCGAGGTGGAGAGCAGCCGGGCGACGCCCTCCTCGATGGAGGCGAAGTGCCGGGCGCTCAAGGGGGCCAGGTCAAGGAATGGATGCGTCGTCACGGTGCTGCTCACTTCGCTGCTCACTTCGCTGTCTACTTCGCTCACGAGTTCGTTCGGGCTGCCGGACCGAGCGTACCGACCGCCTCCTAAGCTGCTGTACATGAGCGATCACACGGTGCTGCACGTGAAGGGGCGGGTGCTCGTCGGCCCGGACGAGGTCCGGGACGAGCTGTGGGTGATCGGGGGCAGGGTGACGTACGAGCGCCCCTCGGTGGCACCGGCGGACGTGACGATCGAGGGCTGGACGCTCCCGGGCCTGGTCGACGCGCACTGTCACGTGGGCCTGGACACGCACGGCCCCGTGGAAGCGGACGTGGCGGAGAAGCAAGCCCTCACCGACCGCGAGATCGGCGCCCTCCTCATCCGCGACGCGGGTTCCCCGTCGGACACCCGCTGGATCGACGACCGCGAAGACCTCCCGAAGATCATCCGGGCGGGCCGCCACATCGCGCGTACGCGCCGCTACATCCGCAACTACGCCCACGAGATCGAGCCTTCCGACCTCGTCGCGTACGTGGCCCAGGAGGCCCGCCGCGGCGACGGCTGGGTCAAGCTGGTCGGCGACTGGATCGACCGCGAGGCCGGGGACCTCACCGCCTGCTGGCCCCGCCCCGAGGTGGAGGCGGCGATCGCGGAGGCGCACCGCCTCGGCGCGCGGGTGACTGCGCACTGCTTCGCCGAGGACTCCCTGCGGGACCTCGTGGAGGCGGGCATCGACTGCATCGAGCACGCGACGGGCCTGACCGAGGAGACGATCCCGCTGTTCGCGGAGAGGGGCGTCGCGATCGTCCCCACGCTGGTGAACATCGCGCTGTTCCCACAGCTCGCGGACGGCGGCGAGTCGAAGTTCCCGCGGTGGTCGCAGCACATGCGGCGGCTGTACGAGCGGCGCTACGACACGGTGCGGGCCGCGTACGACGCGGGGGTGCCGGTGTACGCGGGCACGGACGCGGGAGGCGCGCTGGCCCATGGTCTGGTCGCGGCGGAGGTGGCGGAGCTGCGGCTGGCCGGCATCCCGGCGGTGGACGCGTTGTCGGCGACGACGTGGGGGGCGCGGGAGTGGCTGGGGCGGCCTGGGCTTGTGGAGGGCGCGCCGGCGGACCTCGTCGTGTACGGGGCGGATCCCCGGGAGGACGTACGGGTGCTTGCGGCTCCGCGGAGGGTGGTCCTGAACGGGAGGGTGGTCGGCTAGCGGGTTCTCGTATTGACGGAGCGTTACGTGTGACGCCGTTGGTTCGTTGAACATCATTCGGCCACGGCTCTGGCGTCAACCGATCTGTTCGAGCCAGGGAGTTGCCCGGGTGGCTGGTGGGAACGTGGGTGCCGGAAGATTCGAAAACGAGGGCGGAAACCTCCCTTTGGAGTGAACTCACGCTCGGTCGCTGGCTATTCACTCTAAGTGCGTAAAGATTCCCCCTGTCGATGTTGCCGGTGTCTGTCGCGCTCACGCGATGTCCCCATCCAGCTGAGCGCGAGACACCCGGCGGCTCCGTAACTCTTGTGGGGGTTCCACCACCTTGAACAGCAACACCTTCCGCCTGCCCGCACGTCGCATCGGCGTGATCGCCACCGCCACCGTCCTCGCCGCGGGTCCCGCGGCGCTGGCCACCGCGGGATCCGCATCGGCGACGGGCGGCGACACGGGCAACGACAAGGGCCGCGCGAGCGCCGTCGTGCTGCGCACCGGGCTCGATGTGTCCCTGCTCAACAAGACCCTGAACGTCCCGCTCAAGGTCTCGCTCAACGAAGTACAGGCACCGGCGAGTGCCGAGAAGACCGCGCTCACCGCCGAACTGAACGGGGTCGACGGCGGGCAGCCGTTCAGCGTGCTGCGGGCGGACGTCGCCACCGCGAAGGCGACCGTGGAGCACGGGAAGGCGGAGGGGTACAGCAATATCGCGCGGGCGAAATTGCATGTGCCGGGGCTGCCGCTGCTGTCCCTGATCGAGGTCGAGCAGGTCACGTCCAAGGCCGTCTGCGCGGCGGGGAAGCGGCCAGTCGCCGAGGCGAATCTGCTGGGCGGGGTGACGGTGCTCGGCAAGAAGGTCACGCTGTCGGCGGGCGGGCCGACCCAGGTGACGGTGCCGGGGGTCGGGGAGGTGCGGCTCGACCTGTCCAAGACGCACACGACGTCACGTACGGCGGCGGCGTCCGCGCTCGAGCTGAAGGTGTCCGTGAATCCCCTGAAGCTGAATGTGGCGGAGGTGGAGGGGACGTTGACGCTGGCCGGGGCGTCGTGCGAGTCGCCGGTGGCTGCGGGGGCGGCGAAGCCGCAGGGGGGTGTGCCGGAGAAGCCGGTTGCGCCGAAGGCGGCGAAGCCTGCGGAGGCGAACCTCGCCGAGACCGGGGGGAGTTCGATGACTCCGTACATCGCTGGTGGTGCGGTGGTGCTGCTTGCCGCGGGGGGTGGGGCGGTGGTGATGGCCCGGCGGGGACGTAGGGGCTGACGCCGGGCAGTTTCTTTCCCCAGCCCCGCCCCTTCCCGGCTGTGACATTTGCGGCTCCGCCGCGGGCGGCTGGACCGGGGTCTGGGGCGGAGCCCCTGCGCGGCGGAGCCGCCAATTGATACAGCCGGGAAGGAAGGGGCGGGGTGGGGGAAATTCTCATGGCCTCAGCCGCCCAGCACCGCCCGTACCGCCCCAAGCAGCCGATCCGTCGTCCCCCGGTCACGTACCGCCACCCGCAGCCACTCAGCCCCGAGCCCCGGGAACGTATCGCCACGCCGCAAGGCGAAGCCCCGGTCCCGCAGGCGTTCGCGGAGGGCCGGGGCCTCCGGGGCCCGGAGCAGGATGAAGGGGCCCTCGGGGTTCTCCATGGCCCGCACCCCGGCGGAGGCGAACTCCGCGAGCCCGCCCAGTAGATGGGCCCGGTCGGCAGCGATCTGCCGGGCCGCCTCAGCCGCCTCCGCCAGAGCGTCCGGCGCCATACACGCCTCCGCCGCCGCGAGCGCGGGAGACGACACCGGCCACAGCGGCTGCGCCGCGGCCAGCGTGGCGATCGTCTCCGGGTCGGAGAGGACGTAGCCGATCCGCAGCCCCGCCAGGCCCCACGTCTTGGTGAGGCTTCGCAGCACCACGAGGCCGGGCACGTCCGTCCGCCCCGCAAGGGCTTCCCGCTCACCCGGCACCGCGTCCATGAACGCCTCGTCCACCACCAACACCCGCCCGGGGCGGGCGAGTTCGGTGATCGAGGCCGCCGGGTGCAGGACGGACGTCGGGTTCGTCGGGTTGCCGATCACCACCAGGTCGGCCGACTCCGGGACGGCGCCCGGAGTCAGCCGGAATCCGTCGGACTCCCGCAGCAGTACCCGCCCCACCACATGCCCCGCATCCCGCAGAGCCGCCTCCGGCTCCGTGAACTGCGGGTGTACCACCACCGGCTGACGCACCTTCAGAGCGCGTGCGAGGAGTACGAAAGCCTCCGCCGCGCCCGACGTGAGGAGCACCCGGTCCGGCGTCACACCGTGCCGCGCCGCCACCGCAGCCTGCGCCGCCCGGCCGTCCGGATAGGCGGCCAGGCCGTCGAGCGAGGCGGCGAGGTGCCGCTTCAGCCAGGCCGGTGGCGTGTTCGCGCGGACGTTGACCGCCAGGTCCGTGAGACCGGCGGTGCCCCGGACCTCGGCATCCCCGTGATGCCGGAGATCCGGATCGCCGCCGCGCTCAACGGCAGCCTCAGCCTCAGTCTCAGTGGGAGTGCGCATGAGTTCCGTGGTGGTGCCCGTGGCCATGACCGTGGCCGTGGTCCCCGTCGTCATCCGGGTGGAAGTGCGGCTGCTGCGGAAGCCCCACCTTGTCCTCGAAGCCGGGCAGCGCGATGCGGTAGACGCAGGAGTCGCAGTTCATCCGCAGATCCCCCTTGACCGCCTCCCGGTAGCGCTCCATGACGAGGTCGAGCAGCTCCTCCTCGGGGCCGATCACGTCCGCCGAGCGCACCTCCGTCTCGGGGTGCGCAGCCGCCCAGCCCTCCGTCTGGTGGCGGACGCGGTCCGGCAGGATGCCGGTGAAGAGGAAGTAGGGCAGGACCACGATCCGCTTGGCACCCAGGCGTACGCAGCGGTCGAGGCCCGACGGCACGTCCGGCGCCGCGAGCGACACGAACGCCGTCTCCACGCCCGCGTAACCGCGCCCCTCCCACAGCAGCCGCGCCGCCTTGTGCACCTCGGCGTTGGCGTCCGGGTCGGTCGAACCGCGGCCCACGAGGAGCACCGTGACGTCCGCGCGGTCCTCGGGCGTGCGGGACGAGCCGCCGAGCGCCTCGTCCAGGCGGCGGTCGAGGACCTTCAGGAGCGAGGGGTGCGGGCCGAGCGGGCGGCCGTAGGTGTACGAGATGCCGGGGTGGCGCTCCTTCTCGCGGGTGAGCGCCGCGGGGATGTCACCCTTGGCGTGCCCGGCCGACACCAGCATCAGCGGAACGGCCGCGAAACGTTTCACGCCCCGCTCCACGAGATCGGTGACCGCGTCGCCGAGCGGCGGCGGTGACAGCTCGATGAAGCCTCCGGCGACCGGGAGTTCGGGGTTGCGGCGGGCGAGCTCCTGCACGAAGTCCCGGAAGGCGGCGGCCCCGGCCTCGTCACGGGTGCCGTGTCCGGCGATGAGCAGTGCGGGCGGGGTGGTCACTGAGACTCCTTGGATACTTCGGATACTTCGGATACTTCGAATACGTCGGTTGTTGTTTCGTTCGCATCGACTGACGGCGCCGGGTGGTACAGCAATGCGTTCAGCGCCGCGGCCGCCACCGCCGAACCGCCCTTCTCCGACACGTTGCTGACAGCGGGAAGACCGCTCTCGCGCAGTGCGGCCTTGGACTCCGCCGCCCCCACGAAGCCGACCGGCAGGCCGATCACAAGGGCGGGTGCCGCGTCCAGGACGAGGAGTTCCTCCAGGGCGGTCGGCGCGCAGCCGATCACCCAGAGCGCTCCGGGGCCCACTTCCTCGTACGCGAGACGGATCGCGTGGGCCGAACGGGTCAGCCCGGAAGAGGACTTGGCGTCCTTGAGGCGGCAGACGGACCGCCGCTTGGTGATGCCCGCCGCGACCATCTCCACGTCGGCGACGACGGGCGCACCCGCATGCAGCGCCGCGTGGGCGGCCACCAGGGCGTCCTCGTCGGTGACGAGGTCCGTCGCGTAGTCGAGGTCGGCGGCGGAGTGGATGACGCGCTCCACCACCGCGCGGGTCAGCGGCGCGAAGTGCGAGGTGTCCAGGCGGGCGCGGAGCCGCCGGAACGACTCCTGCTCGATGGGGTGGACGACACGGGTCACTTGGTCACCTCCGACTGGTCCGAGTGCTGCCAGCGGTAGCCGCGCGGGGTCACCATGCGGCCCGCGATCTCGCGGGTCGCGGTGTTGCCGACCGTCACGACCGTCATCATGTCGACGATCGCCGGGTCGAGTTCACCGATCGTGCTCAGGCGTGCGGACTCGTCAGGGCGAGAGGCGTTGCGTACGACACCGACCGGTGTCGTGGGTTCGCGGTGCTCGGCGAGGATCGACAGGGCCTTCGGCAGCTGCCAGTCGCGGCCCCGGCTGCGCGGGTTGTAGAAGGTGACGATGATGTCCGCCTCCGCCGCCGCACGCACCCGGCGCTCGATGACCTCCCACGGGGTGTGCAGGTCGGACAGGCTGATGGACACGTGGTCGTGGCCGAGCGGTGCGCCCAGGATCGCCGCCGCCGCGAGCGCGGCCGTCACGCCCGGTACGCCGATGACGTCGATGTCGTCGCTCGCCTCGGCGAGCGCGGGCGATGCCATCGCGTACACGCCCGCGTCACCGGACCCGATCAGCGCCACCGCCTGGCCCTTCTGAGCCTCCAGGACGGCGGTACGCGCCCGCTCCTCCTCGGCGCCGAGGCCGGACTCGATGAGCTTCGTGCCGGGCCTGAGCAGGTCACGGATCTGGTCGACGTACTGGTCGAGGCCGACAAGGACCGAAGCCCTGCGCAGCTCGTCGCGGGCCCGGGGGGTCAGCAGATCACGCGCGCCGGGGCCGAGCCCGACCACCGCGAGCCGTCCACGGGGGGCGCGGCGCACGACGGCACAGGTCGCCATGGGGGCGCGGCCCTCGGGCGCCGACTTCCGCTTGGGGACGAGGAGTTCACCGCCGTCGCGCAGGGCGGCGGCCTCCGCCACGGAGGGTGTTCCGACGGCGGCCAGTGGCGCGTCGGAGGGGTTCGGTACATCCACCCCGGCCAGCTCGTCGGCCGCGTACGTCACCACCGGCACCCTGAGCCGGGCCGCCGTCTCGACGATGCCGGGTTCGTCGGCCTTCGCGTCGACGGTCGCCAACGCGGCTATGGACGCGGGGGAGAGTCCCGCGTCACGGAGCGTGTCCTTGACGAGCCCGAGGACTTCCTCGGTGGACGCGCCCTTACTGGCGCCGACGCCCACGACGAGGGACGGCGGCCGCAACACGACCTCACCCGGACCGAGTTCGAGCTCCCGGTCCGTCACCCGGATGACCGGCTGTCCCTGCTGTCCCTGCCGAGGCGTGACGTTGGACGGCAACGCGGGCAGCGGGTAGCTCAACTCGGCGTGCAGGGCGACCTGTTCGCCGTCGAGGACCGCACGGGTGACCCCGGCGACATCTCCCTCCACGGGGATCCCCAGGGTGTCGAGCCCCGGCACATCCACGGAGTCGGTCGCCGTCGTCACGACGGGTGTGGCGCCCAGCACATCCCCCACCTCCTGGGCAAGGGTGTTCGCGCCCCCCTCGTGCCCGCCCAACAGGGCGACAGCGAACCGCCCCGCCTCGTCGACACATACGACCCCGGGGTCGACATCCTTCCCCCGGAGGAGAGGCGCGAGGAGCCGCACCACCGCGCCGGTGGCGAGAAAGCACACCACCTGCTCGCATTCGCCGAAGGCCCGCTCCAGCGCCTCCCGAACGGGACCCTCGTACACCCGCGTCCGCGAGGACCACGTCGTGGCGAGACGGTCGCGTGCCGCGCCGCCCGCCGCCGTGGCGGAGATCAGGCCGATCACTGAACTACTCCTTCAGGCAAGGAAGATGAGGGGCGGGTGCCCCACACCAGGAAGACCGGATTGGCCGCCGCGAGCCGTGTGACCTCACCGGGCAGCGGCGCGAGCCGCGACGATTGCAGCAGTACGCCGTCGCAGTCGTACCCGGCACCGGTCAGGGCGGCTTGTACGGCAGGGACCCGGTCGATCGCGGCCATGGCGACCACCACGGTCCGCCGGGCCCGCCGCGCGCACGCGGTCACGATGGCGGGCAGCTCACGGCCCCCGCCGCCGATGAACACCGCGTCCGGGTCGGCGAGATCGGAGAGGACGGTGGGCGCGGCCCCGTGCACAGTGCGTACGTCGACGCCGTGCGCCGCCGCGTTGGCGCGGACACGTTCGACGCCGTCGGCGGTCTTCTCGACGGCGACGACGGCCGCGCCGAACCGCGCGCACTCCACGGCGACGGAGCCGGAGCCCGCGCCGATGTCCCACACCAGGTCGCCCAGGCGCGGACCGATCCTGGCCAGGGCGAGCGCCCGCACCTCGAACTTGGTGATCATCGAGTCGCGGTGGGCGAACTCGCTCTCGTCCAGGGCCCATCGGTCGGGGGAGGGGCGGGGTCCGGCGACGGTACGCACGGGCGTGAGGGCCCGTGCCTCGTCGATGCAGAGCACGACGCTCACCCCGGAACCCCAGTCGCGGGCGGCGGCCTCCGTGGGCGTGACCCGCTCGACGCGCTCGTTCTCGGGGTCACCCAGGGCGTGGGCGACGACGAGGGTACGGGTGGCGGAGGGGCGCATCAGCTCGGCCCCGAGTTCGGCGGGGCCGCTGCCGGGGCCGGTCAGGACGGCGACCTTGGGGTGCGCCCGGCAGGCGTGCACGGCGGTGCGCAGGTCACGCCCGTGGGCGCTGACCACCACCGCGTCGTCCCACGGAAGCCCGATCCGGGCGAAGGCGGTGGCGACGGAGGAGACGCCGGGCCGGACGTCGAGCGCGGCGGGCCCGAACCGCTCGGCGAGCGCCCGCACGATCCCGAAGAAGCCGGGGTCCCCGGAGGCGAGCACGACGACACCGCCGCCCTCCGTCGCCGCATCCGCTTTGGCCAGGTGCTGCTCGATGGCCTCGAAGGCGGGAGCGAGCGGCCCGAGCACCACTCTGGCCGTCGTCGGCGGCAGCTCGGCGGCGTCGATGTGCCGCAGGCCGCCGACGACGAGCCCCGCGGCACGCACCGCTTCGAGGGCCGCCGAATCGAGCGGCGCCCCCGTCCCCGTACCGACGACAGTGATCACGATTTCGCCTTCTCGGCGCGCAGCGCGGCCCGTGCCTGCGGGTCTGCCTTGCGGAAGCCGTGGAAGTGGCCGGGGTGGTACAGGTGCGAGCGCGTACCGGTCGCGGCGAGGGCGGGGCCGACCAGGAAGAGGGTGTGCTTCCAGAGCCTGTGCTCCTTGACCGTCTCTTCGAGGGTCTCGATGGTGCAGGTCAGGATGAGCTCCTCGGGCCAGGTCGCCTGGTACGCGACGACGACGGGCGTGGTCGTCGGGTAGCCGCCCTCCAGGAGCTCCCGCACCAGCTGGCCGCTGCGCGCCGCCGAGAGGAACAGCGCCATCGTCGTGCCGTGGCGCGCGAACTCGCGCACCTCCTCGCCGGGCGGCATCGGCGTCTTGCCGCCGCCGAGCCGGGTGAGGATCACGGACTGCGCGACCTCGGGGATCGTCAGCTCGCGCTGCGCGATCGCCGCGACCGCCGAGAACGACGAGACGCCGGGCACGATCTCGGTCTCCACGCCGAGCGCGGCGCACCGGTCGACCTGCTCCTGGGTGCCGCCCCACAGGGCGGGGTCACCGGAGTGGATCCGGGCCACCTTCAGCCCTTCGGTGGCGGCCCGCTCGTAGACGGCGACCACCTCTTCGAGCGACATCGTCGCCGAGTCGAGGATCTCTGACCCTTCGCGCGCATGATCGAGAACCTCCGCCTGCACCAGGCTGGCCGCCCAGATGACGACATCGGCGTCCGCGATGGCTCGTGCGGCACGGAACGTGAGCAGGTCGGCGGCGCCGGGCCCTGCCCCGACAAAGGTCACCTTGCCGGTGGTGGCTTCGGCGTCGGCCATGGGGAGAGTTCCTCTCGTACGAAACAAAAAACGATGGGTGTCCGCCCCGCGCTGACGTGCGGGGCAGGGGGTCAATCGGCTAGCAAGGGCGCATGGCGGTGTTCGTGGCGCTCGGCGCCTTCTTGATGACCCTGGTGGGCGGCTGGACCGCGCAGCGGGTCACTGACCGGCGCCACCTGGTCCTCGGCCTCGCGGGCGGTCTGATGCTCGGCGTGGTCGGCCTCGACCTGCTCCCGGAGGCGCTGGACGCCGCGGGGGGACTGGTCTTCGGCGTACCGGCCGCGCTGCTTCTGTTCGTCGCGGGCTTCCTCACGGCGCACCTCGTGGAGCGCCTCCTCGCGGGCCGTCACGCGGGGCACGGGGCGGACGAGCACGAGAACGGCAGGGTGCCCCAGGTGGGCCTGACGGCGGCCGGCGCGATGGTCGGCCACAGCGTCATGGACGGTGTCGCGATCGGCGCCGCGTTCCAGGTGGGCGGCGGCATGGGCCTCGCGGTGGCCCTTGCCGTCGTCGCTCATGACTTCGCGGACGGCTTCAACACGTACACGATCACCAGCCTGTACGGGAACGCCCGCCGCAAGGCCCTCGCGATGCTCTTCGCGGACGCGGTGGCCCCGGTGGTGGGCGCCGCTTCGACGATCCTGTTCACCATTCCGGAGCAACTGCTCGGCGGATATCTCGGCTTCTTCGGCGGCGCCCTGCTCTACCTGGCCGCCGCGGAGATCCTGCCGGAGGCCCACCACGAGCACCCGGCGCGCTCGACGCTGCTGTGCACGGTGGCGGGGGTGGCATTCATCTGGCTGGTGGTCGGCATCGCGGAGTGAGGCGGCGGCCCGGCCTCGCGGGGGCAAAGACCGCCGGGTCACACCGTGTGGGGTCACACCGTGTGGGGTCACGCCTTGTGGGGTCACAGCTTCCCGCCCCGGCCGCCGTCGCGCCGCGCGGGAGCGATCAGGGTGGACAGATAGGGCAAGGGGGAGCCGTCGAGCTCCCCGGCCCCCTGGATGGACTCCTCGGGCAGTCCCAGAGCGGACCCCCACACCGCGTCCTCGGTCCGCCCGGTCTCCCGCAGCGCCGCCGCCACCTCGTGCGCGAGCCGCCCGAACTTGTACGCCACGACTGTGCCGGGCCCGGCGAGCGCGTCCTTGAGCACGGCCGCGCCCGCGGTCACCGGCACGAGCGTCAATGGCTCGGTGCCCTCGGTGAGCACGGCGCCGCTGCGCGCGGCGAGGTCCTGCATGGCGGTGATCCCGGGCACGGTCTCCACCTCGACCCCCGGCACGAGCTCCGCGATGGTCTGCGCCAGATAGGTGAACGTCGAGTACACGTTCGGGTCGCCGATCGTCGCGAACGCCACCGAGCCGCGCTCGCGCAGCAGGGCGGCGACCCGCTCACCCGCGGCGTCCCAGGCGGCCTCGCGCCGCTGCCGGTCGCTGCGCTCGTTGAGCGCGAACACCACACGTACGACCTTGTCCTCGGGGACGTAGTGCAGCACGGTCGCCTCGGCGCGGCCGCGCTCGCCACTGTCCATGACGGGTACGACGACGACATCGGCGGCGCGCAGGGCGTTGACGCCCTTGACGGTGACGAGCTCGGGATCACCGGGACCGACCCCCACACCCACAAGCTTGCTTGTCATCCCCTGCACCTCTCTACGAACCGACGGGCGATACCGGGTTCGGCGGCCCAATGCGTGTGCAGATAACTCGCGTGCACACCCTGTTGTACGAAGCCTTCGACGCGCCGTTCAGGGGCGTGAAGCCCCCAGGCGGGAGCCGCCCCGGCGCCCGGTTCGACGACGGTGCGGTGGAATTCGTGCCCGCGCATCCGGGTGCCCTCGGCCGTGAGCGCACTGTCGGACACGGCGACGGCCTCGCGGTAGCCGAGGGTGAGCCGCTCGGACATCCGGGCCTGGGCGTCGAGCACCCCGCACATGGGCTTCCCGTCCAACTCCCGCGTCAGATAGAGCAGTCCGGCACATTCGGCGGCGACGGGCGCCCCGCTGAGGGCAAGCTCGGCGACGGCTTTCCGCAGGGGCTCGTTGGCGGAGAGCTCGGGCGCGTACACCTCGGGGAACCCACCCCCGATGACCAACCCGGCGGTGCCGGGCGGCAGTTCCTCGTCGTGCAGCGGATCGAAGGTGACGACGTCGGCACCGGCGGCGGTGAGCAGTTCGGGGTGTTCGGCGTAGGAGAAGGAGAAGGCGGCTCCGCCGGCGACGGCGACGACGGGCTTTGCCCCACTGGTGGCAGTGGTGGCAGTGGTGGCAGCAGTGCCCGGATCCCACATGTCACCGGCCGACGCGGGCGCACTCCGGGCCAGCGCCAGAATCCCCTCCAGGTCACAACCCTCCCGCACCTGCGCGGCAAGGGCGGCGACAGACTCGACGGCCTCGGCCCGGCGCTCGGCGACGGGGATGAGCCCCAAGTGCCGGGACGGCACCCGCACTTGGCGCACCCGGCCCAAGGCCCCGAGCACCGGCACCCCGGACTCGTCGAGCGCTTCCCGCAGGAGCTCCTCGTGCCGCGCGGACCCCACCTTGTTGAGGATCACGCCCCCGATCCGCACCTCCGGGTCCCAGGACGCGAAGCCGTGCACGAGCGCGGCGACGGACCGGGACTGGGACGAGGCGTCGACTACAAGGACCACAGGCGCCCGGAGCAGCTTCGACACCTGCGCGGTGGAAGCGAGCTCACCCTGCCCGGAGGCGCCGTCGAAGAGCCCCATGACGCCCTCGACCACGGCGAGATCGCACCCACGGGCCCCGTGCGCGAGCAGCGGGGCGATCCTCTCGGGCCCGCACAGATACGCGTCGAGGTTCCGTCCGGGACGCCCCGTGGCCAGCGCGTGATACCCGGGATCGATGTAGTCGGGCCCGACCTTGTGCGGGGACACGGCGAGCCCGGCCGCCGAGAACGCGGCCATCAGCCCCGTGGCGACGGTCGTCTTCCCGCTCCCGGAAGACGGCGCGGCCACGACAAGGCGAGCTACCACTCGATGCCCCTCTGGCCCTTCTGCCCGGCGTCCATCGGATGCTTGACCTTGGACATGTCGGTGACGAGATCGGCGAATTCCACCAGTTCGGCGGGCGCGTTGCGTCCGGTGATGACGACATGCTGGTTCCCCGGCCGGTCCCGGAGAACGTCGATCACTTCGGCCGTGTCGATCCAGCCCCAGTGCATGGGGTAGGCGAACTCATCGAGGACGTACAGCTGATACGTCTCGGCCGCGAGGTCACGCTTGACCTGCGCCCAGCCCTCGCGGGCCTTCTCCTCGTTGCTCAACTCGCCGTCGGCGGGCGCCCGCTGGATCCACGACCAGCCCTCGCCCATCTTGTGCCAGTCGACAGGGCCGCCCTCACCGCTCGCGCCGAGCACCTTCAGGGCGTTCTCTTCCCCCACCTTCCACTTCGCCGACTTCACGAACTGGAAGACCCCGATGGGCCACCCTTGATTCCAGGCCCGCAGCGCGAGCCCGAATGCGGCGGTGGACTTCCCCTTGCCGATTCCGGTGTGCACGACCACGAGCGGACGATTGCGCCGCTGGCGTGTGGTCAGCCCGTCGTCCGGCACGACACTCGGCTGTCCCTGCGGCATCAGGCCACGCTCCTCATGCGAGTTCCCTGTGTTCCCTGTACGTCCTTGACGAGCCCGGCGATGGACTCGGCCCGCAGCTCGTCGAGCGTCACGGCGGTCCCGCCGAGGTCACCCGCCAACTGTCCCGCGAGGCCGAGCCGCACGGGCCCCGACTCGCAGTCGACGACCACGGAAGCGATCCCCGCGGCTTCGAAGAGGCGCGCGGCACGGCCCGCCTGAGCCACCGGCTCCACGCCCCCCGTAGCCCGCCCGTCCGTCACGACCACCACAAGGGGACGCCGGGCCGGATCGCGGAGCCGCTCCACCCGCAGCACCTCGTGCGCCTTGAGCAGCCCGGCGGCGACGGGCGTACGCCCACCCGTGGGCAGCGACTCCAGGCGGGCGGCGGCCGTGTCGACGGAGGAGGTGGGCGGCAGCGCCACCTCGGCATCGGCTCCCCGGAAGGTCACGAGCCCCACCTTGTCGCGCCGCTGATAGGCGTCGAGCAGCAGCGAGAGCACCGCCCCCTTCACCGCGCTCATCCGCTGCCGGGCCGCCATCGACCCGGAGGCGTCCACCACGAAGAGCACGAGGTTCCCCTCACGCCCCTCACGCGTCGCCTGCCGCAGATCGTCCCGCCGTACGACGAGCCCACGCCCCGACCGCCCGCGCGCCCGCTGATGCGGGGCCGCGGCCTGCACGGTGGCCGCCAGATGCAGCTTGGTGAGCGCCCCCTGTGGCCGCCGGGCCCCGGTGGTACGCCCATGCTCGGTCCGCGCCCGCGACCGCCGCCCCGCGGCACCCTCACCCAGGCCGGGCACGCTCAGCATCTTGGTGCGGAACGGCTCGGCGGCCCGCACGGCCTGCTGCTCACCGCCACCGGCGGCGGGAGCCTGCGCGGGGGAGGACTCGTCGTCCTGCCCGGAAGCACTGTCGGCAGCCGGGCTTTCGGGGGCGTCGGGCGCGTCAGGGGAGCCGTCCTGAGGCGGCTGCGGCTGCCCGCCTCCACCTCCGCCTCCGCCGGGTCCGTCGCCGTCAGGCTCGGGATCGTCGTCGCCCTCGCCGCCGCCGTTCTGCTCCAGCGTGTCGTCGAGCTTGTCCTCGTCGAGCCCCGGCGCGTCGAAGGGATTGCGCCGACGCCGGTGCGGAAGCGCGAGCAGGGCGGCCTGCCGCACATCCTCGGCGAGTACGTCGGTGCGCCCGGCCCAGGCGGCGAGCGCCGTCGCCGTACGCGCCATCACGATGTCGGCCCGCATCCCGTCGACCTCGAAGGCGGCGCAGGTGGCGGCGATCTGCCGCAACGCCCCGTCGCCGAGCCGTACTTGGGGAAGCAGTGCCCGCGCGGCGACGATCCGGGCCCGCACCGCGGACTCCTCGTCGTGCCACCGGGCGGCGAAACCCTCCGTGTCGTCGTCGTACGCGAGTCGCCGCCGTACGACCTCGACCCGCTGATCGGTCTCCCGGGATGCGGCGACCTCGACGGTGAGCCCGAACCGGTCGAGCAACTGAGGCCGCAGCTCGCCCTCTTCGGGGTTCATGGTGCCCACGAGCAGGAACCGCGCGGCATGGCGCACGGACACGCCCTCGCGCTCGACGTACGAGGCGCCCATGGCTGCCGCGTCGAGGAGCAGGTCGACCAAGTGGTCGTGAAGGAGGTTGACTTCATCGACGTAGAGAATGCCGCGATGCGCGTCGGCGAGCAGCCCCGGCTCGAAGGCCTTCACGCCTTCGGCGAGAGCGCGCTCGATGTCGAGGGCCCCCACGAGCCGGTCCTCGGAGGCGCCGACGGGCAGCTCGACCATGCGGGCATCCCGCACGGAGTCGCCGCCGGCCTCATGAGGTCCGTCGGGGCAGGCGGGATCGGCGGCGGCCGGATCGCAGGAGAACCGGCATCCGGCGACGACGGGAACCTGCGGGAGGAGCGCCGAGAGCGCGCGCACCGCAGTGGACTTGGCGGTGCCTTTCTCACCCCGCACGAGTACGCCGCCGACAGCGGGCGAGACGGCATTGAGCAGCAGCGCGAGCCGCAGGTCGTCCTGCCCGACGAGGGCGGTGAAGGGATAGGGGGTGCTCACAAGGCCTCCATGACGTGACGCGGGGCGGAATCGGCGGCGGCGGAGTAATCAGTGGCGGCGAAACTCATCCGTCCCCCTCCAGCTCACCCTCAAGCTCCAAATAGGTAGACCGCAGCCGCTCCAGCGTCCCGGCGTCCGGCTCGGCCCAGAGCCCTCGCTCAGCCGCCTCCAACAACCGCTCCGAAATCCCGCGCAGCGCCCAGGGGTTGGACTTCTGCATGAACTCCCGGTTCTCCGGGTCGAAGACGTACTCGGCGGAGAGCTTCTCGTACATCCAGTCGTCGACCACGCCCGCGGTGGCGTCGTACCCGAACAGGTAGTCCACCGTGGCGGCCATCTCGAAGGCCCCCTTGTATCCATGCCGCCGCATGGCCGCCATCCACCGCGGATTGACGACGCGGGCCCGGAACACCCGGTGGGTCTCCTCGCCCAACGTCCGCGTCTTCACCTGATCGGGGGTGGCGGAGTCGCCCACGTACGCCTCGGGCGATTCACCCGTCAGGTGCCGCACCATGGCGACCATGCCGCCGTGGTACTGGAAGTAGTCGTCGGCGTCGACCAGGTCATGTTCCCTGGTGTCCACATTCTTCGCCGCCACGGCGATCCGCCGGAACGCCGTCTCCATGTCCCCGCGCGCGGCCTTCCCGTCGAGTCCACGGCCGTACGCGTAGCCGCCCCACACCGCGTACACCTCGGCGAGGTCCGCGTCGCTGCGCCAGTTCCGCGCGTCGATCAGTGGAAGCAGGCCCGCGCCGTAGGCCCCCGGCTTGGAGCCGAAGATCCGTGACGTGGCACGCCTCCGGTCGCCGTGCTCGGCGGTGTCCTCATCGGCGTGCGCGCGTACGTAATTGGACTCGGGGGTCTCGTCCAGGTCCGCGACGGCCCGCACCGCGTCATCGATCAGACCCACCACATGCGGGAACGCGTCCCGGAAGAACCCGGAGATCCGCACCGTCACATCGATGCGCGGCCGCCCGAGCTCCGCCACCGGCACGATCTCGAAGCCGGTCACGCGCCGAGAGGCGTCGTCCCACACGGGCCTGCACCCGAGCAGGGCCAGGATCTCCGCGATGTCGTCACCCTGCGTGCGCATGGCCGACGTACCCCACACGGTGAGACCGACGGACTTCGGGTACTCGCCCGTGTCGGCCAGGTAGCGCGCGATCAGGGAGTCGGCGAGTGACTGGCCGACCTCCCACGAGAGCCGCGAAGGAATCGCCTTCGGGTCGACGGAGTAGAAATTCCGGCCGGTCGGCAGCACATTCACCAGACCGCGTGTGGGCGACCCGGACGGCCCTGCCGGTACGAAACCGCCCTCCAGCGCCCGCAGAATGTTCCCGATCTCGTCGGTCGTCCGCGCCAGGCGAGGCACGACCTCCTCGCAGGCGAAGCCCAACACGGCGACGGCGGGCGGCAGTTCGACCCCGACCACCTCGCGCACGAGCTCCCGCACAGCGGCGAGCTCCCAGCCGCGCTCCTCCATGCCCTCGGCGAGGCGACGGCACAGCTGCTCGAGGAGATCCACCGCGTCAGCGCCGGTCCGCGCGGGCCCGTCCACCAGCGCGGTCAGTCCGTCCGCGACCTTCACCGCCGCACCCGGCTCGGCGAGCAACTCCTTCTCGCTGAGCCCGAAGTGCTCGGCGAGGCAGGCCCGAAGGCCGGGAAGGGCGTTCGCCTGCCCGCCCCACACCTGCGAGGCCCGCAGGACGGCGAGCACCAGATTGACGCGGGCCTCGCCTTCGGGACCGCCGCCGAGAATGTGCAGGCCGTCCCGGATCTGGACGTCCTTGATCTCGCACAGATAGCCGTCGAGGTGCATGACGAACTCGTCGAAAGCGGTGTCGTCGGGCTGCTCGTCGACGTGCAGGTCATGGTGGAGCTCGGCGGCCTTCACCAGCGTCCAGATCTGTGCCTGCACGGCAGGTGCCTTGGTCGGGTCCAGGTCGGAGACCAGTGCGTACTCGTCGAGCAGCTGCTCCAGCTTCGCCAGGTCGCCGTACGTGTCCGCGCGCGCCATCGGCGGCACCAGGTGGTCCACCACCGTCGCGTGCCCGCGTCGCTTGGCCTGGGTGCCCTCGCCGGGGTCGTTGACGATGAACGGGTAGATCAGCGGCAGCTCGCCGAGTACCGCGTCCGGAGCGCAACTCCCGCTCAGGCCGAGGCCCTTGCCCGGCAGCCACTCCATCGTGCCGTGCTTGCCCATGTGCACGATCGCGTCGGCGCCGAAGGACAGCTCCAGCCAGCGGTAGGCCGCCATGTAGTGGTGCGAGGGCGGCATGTCGGGGTCGTGGTAGATCGCGATGGGGTTCTCGCCGAAGCCGCGCGGCGGCTGGATCATCACGACGACGTTCCCGAACCGCAGGGAGGCGAGCACGATGTCGTCGCCGTCCACATACAGATTGCCGGGCGCCTCGCCCCACGCCTCCAGCATCCCGTCGCGCAGTTCGGGGGCCAGTTTGTCGAACCACGCCTGGTAGTCGGCGAGCGGTACGCGCGCGGGGGCGGCGGCCAGCTGCTCCTCGGTGAGCCACTCGACGTCGTGGCCGCCCGCGTTGATGAGCCGGTGGATCAGCTCGTCACCGTTGTCGGGGTGGCCATCGACGACGTATCCGGCGTCCCGCAGCGAGTCCAGGAGGTGTACCGCCGAGGCCGGGGTGTCGAGCCCGACCGCGTTGCCGACGCGCGAGTGCTTGGTGGGATAGGCCGTGAAGACGAGCGCGAGCTTCTTCTCCGCGTTCGGCTTGTGCCTCAACTGGGCGTGGCGTACGGCGATTCCGGCGACGCGTGCGGCCCGCTCGGGGTCGGCGACGTACACCGGTACGTCATCGGGGCCCTGCTCCTTGAAGGAGAACGGGACGGTGATGACACGCCCGTCGAACTCGGGGATCGCCACCTGCATCGCCGCGTCCATGGGGGAGAGCGCGGCGTCCGACGCGTCCCACGTGGCGCGCGAAGAGGTGAGGCAAAGTCCTTGCAGGACAGGGACGTCGAGGTCGGCGAGCGCGCCGATGTCCCACGCCTCCTCGTCGCCGCCCGCGCTCGCACCCGAGGCGTGCGTGCCGCCCGCCGCGAGGACGGTGGCGACCAGCGTGTCGGCCTGCCCGAGGATCTCGTACAGGCCAGGGTCCGCGCCGCGCAGCGAACCGCAGTACACGGCGAGGGCGTTGGCGCCCCGCGCCTCGATGGCGTCGCACAGGGTGTCCACGAAGCGGGTGTTCCCGGAGAGCTGGTGCGCACGGTAGAACAGCACACCGATGGTGGGCCGACCCTCGATGAACGCGCGCGAGCCGTGCACCCCGTACTCGGGCATCTTGAGCGGCTCGGCGCTCCGCCGCTCCTGCGTCTTCGCCGCGGCGAGACCACGCCCCGCCGCGAGGACGTCCTCCTGGAGGAACCGGGCGAGCTCGCGCAGATTGCCGGTGCCGCCCTCGACCAGGTAGCGCAGCGCCTCCGCCACGGACCCCGCGTGCACGGTCGACTCGGCCATCAGCTCGGCGTCCGGCACGGCCTCGCCGCCAAGGAGCACTGTCGGGATCCCGGCGGCCTTCAGCGCCGCGAGGCCGTCCTCCCAGGCCCGCTTGCCGCCGAGGAGGCGTACGACGGCGATGTCCGCGCCCTCGACGAGCGCGGGCAGCTCCGTCTCGACGTCGACCCTGGTCGGATTGCCGATGCGGTAGGGGGCGCCGGAGGCTCGGGCCGCGAGGAGGTCCGTATCGGCGGTGGACAGAAGCAGGACGGTCATGAGGGTGCCCCCGGTGCGATGAAGGGGAGACCGGACGGTGCGCCGGTCTCGATCAGGCTGAGCAGCGCGTCCGTGTCCGCGTGTTCTTCGATCAGGTCGCCGAGCAGGTCGAGCTGCTCCTCGCGCAGGGCGCCGAAGCTGGTGTCGGGCGCGGGCACGAAGCGGCGCCCCGCCGCGCGGGCGACCTCGGTCAGGAAGCGGCGGCGGAACGCGTCGCTCTCCAGGGAGCCGTGCCAGTGCGTGCCCCACACCTCGCCGACGCGGCAACCGTCCAAGAAGGCCTCTCCGCCAAGGACTTCAGCGACGCCGTGATGGATCTCGTACCCCTCGACGGGCTCACCGAGGGCCTCGCCCACCGGTCGCGCCAGGGTCTTCTCGCGCGCGAACCGCACGCGCACGGGCAGCAGGCCGAGCCCGTCCACGGCCCCCGCCCGCGACTCCACGTCGTCCTCGATGCGCTCGCCGAGCACCTGGAAGCCACCGCAGATCCCGAGCACGGGCCGTCCATCGGCGGCGCGCCGCGCGATGGCGTCGGCGAGGCCGCGCTCGCGCAGCCACTCCAGGGCGCGGACGGTCCCGCGCGTCCCCGGCACGACCACGAGGTCCGCGTCGACGAGTTCATCGGCCCGGTCCACGAACCGCACGACCACGCCGGGCTCGGCGGCCAGCGCGTCCACATCCGTGAAGTTCGACATCAGCGGTACGGCACAGACGGCGACCCGCAGCACGTCCTCACCGACCGGGGGAGCGACGACGGACTCCCGCACGGCACCCCGCAGGGACACCCGGAGCCCGTCCTCCTCGTCGATGCCCAGGCCGTGCTGGAACGGCAGCACGCCGAACGTGCGCCGTCCGGTGAGCTCATGGAGCATGTCGAGCCCCGGTTCGAGCAGCGAGACGTCGCCCCGGAACTTGTTGACGAGATACCCGGCCACGAGGTCCTGGTCCTCGGCGCTCAGCAGCGCGGTCGTCCCGAAGAAGGAGGCGAACACGCCCCCGCGGTCGATGTCGCCCACCACGACCACGGGGAAGCGGGCGGCCCGCGCGATCCCCATGTTCACGATGTCCGTACGTCGCAGATTGATCTCGGCGGGACTGCCCGCGCCTTCGCAGATCACGGCGTCATAGCTGCCCCGAAGTTCCTCCAGGCATCCCACGACGGTCGAGAGGAGTGCTTCCTGCCGCCCCCCGTGGTAGCCGCGCGCACTCATCTCGCCCACGGCCTTGCCCATCAGGACGACCTGACTGCTGCGGTCGCTGCCCGGCTTGAGCAGTACGGGATTCATCAGCGCGGTCGGCTCGACACGGGCCGCCTGCGCCTGCATGGCCTGGGCCCGCCCGATCTCGGCACCTTCGCGCGTGACAAAGGAGTTGAGGGACATGTTCTGCGCCTTGAAGGGCGCGACGGACACACCCTTGCGCGCCAGCCACCGGCAGATCCCGGCCGTGACGACACTCTTCCCGGCGTCGGACGTGGTCCCGGCGACGAGCAGTCCACCGCCCGTGCGGCCCTGCGCGCGGCCCTTCATGAGGACCTGCCTTTCCGCATCGTGCTCACAGCCGCGGCAACTCCCAAGGTCAGTAGTCCGATCCGCCGCGAAAGCCGCACGGCCCGCTCGATGTCGGCGACTTCGACGCCCCGCCCCTCCCCGTTCAGGACAGGCCGGTGCTCGACCCGCCCCGCGTACGAGAGGGTCCCCCCGAGCCGTACGCCCAACGCCCCGGCGAAGGCGGCCTCGACGGGCCCCGCGTTGGGGCTCGGATGCCGGGCGGCGTCATTCCGCCAGGCCCGCACCGCGCCGCGCGGCGAATCCCCGGCGGCAGCCGCGAGCACGGCGGTGAGCCGGGCCCCCGGCCACCCCAGTACGTCGTCGAGGCGGGCGGAAGCCCACCCGTACCGCCGGTACTTGGCGGACTTGTGCCCGACCATCGCGTCGAGCGTGTTCACGGCACGGAAGCCGACCAGGCCGGGGACCCCGCCGAGAGCTCCCCACACCAAGGCCCCGACCACCGCGTCGGACGTGTTCTCGGCGACGGACTCGACGACGGCACGCGCGATGCCATCGGCATCCAGCGACTGCGGGTCCCGCCCGCACAGATGGGGCAGCCGCTCCCGCGCCACCTCGACATCCCCGGCGGCCAGCGCCCCGCCGATGGCCCGCGCCTCACGCCCGAGCGAGGTCCCGCCGACCACGGCCCAGGTGGCGGCGGCGGTCAGCGCGACGGATCCGGTGCGTGAGCCACGTACAAGAGAAGAGGCGAGGGCGGCGGCACCGGCCGCACCCCCGGCACACACGACGGCGTGCAGCGCGCCCCATCCGCGGTGGTCCCGCCACAGCACACCTTCGACGGCACTCGCGGCACGGCCGAACGCGGCGACCGGATGCCCGCGGCGAGGATCGCCGAGGAACAGATCACCGAGGAGGCCGGCGGCGGCGCCGTACGCGAAGTCGCGATCGGCACACATGGGTTCAGCCCGTCGCCACGCCGAGAGGGGAGCTCACGCTCGGGAACTGGTCCGGCAAGGGGCGGCCGCGCATGGCGATATGTCCTCACTCAGGGTGTCCGCGCCCTGGTTCGACGTGATCGGCGGCGAGAGTTCCTGGCTTTCGAGGAGTCAGTTCCTCGATGACAGTGGCGGGACCGCGCCGGATTCGCACCGGCTTCCTCTCCTGCTGCCGTATTGGCTCCGGCAGTCCACCACGGCCCGCGAAGGCCCGTCAACTTGCCGTTGACCTGGGGCGGGGGTGGTGTGCTGAGGCCCACACGAGGCCGGATTTTCCCTAGGCCTGGAAATTGAACTTTCCTAGACTGGAACACGACATCCGGAGAGCGGTCCAAGAGTGGTTGAGCCCGGGTTGTGACGTGGTGTGGTGGTTCTCGGCGGTCCTCTGGGCCCTTCAAGATCACGGCACTATCGTGCATCGCCATGGGTGAAGGACGACGGGCACGCGTCGAGGGGCGCCGGCTCTCTGGCAGGGGGAGGTCGGCGTGTCCAATGAGAACCCGTCCGGACGGTTCTGGCGTAGGAGCAGCTTCAGCGGGGCCGACGCGCACTGCGTCGAAGTCGCCTTTGTGCGGGAAGCGGTGATCGTCCGTGATTCGCAGAACCTGTCGGCGCCGCGTGTCGTCTTCTCCGCTGAGCGCTGGCGCGCGTTCCTGGACGCACTCGCCGGCGCTGCGGGAGAAGGAGGGGGAGAAGGATGACCGAGCATCATCTCGCCGAAGTGCGGCATCTGGTGAACGGCGGGCACGGCGGGAAGCGGAAGACATCCGAGGTCGTGGCGGTGTGTGTGCTGCTCGGCGCGGCGGCCGCCTTGCTGGGGGCGGTGGTCTCGCTGCTGGTCGAGGGCACGGCGGCGCGCCTTGCCACCTGGGGCCTCGCGGCCGTGGCGGCCGCGGTGGCCTTGGGGCTGTGGTGGGGTCTTGCCGAGGTCAGGCAGGATCGTCGGCTTTGGAGTCGGGTCGCTGAGCGGGAACCACAGCACGGCGGTCGTCGCTGAGCGTGGGCGCCGCATTCCCGGCCTGTGAGATCAACTTGACCAGCTGACGGCTCAGTCCGACCACGGGGGCCATGAAGCCGCCGATCACGGGGCCGACCATCAAGAAGCTCGTCAGGTGCAAGGCGCCCATGAGGGCGAGCAGCCCGGCGAGGGCCAGCATCAGAACGAGTATGCAGCCGGTGCAGTAGCGGATCTTGGTCGTGAACATCCGGACGTGGTCGCTCGTGCGATTGCGGTCCAGCATGTTCATCAGCTCCGCACGAACCCGGTCGCCCATCGCTTCGCGGACCAGCTGGTTGTAGGAGGGGTCGGCGGACGCTGCCCGCCCGCGGGCGGGGTTGTCGGCGGCATCGGCAGTCGCGTCGGCAGTCGTATCGGTGGTGGCGTCGGTGGAAGCCGCACCGGCACCCTGTGCACCATCCGTACCACTGCTCCGCCACGGTGCCTGTCTTACGGCCGCGAGGATCCCCCTCCACCACTCTCGCAACGCGGCTGGCATGTGTGGCCTCCTCGCTCCTGCCGGGCTCCCCGGGCCCGGCGGGTCAGCTGCTGTCGATGCTGTCCCTGATCTGGTTGATCAGGTCGATCGCCTTGTCTTCGCCGTACGCGATCTCACGGAGGGACTCGAAGCACTCCTGGTGACGCACGATCAATTCGTGGTCGTCACGGATCGACTGGTTCCCCTGGGCCTCCAGATAGAGCAGGTCCTCGTCGTCCAGGAAGCCGAGCAGGATGAAGCTGCTGACAGTGGAGTAGTGGGCGCCCGCTGTGAACGGCAGTACTTGGAGGGACACCTTCGGGCGCTCCGACATGCTGATGAGGTGCTGCAACTGGGCGCGCTGCACACGGGGTCCGCCGATCTGACGGTGCAGGGCGGCCTCGTCGACGACGAAGAACGTCCACGGGGGGTCTTCGCCCTCCAGGGCCCGCTCCTGACGCGCGGTCCGCAGTTCCACGATCCGCCGCGCCTTCGCCTCGTCGACCCGCGGGGCGAGGAGCGCCAGCGCGTACTCGTCCGTCTGCAGAAAGCCGGGCACGATGATCGGGTTGTACGTGCGAATCGAGGCGGCGGCGCTCTCGTACCCCAGGTATTGGCTGAACTGCGGTCCGATGACGTCGTTGTACTGGGCCCACCAGCTCGCGCCCTTGGACCCGCGGGCGGCCTCTTCGAGCTCTCCGGCGAGCACCGGGTCCGCCACCCCGTACTGCTGGAGCAGGGCGCGCAGATCCGTGACGGAGAGGCTGACCGTGCCCTGCTCGATCCTCATGATTTTTGACAATGACCAGTCGAGGGCATGGGCGGCTTGACCCTGTGACTGCTCCGCGGCCTCACGGGCCTTGCGGAGCGCGATACGCAGCCTGCGGCGATTGAGGCTCGGGTCTACTTCTCTGTCCCTCGGCATGGTGGCTCCTCGCTGTCGTCGTAGCTGCTTCACCTAATGACATAGGGCGGAGAGCTCTATGTGCAGCCGACGCTAGCAGACAGCATGATGCCATTATGCCATATGTCACCTCGCTGCATGGCGCGCTCTCGATCGGGTGAAGGGCGTGAGTGCGACGGCATGAAAAAGCCGGGCGGGGGGGCCCCCCCCGGGGGGCCCCCCCCCGCGGGGGGGGGGGGGGGGGCCCCCCGGGCGCGCGCAAGAGCACGATACCCAACACCCCACCCCCCGCGCCAAGGCCGACGCCCCCGTAAGCG